>NZ_KB908118.1:0-32079 GCF_000382345.1 Massilia niastensis DSM 21313
CGGCAACTCACGGATGATTCGCATGCCTGACTCGTGCACTCGATGACAGTGATGGCCGCAGCCATTGCACACCATGGGGGCGGCAGGATCCCTGCGCAGATCGATCCACACTGCGCCCGGCCGGCGCTCCAATTTCGATGCAAAGAACCCTTCCCAGAACGGGAGGGCAAGATTATGATTCGTCATGAAAGCGGTGAGGATGAGCATTCTTTGTTGGTCGCACAACAAGTCTAGCTCGTCTTCACCGCTTTCCCTTTTCTGGCGTTACTTCCCGCTAATCCGTGAAGAACCTTTTTAATTCCATTCTGATGCGATGATGATTGCGGTGAGTCAGGAGATGGCAGTGAGCGCCGCCGGTTCATGAGCTTTCGCGACTAATTACGTGCGATTCTGGCGATGGCGTCCAACCTGAACCTGCAAGTCACCACCGAAGGGGTGGCGTCCGAGGAGCAACTGGAGCTCCTGCGCGCCGAAGGCTGCCAGGAAATCCAGGGGTTCTTCGTGTCCCCGCCGATCAGCCCCGACAGTTTCGTTTCGCGCTTCCTCACCTCCGGCCGCGCTCAGGTACCGCCAGGCGTCCTGCTGTCGTCCGGATAAGCCACGGCCGGCGAACCTCCAGCCATATCGAGCCGGCAGCGTCCTGACGGTTCAGGTGTATTGTCGAGCACTTTCCGGGCGCTTGCCATGATCAGCGCAAGCCCCCTCAAGCACGGTGTGGCAGATAGGGCCGCAGCTCCGCGTTTACTTCTGTCTCGCCCAGGTTATTCGCGAAATTACACAGTGTCGCAAGGCTGACGCCCAACACGATCTCCAACGCCTGTCTGGGCCCGTAGCCGTGCGCGAGGAAAGCTTGGTAGTCAGCGTCAGAGACTGCGCCGCGGGTGGCAATCACGGACCGGGTGAATGCGGCTACTGCATCGAGCCGCGCATCACCACTTTCGGCGCCGGTCTGCAGGGCCTGCACCACCGAGCGGGGTGCGCCAGCCTTCTTCATCATCACGGCGCCATGGCCTGCCAGGCAAAAATCGCAGCCATGCCCCTGCGCGGCGGCCAACTGCACCACTTCACGTTCGGTCAGCGTCAAGCTCGTGCTGGCATTGATCGCACCCACCTTCATGTACGTTTCCAGCGCCGCTGGCGCATGTGCCAACACGCCAATCAGGTTTGGCAAAAAACCGTTGCTGGCCTGAGATTTTTCGACGAAAGCCTGACTTTCAGCAGGGACGTTGAGGAGGTTGAGGACAGAAATGCGGGACATATATGGCTCACAAAGGATAGCGTTGGTCGAATCGGTACGGATACCGGACAGGGTGGCGGTCCTGCACACACCTTACAGAAGCAATGCCAGTTCGCCGGCGCGCTCGAGCGCCGCGAGCTCGTCGAAGCCGCCGATATGGCGCTCTCCAATGAAGATCTGGGGCACGCTGCGGCGACCGGTACGCGCCATCATCTCGACCCGCCGCGCGGGATCCAGATCGACGTTGATTTCTTCGGCCGTCACGCCGCGCTGCGCCAGCAGGCGCTTGGCCAACCTGCAATAGCCGCAGGTGTCACTGCTGTACATGATCACGTGATTCATCATTGTTCTCCAATGCGCCGGTGGAGGGCATGCACCGGCAAGCGGTATCAATCGACGGCCGGGAAATCGAGCACCGTGTCATTGACGCGATTGACGAGGTTGGTGAACGTGATGCTGGCGATGGCCAGCAGCGTGTCGATGATCTGGGCATCGGTGTAGCCAGCCGCCCTTATCGCCGCCACCTCCTCGACCGGCACAGTACCTTTGCTGGCGACCAGTTGCCGTGCGAACCTCGCCAGCACATCGGTGGCCGCATCGCCGCTCGGCACGCCGCCGCGCAGCGCCGCCATCGTGGCGCCCGGCAGGCCGGCCCGTCCACCGAGGAACGTATGGGCCGCAATGCAGTAATCGCAGCCGACTTCGGCGCTGACAGCGAGCTTGATGATCTCGATCTGATGGTGCGACAGGCTGCTCTTGCGCAGCGCGCCGTCCAGCTCCAAGGCGGCTTTCAGGGCTACCGGGCTGTTCGAGCCGATGGTGGCGAAGGCATTCGGTACGGTGCCGGCTGCGGCCTTGATCGCGCTGAAAAGCTGGGCGGCCTGGCCAGTGGCTTCGGCGGGGGTGACAGTGTACAGGCGGGACATGATATTCCTTTCGGGTTCAGTATTTTGCCGGCGCTTCAGTGTCCGGCATGCAAAACAGTGTAGCCACGCCACCTGCCCTTTATAATGCTCGGAAACCTCTATCTCTTGCTCGTTCAACTCAACTAGTGCCATGGGTGTCTTGAGTCACTTGCTGACCCTGTATCCGGTGCGCACCGCACTGGACATCCGCTGCCAGTTCGGCGCGCCCTGGGTACTGGAACATCCCGGAAGCGGCGCCGGGAGCGCGCCCTATCACCTGATCGCGCGCGGACGCGGACGTCTGGAAGTGGGCGGACGTAAAGATATCCAGCTGGAGGAAGGGGACATCATCCTGTTCCCTACCGGTGCACCGCATCGTCTGTATGCCGAGGAATCGGACGGAACGTCGGGTAGCTACCAGCAGTCCGATGAGCAGTCCGCGCTGCCCCTGCTGTTCAACGATGGGAGCGGCCCCGTCACCGACATCCTGTGCGGGCAGTTCGAATTCGGACAGTCGACACACAATGCGCTGTTGACCGCGCTGCCGGAACTGGTGCACGTGCGGACCGCCGATCGGCACGATTTCTCGACCCTGCGCAGCTTGATCCAGATGCTGCGCCAGGAGGCCGAAACGTCCCGACCGGGTGGGCGTGCCCTGCTATCGCAGCTGGCGTCGGCATTGTTCACCCTGGTGATGCGGGCCTGGGTGGAGCAGGCGCCGTCGACACCCGGGCTGTTCGCTTTGCTGGCCGAGCCACGCCTGCAGCCTGCGCTTCGGGCCATGCTGGCGGAACCGGAGCGTCCCTGGCAGTTGGCCGAACTGGCGGACCTGTGTCATATCTCGCGCGCCACCTTTGCCCGCCTGTTCCAGCGCGCAGCCCAGGCAAGCCCGGCCCAGGTGTTGACCCAGACCCGGATGGCAAGGGCCGCCGCCCTGCTTCGCGAAGGGCGTCTGCCGGTCGGACAGATCGCGGAAATGGTCGGCTACCAGTCGGAAGCCGCATTCAACCGCGTATTCAAACGCAGCTACGGGGCTGGACCGGGCGCTTACCGGCGCTCCGTGGTTGCGGATACGGCGCGCGCGCCATCATAGTCGGGTGAAAAGCGATGCGCCAGCATCAAACGCCCTGTCCGGCACCGAATTGAATTCACTACAATCAGCGGTCACCCAATGACTCATTTCCCTGCAGCACGAGACCGGAAAACCTTGATCATTACTGCCAAGAGATACCATGGACAAGCTTGAAGCAATGCGCGTGTTTTGCGCAGTCGTGGACGCGGGAGGCTTCAGCAGGGCAGCCGAGCGGCTCGGCATGTCGCCGTCCTCGGTCACGATCCATGTGGCGAGCCTCGAATCCCACTTCCGTGTGAAACTGCTGCATCGGACGACACGCAGCATGTCGCTGACCAGCGAGGGCGTGGTATGCCACCAGCATGCGATGCAGTTGCTGGCCGACATGGCCGAACTGGAATCGCAACTGCATGATGCGGCGGACATCCCAAGCGGTACCTTACGGGTCGACATGCCGGGACTTGTCTCGCGCATGTACGTGTCCCCCGCCCTGCCGCGTTTCCTGGCCCAATACCCTGAAATCACGCTGCGCGCCACGGTAAGCGACCGTTTGCTGGACATGGTGGACGAAGGCGTCGATGTATTGATCCGCATCGGGAACGTGGCGGACTCCGGCCTGGTGGCGCGCCCGCTCATGCAGACGAAGTTCATCTGCTGCGCCTCGCCGGGATTCGTGCGTCAGTACGGCACGCCGCCCTCGCCCGACGCCCTGGCCGATTTCAGCTGCATGGGCTTCATGCTGCCGAAGGTGAGGCGCTTGCGGCCCTGGACGTTCAATGGGGCGGACGACTTTGTCCCACGGACCCGCATCAGCTACGATCACGTCGACTCGCTGCTGGAATTGTGCAAGGCGGGCGCCGGCATCGGGCAATTCCTGTCGCTCTCCGTGGCGGACGCGCTGCGCAGCGGCGAACTGGTTCCGCTACTGGAGCCGTGGCAAGCCGATGGGCCGCTCGTCCACGCCCTGTTCCAGCAACGGCAGCAGCGCGCCGCGAAGGTGCGTGCCTTTATCGATTTCCTCGCCGGCCTGTTTCCCGCGCCTGACCTCAAGGGATAAGCAGCAGCTTGCCGGTCGTGCAGCGGCTCTCGAGGGCGGCATGCGCCAGCGCGGCATCGACGAGAGGATAGGCCGTGCCGATTGCCACCCCCAGCTTGCCCGCCACGATCCAGTCGAACAGCTGCCCGGCGCGGGCGCGCAGCAAGGCCGGCGTGGGAACGTGGTCGTAGAAGGCGGCATAGCCGACCTTGATGCTGCGCGGAAGCCTGGGCAGGTCGATCGGCCGGGACAGTCCCAGGCCGGGACCGTACCAGCACAAGGTGCCGCAGCGGCGCAGCGAGGCGATCGAGTCGTCGAAGGTCGCCGCACCCGAGCCGTCGTAGACCACATGCACGCCTTCGCCATCCGTCAGGCGCTGCACCTCGCCGGCAAACCGGCCCTCGGCATCGACGATCACGTGATCGGCCCCGGCCGCGCGGGCGGCGGCAATCTTGTCGGCGTGCGAGACACGCCCGATCACCCTGCCGCCGCGCAGCTTCACCAGCTGCGTCAGCAGCTGCCCGACACCGCCGGCCGCCGCATGCACCAGCGCGATATCGCCAGGGTTCACGGGATAGAAGTCGGTCGCGAAATGGCTGGCCGTCAGGCCTTGCATCATCACGGCCGCCGCCGTACGGTCATCGATGACGTCCGGCACGCGCACCAGCGCATCAGCCGGCACCGCGATCCGTTCGGCGTAGCTGCCCGATGCGTAAGCCCAGGTCACCCGCTGCCCAGGGACGAAGCCCTCTACGCCTGGACCGGCTGCGCGCACCCTGCCCGTGCCTTCGACGCCGATGATTTTCGGGTTCGGCATGTCGGTCCAGTACAGCCCCTGGCGTACGCCCACATCCATGAAATTGACGCCGGCGGCCACCACCTCGACCAGCACCTGCCCCGGTCCGGCCACCGGCTCGGGGATCTCCTGATACGCCAGGACGCCCTGGCCGCCCGACGTGCGCATGACGACCGCCTTCATTTGAGCACTCCCGCGTTGCGGACGATCGTGTCGACCAGGCGATGCAAGCCTACCGCGTCGTCGAAATCGGGGCCGTCGTGCGTGCCGTTGGCGATATCCTCGGCCAGGCGCTGATAGGCGCTTGCGACCAGCTGCGCCGGCCCTTCGGCGCCATGGGCAGTATAGCTCGCCGGAATCTCGATTTCATGCAAAGTCTCGTCCCCATGCGCCCCTTGCAGCCGCATGCCACCGATGCCGACATAGCCGACCGGGCTCGTGATGAGGAGATCTCCATGCGTGCCATTGATCTCGACGTGAAAATTCGTCGCGCGCGACAGCCCGCCGCGGAAGTGGGCGGATACCGCGACACCATTGCTCAACTGGCCGGCGAGCAGTATCTGGTCGGCCACGCTCAAGGGCAGCTCGGCCCCGGTCTCGACGATGCGGGTCGTCTTGCGCGCGTTGCCCAGCAAGCCGGATACCGCGTCGAAGCCGGCGCCCAGCACATGCAGCAGGCCGTCGATCGAGTGGGCGAATGGCACGTTCAGCATGGCGGCGCCATTGGCTGGGTCGAGCGTGTAGACGTAGCCCTCGTTCACGGCTTCTCCCCAGAGGATGCCGGAACCGATCATGCTGGCCGACAGCACCCGGCCCACATAACCATCCCTGACCAGATGGCGTGCATGGGCGAAGGCGGGTGCGGCGCGTGTTTGCAAGCCGATCGAGGTGGCCACGCCGGCCGCGCGTGCCAGATCGCGCATGGATTCCGCTTCTGCCAGGCTGGTGCCGAGAGGCCACTCGGAGAAAACGGCCTTGCCGGCCGCGATCGCCTGGCCGACCAGCTCGGCATGGCGCGGCACCTTGACCGCCACGACCACCAGGTCGACGTCCGGATGGGTCACCAGTTCCGCGGCGGAGGCGAAGGCGTGCGGCACGCTGAACGCGTGGGCGGCGGCCCGGGCCGTAGCCAGGTCGTGATGGCTGACGGCGGCGATCTGGTATTCCGGCAGCCGCTGCAGCGCCGGGAGGTGCGCCGTGGCGGCCCAGCCCTTGTCGGGATGCACCCCGATGATGCCTACGCGGAGTGGAAGTTTGTTCATGGCGTGATCTCCAGGATGGTGCGACGCAGTTCAAGACGGGCGATACGCCAGCCATCTCTGGTGAGCACCCAGTTTTCGTGATAGTGGCCGTAGCCATGGTGGCGTGACGGACGACTGTCCGTCCGCTCCGGGAACAGGATGGTGTCCTCCATCGACCAGATCGCGCTGATCTCGCTGTCCGATACCTGGGTCAGCTCGTCGTTATGAACTTGGTGGATGGATTGGGCGCTTGCAAGATAGTCACGGGCGGCGGCAGTGAACACATCGCGCGAGGAGAAGGCGACAACAAGCTCTCCGCCAACGCCGAGGATCCGGATGTCAGGAGAAGGAACGAACAGGTCGGCGAATGCGTCCCATTGCTTGGTATCGGCATAACGGCAGTAGCGGGCCTTGGCCTGGCGGACTTGATCAATGGCGCTGGAGGGAGGCGGGGTGTAAGGCATGATGTTCCATGTTGGTTCGCAATGAATCTATAATGGCGGCACGCATCTGGACGAACAAGTCTTGAAAGTCCTTGTGTTTTGCCTACTCGTCCAATTTTGAAAACAATCATGGATCCGCTTACCGACATCCTGACTGGCTTGCGCATACGCCGCGCCCTGTTCACCCGCCTGGAAGCCAGCGCCCCCTGGGGATTCGACTCGTCCGGTGAACCTTTCCTCAAGTTCGTGTTGCTGGTACGCGGTTCGGCGATCCTGCAAACGGCCGACAGTCCTGCGCCGATCGCGCTGCGTGGCGGCGACGTCTTCATCATGCTGCAGGACCAGCCCTACCGCATCTACGACCACGAGAATTCCGCCACCACCGATTGCGTCGACATCGAGAAACTACGCATCGGCAACAAGATTGAGGTTGGCGGGGGCGGCGCGCGCACTTCCTTCATCAGCGGATTCTTCGAACTGGACGCGCAGGCGGCGAAGCCCTTGCTCAAGGTCCTGCCTCCGCTGCTGCATTTGAGGCTGGACCAGGACCGGGGCCTGGCCTTCCATTCGGTGCTGGAGTTGCTGGCGATCGAGACGGAAGCACCGGGACTGGGTTCGGAAGCGGTGGTTAGCCGCCTGTTCGAACTCCTGTTCGTCCATGCGATCCGCGCCTATTCGGCCCAGCCCGGCGGTCCAACGCGCGGCTGGCTGGCGGCGAACGCCGACCGTCACCTGGCCCTGGCGCTGGAGGCCATGCATGGCGACCCGGGACATGACTGGACCGTGGAGTCGCTGGCGCGCATGGCAGGCATGTCACGTTCGGCGTTTGCCGCCCGTTTCAAGGCGGTGGTGGGACAGACCCCGCTCGACTACCTGACCCAATGGCGCATGTATTGCGCCACCCGCCTGCTGCAGCACTCCGGCCTTGCGCTGGCCGAAGTGTCGCGCCAGGTCGGCTACGAATCGGTGGCCGCCTTCAACCGCGTATTCCGGCGCGAGACGGCCATGACGCCAGGCGCCTTCCGTAAAGCTGCCGAGTCCGCAGAGACAAGAATGCTCTAACAGAACTTCGGCGCATCGGCGCCCACGATACTACGGCCATCATTGTTTTGGATTCACGAAAACTGCATCCACTTCCGGCCCGTTGTTCTGCCTATGGCTGCTCACTACACTGGATTCATCACTCACCCACTGGAGCATGCCATGAACCAAGCGATGAAAGCAGTTGTACTGAACGCCTACGAAACCCCGCTGACCTTGACCGAGATTGCGCGTCCCGAGGCGGGCCCGGGCCAGGTCCTGGTGCGGATCAAGGCCAGTGGCGTCAATCCCCTGGACATCAAGATCGCTGCCGGCAAGGCCGACCATGCCCAGGTCGCGCCGGGCGCCATTCTCGGCATCGACATGGCCGGCGTGGTGCAAGCCGTCGGTGAAGGGGTAAGCGGCTTCGCGCCTGGCGACGAGGTCTGGGGCATGACTGGCGGCGTCGGTGGTGTCCAGGGTTCGCTGGCCGAATACGCCGCGGTCGACGCCCAGCTGCTCGCCCACAAGCCGTCCAGCATCGGGATGCGCGAGGCCGCGGCGCTGCCGCTCGTGTTCATCACGGCATGGGAAGGCCTGGTCGACCGCGCCCGGATCACGGCCGGGAAAAAGGTGCTCGTGCATGGCGGCGCCGGCGGCGTCGGCCATGTCGCCGTCCAGATCGCCCGGGCATTCGGCGCCGAGGTGTATGCCACCGGCAGCGCATCCCAGCGCGAGACCATCGAAGGCTACGGCGCCGTGTTCATCGATTACCGGGCCACCAGCGTCGAGGAATACGTGCAGCAATACACGGATGGCGAGGGCTTCGATATCGTGTACGACACCGTCGGCGGCGCCACCCTGGACGCTTCATTCAAGGCCGCGCGCCCCTACCACGGCCACGTCGTCAGCTGCCTGGGCTGGGGCACGCATGCGCTGGCGCCGCTGTCCTTCCGCGCCGCGACCTATTCCGGCGTGTTCACCTTGCTGCCCCTGTTGAGCGGCAAGGGCCGCGCCAACCATGGCACCATCATGAATGAGGCGGCCAAGCTGGTGGATGCAGGCAAGATCCGGGTCTTGCTGGACGATCGTCACTACACGCTGGCCGATGTCGGCCAGGCCCACGCAGCCATGCAGGATGGCAGCGCGCGCGGCAAGATCGTGGTGGAGGTGGCATGAGCCTGCTCGCCCGCACCCCGCTGTCGGCGCTGGACGTCGTTCCGCTGCGCGCCGGAGGCTCGACCGCCGATGCATTGCGCGAAGCCTTGGACTACGGCAAGGAGCTCGACGGCCTCGGCTTCCAGCGGATTTGGCTGGCCGAGCACCACAACCTGGCCGGAGTCGCCAGTTCAGCCACTGCCGTGCTGGTCGGCCAGATGGCAGCCGCCACCCGCAATCTGCGGGTGGGCGCCGGCGGGATCATGTTGCCGAACCATGCTCCGCTGGTGGTGGCCGAGAATTTCGGCACGCTGGAAACGCTGTTCCCGGGGCGGATCGACCTCGGCCTGGGGCGGGCGCCAGGGGCGGACGGTGAAACCATGCGTGCGCTGCGGCGCAGCCCGGCCGATGGCAATAGTTTTCCCGACCAGGTAGCGGAAATCCAGATGCTGCTGGGGCCGGATATGCCTGGTCAGCGGGTACGCGCCGTGCCGGGCGTGGGTACCAGGGTACCGCTCTGGATCCTGGGGTCCGGCAGCTTCGGCGCCGCGCTGGCCGCCGAACGCGGGATGCCCTTCGCCTTTGCCGCCCACATCGCACCGCAGGCACTGCACGAGGCGGCGGCCTTGTACCGGGCCAGGTTCCAGCCATCGCTTGCGTTGGCGCGGCCCTACCTGATGGTGTGCCTGCCGCTGGTCGCTGCGGAGTCGGACGAGGAAGCGCAGTTCCTGGCGACCACCATGTTCCAGCGCAGCCTGGCCCTGGTCCGCGGCGAGGGCCTGAGCATGCTGCCACCCGTGGCCGACATGGGCGCGCGCTGGAGCCGAAGCGAAGAGCAGGCGGTGCGCAACATGCTGGGGGCGGCGGTCGTGGGCGGGCCGGAGACTGTCGCCAAGGAACTGGAGCGGGTACTCGCCGCGACCGGGGCCGACGAACTGATGTTCAGCTCGAATTTCTATCACGCCGCCGACCGCCTGCGCTCGAGCAGGATTGTCGCGGAACTGAGATTCGACGCCGTGTTGGATTCGGCGGAAGCGGAGGTCTGGTGAAGCACACATCGCCACACCATCCCATTCGGACGCCTTTCGGTTTCAGTTCGACAGCCGATGAGATTCTCAGCGGCATCGACCTGTCAGGCAAGCGCGCCATCGTCACAGGCGCCTCGTCCGGCATCGGCATCGATACCGCAAGGGTGCTGGCCGACGCTGGCGCCGATGTCACCCTGGCCGTGCGCAAACTCGACGCAGGCCTTCAGGTGGCGGCCCACTTGAAGGCCGTGACCGGTAATGAAAACATCAGCGCTAGCTACCTCGACTTGAGCGACCAGGCCTCGATACAGGCCTTCGTCGGCAGCCGGAACGATCCGCTGCACATCCTGGTCAACAACGGTGGCATCATGGCACTGCCGGAGCTGACCAGGACGAGGGAAGGCTGGGAAATGCAGTATGCGACCAACTTCGTCGGACATTTCGCCCTCACCCTCGGCTTGCACGAGGCGCTGGCGGCGGCCGGCGGAGCGCGCATCGTCTCGGTTAGTTCCAGCGGGAACCTGATCGCCCCGGTGATCTGGGACGACCCGCATTTCGACTTCATGCCCTACGACCCTTTGGTCGCCTATGGCCAGTCGAAGACGGCCTGTGCATTGCTGGCGGTCGAGGCGACGCGGCGCTGGTCGGGTGATGCGATCTACGCGAACGCGCTCAATCCCGGTGCGATCGCCACCGGACTGCAGCGGCATACGGGCGGCTTGCGCACGCCGCCCGGGCGGCGCAAGACCACGGCGCAGGGAGCGGCCACCTCGGTCCTGCTGGCGGGTTCGCCGCTGCTCGAGAAGATCGGCGGCCGCTACTTCGAGGATTGCAACGAGGCCGAGATCCTGTTGCGCCGGCCCGGCGATTACCGCGGTGTCGCCCATTACGCGCTTGATCCCGCCAACGCCGCGCGCCTGTGGGACATGACCCTGGAAATGATCGACCGTCGGCAACGGCGATAAAGCAAGCCAGTTCATCCCCCATCCTCCCCGCGGTTTTCATTTCAGGCCCTGCGGCGCCCGCGGCGCTTGCAGGGCCTCTTTGCACGGTGCGCTGAACACCAGCGCCTGCTTCCGCCCATTCCTGGCGCATCCCAACATGACCATGAGCCACGCCGCGCGAGCGAGCGCGGCGCGCACGCGCCATTCCGACCAGGGCCGCGCTTTATACGCGAATCGCGAAAACTGTTTGCATTGACAGGGGGTAACTCCCTGGCCGATCTGCGACTAATCTACCTTCATCGCGGCGCAACGCAGCGCCAGCGAAGACAAACCAAGCCGATAGGAGTAAGACCCATGAAGATCACACCCGCCACCCTCCGCCGCCTGCTGCTGTCGACCACGATTGCCGCCCTCGGCGCGAGCTGGTTCGCCCCCGCCGACGCCGCAGCCGTCAGCCCCGTCATCCAGATCAACGAAGCCACGTCCAAGGCCGACATCACCACGCAGCAGTTGCGCGGCAATATCAGCGTGCTGATGGGTGCGGGTGGGAATATCGTTGCCCTGCAAGGCGCGAAGGGCAAGTTCCTGGTCGACGCAGGCATTTCCGTCTCCAAGGCCAAGCTGCAGGCTGCGCTGGCCCAGGTGGGCAAGGGGCCCGTCAAATACGTCGCCAACACCCACTGGCACTGGGACCATACCGATGGCAACACCTGGCTCGGCGAGTCCGGCGCCACCATCATCGCCCATCCGAATACGCTTAAACACATCTCCGAAACCACCCGGGTCGACGACTGGAACTACACCTTCAAGCCGCTGCCGAAAGCCGGTCTTCCGACCATCCTGGTGAAAGACGGGAAGACCATGCAGTTCGGCGGCGAACTCATCACGCTGAAGAACCTCGGCAACGGTCACACCGATGGCGACTTGTGGATCCGCTTCGAGAAAGCCGATGTGCTGGTGTTGGGTGACACGTTCTGGAACGGGGTCTATCCGTTCATCGACAACGCCTCGCACGGCGGCATCAATGAAGCGATCAAGTGGGCGAACCATGCGATCGAGCAGAGCAGCGACCACACCATCATCGTGCCGGGCCACGGCCCGGTCGGCAACCGCGCGCAACTGATCGAATTCCGCGACATGCTGGTGACTGTGCGCGACAAGGTCAAGGGCTTGAAGGACAAGGGCCTCACCGTCGAACAGGCAGTTGCCGCCAAGCCCACCTCGCAGTTCGACGCGAAGTACGGAAACTTCGTCATCAACCCCGATTTCTTCACCCGCCTGGTCTATGCCGGCCTGTAATCCAAGGAGCACAACATGAGCAAACTGTCCAAAATCATCGCCCTGTCCGTCTTCGCGCTGGCCGCCGGCGCAACGAGCGCAGCAGTCAGCACGCCTGCCGCCAAGGCCGCGCCGGCCCAGGCAAGCGCCAGCTACATCATCACCCGTGACGGCGTACAGCTGTACTACAAGGACTGGGGACCCCGCAACGGACAACCCATCGTCTTCAGCCATGGCTGGCCGCTGAGCGCGGACAGCTGGGAGTCGCAGATGCTGTTCCTGGCCAGCCAGGGCTACCGGGTGATCGCCCACGACCGCCGCGGCCATGGCCGCTCCAGCCAGCCATGGGACGGCAACGACATGGACCACTATGCCGATGACCTGGCCACCGTCATCGAGACGCTGAATCTGAAGAACGCGGTGCTGGTGGGCTTTTCCACCGGCGGCGGCGAAGTGGCCCGCTATATCGGCCGCCATGGCACCGGGCGCGTCGCCAAGGCGGTGCTGATCTCGGCCGTGCCGCCGATGATGGTGAAAACGGCGGACAATCCGGGCGGCGTGCCGATGGAGGTATTCGACGGCCTGCGCAAGCAGCAGGTCGAGAACCGCGCGCAACTATACAAGGATATTCCGACCGGCCCCTTCTTCGGCTTCAACCGCCCAGGCGCTAAAGTGTCGCAGGGCATGATCGACAACTGGTGGATGCAGGGCATGCAAGGGGGCCACAAGGGCACGTACGACTCGATCAAGGCATTTTCCGAAACCGATTTCCGGGCCGACTTGAAGAAATTCGACAAGCCGACTCTGGTCATCCACGGTGACGACGACCAGATCGTGCCGATCGACGTCGGCGGACGGGCTTCGGCAAAGATGATCAAGGGCGCAAAGCTGATCGTCTATCCCGGCGCTCCGCACGGGCTGACCGATACCCATAAGGACAAGGTAAACGCAGACCTGCTGGCCTTCATCAGGGACTGATCAGTCCTGCCCTGGCCGGAACGCAGCTCCCCGCTGGGTTCCGGCATGGTTCATTGCCGACGCTGTCGTGCTGGAATGGCATGCCAGGCCGGCTGCCTCCGTTCGTATGGCGTACCGGATTGCACACCCAAGCCGCACGTTTCTTCGCCCAGGATCGGCACACGCGAAAATTTGACGATCCTGCCGTCTAGGCGGATAAAGGAACATCTGCTGTCGCTGGGGAGGTCATCATGGAAACAGTTACCGAGGCCGAGATCGCCCAGGGAATCCGCAATAGTGAGTTCACGCTGTACTACCAGCCGAAGTCCTCACTGATCACCAGCCGCATCGTCGGCGCGGAGGCACTCGCACGCTGGCGGCGGCCGAACGGCGTCGTGCTCCCTCCAGCGAGCTTCATCCATGTCGCCGAACACAGCGGGCTGGTCAAGGGCATGACACTCCAGCTGCTGTCGGAACTGGTGCACGAACTGGCGGACAACGGGCTGGGTAGCGACTTGTGCATCTCCTTCAATGTCACGGCCCAGGATTTCGAGGATGACGCCCTGACCAACACCATTCTCCACGCCATCTCCCATCAGCACCTGCCCCCTGCTTCCCTCGAGCTCGAGATCACCGAGACCCAGGCGCTCGAGGCGGGCGATTTCGTGCTCAGGCGCGTCCAGTCGCTCGCGGACGCAGGCATCGGGCTGGCCATGGACGACTACGGGATCGGCTATTCGAGCATGGATACATTGAGCCAGTGGCCATTCACAACGATCAAGCTGGACCAGGGCATAGTCAGGCGGATGCTCGAGTCCAGGAAGAACGCGACCATCGTGCGCTCGTCGATCAGGCTCGGTCACGAACTGGGCCTGAACGTGGTGGCCGAAGGCGTCGAGACCGTGGCCCAGTACGTTTTCCTGGTCGAGGCGGGATGCAGACTCATCCAGGGCTACCTGGTCAGCCCTCCCCTGCCACTGGATGATTTTCAGGCGCTTCGCCAGCGGGCCACCGCCTGCCCAGGATTCCCGATCGGACTGGTGCACATGGCAATCGTCGACCACGTCCAGTGGCGGCGTCAGATGGTCAGCTATGCGATCCAGCGCGCGGCCTTTCCGCCGGGCTCGTCCGCGCGGCAGACTGAAGGCTATCCGCAACTCTGCGTCACCAAGTGCGGGCTCGGCCAATGGTACTACGGTGAGGGCCGCTACCACGCCGACACGCCGATGTATCAGGCGCTCGATGCGCCGCACCAGGACCTGCATCGCGTGGGGGAAGCGATCGTCGGCCAGGTCCGTGCCGGCGCAACGCTCACTGACCTGGCCCCCCTGTTGCAGGATCTGAAAACAGCCTCGGTGCAATTGATCCGCCTGTTGGAAGATATTGAGGACCTGGGCCTGCAGACCTTGTACAGCAAAGATTCCGGACTCAGCTGCGCGACCCGGTCGGCATGCGTTTCCGCTATCCGCACTTGAAGCCCTCCTGCGCGCCTGGTCTTGGTCGCTCGTGGCAATTCCTGCTGGCCTTGTTGCTCAGCCTCGTTTTGCTTCGGATCGAACTCGGCCGTTCAGCCGGCAGGAGGAGTCTGTCGATGTAACCAGCACCAACGAGTGGCATTTTTACTTCAGAAGCTGAGGCAATTTTCCTTCAACTGACGGTAGCTGCCCCCAGGGCACGTATCATTTCCTCGGGCCGGTGATCCAGTGTGGCGAAGCCCTCGACCGCGACCGCGCGACGGCAGGACGGTGCCGCCGGCGGCGCGCAGCCGCTCGAACAGTAGTCGACATAGTCGGCGCCAAGCATTCGTCATTCCTGAGCGAAGACGAGCGCAGCACGACTGGCTGAAAAGGGTATAAAGCTCATCACTGCCCTACCCTTACTCATACCCTTAAAAATCTTCGCTTCACTGGAGGCAGGCAGGACACCAACCCCCGAGCCTCACTATGAGATTCGGGGATTCCAGAGTGTGGCCGAAGCCTTACTCTCACACTCTGCGGCGAAAACGGGATTCGTATTGGCCGACACATTCTTGCACGCTCAGAAACAAAAAAACCCGCCACACTCATCGTGCAGCGGGTTTCTCGAATGTTAAAGATTTCTCTAAAACAATTGTTTTGGCGGAGGCGGTGGGATTCGAACCCACGATACAGGTTTAAGCCCGTATGCTTCCTTAGCAGGGAAGTGCCTTCGGCCACTCGGCCACGCCTCCTTTCAGAACCGACAACATCGTCAGCGCTGAGAGCACGCATATTACTGGACGGTGCTCATTTGGTCAAGGAATCAGACCAAAGTTTTTAAAACGTTAAGCTTGCTCGAGGTTAAACGCCTTGTGCAGTGCGCGAACCGCCAGCTCCATGTATTTTTCGTCGATCAGCACCGAGATCTTGATCTCCGAGGTCGAGATCATCTGGATGTTGACGCCCTCTTCCGACAGCGTGCGGAACATCTGCGAGGCCACGCCGACGTGGCTGCGCATGCCCACGCCCACCGCCGACACCTTCGACACCTTGGCGTCGCCCAGCAGCTTGGTCGCGCCCAGGGCCTCTTTCTGGCCTTCCAGCACGTTCATCGCCTTGACGTAGTCGTTGCGCGAGACCGTGAAGGTGAAATCGGTCTTGCCGTCCACCGACTGGTTCTGGATGATCATGTCGACCTCGATGTTCGCGTCCGCGATCGGGCCCAGGATGTGGTAAGCAACGCCCGGCTTGTCCGGCACGCCCAGGACGGTGATCTTGGCTTCATCGCGATTGAAGGCGATACCGGAGATGACGGCTTGTTCCATGTTACTTTCTTCCTCAAACGAAATCAGGGTGCCGGAATTGGCTTCTTCTTCCAGTGGCATCTGGGGATCGGTCAGCGACGACAGCACGCGCGTCGGCACCTGGTAGTTACCGGCGAATTCCACCGAGCGGGTCTGCAGCACTTTCGAGCCCAGCGAGGCCAGTTCGAGCATTTCCTCGAAGGTGATCTTCGACAGGCGGCGCGCCTCGTCGACCACGCGCGGGTCGGTCGTGTACACGCCGTCCACGTCAGTATAGATCAGGCATTCGTCCGCCTTGAGCGCGGCTGCGATCGCCACGGCCGAGGTATCGGAACCGCCGCGGCCCAGGGTCGAGATGTTGCCGTCCTCGTCCATGCCCTGGAAGCCGGTGATGATGACGATCTTGCCCGCGTTCAGGTCGCCGCGTACGCGCGTGTCGTCGATCGACTGGATGCGCGCCTTGGTGAACGAGGAATCGGTGCGGATGCCCGCCTGCCAGCCGGTGTACGAGACCGCGTCCTTGCCGATCGCCAGCAGCGCCATCGCCAGCAGGCCGACCGAGACCTGTTCGCCGGTGGAGGCAATCATGTCCAGTTCGCGCGGGTCCGGTTGCGGCATGATTTCCTTGGCCAGGCCAATCAGGCGGTTGGTCTCGCCCGACATCGCGGACGGAACGACAACGATTTGGTGACCTGCGTCATGCCACTTGGCCACGCGGGCAGCGACATTCTTGATACGGTCCGTCGAGCCCATCGACGTGCCGCCATATTTGTGGACAATTAAAGCCATATCAGGAAGCTTTCCAGCTTGTAGAAGGATCAAAGGGGACCCTTACTCTAGCATGCTGCAACGCGTCATCACAAGGCTGGATGCTCCAAAAGCTATACGAAAAGAAAATAAAGTAATACGTTTAACGCATAGAAACTATGCCGGGCTCGCTTCCCAGCGCAGCGCGACCAGTTCCCCACCCTCCGCGCCGAAGTGGCGGCAGTCCATGCCGATCCCGGCCGCGAACAGCACCTCCCGCTCCCGATACACCACCGGCAGGCGCTCGCGCTCCCAGGCCGGCACGCCGAGCGCCTGGTAATGCGCCTTCAGGCTGCGCGTCGGGCGGTTGGGCGCCGGCTTGAGCCGTTCGCCGCCGGTGCGAAAGTCGATCGTGAGTTGCTGGCGGCGCAGCCAGGCGGGATCGAAGCCGCGCTCGGACGGCTCGATGTGCAGCACGCCGCCGTAGGCCGGAAACGCCAGCGCGGCTTCGCCCTGCCAGCGGAAGCCCTGCCCCTCCCTGTCGAGCACGCCGATGTCGTCGCGATCGCGCATGCCGCTCAGTTCCGGCAGGCGCGGCGTGATGTGGAGCTTGCCGCGATGGCGGCGGATCTCGCAGTCCGGATGGGTGACCTTGAGCTGCGCATCCTCGCGCGCCTCGAACAGCTGGGCGACCATCTCGGCCAGCCAGGCGGTCGAAGGCATCGCCAGTCCGCGCACCGAGAACAGGTGGCGCAGCAGGTTATGGATGCGGTCGCCGCTCAGCGCCTGCAGGCGCTGCAGATCCACCGCCTCGCCAAGCAGGCAGGCGCCCAGGTCCTGCGCGGCGAGCTCGTCCAGCATCCGCTGGGCCGAGGCCACATGCGCCGCGCCGCGCGCCAGCCGCTGCTGGAAGCCGGGGAAGGCGCTCGACAAGGCCGGCATCACCGTGTGCCGCAAGGCGTTGCGCGCATAACGCGGATCGAGATTCGATTCATCCTCGACCCAGGCCAGGCCCAGTTCGGCCGCACAGGCTTCCAGCGCCGCGCGCGGCTGGGCCAGCAGCGGCCTGGCCATGACCAGCTCGTCGCTGCCGAGCAGGCCGGGCGCCCGGTTGGCGGCGTCCATGCCGGACAGGCCGGCCGGCCCCGAGCCGCGCAGCAGTTGCAGCAGCACGGTCTCGGCCTGGTCGTCGAGGTGGTGGGCGGTCAGCAGCACGCCGGCGCCGTGCAGGCGGCACATCTCGCCCAGCGCGCCATAGCGCAGGCGGCGCGCGGTGGCTTCGGTCCCGGACTTGTCCTTCGGGATCGTGATTCTACGGAAGTCGAAGGCGATGCCGAGCGCGGCGCAGCTGGCGGCGCAATGCGCCAGCCAGTCGTCGGCATGCGGGCTCAGGCCATGGTGGACGTGGAAGGCGGACAGGGTCACGCCCGCTTCCGCCGCCCAGGCATGCGCCAGCCGCAGCAGGACCATCGAATCGAGGCCGCCGCTGCAGGCAATGGCGAGGGAGGAAAAGGGATACTGCGCGCGCAGGCCGTGCATGGCCTGCGCGAAAGATGCCGGGACGGCCCCGGCTTTCATACGGCTCACTCTTCGCGCGGCAGCGTTTCCTTGAACTTGCCGTAGCTCATCAGTTTCTGGTGACGGGCTTCCAGCAGGTCCTTGGTCTTCATGCCCTGGAACTGGCGCAGGGTGTCGGCCAGCGCGCGCTTGAGCAGCTGCGCCATCTGGGCCGGGTCGCGGTGCGCGCCGCCCAGCGGTTCGCTGACGATCTTGTCGACCAGGCCCATCGCCTTCAGGCGGTGCGCGGTCAGGCCCAGGGCGTCGGCCGCGTCGGACGCGCGCTCCGAGGTCTTCCACAGGATCGAGGCGCAGCCTTCCGGCGAGATCACCGAGTAGGTCGCGTATTGCAGCATCAGCACCGCGTCGCCGACGGCGATCGCCAGCGCGCCGCCCGAACCGCCTTCACCGATGATGGTGGCGATCAGCGGCACTTTCAGCTCGGCCATGACGTACAGGTTGTGGCCGATCGCTTCCGACTGGCCGCGCTCTTCCGCGTCGATGCCGGGGAAGGCGCCAGGCGTATCCACGAAGGTGAAGATCGGCAGGCCGAACTTCTCGGCCACCTTCATCAGGCGCATCGCCTTGCGGTAGCCTTCGGGTTTCGGCATGCCGAAGTTGCGCATCGCGCGCTCCTTCGTGTCGCGGCCCTTCTGGTGGCCGATCACCATGCAGGCCTGGCCGTTGAAACGGGCCAGGCCGCCGATGATCGACTGGTCGTCCGCGAAGGTGCGGTCGCCGTGCAGTTCATGGAAATCGGTGAAGATCGCGTTCACGTAGTCCATCGTGTACGGACGCTGCGGATGACGCGCGATCTGCGACACCTGCCATGGAGTCAGCTTGGCGTAGATGTCCTTGGTCAGTTGCTGGCTCTTCTTGGCCAGGCGGTCGATCTCTTCGGAGATGTCGACGGCGGAATCGTCCTGCACGAACCGCAGCTCTTCAATCTTGGAATCCAGCTCGGCGATCGGCTGCTCAAAATTGAGGAAAGTTGTTTTAGTCATTGTACCTCCGGGTTGTTTCGTGGCCGCTGCGTCCGTGCGCGCGGCGAATCAGGCGTCATTCTACCGTACCGGATGCCGGAATCGGGTCCAGACTACGCCATAAATACCATGTAGCAACTGTTCGCCAGGGCTCCCAGTTGGCCGCCACCTCGCGCGCATCGCTGCGCGAAACAGGTTCGCCGGAGAAATAATTCTGGCTGATTCCCTGGATCAGGCCGGCGTCATCGAGGGGCAGGACGTTCGGCCGGAGCAGATTAAATATCAAAAACATCTCTGCTGTCCAGCGGCTGATGCCGCGGATCTGGACCAGTTCGCCGATCACGGCCTCGTCGTCCATCTGCGACCACAGGTCGGCATGGACGCGCCTGGCCTTGAAACTGTCGGCCAGGTCGAGGATGTACTCGGTCTTGCGCTTGGACAGGCCGCAGCCGGAGAGCTGCACCGCGCCGGCCTTGATCACCTGGGCCGGCGAGAGTTTCGGGCAGGTGTCCAGCAGCTTGCCCCAGGCCAGGTCGGCCGCCTTGGGCGTGACCTGCTGGCCCACGATGGAGCGCGCCAGGGTCGTGAAGGGGTCGGGATGGCCGCGCAGGTGCAGGTCCCCGAACTGGGGGATCAGCTTGTTCATGATGCGGTCGCGCTGCATCAGCTCGAGCTTTGCTTCCGCCCAGTAGACGGGCACGGCAAGCGCTTCCGAAGCCAACGCGGGCGCACCGACGCCGAGCGCCTTGTCCTTGTTCGCTGCCATTATGCGCGGCGCCAGGTCGTTCCGTCGGGTTTGTCTTCCAGGATGATCCCGGCGGCGCTGAGTTGCGCCCGAATCTGGTCCGCCTCGGCGAAGTTGCGCGCGCCCTTGGCCGCGGCGCGGCGTGCGATGGCGTCCAGGATGGCCGCCTCGTCCAGGCCGCCCTCTTCCTGGCCGCCGCCGGCCTGCAGGAACTGCTGGGTGCTGCGCTCGAGCAGGCCGAGCACGCCGGCCAGCGCCTTCAGCTGGCGCGCCGCCTCGACCGACTTGCTGCGGTTGACTTCGCTCGCCAGGTCGAACAGCTCGGCCACGGCCAGCGGGGTGTTGAAGTCGTCGTCCATCGCTTCGCGGAAGCGCACGGCGTGGGCCTCGTCCCAGTCGACGGCCGGGCTGGCGCCGCCCAGGTCGACATCGGCCAGCGCCGTGTACAGGCGCGTCAGCGCGCCCTTGGCGTCGTCCAGGTGCGCGTCGGAGTAATTCAGCGGGCTGCGGTAGTGGGCGCGCAGGATGAAGAAGCGCACGACTTCGGCGTCGTACTTCTTGAGCACGTCGCGGATGGTGAAGAAGTTGCCCAGCGACTTGGACATCTTCTCGTTATCCACGCGCACGAAGCCGTTGTGGATCCAGTAGTTGACCATCGGGCCGCCGAAGGCGCCTTCGGATTGCGCGATCTCGTTCTCGTGGTGCGGGAACTGCAGGTCGGCGCCGCCGCCATGGATGTCGAAATGTTCGCCCAGGGTCGCGCACGACATGGCCGAGCACTCGATGTGCCAGCCCGGACGGCCCGTGCCCCACTTCGATTCCCATTTCACTTCGCCAGGCTCGGATTCCTTGGCGGCCTTCCAGAGCACGAAGTCGAGCGGGTCGCGCTTGCCGGTATTGACGTCCACGCGCTCGCCGGCGCGCAGGTCGTCCAGCGACTTGCCCGACAGCTTGCCGTAGCCGTCGAAGCCGCGCACCGCGTAGTTGACGTCGCCGTCGTCGCTCCGATAGGCCAGGCCTTTTTGCTCGAGGCGCTCGATGATGGCCAGCATTTGCGGCACGTACTCGGTGGCGCGCGGCACCACGGTCGGCGGCAGGATGCCCAGCGCGCCCGTGTCTTCGTCCATGTATTGCGTGAAACGCGCGGTCAGCGAGCCGATGGTCTCGCCATTCTCGACCGCGCGCTTGATGATCTTGTCATCGATGTCAGTGATGTTGCGGACATAGGTGACCTCGTAGCCCGAGGCCATGAGCCAGCGGTAGACGACGTCGAAAGCCATCATCATCCGCGCGTGGCCGACATGACAGTAATCGTAGATGGTCATGCCGCACACATACATGCCGGCCTTGCCTGCAACCTTCGGGACGAATACCTGCTTGTCACGCGCGAGCGTGTTGTAAATCTTCAGTTGGCTCATTGAATACCGTTTCAAGAGGAAAGCGAGCCGGCAATGCGCCGCCCGGCCGCGACCATTGGTGCGCGGCCAGCCGGGCGTTTCTGCTTGGGCTCGCCTGTATCCTCGGTGTTGTTCTTATTTGATAGAATGGACGTTTTGCGCAGAGTATAGCATTGTTAAAATCCCGGCTGGCCGCATCTAGCCCAGCTTTATTTTTCCTGAATACTCTTGACAGTGTATTGCGCAATGCCTACCAGAGGAAGCCAGATGCCATCGTTCGCCACGTCCCGCCGCGCCCTGCTCACCCGTCTTTCCGTCGCCGCCTGCGGCCTGCTGTTCTCGGCCGCCGCCTTCGCCGCCGACCAGCCCCAGGTGTCGATCAAGACCTCCATGGGTGAGATCGTCGTCGAGCTGGACCAGGAAAAGGCGCCGAAGAACGTCGCCAACTTCCTGGCCTACGTGAAGTCGGGTTTCTACAAGGGCACCATCTTCCACCGCGTGATCGACGGCTTCATGATCCAGGGCGGCGGCATGAACGAGAAACTCGAGGGCCGCAAGACCCTCAAGCCGGTCAAGAACGAGTCGGACAACGGGCTGTCGAACCTGCCGTACACGATCTCGATGGCGCGGGAAAACCACCCCGACACGGCCACCTCGCAATTCTTCATCAATGTCGCCGACAACTCCGGCATCGATTTTCCGAACGTCGGCGGCTCCGGCTACACCGTGTTCGGCAAGGTCATCAAGGGCCAGGAAGTGGTCGACAAGATCAAGTCCGTCGTGGTCGATGACGTGCGCGGCATGGAAAACGTGCCGGTCACCCCGATCTTCATTAAGTCCGCGACCCTCCTCAAGGGCGACAAGCTTGTAAAATAACGAGTGCACAAAAGGCATTCTTAACAATAAACCAACCAGACAGGACAATCCATGACCTCCGTACTCATCACCACCAACCAGGGCAACATCACCATCGAACTGGACGCCGACAAGGCGCCGAAGACGGTTGCCAACTTCCTCGACTACGTGAACAAGGGTCACTTCACCAACACCATCTTCCACCGCGTCATCAAGGACTTCATGATCCAGGGCGGCGGCTTCGAGCCGGGCATGAAGCAGAAGGCCGCCGACGCGACCGTCGAGAACGAAGCCAAGAACGGCCTGAAGAACGACAAGTACACCATCGCCATGGCCCGCACCTCGGCGCCGCACTCGGCATCGGCGCAGTTCTTCATCAACACCAAGGACAACGCCTTCCTGAACTACCCGGGCCAGGACGGCTGGGGCTACGCCGTGTTCGGCAAGGTGACGGCGGGCCAGGACGTGGTCGATGCCATGAACACCGTCAAGACCACCCGCAGCGGCATGCACTCGGACGTGCCGGTCGACCCGATCGTGATCGAGAAGGTCGAAGTCATCTAATGAAGCAGGGGGCGGCGCGCCCGTGCCGGCGGGCCGCCCCGATTGATCCGATGACGATGTCCGCGCGCCCGTTCGCGCTTTTCATTTCCGACCTGCACCTGCAGGAATCCCATCCCGCCACGGCCGAGGCCTTCTTCCGTTTCCTGGCGGAGCATGCAATCCATGCCGAGCGGCTCTACCTGCTCGGCGACATCTTCGAATACTGGGCCGGCGACGACGATCTCGACGAGCCCTTCCACCGGCGCGTGGTCGAGGCCATCCGCGCCGTCAGCGCGGCCGGCGTGGCTGTGCACTGGCTTGCCGGCAACCGGGACTTCCTGGTCGGCCCCGGCTTCGCGCAGGCGACCGGGCTCTCCCTCCTGGAAGAGCCGCACGTGATCGAGGCCGGCGGCCGGCGCGTGGCGCTGGTGCATGGCGACGCCCAGTGCACGCTCGACCTCAAGTACATGGCCTTCCGCGCCCAGGTGCGCGATCCGGCCTGGCAAGGGCAATTCCTCGGCATGCCGCTGGCCCAGCGCAAGGCCATCATCGCGAACCTGCGCGAAGGCAGCCGCGAGGCGCAGTCCGGCAAGTCCTGCGAGATCATGGACGTGACGCCGGAAGCGGCCACCGCGCTGTTCGATGCGACCGATGCCCAGGTGATCATCCATGGGCATACGCACCGCCCCGCCGTGCACGAGACCGGCGGCAGGCTGCGCTACGTGCTGCCGGACTGGGAGCTGGACGCCGAGCCGCGGCGCGGCGGCTGGATCGCGCTGGCGCCTGATGGCGCGCTGACCCGGTACGACCAGGACGGCAACCCGCTGTAAGCAGCCTTCATGCGGGGCGGCAACCGCTGCCCCGCTTCTCCCCATCTCCTCCAGCCTCGCACCCGCACGCACGCACGCACGCACGCGCCGCCGCCTGGCGCCACCCCGCAAAAAATTGTCGAATATGTATGTTGACTTCGACAAGACCACTGTTATACTTCACTACAACACCACTTCATCACATCACCAACAGGGAGGCAGGCATGCACACCACGCCGCACCGCAACGACAGGGAGGCCGGAGATGACAGTCGGCTGGAACGATAACACCCCGATCTACCGCCAGCTCAAGGAGCGGGTGGTCGGCATGATGCTCGACGGCGTACTGAAGGCCGGCGACGCCCTGCCCTCCGTGCGCCAGATCGCGGCCGAGTATCAACTCAACCCGATCACCGTATCGAAGGCTTACCAGGAACTGGTCGACGAGAACTTAGTGGAAAAGCGAAGGGGAATAGGCATGTATGTCACCGAAGGAGCAAGCGAGAAACTGCTGGCCACCGAACGCGAGCGCTTCGTGCGCGAAGAATGGCCGGCGATGGTCGAGCGCATCCGCCGTCTCGGCCTGAACATCGAGCAGCTGCTGCGCGCCTCCGAAGCCGGAGGTACAGCATGAGCGCCGTCCTTTCGGCACGCGGCCTCTCCAAGCGCTACGGCAAGCGGGTCGCGGTCGACAACGTCGACTTCGACATCCCGGCGGGACGCATCGTCGGCCTGATCGGCCCCAACGGTTCCGGCAAGACCACCACGCTCAAGGCGGCCCTGGGACTGATTCCCTTCGAGGGCCAGCTCTCGGTGCTCGGCTTCGATCCGCGCACCCAGCGCGACGACCTGATGAAGGAAGTCTGCTTCATCGCCGACGTCGCCATCCTGCCGCGCTGGCTGCGCGTCAAGGACGCCATCGACTTCGTGGCCGGCGTGCATCCGCGCTTCGACCGCAGCAAGGCCGAGCGCTACATCGCGCTCACCAAGCTGAAGCCCACCCTGAAGGTCAAGGAAATGTCCAAGGGCATGATCGTCCAGCTGCACCTGGCGCTGGTGATGGCGATCGACGCCAAGCTGCTGGTGCTGGACGAACCGACCCTGGGCCTCGACATCCTCTACCGCAAGCAGTTCTACCAGAACCTGCTGGAGGACTATTTTGACGAGGAAAAGACCATCGTCATCACGACCCACCAGGTCGAGGAAGTCGAGCACATCCTCACCGACCTGCTGTTCATCCGCGACGGCAGGATCGTGCTGGCGGCGTCGATGGACGAGATCGGCGAGCGCTATACCGAGGTCATGGTGCCGGCCGACAAGCTGAATGCCGCCCATGCGCTGCAGCCGATCGACCAGCGCACCGTGTTCGGCAAGTCGGTGATGCTGTTCGACGCGGCGCGCTCGGGCGGCGTCACGCGCGACCAGCTGGCCTCCCTCGGCGAGACCCGCAATCCCAGCGTCGCCGACCTGTTCGTCGCCACCATGAAAGGAACCTACGCATGAAAACCATGAAATGGCTGCTCCAGCGCGAGTTCTGGGAGCACAAGGGGGCCTTCCTGTTCGCGCCGCTGGCGGTGGCCGCGGTGCTGGTGGTCCTCATCGGCGGCGGCTTCCTGTACGGCATGGCCACCACGAACGGGGCCACCTTCCAGATCGAGGGCCAGCACATGGTGGCGATCGAAGGCATCCCGCACCAGATGCGCGGCAAGCTGGCCGACATCGTGGCCTCGAGCTACCTGGCGGTGTCGGCGCCGCTGTTCCTGGTGCTGCCGGCGGTGGTGTTCTTCTACTGCCTGGCGGCGCTGTACGACGACCGCCGCGACCGCAGCATCCTGTTCTGGAAGTCGCTGCCGCTGTCGGACCAGCAGACCGTGCTGTCCAAGGTCGTCACCGCCCTGCTCGTGGTGCCCCTGCTGACGATCGCGATCGGCATCGCCGCCGCGCTGATCCTGCTGGTGCTCGGACTGGCCGTGGGCGCCGCCAAGGGCATGAACCTGATCGCGCCGGTGCTGGCCGACGTCAACCTCTACCTGTCGCCGCTCTACCTGCTGAGCTTCCTGCCGCTGTACATCCTGTTCGCGCTGCCGACCGTCGGCTGGCTGCTGATGGTGTCCGCCTGGGCCCGTTCCAAGGTGTTCCTGTGGGCGGTCGGCACGCCGCTGGTCGCGGTGGTGATCCTGAAGTGGGTCGACTTCCTGCTGGGCCGCTTCGGCGGGATGACCCTGAATGTCGACTGGTTCGTGGATGAAGTCGTGGCGCGCGGCCTGGGCGGCCTGTTCCCCGGCGTCTGGCTCGCCGAACTCGACAACACTACGCTGCAGCACATGGAGCATGGCCTGAACGGCGGCCTGCTGCTGGCGCATTCCTACGGCACCCTGGCCACCCCGGGCGTGTGGCTGGGCGCGATCGCCGGCGCCGCGATGATCTTCGCCGCGATGCGCCTGCGCCGCTGGCGCGACGAGGGCTGAGACCATGCGCAGCCCAGCCCTCATGCTGGCCCTGGCGATCTGCTGCGGCGCGCCCGCCGCGGCGGCGGACCAGCCGCCCGGCAATCCCGACACCATCCATGTGAATGCCACCCGCGATCCCGAAGTCCGCAAGTATGCGGCCATCGTCGCCGGCCTCGACAGCTTCGACAAGCACCGCCACCTGGCACCGAAGGTGGATGTCCTGCGCTTCCGCATCGAAGCGCGCGGCGCGGCGCCGCAGGCGCTGCAGCCGGTGGCGCGCATCGAAGGCGAGGACGGTTTCGTGTTGCCGCTGGAAGTCGACGAGGACGGCAGGTTCACCGTGCCGCGCAGCGAGGCGGCGCTGCACGCCAGGGGAGAACTCACCCTGAACCAGAAGCGCCGCGACTACCGCGTGGTACCGATCATCCGCTCGCCCGGCCTGGCGAAGAACCAGCGCCGCCTGGGCGACCTGAGGCTGACCTGCAAGGTGAATGTGGCGATCGCGAAGGAGGAGATTGCGCTGTTCTGGGTACTGACAGTGAATACCCTGCTCCGGAGCACGGACTGGTGCAGCTTCTTCGACACGCCGGACACCAAATTCACGTTCCGCACCGGCCAGAAGCTCGCCGGCGCGGTCCTGCACGAAGGCGAGCGCAGCCTGAAGCTGGACATCGAGGGCCGCGACTTCCGCATCCACCTGGTGGACGAGCACTGGAGCGACGACGCCCTGGTGGAACTGGAATTCGCCACGCCGGCGCCCGCCGAAGCTGCTACTGGAACTGCCGCTGAAACGCCTCGAACCGGGACCTGAGGTCTTCCAGCTCGCCGCGCAAGGCGGCGACTTCCTGTTCCAGCTGGCCGATGCGGCCGCCCTGGGTCAGGCCGCCGCCGCTGCTGGCGGCCTGCTCGCCGGCGACGATCGTGATCTCGCCGCCCAGCAGGTGGCCGTAGCGCGGCTCCTTGGTGCCGGGCGCGCGCTCGAGGCGTGCGACCAGGGGCGGATATTTGTCGATCAGGAACTGCAGCGCCGTCTCGACATCGGCCACGGTGCGGAATTCGTGCAGGCGGCCGGTGCGGGTGCGAATCTCGCCCGCCGTCTGCAGGCCGCGCAGCATCAGGATGGCGAGCACGGCCACCTTGTCCTGCTCCAGGGTCCACTTGATGCGCATGCGGTGCTCGTACTTGGTGACGCGCGCGCCGGCCTGGGTGATGCCGTTGACCAGCTTGCGCTCGGTCAGCCGCTGCAGGGTGTCGAGCACCGTTTCGTCGCTGAGCTGCATGACGGGATCGCGGCTCGACAGCTGGTTGCAGCCGTTCACGATCGCGTTCAGCGACATCGGGTAATTGTCGGGGGTGAGCCCTTCTTTTTCGGCGAGCACCGCGAGTACGCGGATCTCGATCGGGTCCAGCACGGCTGCGGCGTCGATGCCGCCAGTCGCTTCATTTGTCATGCGTTTCCTTAGTCAACCAGTCGGTTCAGTCGTTCCGAATCGAGTTTATCACCCTCGCGCATATCCGGACAGCATAGGCCCGCGTCCCGGAGGATGGCGGCCATGCGCTCGATCTGCTCGTCCTGGCGGGCGGCATGGTCGATCAGGCCGCGCAGGGCCTTCGACAGCGGATCGTCGCCGTTCGGCGTGACGCCGTAGGCGGCGAACAGGCGCGCGCTGCGGCCCTGCTCTTCCTTGCGGATGATGTGGGCCGGGTTGCCGACCGCGGTGGCGCCGGCCGGCACCGGCTTGATGACCACGGCGTTCGAGCCGACCTTGGCGTATTCGCCGACCGTGAACGCGCCCAGCACCTGGGCCCCGGCGCCGACGATGACGCCGCGCTCGAGGGTCGGATGGCGCTTGGCGCCGGCCACCAGGGTGGTGCCGCCCAGGGTGACGCCCTGGTAGATGGTGCAGTCGTCGCCGACCACGGCGGTTTCGCCGATGACCACGCCGAAGCCGTGGTCGATGAAGACGCGGCGGCCGATCGTGGCGCCGGGGTGGATCTCGATGCCCGTGATGATGCGGGCGATATAGGAGATGAAGCGGCCGAGCCACTTCAGGTTCAGCCTCCAGCAGGCATGCGCCCAGCTGTGCATGATGACGGCATGCAGGCCCGGGTAGCAGGTGAGCACCTCCCAGCCGTTGCGGGCGGCGGGATCGCGGTCGATGATGCTCCTGATGTCTTCGCGCAGTTTGGGAAACATAGTGGTAATCGGTGCAAGACGACGCCCATGGTAGCGTATCCGGGGGCGGTTTGCTTAGGAGGGGTCAAGAAGGGCCTGGTGCGGATACTGCGAGATGGCAGGGATGCCGGGTGGGCGGGAAACCCGCCCACGCGACAACACACTTCGCGAAGACCCGAGTTGGCATGCAGGCCGACAACCCACCCGTCAGCCGTAAAGCATGATCAGCCTTCGCGCGCCATCCGCTGGCGACGCGCCTCGAACAGGCATACGCCCGAAGCCACCGACACGTTGAGGCTCTCCACCGATCCGAACATCGGAATGCTCACCAGCACATCGCAGGTCTCGCGCGTCAGGCGGCGCATGCCCTCGCCTTCCGATCCCATGACCAGCGCCGCCGGTCCGGTGAAGTCGGCCTCATACAGCCCCTTGTCGGCATCGTCCGAGGTGCCGATCAGCAGGATATCGCGCTCCTTGAGCTCGCGCATGGTGCGCGCCAGGTTGGTGACGGTGATGTAGGGAACGGTTTCGGCGGCGCCGCTGGCCACCTTGGCCGCGGTCGCGTTCAGCCCGACCGCGCGGTCCTTCGGAACGATCACGGCATGCGCGCCGACGCCGTCGGCCACGCGCAGGCAGGCGCCCAGGTTGTGCGGGTCGGTGATGCCGTCGAGGATCAGCAGCAGCGGCGGACCTTCGATCGCGTCGAGCAGCTCGTCCAGGTTGCGCGCCAGCGCCAGCTGGCTGGCGAAGGCGATCACGCCCTGGTGGCGGCGGGTGCCGGTGATCTTGTCGAGACGCGAAGGATCGACCGGCATGACGCGCACGCCCGCCGACTTGGCGTTGGCGATCAGGTCCTGCATGCGGCGATCCTGGCGGGTGGTATCGACAAAGATCTCTTCCACCGACGAAGCCTCGTGGCGCAGCCGCGAGGTCACCGCGTGGAAACCGAAAATCATTTTATTTTTCATGCGTTACTTCTTCTTCCTGCTGGTTTTGGATGCGGTCTTGGCCGCTGTTGCCGCGCCCTTTTTGGGGGCGCTCTTTGTTGCTGCCGGCTTGGACGCCGTGCCGCCGCTGCCGCCAGCACCGCTGCCGCGCGAG
The DNA here is from genome assembly GCF_000382345.1 of Massilia niastensis DSM 21313. Lineage (GTDB taxonomy): Bacteria > Pseudomonadota > Gammaproteobacteria > Burkholderiales > Burkholderiaceae_D > Telluria > Telluria niastensis. The sequence goes on from NZ_KB908118.1 coordinate 29,239, forward strand.
GAGCGCGAACGGCGGGTCGGCGGGACGAAGACGACATCTTCTTCTTCCACGAGCTCTTCGGCGGCCGGCGCCGGGGCGCTCGGCGCTTCCTCGGTCCGGGACTTGGCGCGCGCCTTGCGCGACTTCGGCGCTGCCGGCTCCATCGCTTCCTGGGCCGCCTGGCGTGCGCGCGCCAGAGGCGCCGGCGGCGGCGTCAGGCTGGCACCCAGCACCAGGTCGATCTTGCGCGCCTCCAGGTCCACCCGCGCCACCTTGACCGTCACGCGGTCGGTCAGCTGGTAGCGCTTGCCGGTGCGCTCGCCGCGCAGTTCGTGGCGCGCGTCGTCGTACTGGAAATAGTCGGCGCCAAGCTCGGTGATGTGCACCAGGCCCTCGACGTACAGGGTGTCCAGGGTGACGAAGATGCCGAACGGGGTCACGCCCGAGACCACGCCGGTGAATTCCTCACCCAGCTTGTTCTGCATGAAATAGCACTTGAGCCAGTTCTCGACGTCGCGCGAGGCCTCGTCGGCGCGGCGCTCGTTGGCCGAGCAGTGCACGCCGAGCGCGTCCCAGATGGTCAGGTCCTTCTCGTTCTTCTGCTTGCCTTCGGCGCGGTCTTTCGCGGCCTGCTTGCGGGCCGCGTTCGACACCGTCGTGTTCAGCTTGCCCAGCTCGATGCCCTTCGGATCGTAGCGCCTTCCTTGCAGCAAGGCCTTGATCGCGCGGTGGGTCAGCAGGTCGGGGTAGCGGCGGATCGGGCTGGTGAAGTGGGCATAGGCCTCGTAGGCCAGGCCGAAGTGGCCGACGTTGTCCGGGCTGTACACCGCCTGCTGCATCGAACGCAGCAGCATGGTCTGCAGCAGCGCCGCATCCGGACGCTCCTTGATTTGCCGCATCAGCTCGGCGTAGTCGCGCGCGCTCGGCTTGGTGCCGCCACCCAGGTTCAGGCCCACCTGCTTGAGGAAGGTGCGCAGCTGGTTCAGCTTTTCCTCGGTCGGAATCGCGTGGATGCGGAAGGTGCCCGGGTGCTTGTGGCGGATCAGGAAGTCCGCCGCGCACACGTTGGCCGCCAGCATGCATTCCTCGATCAGGCGGTGTGCATCGTTGCGGGTGCGCGGGATGATCTTTTCGATCTTGCCGAGCGGGTTGCAGACGATATAGGTTTCGGTGGTTTCGAAGTCGATCGCACCGCGTTCCTGGCGCGCCTTCAACAGCGCATGGAACACCTCGTTCAGGTTCAGCAGGTGCGGCACGATGCCCGGACGGCGCTGCGCCTCGGGCCCGGCCGTGTTGCCGAGGATGTCGGCCACTTCGTTATAGGTCAGGCGCGCCGCCGAGTGCATCACGGCCGGATAGAACTGGTAGGCCTTGACCTCGCCTTCCGCGGTGACGACCATGTCGCACACCAGGGTGCAGCGGTCGACCGCCGGGTTCAGTGAGCACAGGCCGTTCGACAGCTTCTCGGGCAGCATGGGGATCACGCGGCGCGGGAAATACACCGAGGTGCTGCGCTCGATCGCGTCGAGGTCGAGCGCGTCGTTCGGTTTCACGTAATGGCTGACGTCGGCGATCGCCACCAGCAGGCGGTAGCCCTTGGCGCGGCCGATCTTCACCGGTTCGCAATACACCGCGTCATCGAAGTCGCGCGCGTCCTCGCCGTCGATCGTCACCAGCGGCACGTCGCGCAGGTCGACCCGGTCGAGCAGGTCGGCATCGCGCACTTCGTTCGGCAGCTTGGCGGCCTGCTTCAGCGCGGCCGGCGAGAACACGTGCGGCACGCCGAACTTGCGCACCGCGATCTCGATTTCCATGCCCGGATCGTCCAGCTCGCCGAGCACCTCGACGATGCGGCCGGTCGGCTGCTGGAAACGTCCCGGCTGCTCGATCAGCTCGACGCTGACCACCTGCCCCGCCTTGGCCTTGCCGGGCGCGCCGGCCACCAGGATGTCCTGGCTGATGCGCTGGTCTTCCGGCGCCACGATCCAGACCCCGCCTTCATTCAGCAGGCGGCCGATGACGTGGGTATTGGCGCGCTCGACCACTTCGACGATCGAGCCTTCGGGACGGCCGCGGCGGTCGGTGCCGGTCACGCGGGCCATCACGCGGTCGCCATGCAGGACTTTCTGCATTTCGCGGTCGGACAGGAACAGGTCGTCGCCGCCCTCTTCCGGAATCACGAATCCATAACCGTCGCGGTGGGCGCTGACCTTGCCGGCGACAAAGCCGGAATGGTCGGTCAACATATAGGTGCCGCTGCTGCGGTCGGTACGGATCTGGCCGTCGCGCTCCATGGCGTTCAGGCGGCGTCCGAGCACTTCGAGCGCGGCAGGCTTGACCTTCAGGGCGCGCCCGAGCGCGGCCGCATCAAGCGGCTCGGCGGCGTCGCGAAAGACTGCAAGGATTTCCTCGCGGCTGGGAATGGTGTGAGTAGGTTGCTTCAAATCGGTTTCTTTTTCTTTTGCCAGGAAGAGCGCCGCTGGGCGGCGCCGTGGTTGGATTGACACCTTGACAGGCGTAGTGTAACGGAGGTCCCGGGGATTCGCCTAACGAAGCGTGCTAAGGGATCGCGAGGGGGAATTGCAGGCGATCGTGCTTGGGTCTTTGACTATTGAAATTCATCCGCTATAATCTCGGTCTCTTCTGCAACGGCAGCGCCGCGGTGGAAGACAGCAGCAGTAGCAGGTAATGCGTCTTGCGCATGATCGATGAAAAGTTGATCTAGCGAAAAATGAAAAAGCCTGATATTGTAGCAGACTTAGCAGGTTCAGTGCCCACGTGGCGGAATTGGTAGACGCGCATGGTTCAGGTCCATGTGCCGCGAGGTGTGGGGGTTCGAGTCCCTCCGTGGGCACCACTCTA
>NZ_KB908118.1:32279-57311 GCF_000382345.1 Massilia niastensis DSM 21313
CAGTGCCCACGTGGCGGAATTGGTAGACGCGCATGGTTCAGGTCCATGTGCCGCGAGGTGTGGGGGTTCGAGTCCCTCCGTGGGCACCAAACTCTACCGGATGAAAAATCCCGCAAAACGCCGTAATCTTTGCAAAAGGATTACGGCGTTTTGCGTTTTCGGCCGTCCATTGCACTACAGTGAGAACTTATGGGCCTGCTCGATTTCCTGTTCAACCGTCCGCCATCGCGCGAAAAGTTCGGCGCCCTCATGGCCCGCTTTGCCGCGGAGAATGGTGTCACCGAACCCATCCGGTTCGATGCGGCGGGTTTTCGCCTGCTGATCGGCGCCGACGGCCACAGCGTCGTCAACCTCGACAACTTTTATCATGCCTATTGCACCACGCCGCGTGCCGGCCGGGTACAGCTGATGGAGAAGTGGATCGAAGTCTTCACGCCGCCCGCCATGCCGCCCGACTTCGCCACCGCCGGCAAGCGCCTGATGCCGATCCTGCGCGGACGCGGCCTGCTCGAATACATGCGCCTGGGGCAACTCGATGTGGAGGGGCACAAGGTCGTGACGCTCCCGTTCAGCAGCGATACCAGCCTGATGCTGGCCTACGACGGCAAGGACGCGCTGCAAACCATCTCGCAGGACGAACTGGCGCGCTGGGGCGTGGATGTCGACACCGCCATGGCCGCGGCCATGGACAACCTGCGCGACGCCACCGTCGACCGCTTCGAGCAGATCGTGCCCGGCGTCTTCCATGGCACCTGGAACGATGCCTTCGACTCCTCGCGCCTGCTGCTGCCGGACCTGGCCCACCGTGTCGCCGGCGCCCGCCCGGTGGCGATGGTGCCGACCCGCGGCAGCCTGCTGCTGGCTTCCGGCGCCGATACCGGGGCCGTGCTGCGGATGCTCGAACTGGCGGACCAGTGCGCCGACGTGGAGCCGCGCTATGTCTCGGCCCTGCTCTACCGCTTCGAGGACGGCAGGGTGGTCGACACCCTGCCGGAGGACGCCGCCGTGCGCCAACGCCTGGCCCGGCTGCACCGGCGCTTCCTGGCCTCCGACTACGGGATGCAGAAGGAGATGCTGGACGAGCGCCACGAGCAGGACGGCGCCGACCTCCACGTCGCGCGCTACAAGGTGATGCGGGTCGACGAGACCGGCGAGGAATTCAGCATCACGACCTGGACCCAGGGCGTCGCCGCCCTGCTGCCGCAGGCCGAGCGGGTGTCGCTGATCGTGCTCGATGGCACCGGCAAGCTGAAGGCGCACCGCATCGTCGGCTGGGACGCGCTGCTCGATTCCTCCCACGGGCTGCTGGCGCAAGTGCCGGACGCCTATCCCCCGCTGTACCGGACTTCCCGCTTTCCCGACTTCGATACGCTGCCGGGAGCGGCCGCATCGCCGTCCTGAGCCGCGAGGTCGTCCAGGATCGGGCAGTCCGAGCGCTGGTCGCCATGGCAGGAGGCGGCCAGGTGCTCGAGGGTGCGGCGCATCGCTTCCATGTCCGCGATCTTGCGGTCCAGCTCCTCGATATGGGTGCGGGCCAGCGCGCGCACGTCGGCGCTGGCCCGGCCCTTGTCCCGCCACAGCGCCAGCAGGTTGGCGATCTGGTCGAGCGAAAAGCCGAGCGCGCGGCCGCGGTGGATGAACTGGAGCACCTGCACGTCCTGCTGCGTGTAGACGCGGTAGCCGGCGCCGGTGCGCCGCGCCGCGCCGATCAGGCCGATCGATTCGTAGTGGCGGATCATCTTGGCCGAGACGCCTGAGGCGCGGGCGGCGTCGCCGATGTTGAAGCTGGCGGCCGGGGGGCAATGTGCATGGTCCATCGTGCTCTCCTGTTGTTTCCCGGAGAAGAATACACCTTCCCACCATGGGAAGGTCAACGCCGTGCTTGACTTGCGAGGCGGTCGGGTTAAGCTGGTGCTACCATGAAATCCATTCTTTTAGTCATCAGTGTGGCGCTGGCCTCGGCGGCCGTGGCCGCACCGGCGCCCTGGTACCAGTGGCGCAGCACCGCCAATGGCGCCATCGCCTGTTCCCAGACGCCCCTTGGCGAGGGTTGGCAGAAGTCAAGCGGTCCCTACAAGGATGCGCGTTGCGAAAAACGAATTGTTGTTAAATAATGCAGGAGGAACACGCAACTCGTCCGTCATAACATCCATCCACTGAGGAGACCCCCATGTTTACCAGCCCGGAGCAGTTTGCAAACGCCACCAAAACCCTGTTCGACCTCCAGATGCAGACCTTCAACGCCCTGGCCAGCAAGACGGTCAAGGGCGTGGAACAGGTCGTGGCCCTGAACATGAATGCCGCGAAGAGCTCGATGGAAGGCACGCTCGAGGCAGGCAAGACCGCCGCCCAGGCGCGCGATCCGAAGGCCGCCCTCGACGCGCTGGCCGCGCGCATGCAGCCAGGCATGGCCAACGCCACCGAGTACCGTGCCCAGCTCAAGGCCATCATCGACGAGATGCACGAGGAATTCCGCCATGCCGCCGATACCCACGTGGCGGAAGCCAAGACCACGCTGTCGGCCCTGATCTACGACGTGACCGAGAACGTCAAGCCGGGCCAGGAGAATGCGGTCGAGATCATCAAGGCCGCGATCGAGAACGCCTTCAAGGGCTATGAGCAGGTGACGCAGGCCACCCGCCAGGCGGTGCAGAACGTCGAGGCGCAGTTCGAGCGCGCCAGCACGATGGTCACACCGGGCATGGACAAGCCGGCGGCGGACCAGACCACCAGCGGCTGACACGCTTCCCCCTGAACGACGATGTCACCGAAATGCTTCGGTGACATCTTTTTTCATGGCGCCTCCTCTTTCTCGATTCCCAGCAATTCCTCCAGCCGCGCCAGCGACGCGTCATCCTTGATGACCGAACGCAGCCACGCGTGCAGCGGCTGCTCGCCCCAGCGCGCGGCCTTTTCGGCCAGGTAGGCGACCGGGCTGTGCGGCTCGGTGCGGCGGAAGAATTGCGCGACCTGGCGCAGCTGGGCCAGCGCCTGCTCGCGGTGCTGGAGCGGCCCCTCGGCCGGCAGCGGCAGGCTTGCCGGCCGCGGCGCCGGCAAGGTTCCCGGCGCCGCTCCTTCATGCACCACGGGCAGGGCGCCCTCCCCCGGCCGCACGACATCGGCCAGGTCGCGCAAGGCCGCGCGGGCCGGGCTGAAGCTGGGACCGTCGATGCCCAGGCGCGCATCCAGCACCCGCTCCAGCTCGTCCAGCGCCGCCAGGCAGGCGTCGAGGTCGGCCAGCAGCGCCTGGCGCCAGGCCGCCGGGCTGCGCGCGCGCGCCGCCTCGAGTTCCGCCATGCCTTCGCCGCCATGCGCGCGCGCCGCTTCCCAGTCGAGCAGCGTGGCCGCGCCGCCTTCGACCACCCGCATGCCTTTCACCAGCGGCGCCGTGCGCGCCGCGATCCAGGCCAGGTTGCCGATGCGGCGCTCGAAGCCATCCTCGTCGGCCAGCGGATACAGCCCGTCCCAGTAGCGTTCGCACAGGGCGGCCAACAGGCCCAGGCCCTGCGCCAGGCCGGCCGCGCCGCCGGTCTTCGCGCTCGCCTCGGCCAGCCAGACGCCGAGCTGCAAGTCCTTGCTGCGCGCTTCGATCAGCAGCGCGCAGCGCTTGCCGACGAACTTCCAGTCGGCTTCCTTCAGCGCCGTGACCCAGGCGCCCTGCTCCAGCGACGGATCGTCGGCCTGGCGCGCGCGTGCAATCTCGTCGACCTCGGGCGAGAACGCGAGGTCCTCGCCGCAGGGCTGGTCCGGGCTGACCGGGGCCAGCAGGGCTTCGATGTTCAGCATGCGTCCCCCTTAAGTCGGTTCGACCGCGTACCTGAACTTGCCGGCCCTGGTGGCGCCGACCTTGACCCGCGCGATGCCGCCGCCCTCGGCCATCCGCGCCAGCACGCTGTCGGCGATCTCGGGCAGCAGGGTCCCGTTCAGCACATGGTCGACATTGCGCGCGCCGGAATCGACCTCGGTGCAGCGGTTCAGCACCGCCGCCACCAGCGCGTCGTCGTAGTCGAAGCGGGCGCGGTGGTTGGCCATCACGCGCGCGCCGATGCGCTCGAGCTTCAGGCGGATGATGTTGGCCAGCACCTCGTCGCGGATCGGATAGAACGGCACCACCGTCAATCGGCCCAGGAAGGCCGGCTTGAAGTGCTTCGCCAGGACGGGCCGCAGCAGCTCGGCCAATTGCTCCGGCGCCGGCAGTTCGGCTGCCGCCTTGTTCAGGCACGCCCCCATCAGCTGGCTGGAGCCGACGTTCGAGGTCAGGATGATGATGGTGTTGCGGAAGTCCACCTGGCGCCCTTCGGCATCGTCCAGCACGCCCTTGTCGAACGCCTGGAAGAACAGCTCCAGCACGTCCGGGTGCGCCTTCTCGGCCTCGTCGAGCAGCACCACGCTGTAGGGATTGCGGCGCACCGCCTCGGTCAGCACCCCGCCCTCGCCGTAGCCGACATAGCCCGGGGGCGAACCCTTCAGGCCGGAGACGCTGTGCGCTTCCTGGTATTCGCTCATGTTGATCGTCACCAGCTTGCGCTCGCCGCCATACAGGATGTCGGCCAGCGCCAGCGCCGTTTCGGTCTTGCCGACGCCGGAACTGCCGACGAACAGGAACACGCCCTTGGGCTTGTCCGGGTCGTCCAGGTTGGCGCGCGCGGTGCGCACGCGCCGGGCCACCACGCCGCTCGCATGCGGCTGCCCGAGGATGCGTTCGTCCAGCATGGACTGCAATTTCACCACGGTGCGGATCTCGTCCTTCACCATGCGTCCGAGCGGTATGCCGGTCCAGCCGGCGACGATCCCGGCCACCGTATGGCCGTCGACCTGCACCGGCACCAGCGGCGACTCGCCCTGCAGCGCGCGCAGGCGCGCGGCCGCGGCCTGGAGCTGTCCCGCATCGCCCTTCCCGCCTTCCAGTTCGCCGCGCAGCCGGACCATCTCGGCGGCCAGCCGGCGTTCTTCCTCCCAGCGCCGCTGCAAGCCCTGCTGTTCGTCGAGGGCGGCCAGGCGCTGCCGGCGCAGCTGTTCCAGCCGGCCCGCATGCGGGCTACCCGCGCTGGCCTCGCGCCCCAGCGCGCCGGCCTCGGCGTCGATGCGCTCGATGCGGCGCGTGCAGTCGTCCAGCACGGCCGGGGTGGCGCTCTGCCCCAGGGCCACCTTGGCGCAGGCGGTATCGAGCACGCTGATCGCCTTGTCCGGCAGCTGGCGGCCGCTGATGTAGCGGTGCGACAGGCGCACCGCTTCCGTGATGGCCTCGTCGACCACGCGCACATGGAAGTGGCGCTCCATCAGCGGCGCCATTGCGCGCAGCAGGGCGCAGGCGGTGTCCTCGTCCGGTTCCTCGACCTTGATCACCTGGAAGCGGCGCGCCAGCGCGGCGTCCTTCTCGAAGTACTTCTTGTACTCGCCCCAGGTGGTGGCGGCGATGGTGCGCAGCTCGCCGCGCGCCAGTGCCGGCTTGAGCAGGTTGGCGGCGTCGTTCTGGCCGGCGGCGCCGCCCGCGCCGATCATCGTGTGGGCCTCGTCGATGAACAGGATGATCGCGTGCGGGCTGCGCTTGACCTCCTCGATCACGTTCTTCAGCCGGTTCTCGAACTCGCCCTTGACGCTGGCCCCGGCCTGCAGCAGGCCCATGTCGAGGGTGTGGATCTCGACCCCGCGCAGCGCCTCGGGCACCTCGCCCTCGGCGATGCGCAGCGCCAGCCCCTCGACCACGGCGGTCTTGCCGACCCCTGCCTCGCCGGTCAGGATCGGGTTGTTCTGGCGCCGCCGCATCAGGATGTCGAGCGCCTGGCGGATCTCGCCGTCGCGGCCGATCACCGGGTCGACCTTGCCCTCGCGCGCGCGCTGGGTCAGGCAGCTGGTGTACTGGTCGAGCGCGGGCGTGGCGCGGGTTCCGCCCGCGGCCAGCTCGGACGCCGGATCCAGCAGCGTTTCCGCTTCGCCGGCCATGGCGTCCTGCGCCTCGCGGGAGCCGCGCGCCAGCCGCTCCAGATCGTGCTTCAGGCGCTCGACCGGGAACTGGCCGAACAGCCGCGAGGCGCGCTGCGCCAGCTGGGCCAGCGACGGCTCGGTCAAGAGCGCCAGCAGCAGGTGGGCGCCGCGGATCCGGTTCGGCTGGCCGTTGCCCAGCGAGGCGATCAGCCAGGCGTGTTCGAACAGCAGCGGCAGGCGCCTGGAAAACACCGGCGTGCGCGCGCTGCCGATGGCGAAGCGCGCGATCTCCTGGCGCAGGTCAGCTTCCAGGCCGGTCAGGCTGATGTCGCACTGGCGTGCGATCACGGCCAGGTCGCCGTCCGGTTCCTCGAGCAGGCCGAGGAACAGGTGCTCGATGTCGACCTCGTACTGACCGAGGCCGACGCAGATCGACGCGGCGCGGGTGGCGGCGGCGCGGGTGGTGTCGTTCAGCTTGCCGATCAGGGTCTTCAGGTTGATGTCCATCGTGTCGCGTCCTTGTGGTGGGAGGTTTGTCACGTCATCGCATCAGCGTGTCAGCCGCGCGCGGGGCGGGCGCCGCGCCGGATCGCGTAGTGCAGCGACGAGGGCTGCAGCACGGCGCTGAAGTTGACCGGCTCGGCCAGCGCATCGACGGCCAGGCGGGCGTGGATGGCGAAGTTGAGCCGGTTGACGCCGCCCCCGCCCTGTTCCAGCGAGGCGCTGACTTCGCGCAGGCGCGGCTCGTGGGTCTCGATCGCATCCTTCAGGCTGGCGCAGACGGCGGCGCGGTCGACGCTGCTGGTGAGGCAGAAGGCCGCGACGTCGATCAGGCCATAGTGCAGGATGGAGGCGCGCGCCGCCGGGTAGCCGGCCAGGCGCCCCGCGCCGAAGGCGACGCGCGTATTGAGCAGCGCCTCGAGGTCGCGCGCCACGCTGTCCTTGAGCTGTTCCAGGTTGAAGGGCGCGCCCTTTGCTTCGTCCCTGCGTTCATCCATGAGGCGGTCGAGCAGTCCGGGCTGGAAGCCGTTCATGATTTCTCCGAAGAATAAATAAATGGTTCTTCAAGGATGAGCGGGAAGTCCGCATTCGGGGTCAGATCTGTCATTCGGACACCGAGCGAGCACCTTTGCTCTACCTCAAAATGCTGGTTTTATTTATTCCAAACTCGTCCATGCTCGGCTCTCATTCTTCACCGCGATCCGCGCATCACGGACCATGTCGGAAAGAGGAAAAAAAAGTCTCAGCATCCTTGAAACCGTTCTGAGATTTCGCAAGGGTCGTGCGTCGATGTCCGAATGACAGACCTGACCCCGAATCAAATAAAGGCCACCGCGCCCAGTGCCGGCCGGCGCGGGGTACAGTGGCCGGCGCCGCCTCAGACGATCTTGTTGGCCGCCAGGTCCCAGCCGCCCGAGGTGTTGCCGCCGGTGCCGCCGCCGATCTTTTGCTGCGTATATTTCCACTTGATCTTCGAGAACTTCAGGCCCACCTGCTCCTGGATGATGCTGCCCTCGGCCACGTTGGGCGCGACGCCGCCGATCAGGACGTTCTCCAGCTCGATCTCGAAATACTTGACGCGCTCGCCCTGCCCGTCGGCGCGCATGAACTCGAACTTCGCCTTCGGGATGGTCTTGCCGGCCGAGCAGGTCTGCAGCAGGATCGGCGAGGACAGGTCCGCCAGCTTGGTCAGCATGACTTCCTGGTGCTCGCAGCGTTCGGCGGTATGGCCGCCGCTGGTCGAGGCGGTCGCCGATCGCGGCTGCGACACGCCCCACTGGACCGAGGTGCATTCGATCCAGTCGCGGTGGCGGTCGTCCAGCGATTCGCCCTTGATCCCGTCGATCTGCAGGTATACGTCGATTGCCATGTTCTACTCCATTCCATTCGTGGTTGAGGAAACGTCTAGTTCTTGGTCGACTGCGGCAACTCCGCGACCAGCCGGAGCGAAACGGACAGCTCGTCGAGCTGGAAATGCGGGCGCAGGAAGGACACCGCGCGGTACACGCCGGGCCGCCCGGGCACCTCGGACACCTGCACGCTGGCTTCGCGCAGCGGGAACTGGGCCTTCTGGTCCTGGCTCGCGTTATCGTCCAGCAGCACGTATTGCGTCAGCCAGCGGTTCAGGTAATCCTCGACGTTGGCGGCCGACGCGAAGCTGCCGATCTTGTCGCGCATCATGGCCTTCATGTAGTGGGCGATGCGCGAGACGGCGAAGATGTACTGCAGCTGCGAGGACAGCACGGCGTTGGCGTTGGCCGCCTCGTTGGCGTACTTCTTCGCCTTCTGCGCCGACTGGGCGCCGAAGAAGGCCGCGTACGAGGTGTTCTTGCAGTGCACCAGCGAGATGAAGCCGAGGTCCGACAGCTCCTTCTCGCGGCGGTCGGTGATCGCGACCTCGGTCGGGCACTTCAGCGCCACCTCGCCCTCGTCGGTCTTGAAGGTATGGGTCGGCAGGTTCTCCACCAGGCCGCCGCCCTCGACGCCGCGGATCGCCGCGCACCAGCCATAGTCCTCGAAGGCGCGCGTCAGGCGGGCGCCGAAGGCGTAGGCCGCGTTGCACCACAGGTACTTCGAATGGTCGCTGCCGTCCACGTCCTCGACATAGTTGAAGCCCTCGACCGTCATGCCGTCGGCCGGGTGGTAAGGCAGGCGCCCGAGGAAGCGCGGCAGGGTCAGGCCGACGTAGCGCGCGTCCTCGGATTCGCGGAAGGCCTTCCACTTGGCGTAGTCGACGGTGTCGAACACCTTGGCCAGGTCGCGCGGCCGTCCCAGCTCGCCGAAATCCTCGATCCCGAACAGTTCCGGCGCGCTCGACGTGATGAAGGGCGCGTGGCTGGCGGCGGCCACGTGCGACATCTGCTCCAGGAAGTAGATGTCCTCCGGCTGGCGCGAGATCTCGAAGTCGCCGATCAGGGTGCCGTAGGGCGCGCCGCCGAAGCTGCCGAATTCCTCTTCGTAGATCTTCTTGAACATGGTGCTCTGGTCGAATTCCATGGCGGACTGGAAGTCCTTGACCAGCTCGCGCTTGGTGGCGTTGAGCATGCGCACCTGCAGCCCGGCGCCGGTGGCGCTGTTCTGCACCAGGTACTGCAGGCCGGTCCAGCTGCGCTCCAGCTTCTGGAATTCGGGCGCGTGCATGATGGCGGACAGCTGCTCGGAAATCATGCGGTCCAGTTCCGCCAGGCGCGCGTCGATGGTCGCCGACAGGTTGTTCGAGATGACCATGGTGCCCTGCATGACCTGGGTCACCAGTTCCGAGATGAGGTCGCGCGCCCGCTCATGCTCGCTGCTCGATTTCGCCACCCTGCTCTGTTCCACGATCCGGTCGAGCAGCGCGGTGTCCAGTTCGGGCGCCGCCTGGGCGTCCCGGAGGTTTGCCGTGTCGAGTACCGCCGTCATCTCAGTCCTCCTTGCCCTGCTTGCGCAGGCTGTCGAGTTTCTCGGTATTGCCCAGCACTTCGCTGAGGAGATCCTCCAGCTTGTCGTTCCCGGCCAGCTTGTTGCGCAGGTCGGCCAGCTTGTTGCGCGCCTCCAGCAGGCCGGCCAGCGGCGCCACCTGGCGCACCACCGATTCGGGGCGGAAGTCGTCCATCTCGCGGAACTGCAGCTGCACCGCGAACTGGCCGCCCTCGGCCCCCAGGTGGTTGTCGACCTTGAAGCTGGCCTGGGGCGCCACCCCGCCGAGCACTTCGTCGAAGTTGCCGGCATCGACGTTCACGAAGCTGCGGTCCTTCAGGCGCTTCTTCTCGGCGCCGGGGTCGTTGCCGAAGTCGCCCACCACACCCACCACGAAGGGCAGCTCCTTGTTCTCGAGGGCGTCGCCGATCTCGACGTCATACGTCATCTGCACGCGCGGGGCGCGCACCTTCTGCAAGCGCTTCTGCACGCTTTCACTCTTGGCCATGTCGACTCCTGGGATGGGGAAGCGGGATTTACTTGAGTGCACCGAAGGGATCGGCGCTGGCGCCGCCGGGACGCGGCGGCGGCACGGACACGGCGGGCGCCGGCCCCGGTTTCGGACGCGGCGGATCCTTGCGCGCCACCGGGCGCTGCGAGACCAGCACTTCCTCGCCCAGGCTGTTGCGCAGCAGCTTGGCCAGGTCCTGGGCCTCGCTGCGCACCGATCCCTGCAGGTTGTTCTTGCGGGTCAGGTCGGCCAGCGCCTTGCTGGCCACGCGCAGCCCGCTGACCGCGAGGATGCTGTAGGCCAGGGTGTCGTCGGGATCGCGCTCGAGCGCTTCCTGCGCATGGCTGATCGCCTCGCCGTACTGGCTGGCGTCGAAACGGATCTGGGCCATGCGCACCCAGGGTTTCTTGTCGACCGGATGGGCCCTGCTTGCCGCCATGAGCAGCGAGATCGCCTTCTCGCCCTGCCCGGCGGCGAGCGCCGCGTCGGCTTCGGAGAAGACATTGTCGGCCGCGACCGAGGTCGAGCCGCCCGCCTCCGGCCCGGACGCACACCCGGCCAGGGCTGCGGCCACGACCACCAGGGGCATCAGACGTTTGCAGATCATTGCTCGCTCTCCAGGATTGTGAACAAGCCACCATTATTCGCAAGCCCGCCGGCAACAAATTGTGCGCTGTCAATCAACGATGAGTTCGCCCTTCAGCGCACTGATGCGACCGGACTTTGCGCCCGCTCAGCGCATGCGCACGCCAATCCGGTTCAATCCACGCTGACCCAGGCCAATCATTCTTCGGAGAACACATGTCCACCATCCGCGTCCCGGCTGCACTTGCCTTGTTCGCCCTGCTGGCCGGTTGCGGCGGCGCGCTCGATGCGATCGGATTACGCAAAGGAGCCGAGCTGGCCGACGCCTACAAGCCGCCGCGCACCGTCCCGGTGAAGCTGCACGCCGCCAGCCGCCTGAACCTGGACAGCCGCGGCCAGCCGCTGGCGCTGGCGGTGCGCGTCTACAGCTTGCGGCACAAGGCCGCCTTCGAGCAGGCGCCCTACGCCGCCTTCCTGGACCCGCAGGCCGAGCGCGCGAGCCTGGGCGCCGACCTGGTCGAGGTGCGCGAAGTGATGCTGGTGCCGGGCCAGCGCTACGAGATCGCGGAAAAGGTGAGCCGCGAGGCCAGCCATGTCGGCATCGTCGCCCTGTTCCACCGCCCCGCTGGCGGACGCTGGCGCGCCGCTTTCAGCGTCCTTGATGCCGAACGCGACGGCATCACCCTCGGCCTGCACGCCTGCGCGCTGACGGTCGGCGCCGCCACCACGCTGGCGTCTGTGCGCTGTCAATGAATGCACATCCATTTCCTGCAAGCTAGCAATTTCAAAAAGTCATTGCGAGGTCGACGTGAGCATGCCATCCAAGGTGCTATGGGGCGAGGGGCTGTTTCTTCGCCCCCAACATTTCCAGCAACAAGACCGCTACCATGAAACCCGGCTGAACCAGACCGTGGGCGCCCTGCATCCGTATGCCTGGGGCGTGCGCCGGCTGGCGATCGACCACGAGGCCTTGCGCAACGACGTGCTGCGCATCGACGAACTGTCGCTGCTGTTCCCGGACGGCGAAGTGATCCGGGCGCCGGAAGCCGACGCCCTGCCGCTGCCGGTGCGCCTCGGCGACCTGCCGCACTCGGTGCAGAGCGTGAGCTTCCACGCGGCCCTGCCCGCGCTCAAGGTCTACGGCGAGAACTGCGCGACCGGCGAGGACGCCGGCGACCTGCGCTTCGCGCGCCACGAGCGCGAGACCCAGGACCTGTTCACCCAGGCCGCCGACGCCCCGGTCACCTTCCTGCGCAAGTCGCTGCGGCTGGTGGCCGACAGCGAGGCGCTGGAATCCTTCGAGAGCTTCCCGCTGGTGCGCCTGCGCCGGGTGGCGACCGGCGGCTTCGAGATCGATCCCTCCTTCATCGCGCCCAGCCTGGCGATCGACGCGGTGCCGGCGCTGCACACCAACCTGGCGCGCCTGATGGAGAAACTGCTGGCCAAGGTGAACGCCCTGTACGGCCACCTGCGCGAGCCGAGCCGCAACGTGGTCGAGATCCGCGGCGGCGACATGTCCTCGTTCTGGCTGCTGCACACCGCGAGCATGGGCTATGCCGAGCTGTCGCACTACCTGAACCACCGCGAGCTGCATCCGGAGCGCCTGTTCGCGGCCCTCCTGGGGCTGGCGGGCGGCCTGATGACGTATTCGCGCAGCTTCCGCCTGGAAGACCTGCCGGCCTACGTGCATGCCGACCCGGGTCCCCAGTTCGCGCGCCTGGACGGCATCATCCGCGAGCTGCTCGACACGGTGATCTCGGCGCGCTACTTCACGGTGGCCCTGCACAACGAGCGGCCCTCGTACCACCTGGGGGCGCTCGACTCGGGCAAGATCAACGCCCAGACCACGCTCTACCTGGCGGTGTCGGCCGACCTGCCGGCGCTCCGTCTGGTGGACGTGGTGCCGCTGCAGTTCAAGGTGGGCGCGCCGGAAGACGTCGACAGGTTCGTGCTGTCGGCGCTGCCCGGGGTGAGGCTGGTGCATGCGCCCCAGGTGCCGGCGGCGATTCCGGTGCGGCCCGACACCTATTACTTCCTGCTCGAGAACCGGGGCGCGCTGTATGACGCGATGCTCAAGTCGCAGGCGATCTCGGTGTTCGTGCCGAACGGGATCCGCGACCTGCAGCTGGAACTGATCGCGGTGGCCGCATGAGCGCCTTCGTCGAACGGCGCGCCGCGCCGCAGGCCGTCGAAGCCCGTCCGCAGCGCCTCAGCGACATCATGTACGAGGGCTTCTACGCCCTGTTCCTGCTGAAGAACGGCTGCGGGCCGCAGGACAAGGGCGCCTTCGCCGACAACATGACCCAGTTCCTGGGCGACGTCGACCGCAACGCCAAGGCGCTCGACATCCCGGCCGACGATGTGACGGCGGCCAAGTACGCGTTCTGCTCGGCGGTGGACGAGATCATCCTGCGCTCGACCTACGAGGTGCGCGAAGCCTGGGAGACGCGCCCGCTGCAGCTGCGCGTGTTCGGCGACCAGCTGGCGGGCGAGCATTTCTTCCACCGCCTGGAAGACCTGAGGGCCAAGGGCGCGCTGCATGTCGAGGCGCTGGAAGTGTTCCATATGTGCCTGCTGCTCGGCTTCCAGGGGCGCTATGCGCTGGATGGACGCGACAAGCTGGATTACCTGGTGGCGCGGCTGGGCGACGAGATCGCCCGCATGCGCGGACGCACGCGCGGGTTCGCGCCGCATGCGCACAGGCCGGACCAGGTGGCCAACCGGCTGCGCAGCGACCTGTCGCTGTGGGTGCTGGGCGCGCTGGTGACGCTGGCGGGGCTGGGGGCCTTCCTGGGGTTCAGGACGGTGCTGGCGAACGATACGGAAACGGCGATGGCCAGGTATAACGACCTGGTGAAGCTGCCGCCGAAGGCGGCGCATGTGACGATTACCCTGCCTTGAGTCTGGCGTCCCCGCGAAGGCGGGGACGCCAGGCGTTCACTGGATCACCTTGAACTCGATCCGGCGATTGCGCGCCCTGCCCTCCGGCGTGCGATTGTCCGCCACCGGCCGGTCCGGCCCTTCCCCCGACACCGCGATCGACTCCGCCGCTATTCCCTGCCCGACCACATGGGCCTTGACCGCCTCCGCCCGCGCCTGGCTGAGCGACAGGTTGCCCGCGCGCGAACCCGCGTTGTCGGTATGCCCGATCACCTCCACCTTGACGCCCGCGAGCTTGCGCATCGCCGCCGTCATCTGGTCGAGCACTTCGGTTCCGGCCGGCGTCAAGGTCGCCTTGCCCGACTCGAACTCGATGATCCGGTCCGCCAGCGCCGCATCCAGCACGCCCTGCTCCGACACCGCCACCCGCAGGCCGTTGTTCACCGTGTAGGTCGGATTCAGGCTGGCCGCGAAGTCGGCCGCGATCTGCTGGCGCTGGGCCTCGCTGGCGACATCGCCGCGCAGGCTGATGGTGTTGCCCTCGATCTTGAGCTGCCCGCCCTTGATCAGCTTCAGGTTCGGCCCCACCAGCCGCTGCACGTACTCGTTCCAGTTGGCCGGCGTGGCCACGGTGCCGACCGCGAGCTGGTCGACCACCCGCGCCGGGCCGTACAGGGTGCGCAGGCGCTCCAGCAGCGCCGACTTGCTCGCCTCGTCGGCCACGGTGCCGCTGACCACGATGGGAGGCCCGGGCTCGGCCCCGGCGCTGCCTGCGGCCAGGCAGCCCAGCAACAACAAGGTTGGGATCTTCACGCTTCAGGCTCCGATGAAAGTCTTCATGAACAGCTCGCGCGCGAGCAGCAAAGGCAGGCCGGGCTGGGCCAGATGGCTGGCCAGTTCGCGCACGTCGAGGTCGAACTGCAGCTGTTCGTCGATCCAGCCGGTGTCGCTCAGGCGCACCTGCAGCTCGGCCCCGACCAGCGGGTCGATCACGGCGCGCAGGGTCTCGGCCAGCGCGCTGCAAAACCCGATCACCAGCACCGGCCGCCCCTCCAGCCGGGTCAGGAACAGGGCCAGGTCGAACCCGGAACGGCGCAGGAAGGGCGCCACCAGCTCCAGCCAGAAGGCCGCCACCGCGTGGCGCTCGCGCGCCGCGCCCGGCAGCGGCAGCACCAGGCTCTTTTGCAGGCCGGCCGGCTGGCTGTGCATCACCGGCTGCAGCAGCAGGCCGAGCGCCAGCACCAGGCGCGCGGCGCCGCCCCCGCGCCCTCCCTCGCCCAGCAGCGCATCGAGCGACCCGACCGTGCCCGCGGCCAGCAGGCGCGCCAGCGCATCCTCGTCGCCGAGCGCGATCGCGCTGTCGGCGATCGCCTGCAGGTGGGGCGCGGGATCGCCTCCCTCCAGGACCTGCGGGCAGATCTCTTCCAGGAACAGCCACAGCGGCGCGAAGGCCAGCGGGCAGCGCGCGACGAAAGCCGCGGGGTCGTCCACCTCCAGCGTGCGCGTGGCCAGGAAGGGGAAGCGCCGCCCCGACTGGTCGTGGCTGGGCACCAGGTGGCCGGCCACCGCATGCCGGCGCGCCGGCCCGACCAGGGCGAAGCTCACCGGCGGCATGGCGTCGTAGTTGAGGCGCCAGCGCGCATCCGAAGGCAGCAGGGTCATCACCTGGGCCAGCCACTGGTCCAGCATGCTGATGGCCGCGGCATCGTGCGCCAGCTTGACGAAGTCGGCCCGCGCCGGCACCTTGCCGAAGTAGCCGATCCGGTCCGCGCGCATCACGGCCCGCCTCCCACGGCGGCCACCTGCGGCGCCGCGATCTCGCGCCCGACGATGGTCGGCGGCAGGCGCATGCCGTGGAAGCCCCTGCCCTGGGCGCGCGCGTCGCCGCTGCCGTTCGCTTCTGCGCTGCTGACGATCTTCAGGTCGACCGACACCGACACGCTGCCTGAGGTCCAGCGCAGCTCGAACGAGCCGTCTTCCTTGCGCTTGCGCTGCGCCGCCTCGATCATGCGCTTCAGGCCGAACTGGCCCTGCTCGTTGAACAGCTCCACCGTGCGCCCGTCGAAGGCCACCGCCGTGATGCGCGCCCCCGCCATCCCCTGCGGTCCGGGATGCACCATGTTGGTCCAGCTCGAGGGGGTGTTCTTGTAGCGCAGCTGCTGGCCGTCGATCTCGAGCGTGTATTCGAGCGTGCCGGGCGCCGGCAGCGGCTGCACCTGGAACACGGTCTGGGCGCCGCCGGACGCCGCCACGCCGTTGTTCGACAGCGGCGCCACCCAGCCGGGGAAGGCGCTGACCGCCTGCGGCGCGAGCCGGATCCCGAGGTCGGCCCAGGTGCGCGCCGACAGCACGTCGCCGCGCCGCACCACCAGCGGCCCCATGGCCGTGTTGACGAATGTGGCGACCGCGCCCTCGGGGCCGAACAGCTGGCCGATCTCGCCGGGAGTGGCTTCGACCCGCGAGTCGGGCGCGAACGGGTACTTGGTGGCCAGGCCGCGCTGGAACGGCTCGATCACCTGCGCCTGCCAGGTCTTATTGATCTCGGCCTCGGACGGCAGCACGATCATGGCGAAGGTCTGCACCAGCGGGCGCACCAGCAGCGGACGCAGTGCCGCCTTCTGGCTGTCGCTCATCCCGGTCAGCATCTGTTCGTCGACGTAGCGCAGCGCGTCGGCCAGCTCGGAGCCGCTGCCCTCCAGGGTCTGCTGCATGAACTGCTTGGCGCCGGGGCCGGGGTCGCCCTGGTTCTTCAGCTGGTTCAGGCGCGTGCGCAGGCGCGACAGCGCGTCGAGGTAGCCGGTCATCAGCGAGGCTTCCTTCTCCCTGGCGCCGACCAGGCGCGCCACGCCGGCGAATTCGCGGCCGATCGGCCCCGTCCCCTGCTGCTGCTGCGCCAGCAGCTGGGCCGGATCGACCGCGTTGGCCAGGGTGCGCGCCTCGCCCGGCGCACGGCGCAGCACGACTTCCTTGAACCAGTCGAGCAGTCCGCGCTCGGTCTTGCCGAAGCTGACGCGCGCGGCGCCCGGGTTGTCCCATGCGGTCTGGTCGTGGATCGTGCGCAGCAATCTGGCGATCGGCGAGGCCTGCGGGTCGCCCAGCCGGTTCATGGCCTGCACGCTGGCGTCGAAGCCCTTCAGGTCGGCGATCGCCACGCCCTGCACGAACTTCATCCACTCCTTCGCATAGTCGGCCTTGTACAGGTCGATCAGCGCCTTCTGGATCTGCTCCGGGCTGCCCTCCAGGGTCAGGTCGTCGCGCGCCGCGGTCCTGAGCACCCAGTCGGTGGTCTGGAGTTCCTTGTTGGAGGCGTCGCGGATCGCGCCCAGCACGAACTGGTCCCAGGCTTCGCGGGTGAAGGCGCCGCTCACCGCGTGGCTGCCGGCCACCAGGCCCTGGTCCTGCTCGCCGACGATGCGCGCCACCGTCATGGCCGGGAAGCGGGTCGCGGCGCGGGTCTTGATGTCGGTGTAGACGCGCTCGCGCGCCGGCGTGCCGCGCACCACCCGGCGCAGGTGCTCGCGGGTGCTGTCCAGCAGGCTGAGTTTCAGGCTCATCTGCGGCCAGGCCTGGTCGTGGATCTGCGACAGGTGGAAGGTCAGCAGCCGCTCGGCGCTGCGGATCATCTGCTCGCGCGGCATGCTGCCGCGGTTCGCTTCCAGCCAGCCGCGCCAGTAGCGGGTCAGCTGGTCGTTCAGGTGGCCCGGCTCGGCATGGCGCTTGTCGCCCAACATCAGGTAGGTCTTGAGGGCGTTGTAGGCGTCGCCGACATTGGTGGGCGAGACATCCTGGTAAGGCTGGCCCGGTTTCGCCGCCGGCGTGCCGGCCGGGGTGCCGACCTGCTCGGCCGGGTCGAGCCGGGCCGCGTTGGCGTTGACCTCAAGCAGCATGGCTTCCAGCGCGCCCGCCACCGGCTCGACCATGACGGCGCGCACGCCGGCGAAGTATTCGTCGCGCAGCTTGCGCTCCAGTGTCCCGCCCTGGTACAGGCCGAAGGCCAGCGCCCACGGCTGGTCGTCGCGGTAGCGCTCGAGCTGGGCGATGCGGTCCTGCAGGATGTCGAGCGCCTCCAGGCGCGACTGCAGGTCGATGCGCCCGTTCTGCAGCTTGATCACCTTGTCGAGGTCCGACTGCACGTTGGCGACCAGCTGGCGGTTGCCCATGGTCGACCACGACCAGCCCCCCATCGCGGCCCCGAGCAGGATGGTGGCGCCGAAGAAGGCCGCGAGCTTCCAGCGCGCGGCCGCCGGATTGGTGTAGCGCTTGACCAGCTCGCGGTCCGCGAAGATCACCTTGCGGAACAGGTCGAGCAGGAAGTAGCCCGACTGCTCGGGCGCCTCGGCGTGCCGCTGCTCGCGCAGCGCCAGGTCGAAGCGGCTGGCCACGCGCCGGCTCGACAGGTCCTGCACGCTGCCCTCCTGCAGCGCGCTGGTGAAGTAGAAGCCGCGGAACACCGGCTTGAACTGGTAGGTGTTTTCCTCGAACAGGGTGGAGAGGAAGGCGCGCAGCGGCGTCTTGATCGCGGCGAACTCCAGCGGGAAGGTGAACACGCCGGGACGCATGCCGGTGCTGCGGTTGGCCGCCATGTTCGCCAGGCTCATCTCCTTCAGGCCGTCGACCAGTTCGTCGAAGTGCTGCCCGAAGAAGCCCAGCACGTCGGTCGGCACGCTGCGCCGGTTGTAGCGCAGGGTCGCGCCCCAGATGCGCTCGCGCTCGGCCCGCTCGCTGTCGTGGAAGAAGTCGCTGAAGCCGGCGATCAGGTCGGCCTTGGTGAAGATCACGTAGACCGGCGCGTGCACCCCGAGCCGCTCGGTCAGTTCCTGCACCCGGGTGCGCAGGTTCTTGGCCAGTTCGTGCGAGGCCTGGGCCGGTCCCGCGACCAGCTCGGCCACGCTGACCG
Organism: Massilia niastensis DSM 21313; assembly: GCF_000382345.1. Classification (GTDB taxonomy): domain Bacteria; phylum Pseudomonadota; class Gammaproteobacteria; order Burkholderiales; family Burkholderiaceae_D; genus Telluria; species Telluria niastensis. The sequence goes on from NZ_KB908118.1 coordinate 50,477, forward strand.
CGATCAGGATGCCGTTGATCGGAGCGCGGCTGCGGTGCCGGCGCAGCAGGTCCAGGAAGCTGAACCACTCGGCGCGGTCGTCGTCCTGCACCGAATAGCGTCCCGCGGTGTCGAGCAGGATGCCGTCGGTGGTGAAGAACCAGTCGCAGTTGCGGGTGCCGCCCACGCCCTGCAGGGCCTTGTTGCCGGGGATCGGGAAGCTCAGTCCCGAATGCACGATGGCGCTGCTTTTGCCGGCCGCCGGGTTCCCGATGATCATGTACCAGGGCAGTTCGTAGAGCGCCGCGGCGCCGCGCATCAAGCCCAGCTTCGAGGTCTTGATGGTGGAGATGGCCTCGGCCAGGTCGCGCCGCAGGACCGCCACCTCGCCCCTGCCGGCGTCGATCGGCGCCCCGTCCCCGCCCTCGCCCTGGGCGATGGCCTCGCCCAGCCGGCGCGCCGCGCGGGCATGCAGGTGCCGGCGCACGCCCCACCACAGGCCCCAGCAGGCGAGCAGCACGAGGCCGGCGATCGCGGCCCAGATCACTCCGATGCCGATCGCTTCGGCGCCGGCCACAAGGATGGCCGCCAGCGCGGCTACGCCGATCGCGACAAGCACACGCCTGCCGGTCAGGAACTGCCAGAATCTGGACATGACGGGAACCGGTAGAGAGGGTTGCGGAGAGAGTCCTACAGGAAATGCTCGCACGGCCGCCACGCGCTGCATTGAGCATGCGCAAGATTCACGGAAGCATCAACGCAGCATCACGCCGCGCAGCCGCAATTCCGTATGCCCGAAGTCCATCATGGTCCAGCGCCCGCCCCAGGTCAGCCCCAGCGATTCGGCCACTTCCCCGTACAGCCGGTAGCCGCGCATGGCCCACGGGTCCTTTTCCGAAATCACCAGCTTGCCGTCGCGCCAGAACGCGCAGTCGGCGGCCAGGCCGTACTGGTGCCAGCTCTGGAAGGCGCGCGCATTCGTGACGTGGCCGCCGGCCTGGGCCAGCATGTCCTGGCGCGCCGGGCTGCGGTAGCCTTCCAGCAGCGCCATGTCGTAGCCGTGGCGTTCCTTCATGATCTTGAAGGCCAGCAGCAGCCGCTGGCTGAAATCGGGACGCAGCAGGCCCCAGTTGCGGCTGGCGTCGACCAGCAGCGGCCGCACCAGCTCCACTTCGCGGGTGGTGAAGGCGACGGGCGGCAGGCTCACCGGCGGCACCAGGTGTTCGCCCTTGAGCAGGGCCGCCACCTGGGCATCGGGGAGCGCCTCGCTGCTCTCGTAGACCGGCAGCATGCCCGGACTGCTCAGCGCCAGCGCCAGCAGCGAGGGGATCGCCACCGCCGGCACGCCGATCGCCAGCAGCACCTTGTGGCGCCGCACCGCGGCCGCCAGCCGCTCGCGCAGGCCGGGTCCGAGCGTGCCGCGCATGGCGCCCGCATAGCGCCCGCCCACATGGCGCAGCCGGTCCGCGCGCCGCTCCAGCACCGCGCGCAGGCCGGACCAGCCGCGCGCCAGCGCCGTGCGCCCGCCTGGAAAAAGGACAAGCCAGATCAGGGCGGACACCAGGGAAACATACAGAAGGGCGACAAAAATCAGCATCGATACTCCCGAGATTGTTTCTAATCAGCACAGCGAAAGCCCATCTTAGGAGTATTGCCGTGCGTCCATCAGACGAACATCAAGCCGCCTTCACCCGTCCGAACCTGATGTCGGCCTCGCACCGCGCCGGCGCCGAGGACAGCATCCTCGCCAAGCTCGAACGCGACTCCCCGCGCCGCCACGGGACGCGTCCCGCCGCGCGGCTGGCCTGGTATGCGGCCAGCGCGCTGGTCGCGATCGCCCTGGCGGGGACACTGGCCTGGCTGGCCGCCGGGAACGGCAAGCCGGTGGCCGAGGCCGAGACGCTCGTCCTCGGGCCGGCCCGGTCGGTGGCGCAGGCGCCGGCCCTGGTCGCCGAGACGCCGCCCGAGCCGCCGCCGCTACGCCTGCTGGAAGAGCCGAAAGCGGCGCCACGGCCGGCACGGGCCGTGGTGCCGGCGCCGGTCCGGCCGCCGGCCGCGGCCAAGCTTGATGCCCGTCCCGCGCCGACGGCACGGCCCGGTCCGGCGGCGGCGCGAACCGCGCCGCGCCAGCCGGTGCGCCAGGCGCGCGCCGCAGCGCCCGTCCGTCCGGCCGAACCGGCGGTGGACAGCGATGTCGCCCTGATCTCGGCCCTCATCGTGTACGCGAATGGCCACGCCGAGGCGCCAGGCGAGGAAGCGCCCGCTTGCACGGATGACAATTGCCGTCCTCGGCCGCCCCGCCCTTGACGTGGTAAAAAGTCCGCGCGCAAAGAGTTTCCGGAGGAAACTGCTGGGTGATCATGTCTCGAAACGCTATACTGTACATAAGCACAGTAAGGCGTTCCGTCATGATCAGGGTCCTGGAAAACGAGTTTTATTATCTGGATAATTTCCAGCGCGTCCTCGACTGGATCGGCGAACGCTACGACGACCTGCTGGTCGAGGAGGAACGCGCCTTCCTGGCCGCCTTTCCGTCCCTGCCGCACAATGCGCGCGCGCTGCTCGTGCGCATGGTCATGCGCAAGGGAGAACTGTTCCGCGCCAGTAAGCTCAGCTATGCGGAAATCGGCTGTCCGGTCGAGGCCGCCCAGCACCTGCTGCCGACCGGCTGGGTCGAGGCCGATCCCGAACTGACGCTCGACGAACTGTTCGAGCTGCTGCTCAAGCCCGAGATCGGCGCCGTCTTCCAGCAGCAGCTGCCCCGGAAGGGCGCGCGCAAGGCCGACCAGCTCGAGGCCCTGCGCGCCGCCTTCCCCGACAGCCGCCGCTTCTCGCACTGGCATCCCGACTGCAGCGATCGTGCGCTGCGCATCCTGGTCAAGCCGCTGTGCGACCGCCTGCGCCTGATCTTCTTCGGTAACCTGCACCAGGACTGGACGGAGTTCGTGCTGTCCGACCTCGGCGTGTTCCGCTACGAGCAGGTCGAGTTCTCCAGCGCCTCGCGCGGTTTCCGCCAGCGCCGTGACATCGAGCACTACCTCCAGATGCACGCCTGCAAGGAACGCTTCGCCGCCGGCGAGCCGCTCGACGAGGTGGTGCAGGCGCTGCCCCTGCACGCCTTCGACAACGACTGGCTGGAGAGCCGGCGCGAGAAACTGCTGTTCCAGATCGGCCAGCAATACGAAAAGCAGAAGGACTGGGACGGAGCCCACGGCCTGTATGCGCGCTGCCGCTATCCGGGCGCGCGCGGACGCGCGATCCGGGTGCTGGAAAAGGCCGAGCGCTTCGGCGAGGCCCACGCGCTGCTGACCCAGGCCCAGGCGGCGCCCGAAAGCGAAGCCGAACGCCAGCACCTGCTGCGCATCGCGCCGCGCCTGGCGCGCCGCCTCGGCCATGCCAGGCTGGCCGCGCGCGGCAAGGCCGACATCGCACGCCTCGACCTGCGCCTGCCGCTGCCGGCCGGGGACTGGTGGGTCGAGGGCGTGGTGCGCGACCATCTGGCGGGAGCGGACGACCATGCGCCCGTGTTCTACGTCGAGAACGCGCTTGCCAACTCCTTGTTCGGGCTATTGTGCTGGCGCGCCGTGTTCGCCGCGATTCCCGGGGCCTTCTTCCACCCCTTCCATCGCGGCCCGGCCGACCTGTACAGCGCCGACTTCCACCAGCGCCGCGCCGCCGAATTCGAGGCCTGCCTGGCCCAGCTCGACGACGGCAGCTACCGGGACACGATCCGCCGCAACTTCGCCGACAAGGCCGGGCTGGCCTCGCCCTTCGTCTACTGGGACGCCCTGAGCGAGGAACTGCTCGAACTGGCGCTGGCCTGCATCCCGGCGGCTCACCTGCGCCGCTGGTGCGAGCGCATCCTGGCCGACGTCAGGGACAACCGCACCGGCTTCCCCGACCTGATCCAGTTCTGGCCACTGGAAGGCCGCTACACGATGATCGAGGTGAAGGGTCCCGGCGACCGCCTGCAGGACAACCAGCTGCGCTGGATCGAGTACTGCGCCACCCACCAGATGCCGGTGACGGTGTGCTACCTGCAATGGGAGCAGGCCGCTTGACGGAACCTCGAAAAACCTGCTGCGCGTTGCACTGTCGGCCTGCGATGCTCGCTGCACTTCTCGTACAGCTGCGCTTCTCGGCCAACATTGCTGCCGCTCGCTACGGTTTATCGAGGTTCCAATGAGCTATACCGTCGCGGTCCGCGCCCTGTGCGAGTTCACCGCCAAGCAGGGCGACCTCGACCTGCGCTTCACGCCCTCGCCCAGCGCCCAGGAAGGCATCGCCGGCCATGCCGTGGTCGCCTCGCGCCGCGGCGCCAACTACCGCAGCGAAGTGTCGCTGTCGGGCCAGTGGAACGACCTGCGCGTGCGCGGCCGCGCCGACGGCTACGATCCGGACGAGAACCTGATCGAAGAGGTCAAGACCCATCGCGGCAAGGTCGAGTCGATTCCCGACAACCATCGCCACCTGCACTGGGCCCAGGTGCGCGTGTACGGGCACCTGATGTGCGTCGAACTCGGCATGCCGGAAGTAAGCCTGGCCGTGGTCTACTACGACATCGGCAGCGGCGCCGAGACGGTGCTGCGCGAGACCCGCGACGCGGCCTGGCTGGCGGCCCACTTCGAACAGCTGTGCCAGCGCTTCTCCGCCTGGGCCGCGCAGGAGGCGGCGCACCGCGCGGCGCGCGACGCGGCGCTGGGCCAGCTGCGCTTTCCCCATGCCGACTTCCGTCCCGGCCAGCGCCAGCTGGCCGAAAGCGTGTACCGCGCCAATGCCGGCGGACGCTGCCTGCTGGCGCAGGCCCCGACTGGCATCGGCAAGACCGTCGGCAGCCTGTTCCCGGCGTTGAAGGCGATGCCGCAGCAGGGACTGGACAAGCTGATCTTCCTGGCCGCCAAGACGCCGGGCCGGCGCCTCGCGCTGGACGCCGCGGCCAGCCTCGGCGCCGGTACCGAAGCCGTGCCGCTGCGGGTGCTGGAACTGACGGCGCGCGACAAGCTGTGCGAGCACCCGGACAAGGCCTGCCAGGGCGATTCCTGCCCGCTCGCGCGCGGCTTCTACGACCGCCTGCCGGCCGCGCGCACGGCCGCCGCGCAAGTACCGCTGCTGGACCGCGAGGCGCTGCGCGAGGTCGCGCTGGCGCACGAGGTCTGCCCCTACTACCTGGGCAGCGAGATGGCGCGCTGGGCCGACGTGGAAGTGGGCGACTACAACTACTGGTTCGACGGCGGCGCCATGCTGTATGCGCTGGCGCTCGCCAATGGCTGGAAGGCCAGCGTGCTGGTGGACGAGGCCCACAACATGGTGTCGCGCGCCCGCTCGATGTACACGGCGGAACTCGACCGCACCCTGCTGCGCGCGGCGCGCGCCGAAGCGCCGCCGCTGCTCAAGAAGGCGCTGGAACGGGTCGGGCGCGCCTGGACCGACACCGACAAGGCCGCGCCCGCGCCCTACCAGGTGCTGCCGGAAGTGCCCGAAAAGCTCCTGAACGCCCTGCAGAACGCCACCAGCACGGTCAACGACTACCTGGCCGAGCATCCCGGTCCGCTCGACCCGGAGCTGCAGCGCTTCCACTTCGACGCCCTGCACTTCCAGCGCCTGGCCGAATCCTTCGGCGAGCACTCGCTGTGCGACCTGACGCGCGCGGGGGTGCGCGATTCCGTGATCTGCATCCGCAACGTGGTGCCGGCCCCGTTCCTGGCGCCGCGCTTCGCGCTGGCCCACTCGACCACCCTGTTCTCGGCTACCTTGAGTCCCTGGAACTACTTCTGCGACCTGCTCGGCATGCCGCCTGATACCGTCTGGGTCGACGTCGAATCGCCGTTCCGCGCCAGCCAGCTGGAGGTGCATGTGGCGAACGGGATCTCGACCCGCTACCAGCACCGCGCGGCCTCGGTGGGTCCGATCGCCGACCTGGTGGCGCGCCAGTACGGCGGGCGCGCCGGGAACTACCTCGCCTTCTTCAGCAGCTTCGACTACCTGGAGCAGGTGTACACCGAAGTGGCCCGGCGCCATCCGGACATCCCGGTCTTCCGCCAGGAGCGGCGCATGAGCGAGGCCGAGCGCCAGGGCTTCCTCGACCGTTTCGCGCCCGGTGGCGCCGGGGTCGGCTTCGCAGTGCTGGGCGGGGCCTTCGGCGAGGGCGTGGACCTGCCGGGAGACCGGCTGATCGGGGCCTTCGTCGCCACCCTTGGGCTGCCGCAGGTGAATCCGGTCAACGAGCAGCTGCGCGAGCGGATGCAGGCGATGTTCGGGGCCGGGTATGACTATACCTACCTGTATCCCGGCATCCAGAAGGTGGTGCAGGCGGCCGGGCGCGTGATCCGCACCGAGCTCGATCATGGCGTGGTGTGGCTGATCGATGACCGCTTCGCCCAGCCCGGGATTCGTGCGCTGATGCCCGGCTGGTGGGAACTGGATACCCGCTAGGGTCTGTCTGACTGTGTTCAGCCGTCAGCCGTAAGACCGTCGCCCGGCGCAGGCCGGGGCCCAAAGTTCGTTGCGTTACGCTACGGCTGGCAATGCGGTTGATGTTCGTGGTCCCAAAGGACTAGACTTTATCGACTTGGACGACGCTTTTGGAGGTCGTAAAGCGATGAGCCGGACAGACTTGACTGAAGAGCAATGGCGGCAGCTGGAGCCCCATTTGCCCACCAATCCCTACCATGGCCATGCTTATGTCGAGCATCGGCATGTGATCAACGGAATACTTTGGCGTTTGCGCACAGGAGCGCCCTGGCGCGACATACCTGCCCGCTACGGGCCTTGGCAAACCTGCTATGACCGGTTTGTTCGCTGGTCGCGCGACGGCACTTGGCAACGCCTGCTCAAGGTGATGCAAGCAGCAGCCGAG
>NZ_KB908119.1 GCF_000382345.1 Massilia niastensis DSM 21313
ATCCGTTCCACGTGCTGAAGAACCTGTTCCGTCATCGGAAGACACGGTACCGCGGGCTGGCGAAGAACACTGCACAGCTGTTCACCTTGTTTGCCTTTGCCAATCTGGTGCTTGCCGGCCGTACCTTTGGGAGCGCTCGCGCCCGAACTCCGTCCTGAATGGGGAAACGCGTGCCGCGACACGCCGAAACCTGCTCGGCAGCGTCGAATAGACGCAAAAAATAGCTGATTTCGGCGCTCGTCTCTGCCGGCACCGGTTTGTCGCACCGGCGCGAAGGAAACCTTATTTATTCAGCGCTTCCCTAGGACAAGCACCGTAAGCAGTTATCTTACCGGGCGTACAATTTTCATAAACCTTGATAGTACCCGCTTTTATATATCCGATCACTTTGACTCGAACAAGTTGGCTGCAATTGGACGCCGTTGCAGTGAGAGGATTGCCGCTAGTGAACGTGAAAAAGAGAGGTGGCGCGTATCTCGCGTGACAAAGACAAAGCTGGCGCTGACTGCATATTCTGCGGACCTTCATGAGTTCGGACGTGCCTTTGATTCGTTACTAGCCCCGATATATGCTTTAGCCGAAGAAACATCTGAAACCAGAACAAAGCCTATTTCGAAGCACGACAAAGCAGCGATATTCTATTTTGTGTGTTGCTGCCGTATTGAAGGCCTTTTACTGTTTCCTCAAACACACCTGTTCCCATTACTGAGGATTGGGGCCGGGGACAAAGAAGACAAATGGGGCGACGAGCTCCTCCCAACAACCTATTTAGACGAAATAGGTATCGTTGCGCCTATTGCTCTGAATGCAAGATGGTTAGCCAACATCCGTCTAAAATGCTTCGGCATCGAATCAGTTTTAGATTTCCTGCCAGAGGTGATCAATCCGTTCTTCCTTCATGCGAAACAAGCTGCGAACAAATCTGTTCTTCAAAATCTAGCGAAAATACCAAAACCACTGGTCGCTTACCAAACGGCGCACTATAAAAAGGCGCTTCGTCATACCGCTGCTCACTACGAATCTTTACGCGCCCGAGATGCTACACGAGGAAAGGCTGGAACTGACTTTGCTTGGGTGCTCACAAAGGATCCGAGCCTCAATGAATGGCGCGAACTAGCAGCGCGTTATTACCGCACGCTGACATCAAATTTGCCGGGAATTCAAAATGTACTGAATACATTCCTTGATCACTTAGCGTCACATCCTTATCTTCCCCGAGACCCTCGCGTTTTCCTCAACAAGCGAGCGATACCCACGCAACTTTACGAAGGCCGTGGTGGAAACCTAAACGGGCATGTAGATTTCATCGAGTGGGTCATCAAATGGGGATTAGCCGAAGTTGACGCCGCTGACGGAAGTCCTCTGCGATCTCGTTTTCTAAAAAACCCGTTCGAGCGCAAGATCAATGAACGAAGGCGTGCCGACACCCCTCGAGACCCGATGCCACCTTTTTTAGTCGAAAAGGCTATAGAGGTCCTGACCGGCAACGAATGGGAATGGGCTAAAAAAGTAAGCGGCAACGGCTTTTCCGGCGAACAGATTTCTGGCGATTGGTTCAGGCATTATGATCCTCAAGCCCGAAGTTTCAAAAGGATCTGGTCGCCTGTACGTGCCGTCGCCCTATACCTGAAGCTTCGTACCGTGCTTCGTCTATTCCAAGTTATTCATCTTGATTCTGGAGAAGCTGATTACTTCCGCCTTACCGCTGGCTCAGCATCAGAAGATGCGCCTTCTCGATATTCGATGATCCGGAACAAGCACCAGCTCGCTTCGAAGCTTGAGAGAACCCATCAAGCTAAAGGTGTACTTCAAACCATCTCAGACAATCGAACTGGACAGGTTGAGGTATTTCTTCGAGTTAGCACGAACAAAAGCCAGGATCGCAATAAGGATGCTTCGGAAAAAGGGTATGACTCTCCCTGGGCTGCTGATGACGTAATCAAGGTTCTAATGTGGCTGCGGGAGTGGCAAGAGAAGAACAACCCAATTTTGCGCATCACACCATGGGAAGAGGTACCAGACCTGCTGCACGCGAAAGGTAAAATTGTGCTCAAAGGCATGGAAAACTGTTTTCTCTTTCGCGATCCAACTAGCCCAGCTAACGATCATCCCATCTCCGAAAGCGCTGTCCTTCAGCTATGGCTAGCTCTCTGTGACGAAGTAGAGAAGCGACTGGCCGCTGAAACGATTACCGATCCAATTGGAACGAACCACTATAAACTTGTGGTCCAGCGAGACGATGCCGCGCGCGCGACCAAGGTCAGGTACGATCTTCATTCCCTACGGGTAACAAATATTACAGCGCTCGATAAGGCAGGTGTTCCCGCACATATCGTCATGCTGATCGCTGGTCACGCGAATCTTTCCATGAAGCTCTATTATACAAAATACAGCATGTCGGAGACTAGGGAGCTACTGACAACGCTGAACCTAGCAGGCGATATCAACGCTTGGCAAAAGGAATGGATCAATTCAACGAAGGATCTCGACTTCCGGCGGATGACTAGCTTATTTGCCTACAACGACATGGAAGCTGTCCACCGATTTGAACGTTCAGACCATGAGCTAGTTTTTATGGATGTTGGCATGTGCACTGCAAGCTGTGCGGGCTGCCATGAAGGGAAAACGATCCGAACCAATGGAAGAAAAACTTCGTACGGACCTGTTCCAGGAGGACGACGAAACTGCGCAGAATGTCGCTACTTGCTCAGTGGACCACCATTTTTAACAGGTTTGGTGGCGACAATCAATGTAAAAAGTCTAGCTGGAGTGGACGTTGCGCGACGCCGAACGAATGCTCAGCGGGAGATTAATCGTCTTAAAGGAAAACGGCACGAGGCCATAGACAATCCATCGTTGTTTGGCTCGATTAGTACTGACGAGTTAGTCAGATGGACGGAAGATCTCGAACGCTTGACCGCAGAATTTGATCAGATAATGCTTGAAATGTCGGCTGCAGCAAGTCTTGCGATTGAATGTACCGAAATTCATAACAAGGTGGCGGCTGGCGAGATTACTGTCAACGGCAAGCTAGTCTTGCTTACTCGCGACAAAGGAACACTTGAGCAACAATTTGAGCAATGCAGTGAGTTTGAACTGCTGGACCGCGTTTGCGAAAATTCTGTTTTTTTCGAGTCAATTCAAGGGGAAACGGTGGACAAAGCCAGCCTCAAACGTAATCGATATTATGATCAGGTGCTGATTAGACATGGGCTTGAGCCTGCATTCCTGACGCTCGATGAGCAAACAGCGCTAAAGGTTGGCAACGAACTCTCTCGTCTAATGTATCTGCGCTTGGGCAAAACCAAGGCGATCAATGTGTTAGACGGCCGCGATACACTTGAGAATCTCGGAATTTTGACCGATACGCTAACATCGTTTGGCCTCGAAGCAAAACGTCTGGATTTGAATACGCCTACGCAGTAGAATAATCACTGCACCATGTTGTTCAGTCTATGATGATCCGCTCTGGTAGCTTCACATCGAAGGCACAAAATGCGTGAAATTAAAACATCGATAGGTGCCCTATGAGTAAGCAAATTGCCATTAGCCCTCTTGCTCATATAAGATTCGAAGATCTGGATCCGAACAGGCTGCCGCGTGTAAGACTACTTACACACGGGTCCGACTTCGTTCCGTGGTTGCAGTTTTCTCAAGCACACGGCCTTAAAATCGGCGGTCAGCGCGCTTACAGTCGTGCGATTGGCTTATTCATCGATTTTTTGGCTGCCCGTGGTGAGGAATTCCACTACGACGGCGCCACGAAATACACTGAACTATTTCCGGCGTTTTTTACTTCGCTGTCGCTCGGCACAATGCAAAAAGGCTCTTGCCCATACGATCTCTGGTGGACGCCACGACGTGTTCGAGATATCAAAAATATTAGTCAACGCATAACAATTTTTCTAGATTGGATAGCAGACAGATCAGATATACCGTCGATCGTTCCACAAAGAAACTCGACGACTGGAGAACAACTTAAGTTTTGGGCCCGGTGGAATACTTTAAAAGGTAAAAGCCTTCTAGGCCATTTGATGAGGCCACAAGCCAGTCAAGGTTTATCAGTACAAACAAGTGCGCCTCCAGTACTTTGGTCTGAGCCAAAAACCGATCAAGAGCTTTTACGTTTTGAAGACGAATACTTCCACCGCTTCCTCAACGAAGGCTTTAAGCGTCGGGCCGAACTTCGGTGGTCGGTTGTTAGGGATCAAATGATTTCACTGCTACTTCATGGCAGCGGTTTGCGTATCAGTGACGCGTTGTCGCTCTGGATACCTGACGTAATGTACGATGACCCCGAATTTCCGGGAAAAGCAGTAGTCCGTTTGTACGATCCGCATGAGGGCTCGATCTCATATCTTGACCCTCTAACCGGGCGAAAAGTAACGACAACAAGGGTGGCGTTTCTCCGGCTGAAATACGACATGTTGCCCCTGTCTCTTCAGCCCGGGCATCAGCGTGTAGGAGCCAAGGGAAACCTTTACCAAGATTCAGAGGAAAAATATGCACTCGTCTGTTGGAAAGGGCCGAGGTATGCACGCGCATTCGCCCAACTGCGGGATGAATATCTTCGAATACGGCCGCGACCCGATAACCATCCCTTTCTTTTTGTGACTCCTGAAGGTAAACCCATGACCGACAGAGCTTTTGCAAAAGTTCATGCAGCCGCAATCCGAAGGATTGGTCTAACACCCGGCAAAAAATTCGGAACCACGCCACATGGACATCGACACGCTTATGTATACGATTTACGAAAAGCCGGGCTGGGTATCAAGGAAATTCAAATCGCGGTTCGCCACCGATCGACTGAAAGTCAAGAAGCTTATGGGGGCATGACTATGCTAGAGGTATCCCAAGAAGTCCAAAAGGCATGCGTCGATGCAAAGGGCGAGCTCGTAGATATTGGACGGAACTTAGCTTGAGAAAAAATATTCACTGGCATAACGATCAGCAACGGGTTGTCCGCGAACATAGTAGGATAAACGGGCGCCTTATCACTCTCAACAGTGACCTAGAACGCTTCTATATCCCAGAAAGCTTCTCAGTTGACAGGTTACGACCGGCTGCATCTTGCGCTCTCGAAGTCATGCGCCAAATTGAAGAGAAACACGGGCGCGCCCGATTCTCACGTAATATCAAAAATCGTTTGGAGTCCGCTTCTTCAATCAGCAGCGCTTCCGAGTTCGGGATATGGCTCGACAATGTTTTTGAGATTCGGGAAGAAACGTGGGGCTCGAAAACCATAAAGAAAGGATGGACTCTTGCTGACAAAACAGCCCTCCTCCGATTTTTGCGGCTGTGTTGGCTGTCGGAAGCGCTCGTTTTTCCGCTCCTCGACCCGTTTCCGACGACCAAATTCGTAGACGATTATATTGAGGAACTCGTCCCCAAACAATATCGCGCAGAAACAAAAGCGATCACAAAAATACCAGAGAATCAACAGTGGCTCGCCAAACTGCAACTTTGTTGTCACGGTTTATCGTCTGTGGTTGACCTGACTCCACCAATACTTAATCCGGCACTTCTTTTAGCGCATAAGACTAAGAGTGATCCAATGCTCCGGAAGCTGACACAGATACCAATACCTCTAGTCGCGTTTCAAAAGGCGCATGTGGACATTTCCCTTACGCACACGGCATCGGACTATTTTGAGGTCAGGCCTCGCGATACCTCTCGCGGTCGGGGCGGCCTCGACTTCGCTTGGTGTCTCGCTCGCGATAAGGGGCTAGAACGTTGGCGTTCACTGGCAGAAGGGTTTCTTGCGGCACAAGAAATAGCTCGCCCTACTACGCAGTCTTTACTGAACATGTTCTTGGAGTACTTAATCGCGAACCCCAACTTGCCACGAGATCCCTTCAAATTTTTGAATGCGGATTATCAACCTCTACCCTTGTTCAAGGGTTCAAGTGCTAATCCGAACAAACACCGCGATTTTATTGAGTGGGCCCTGGATGGTCCGCTCGCCGATTACGATGCTGTAGCGGGCGACAGCGTACGGTGTGTTGGGCTGCACAACCCCTTTGTCATGGCCCCTCTCCAGCGTTCTCGAATTCAGACCGCTCGTAGTCCGATGCCGCTGCTGCTCGTGCAGAAAGCACTCGAAATTTTGACAGCCAACGATTGGGAATGGGCCAAGAATAAAGCTAAAGTCGCTCAAGCCGAGGGCAATATTGCGGGCGACTGGTATGAAGAATACGATCCGGTCACCGGTCGCCTGATTAAAAAGTGGTCGCCTGTCCGCGCAATGTGCCTTTATGTCAAGTTGCAAACTGTGTTCCGGACATTTCAGGTTCGCCACTTGGATTCCGGCGAAGCGGACTGCGAACGTGTCGAGGCCGAGCACATACACCTTGAAGGTCGAGCTGAGCGCGTATACCGCAGGGTCACGAATTCCCATCAGTTAGCAAAGGTTTCACCGAGAAAGTCCGTTCCCAGCGGCGTTCTGCAAACATTCCTAGACGAGCCAACCGGAAAACTACAACCTTTTTTCCGAGTTAGCACAAACAAGTCAGCCAATCGCGCGACCGGGGCGTGGACTACAGGGTACGACTGCCCGTGGGCACCTGACGATGTGGTAGACATCTTTCTGCAGTTACGGGACTGGCAGGAGATCAACAATCCGGTTACGACCTTGACTCAGTGGAAGGACGTACCGGAGCTAAAACACAAAAAGGGCGCAAAGACGCTTATTAAACTCGAGGGCTGCTTTTTGTTCCGCGACCCCACCGCCAAAAATCCTTATCATCCTATTAGCGATAGCAAAGTTTCTCTTTTGTGGCGCGATTTATGTGAGGAGGTCGAGAAAAGATTAAATTCGGAAGGATATCAGGATGCATTAGGGCGGCCCATGCCGCCCTTGGTAGTCACCTACAGCAAGGGCAGACCCTCTCGGGTTCTTTATGACATGCATTCACTGCGGGTCACGCAGTTGTCTGCCATGCATAAAGCCGGCGTCCCATTAAAAGTTGCTATGGATATTGCGGGCCATTCAACGGGACGTATGAATTTGTATTATGTCAAGTATGGCATGACAGAGATCCGGGAAATTGTCAGCGCCGTCGAGGCAAAAATTGAGATCGCTCGACAGAAGGAATGGGCAGATGGTGTCAGAGAGCTAGAGGAAAAACAAATTTCCGGCCTCCTTGCATTCAATGATCCTTCCGCCATAGGTGCATTTTTAAGTGATGTACAGGGCTTCGTATTCATGGACGTCGGCATCTGCACTGCAGGGTGCAGCCGATGCCATGAAGGAAAATTGGTGACTGTGCCAAACAAGAAGCCACAGGTCGCTCCAGTTCCGGGTGGGAGGAGGAACTGCGCCGAATGTCGTTTTCTCATTAGCGGCCCGCCGTTCCTGTCGGGGCTTACTGCCACTGTAAACGTAAAGAGCCTAGCGGCAGTGGATGTTGCTAAACGGAGAACCATTATGGAACAAAAAAAGTCCCAGATTGAACACAGGCGCCGTGAAGCTCAGAGATGTGGAGGTCAGCTTGCACCTAACGAATGGGCAGAGCTTATAAAGACCACAGAATGCCTCGATAGTATTACCGAAGAGTTCGACCAACTAATGAGCGAAATGAGTTCTGCAGCCACGCTTGTTTCACGCTGCGTCACGATTTATAACAATATGCTCCTATCAGGAACGCCTTCAAATGAAAAGTTATCTCTATATGCCAGGGACCTAGGCACCATTAAACAACAGTTCGAAGAAAGCCCTGAGTTCGAAGCGCTCGACAAGGTTTGTCGTTCAAGTGTCTTTTTTACTTCGACAATGGGAACTACAGTCGAAAAGGCGAACCTGAAACGCAACGCATATTACGATAAAATGTTGTCAACACATGGATTACCACCTGCGTTTTTAACCTTGGACGAAGATACTGCCTTAAGAACTGGGAATGAGCTTAGTAGATTGTTATACATGCGTTTGGGACGCGACCGCGCGTTAAACCTCTTGGAGGGGAGAGAAAAACTACAGGACTTAGGTATCATCGCGGAGATTTTCTCTTCCCTGCCGCTTAATACAAAACCCTTGGATTTATCTTTAATTCGAACATAATCGCTGAAACTTGAATCTTTGGCACAATGTGCTTGACGAGATTCAGATTTGACCCAGCATCTGACAGTGACGATGATTACCGACTGCCACTATATCAAATGTACCAAAAAATGAAATTTCCAGAACATCCCGAAAATAGTTCGGGTCGTACAAATAATTTCGAACGAGGGCGCGCTTTTGACTTAAAAGAGCGTCTTAAACAGTCCGCAAGAGCAGACAAACAGCTGAAAATTGACGCGCTATGGGATCTACTGATTAGCCAATATCGAAACGCAGATATGGACTTTAGTGTGGCGAAAATAGGTCGAGAACTGGAGGCCCGGGGCATACAGAAATCTCAATCGTATCGAAATTTTACAGGAAAAGACTATCGAGATATAACTGAAGCATTCGCTCACGAGTTCGGAGGCCGCACTCATCACTTTCGTGCAGCCTCACAAACGCCGCTAGATAAAGTAATCGATGCACTACCGGATATTGATGCGCAAACCAGGCTACGCTTGATTATTCGAGAAGAAGCCAAGCTGCGAGAGGAAAACCAGCAACTACGTGCTCTGTTAAAAAAAATACCTTCTCCCGAGCTACCGATACAGGACGTCCATGCAACTTCCACTTCATCCGGAGTAACTTCGTTACGACCTATAGGAAATGCAAAACAAACGCCATGGACGCAACCGTTGAAACAGTTTCTTGATCCTGATTGGCTGGCCGCATGTGGGCTCAAATGCGAAGCTGATGGGACAGTTTATCATGACAATCAAGCAATTACGCTTCCTGGGTTCTCCAATCAGCTCCAAGAGGTTATTGACTACTTCAACAATGATGACAATTAGGGAAGTGCTCTGACAGGGCTTGCAGCGCCCGCTGCCAGCCGCTTCCAAAGGTTTCTAACGTGCGTCGCGCCAGGGTACGGGCTTGCACTCAGCCCCCCGGACTCGCACCGCAGAGCTGGTTACCTCAGTAAGGATGTGTCAGGCTCGCTTTGGCGGTGATCGATAGTTGCAATTTTCTTATTAGCTAGGACAATCTCTGAAACAATCGGTTCAAAATGAGCGCGACGGCGGCCACTTCTTCGAAAAATAAGGCAGGCATCTCCACGAAAGGCGAAAAAACCTTCCCGATTCAGGAGCGCAGTCGGTACGGCAACCTTTAGAGCAATGGAGGCATTGGCTCATCGTTTTGCACTGAAGGCTGGGCTCACTTCGAAACGCATGTGCAGACTTCCTTTGCCCCATGCTCTGCCAAATCATTGGCCATTCCTTCCCGAGCGGTTACTCCGGCCCCTCCGTGTACGGCGCGGCTGAGTGCCCCTTGCATGCGGGTCCTGCAGTGAGGAGCCGGCGATACTCTCTCCCTACCCTAAAAATTCTGGGCTTCACCGGAATCAGCGGAGCCCGAAAAAGTGAAAAGCCTCGAGCATCACTATGAGTTCTACAGGTTAAGAGTGTTCCAAGCTTGATGGTGACGAATCTAGCGGAGAGAACGGCATTCATATTGATGACACATTCGTGCAGGCCACAAACAAAAAACCCGCTACACGTTATAATGCGGCGGGTTTTTCGATTGTTAAAGACTTCTCTAAAAAATATTATCCTGGCGGAGGCGGTGTCCGTAGAACCTAGAGTGAAAAAGTGCGCTCAACTAGGTCTATCTACCTTCCTATCTACCTTGCGAATGATCAAACTCTGCTTTTTATTGATGAGCTTACGTGACCAATAACTGTGGCTTAGAGGGTGTAGACGAAATCAACGGCGTGGTTGTGGCATGCTATGGAGGTGTGGGAGGAGCATGCCATGGCAACGAAACATCCACCCGACGATTCTCAGCCGTCAGTCCATGCTGGGGGCCGGCCGCCAGCATTGAAGCCTGAGCATATCGCAATTCTGCTTGAGATCGTGGCAGAGCGCGCGCAAGCCAGTTTGCAGGAGATTGCAGACGAGTTGCATCGCCGCAGTGGCGTACGCGTGTGTGACGCCACCATCCGCCGTGCACTGCGCGCGCAAGGTGTCGTCAGAATCAAGCCAGTACGTCGGGTCTACATAGCAGGCAAGGCGGCCAAGCGCTACGGCTACACGGCGGCGCATCGACGCGAGAACGTTCCACCGTACAGCACCAATCTAACCGACGCCGAATGGGAGTTGGTCGCTGATTTGTTTGATCGCGCACCAGGCCAGCGGGGCACGCCTGTGCATTACAGCCGGCGGGAGTTGGTCAACGCATGCTGCTATGTCTTGCGCACAGGCTGTGCCTGGCGGCTGCTGCCCACGACATTCCCACCCTGGCAGGCAGTGTACAAAGCGTTCTCGCGTTGGGTCAGCGCAGGCGTGTTCGAGCAGATGCAAGACCGCTTGCGCGAGCAATGGCGTTCACGCATGGGGCGCGCGAGCGCGCCGACAGCGGCGGTCATTGACGCCCAATCCACCCGTACCTCACCACAGGGCGGCGAGAGCGGTTTCGATGCAGGCAAGAAGGTCAAGGGTCGAAAGCGCAACCTGGTCGTCGATACGCTGGGGCTGGTCATCGCGGTCACGGTAACCGCCGCGAGCGTACAAGACCGGGATGCTGCAGCCGCCGTGGTCGCACAAGCGTGCGCCAAGGTACCTGGACTTGAAAGGCTCTATACCGACGGCGCGTACGGTGGCAAATGTGCCCGCAACATCGAGCAGACACATCACATCCGTGCCGAGGTCGTACGGCGTCCTGGGAACGGCGCGACTGGCACGTTGCACGACCCCGCGCAATCACCTGTGCCGACTGCAGAAATAAGCGCAGGATTTGTGGCCTTGCCAAAGCGCTGGGTCGTCGAGCGTACGCATGCGTGGACGGAACGCTGGCGGCGCACGGTGATGCATCACGACCGCAAGCTTGCTGTTTCAGCCGCCTGGGTGTGGCTGGCAGAAGCGCGTATGCTACTCACTAGACTCGCCTACCAATGTTGATTTCGTCTACACCCTCTTAGAGCGCCTAACAAAACCCCCATCGCGGCGTTGCATC
Source organism: Massilia niastensis DSM 21313 (assembly GCF_000382345.1). Taxonomy (GTDB): domain Bacteria; phylum Pseudomonadota; class Gammaproteobacteria; order Burkholderiales; family Burkholderiaceae_D; genus Telluria; species Telluria niastensis. The sequence continues at coordinate 11,051 of NZ_KB908119.1, forward strand.
GTCTCGCCGTACAACAGTACTGTCTTCGACGATGCGCCTTGCCCTGAGGGTTCTGTTAGGCGTACATGGACGCCCCCGGTTTGCCAAGCACTCAATTCATGACAGCGTGAAGGTAAAGATTGCACCCGTACATCCGGACTTTGTATGCGACGATGTGTCGCGGTCCCTGATGGGATCTGCTGGTTGGTGCCTCCGTCGCTCTATCGCACTTCACGTGCCAGCCTAACAGCGGGCTTTACGAACCACGGTCTTACCTGGCCTGCCATCACTACATGATTGCCTGTGCAATCGGTGGAATCGACAACCTCGTGCTACCTTTACTGCGTGCCGGTCCGATTACGCAGCGACGTAATCGGATCGGAAGTTCCTGTCGTGTGCCAACAGTGCCCATGCAATCCGGGCATTCTTGTTCGCCAGTGCGACCGCCATATTTCACTTCCCGCGCCGGGGCAATTTGCGCCGGCTTCTTCAACTCGTTTTTTCGCGTCAGCAAGTTGACAGTACCGGTCGGTTTGCGAAGGTTCTTGTTATTTGATTACTGAGCTGGTTGGGCTGCCGGTCCCTGTACTTTGCCATGACATGAGCCGTTCTCTGCCAAGCTTTCGAACTGCATGCTCGCGCCCGCGCCTTCGTGGGCACCTTCGAACTGTATGCTCGCGCCCGCGCCTTCGCGGACACTTTGCGGGTTCGCTTTGGCTTGAGCACTACCGTTGCCACGTTGCGTTCCCTCTTTCTGAAACGGGTCGCGAAAGTTCTTCAGGGTTTCTTCCTTCCGGCGCACGTTGCGGTCGGTATCTTCCTCAGCGACAAGCGTCACCTCGTCTGCCGATGCATGTGCGGTACGGGAAGTTTCCGGTCCATGCTGCTGGGTGACACTCGCCAGCTCGACCTGGACATCGGCCGCAAGACGGGAGAGATGCTGCTGATAGGCACGCAGCTTTTCCGATGCCAGCTGGGCGCCGGACGTGACAGCCCCAAATACACCGCTGGCATGCTTGGTGGTCAGCATGCGCCGGCTGGCGTTCATGGTTTCCTCGAGCACGGTCTGGCTGAGCTTGAGATTGGCTTGGCACAGACTTTGGAAGGAACCTGACAGCGATTTGGACAGGTCGTTGAAGAATGCGATCTGGTAGTCCAGATGGGAACGGGCGGCAGGAGTGACGGGTTGCGAGAATGGGAACATGGCGTACCTTTTCGGTGTTGAGCCGCATGAAATGCGATCGCGTGAGGAATGGACTGGGGTAGCGTCTGACGGGCCAGGAAGGAAGCAGCCGTTTGCTGCTCAACGCAGGATCACGAAGGGATCATGCGAACAACCGACAACCATGCCCCTCTCACGGTGAGCACGGGACAAAACGTGCAAAAGTATTTAAATTCGGCAATGTTTGCGGACAACCCTACCCCACGGCTGCGCCGAGTGCAACCTCGGTTGAGGAACCTCCAATTTTGGCTAGAAGCAGACGTTGACCTAGAGTCGGAGCGTGGACAATCCGGTTAGCTGACATGACAACAGCGAAGGAGAGATCGTTGTTCCAGATGTAGCAGGCAAAGAGCGGCAAAGTTGACACTGCTGGCAGCGACCATGTTGAATGGTCACTGTGCATTTAACCCGGTTTGCATACTACGACGCAGTACGTGAAAGCTGTACGCACAGTATCGGAACAGGCTACGAATGGTCGTAGCCCTTGATGACAGCGGAATCGCTACGAAGGTCTGGAAAACCGCAGGTGGTCGTGATCAAGCGGTGGCGCTGTATGCCGTGTCATGGCAACGGCACGCCGTTAATCCAGATCAGTTTGGTTTGCCAGGATTCTTGTTGCCTGATTGCTGAGCTGGCTGTGCCGGATGGCCCTGCACATTGCCATGAACCGAAGCATTGTCTGTCTTGGCGTCGAACTGCATGCTCGCTCCCGCGCCTTCGCGGACACTTTGCGGGCCTGCCTTGGTCCGAGCGCTACCATTGCCGCGTGGCGTGCCCTCTTGCTGGAACGGGTCGACAAACTTCTTCAGTGTTTCTTCTTGCTGGCGCACGTTGCGGTCGGTCTCTTCCGCTGCGACACGCGTCACCTCGTCTGCCAAGGCATGTGCAGTACGGGAGGTTTCGGGTACATGCTGCTGGGTGACACGCGCCAATTCGACCTGGGCATCGGCCGCAAGACGGGAGAGATGCTGCTGGTAGGCAATCAGTTTATCTGTTGCCGGTTGGGCACGGGACGCGACAGCCCCAAGCACATCCTTGGTGTCCTTGGTGGTCAGCATACGCTGGCTGGCGATCATGGTTTCCTCAAGCATAGCCTGGCTGAGCTTGAGATTGGCTTCGCAGACGCTTTGGAAGGAGTTGGACAGCGACTTGGACAGGTCGTTGAAGAAGGCGACTTGGGAGTCCAGATGGGAGCGGACGGCAGGAGTGACGGATTGGGAAAATGGGAACATAGAATACCTTTTCGGTGTAGAGCCGCATGCAATGCGAGCACGTGAGGAATGACTTGCGGTGGTGCCTGGCGGGCCAGGGAAGGAAGCAGCAGCTTGCTGCTCGAATGCAGGATCACGAAGAAATCGTGCGAACAGGTGACACTATGCACTTCTTATGGTGAGCACGGGACAAACTACCAAAAGTATTTGCGCGCCGTGGACTTCGGCAATATTTCAGAACGGTTCTGCCGCACGGCTGCGCAGGATGCAAGCTCGGTTGAGGAATCTCCGCATTCGACCATCAGCGCGCCAGGCATCGCTGTGGAAGCGAGACCCAACGGCCATGCGACAAATGTGAGCACAGATTCGCATGAACAGTTACACTCGGTAAAATTGCATTGTCGGCAATCGGTTACCAACTCCCGCCCCTAATGAGTATTATTTCTTATTAATTGTAGACCAAGCTCTGGAGTAAGAATGGATGCTGCCGACGTGCGAGATAACAATGTTCCGACAAATGACCTTGGCTGCGCGCTTGTGCAGTTGCGCAACTCGGTGCTTGCCCAATGGGCTGCGCGTGTTACGGCTGAAGTTCCGGTTACGGCCAAGCTGGGTAGACCAATCCTGATTGATACATTGCCAATACTATACGACAGTATTATTGGGGCGCTGGATTCAGGAGAACCTCGTTTTTTCGTTACCTTTAAGACTGATTTGATCACCGTAAATGAGCAGCGAAATGCCGAAATAAGGGGATATGGCCCACAGGATGTGGTTCATGAGCTTCAACTCTTTCGCGAAATATTGTTCTCTACGGCAAAGGCAAGCGGCCTTCCGCTTGGTAGGCGTGAGTGCGAGGCCATTGGCCATTTAATTGAGGAGGCCATACGCGAGTCGGTTGCCGAATTTAGCACGAGTAATAACGAAGTCAGCGAGGCTTCTGTTGCAAGATGGTGCCATGACCTGAGAAATCCGCTACATGTCGCGAACGCGACCGCACAATTGATTCAACTTAAGGCACCCGATCCTAATATTGCTAGCCTCGCCAAACGCATCTGCAAGAAACTTGCGGAGATGGATGCGATGATTCAAGCGTTGGATCACGACAAGTTCTCTAGACGCTCCTAAGTGGCAGCGGGCTTCGATCACTGTGATGGTCTAATGTTCCTGGACACCTCGATAGGTGGATAATTCACCTTCAGAGGAGTTTTACATGACAAGGCAACGCCGCAGTTTTGACCCCAGCTTCAAGCTGGAGGTCGTCCGCATGATCAAGGAACAAGGGCCCAGCATCTCGCACGTCAGCCAGACAATGGATATCGGCGTGACGGCGATCCGTCGCTGGATGGAGCAATACGAGGCTGAGCAACAAGGCCAGCCGGGCATTGGCAATCCACTCACCGCTGAGCAGCAGCGTATTCGCCAGCTGGAGCAGGAAAACCGCCAACTTCGTAGTGATGTGGAAGTGTTAAAAACCGCCCCACACGGTCGCCCGTGGCCCTCATGAATAGAAACTCCCGGCACAGTACACTGGCTGGACGCAGGACTGTGGCCGTAAGCTTCTCGTCACGCGAAGCAATTCTGCAAAAGCCGTAATTCTGTAACTGGTTGATTTTGCGCCTGCAGGAGTGATTTTTTAGCACTTTTACTTCGCACATCAGCGAAGCAATTCTGCAAAATTCCTTGAATTCCGAAGTAAGCTTGCCAAATTGTCACTAAACAGCCGGAGACCCGCATGGCGCCTAGCTTTTCGCAGCCGCGCTTCACCCATGCAATTGCCACCGCGCGTCCAAAGAGCGCCGCGCGGTTTGAGTTCTGGGCGCCAAAAATCGGACGCCGGCTGACGCTGTTCACCCCCTTGCAAGTGCGCTTTTGGACGCTGCTGGAGGGAACGCCTCGGGTTGCCGCTTACTGCGAGCGCCCGGCATATTGGGGGCGCGACGGCGGAACACTGCTGGCGGATTTCTGGGTCAAGGCTGGACGGCGCGAAGTATGCTGGATCGTTACCAGCGACTCCCAACCAAGTTACGCCGGTCCCTTGAATCCAACCGACGACATCGAGGTGCGTCACATCGACGCCAGGAGCCTGGCGTCGCGCAGTGTCTGGATTGAGAACTGGATGCGTATCCTGCCATATCTCTCAGCGAATGGGCGCTTTGTCGGCGACCGGTTACTCAAGGACATTGAACAGGCGGCCCGGTTGGCCCCGACGCTGGGTGATATCGAGCGTGATTTCCAGCCTCACGACATCGTGCTGGTGCGTACCGCGGCCCTCATGCTGTTGCACCAGGGCCGCGTCAAGGCCCCTTCCCTGCGCGAACGAGCACTCGATTCCAGGACCGTTTTTCGGAGGGTGCAGACATGAGCAAGTCACACGGCATGGTCGGTACCGATCGCGCGGATCCGAGTGGATGGCCGACCGTGGCTTGGCCGATGCTCACCAATAGCCAGCAAGGGATCTTTCGAGCCCGTGAAGAAGCGGTACGCCGCTATTGTCGGCGTGAGTCGTTGCAAGAAATAGAAGCGGCGACAGGCGTATCGTACAGTACGGTGCGCCGTTACTATCTACGCTGCCTTCAGACACATGCGGACGGCCGGATGCAGGGTTTCCGTGCACTGGTCCCTTATGAACGGGTTAAGCCGTATCAGCGAATAACGAAGACCCAATGGCCTGGTCGTGCAGGCAAGGCTGGAGCATTCTCCCAATTGTTGCAGCGCTACCCCGAGCTCGAAGCCCTGATCGTGAGCGAGCTGCAGGCGCATCGCGTGATCGTGGCCGAGGGGACGAGAGGCCTGATCCTCTCAGGATTGAGCGGCTTGCATTGGCGCTTTCGCCAGTTGTGCCTGCAGCTCGGCCTGACCGAACGCGACTACCCATTGGTGCAGAAGCAGCAAGGCATTCGAAGTCTGACCGCGGCCGCGAAAGCCATCGCGACGCGTACTTTCGAAACCGCAGCCGACGCCGCGCTGGCAGACAAGCGCTCCGGTGGCGTGCGACCCGACGTGCAGGGGTTACCGTCGGTGGCGACGCAGCCGTATGACGCCGTCGAATTCGATGGCCATCGCGTCGACGTGCGTCTGCGCGTGGTCTTCGAGCGTGTTGCCGGTGTTGAGGAATCGTTCGACATCGAGCGGATGTGGCTGCTCACCATTATCGACGTGTGCAGTCGTGCCGTACTGGGCTATCACATCGTGCTCGAATCGGAATACAGCCGCTTCGATGTGCTCAAGACCGTGGAGCGCTCGCTCGTACCATGGCGCCCTCCTCCACTCAGCATTCCAGGCCTACGGTATGCCCCCGGCGCGGGCATCCCGTCGGAGCGTTTTCCCGAACTGGGCTATGCAGTCTGGAACGTATTCCGCTTCGATAATGCGCGCGCCAACCTGGCCCAGGACACGTTGCGCGTACTAACCGAAATTGTCGGATGCGGCGCCCACGCCGGGCCGGCCTATCGGCCCAACGAACGACCTCACATCGAACGCTTCTTCGGTACGCTGGCGTTGGTCCTTGCGCATCGTCTGCCTGGCACCACTGGCACCGGCGCCAGCGATCCACGCCGGTGGATAGAGGAACTCGGTGCCGGTGCGCCGGCCCTGGTGCGTCTCGACGAACTCATGGAACTGACGGCGGTGGCCATCGCCAACTACAACGCCCAACCTCATTCCAGCCTGGGTGGCCGCTCCCCGTTGGAGACGCTGGGTTACTACATCGATCAGAAGCGCATCGCGTTACGCTGGCTGGCCGAGCCCATGCGGCGCCATCTGTGCCTTCTGCAGCACCAGCATGAAGGCCACGTGCGCGGCAGTATCGCGCGTGGCGTGCGGCCTTACATTCAATTCTTCGGGGCGAGCTACACCAGCCACAGCATAGCGAGCCGCGCAGACCTGATCGGGCAACCGGTACAGATTTACTTCGATGTCGAGGACGTGCGCCTATTGCGCGTTTTCGATGCCGGCGGACATGAGCTTGGCGTGGTTGAGGTCCAGGGGGCATGGCGCCGTACAGCGCACACGCTGCGCATGCGCCGTGAAATACTGGCACTGGTGCGCGAACGCAAGCTGGTCCTCGTGCGCTACGATGATCCGGTGCAGTGCTACCTGGAGTACCTGCGCAAGCACGCTGGCAAACGGCGCCGTTCGGCCAGCAAAGCAGAAACGGCACGCCGCGCCGTTCAGGATGCATCACCGGCACCGCAGGCGCCACCAGGGCCGGACCAGTCCACCGAGAAAAATGTGGGGCCGTCGGAGGCCGCGTCTCGGAAGGCAGACGATGCCACCGAACTAAGCGGCCCAGTGAAAGGACGGAGCCTGAGCATCGGCACTGGACAGGTGTTCTCGCGTTAGCCGCTCCTCGACACGTAAAGGTGCCACCCGGTGAATCACCTCAAACCATCCGGACGACCAGTCGCCAATGAGCGCCATCCCCTCTCCACACGCACCTACCGTGTTGCCACCACCGCCATAGAGCAATGCTGGCTGCTGGTGTCGAAGTGCCTGCAGTATCGGATTCCCAGTGCGCTGGTCTATGGCGAGAGCCGGTTGGGAAAGACCTACGCGATCGAATACCTGCGCATGCTGATCCACCGCGAGCTGCCCTGCGTGCCGACATTTCACGTGCAGGCCGAGTACAAGGTCAGTCGTAGCGAAGGGGCGTTCTTTTCCAGCCTGTTGCGCGCGGTACGCCATCCGCAACCCGATGCCGGCCGTAACGCCTATAAACGCAAGGCCCTGCACGATCGCCTGCTGGCGGTGGCCGAATCCCAGGGCGGCACCACGATCGTCCTGTTTTGTGATGAAGCCCAGCGGTACTCGCTGCACGAATATGAATGGTTACGCGATGTCCACGACGAACTGGCACAGAGCGGTGTACGACTGACGACGTTCCTGTTTCGCCAGGAGCGGCTGTGCGAACAGCGTGCCCGTTTTCAGGAGTTCGGCGACACCCAGATCGTCAAGCGTTTCATGGCCGAGACCTTGCGCTTTCGTGGTGTATGCAGTGCGCTCGACGCCGCCACCTGCCTCAGGAGTTACGACGAACATGAATATCCGATTGGAAGTGACTGGAGCTTTACACGCTACTACCTGCCCTACGCCTTCGAGGCCGGCCTGCGGCTGGAACAGCGCGCGCATCTGGTCTGGAGTGCATTCGCCAGGGCGCACGAGCATGCGGCGCTGGCGGGCCGCGTTGAAATGCCGATGGAGTATTTCTCACGCGCGGTGGAGGCCGTTCTCTTGGACGGACTGACACGCGATGCGCTTGATTTCGAGCTATCAAAACAACGCTGGGCCGAGGTGGTGAGGCACAGCGGCTACGTCGCTTCCGAACAGGCCGTCGAGCGTAACGCGCGCGGACTGGGTCACTGAGTCCGCCTTCGCATGTGCTTGCCCTTGCTCGTCATTCCGCCCGGCGGCATCAACGTGGTCGCCTCGCTCAGGCTTTCGCCACAGCTATTCGTACCGTATGAAACGGCGTGGGCATGGAGCGCCAAGCTGGCGGCGGCGAACGCGCTGTCAGCATTCGAGGTGGCCGGACTGATGGGGATCCCGGCGACGCATCCGCCCTCTTTGCTACCGCCGCGCACACCGCGGGCTGCGCTGACGTTAGGAAGGAACATGGGAGTGCCAACCTGGCAGGTCAAACAGGCTTTCCTGGGCGGCGACCCGCAGTCCCTGCATCCCTTGATGTCCGAGTTCCTGCGCAGGTGTCCGGCATGTGTCAGGCTGGGCTACCATCTGATTCTTCATCAAATGCGCGTGCTGGATACCTGCCCGCTGCACCACGTGCCGCTGCGCGAGCACTGTGCACGCTGCGCGGCGCATTTTGGCATATGACCTGGGCTCGTCCAAAGTGCATGGCCCGATCACCTGTCCCGGATGCACGGCGCCGCTACTGCCAGTCACGCGGAGCGGCTACCCGACCACAGGTACGATCACGGCCGGAGAGTTCGGCTTGATCGCACGCTGGCTAGCCTTCTTGAAGCGCCGGGCAGCGCAGCCAGCATGGCGCAATGGCTGTGTCCTGGTAAACACGGGCCAGCATGCCCTCACCGCTTATGCGCAGGAGGCGGTGCGGGCGAGCGTGCCAGCCGGTGTGGGTCGTCGTCCTGTTACCGGGCAGCGCGCAAGCTGGACCAGGAATGCCGAATACCGGGAACTGAAGCTGCGCTACTGGCAGCATGCCAATGCACAGTGCCTGCAATGCGATAAGCCATCGCGCCACTGGTACCGGCACTTGCTGAAAGGCGGTGCCACAGAGGACACACCAAGCGTCCACGTGCTTGCTTTCGTCTATTGGCGCATGACGTGGCAAGGCTGCAGCAACCCGTACCTTCTACGTCGCGGACATGGCTTGCCGTTGTATGGCGTCGCCGAGTGGCAGGCCGCCCAGCCGGCACCGGATGACGATGATCGCGACGCGGAACTCAGCGTGTTTTCCGCAGCGTTGGAGGCATCCTGGGACGAATGGCTGGGCTGCATCGACCTGCTTGGGATCACGACGCTAGAGCGACGAATTTGGCGTTTGCGCGCCGTTCCAAGCGCCTATATACCATTGCCGCAAAGACAACTGAAGCGTACCACCAACAATTTTGCATAATTACTTCGTGAGCGGACTAAGTAATTGATTTTAAAATGAATTATTTTTCACATTCGAAGAGTCATTAATTTTTGCACTTTTACTTCGTTTTTTTAGCAAAATTACTTCGTATGAGGGCTGGCTATTGCGGCGAGATGGTCGACGCAATGCATATACTGATGCCGCAGTTTGAGCACATTGTGCGGCAAGTGCTGCAGGGTGCCGAAGCGCTCACCGCGCATCACAAGGATGGTCTCGACATGGAAGTCGCGCTCACCCGTTTGGTCGACCGGCCGCAGATGGCCGAGGAATTCGGCGACGGATCAAAACTGGACATCCATGCGATCATGTGCGATCGCGCTGGCCCGAACCTGCGCAACGACTTGGCACACGGGTTAGCAAATGAAGAGGCGTGCGAATCGGCACATGCCCTGTACGCGTGGTGGGTGGTACTGCAATTGATCACGGAGACAGCCGCTGCCGCTGCGGCTCAGAATGAAGCAGAGACAGAAAAGGTAATAACGTAGCTTCATCGCAACAATTTGAAAAACATGCGCTTCACGCCTGGCGAGGTGGCCGCGTGTGCGAAGCGCTCTTGCACCGATCAGCGCGTTATTCTCGTGCATCACTTGTAGAGCATCCTGTAGCCCAGAACAGGTGAGGCCACCCTGCCACATCGTCAGGTGTCATGTGGCAAGAACTCTACACTATGTAAAAGTTACACCATTTCCGCCAAGAACTAGATCGTAAACTATGGCAATATTTGCAATCCACTTTGTTTGCTACCTACACCATGCCAGTTAAGGTTTTTATCAGCTATTCCCACAAAGACGAGCATCACAAAGAGGCGCTCGCAGAACATCTGACTATGCTTCAACGGAACGGTGTAATTAGTACTTGGGACGATAGACAACTTGTCGCTGGCGACGACTGGAAAGATCAGATATCCGCTAACCTTGAGGAAGCAGAACTCATCCTGTTCTTGGTTAGCCCGTCTTTCCTCGCCTCCTCCTACTGCTTTGATGTCGAATTCGCAAGAGCACGTGCAAAGCACGCTGAAGGTAGCGCAATCCTAGTGCCAATCTTCGTGCGAGCTAGCGACTGGAAGTCAAGTGACCTTCAGGCTTACCAAGGATTGCCCAAAGATGCAGAGCCGGTGGCGAAATGGCCTGATCAAGACGAAGCATGGATGAATGTCATCGATGGATTGAAGAAGCGATTGGCTATATTTGCCACGAAGAAATCGACCGTGGTCATCTCTGCCGACCAAAAAAAAAAGCTATAGCTGAACCCTGCCTTACATGGCTGGACGACACAGAGGTCGCGCTGTCACATAGAAGAGTTAACAAAATTTCGTTGACTAGTATATATGTGTCATTGGACATCGAAGAGCTCGGTTCATCCCGTGCGGATGATCGCATCATCAAGAATTCGACCTATATTTTTGAGGAGAAGGGGCGCTTCTTAGTGTCTGGCGAGGAGCAACAAGGTAAGACAACTTTGTTGAAGAGTGCATTCCGCTTCTTTGCCGCGAAAGGGATACCAGTTGTGTATCTTAATGCATCATCTATAACTGGCTCGGACTTAAATAAGCTCATTGGTAAGGCTATTTCCTCACAATACGAAGGCCTCACTATTGATGACATCCTATCTGCTCAGGATCGAGTTCTCCTGCTGGACAACCTTCACGAAATCGGCCTAAACGAGAAATTTCGGGGTACTTTCCTCGAAGCAGTCACTGCCGCTTTCGACCACATCATTGTTACATGTAGCTCGTCTTTTATGTATTCCGTCCCCGATGTTACGACATTGGACGATTACAGGAAGTTTGAGTTGATGGGTATGGGGCATGTCAAACGCGCAGAAATCGTGGAGAAATGGGTGGCACTGGGTATAGAGGAGTCTATTTGTGAAAAGGACCTCTACAACCAATGCGATGAAATCAAAGCAAAGCTAGACGCAATCATTCGCAAAAATATCGTACCTGCTAAGCCAATTTATGTGCTTATGCTTCTGCAGATGCTGGAAGCATATTCGCAGCAGAGCCTTGATCTTTCATCATATGGTCACTGTTACCAGCAACTCGTCTATCAGGCCTTCGATAACGCCAAGATACCAAAGCGCGAGTTTGACACGTATCTTAACGTTCTTACAGAGCTATCTTGGGACATCCACACGTCTGGTGAGGGAATCAACTCTGCAGGACTAGATACGTTCTTTAAAAACTACCAAGAGACGTTTTTATCGGTAGATGGTGAGGCAATCATCACCAAGCTTGAGGCGAACTCAATCCTCCAGACACGTGACCATAGAATACATTTCAAGTATCCCTACCTATATTACTTTTTTGTAGCAAAGCGTATTGCTGAGTCTTATTCTACATCAGAGCAAACTCGCGAGTCAGTGAAGACTCTTATTGACAACCTGCATCGTGAAGACTACGCCAACATATTAGTTTTCGTCACCCATCACACGCGGGAAAAATGGGTATTAGATGAGATCAATACCGCCTTGGGCTCTCTGTTTTCCCAGCATGAGCCATCTACTCTATCCAAGGACGAGGTGGCATTCATGCAAGAGTTCATTGCCAAGATCCCGGAGTTGGTTATCGAGCAGCGTGAAATACGAGCTGAGCGTCAAAAACGCAACGAGGAACTCGACGAGATTGAGCGATTCGACGAAGAACCTGGCCCCTTATCGTTAAGTGAAGAGTCTAAGAAGGTATTGTCACATGAACTTCCTGCTCTCGTTAATAAAACTTTTAAGGGAATGGAGCTCTCAGGTCAGATAATCCGAAACCGCCACGCAACACTTCCAAGAGTCAAGCTCCTAGAACTTGCCCAAGAAGGGGCATTCTGTGGCCTTCGTTTTTTGACATTCTTTATCGACATCTCAGATGCCGCAAAGTCGGAAGTAATTAAATATGTGGCAAATAGTCTCAAAAGCAATCCAGAACTGACAAATGCCGAGATACAAGAGCATGCAACCAATCAATTTCTAGTGTTAACCTATGGGGTAATCAATAACGTTCTTCGTAAGATTGCCTCATCAATCGGTTCAAAAGAGGCTAGCGAAATATACGCACAGCTACAAATACAAGAGCAATCGCCGGCAGTTATCTTATTGGAACAAGCCATCTCTCTACAGTTCACAAGGAAACTTGATATAGCAAAGCTAAGCGATACTTATTCAAAGATCAAAAGCAATCCAGTGTGTGTTCGCATCCTGAAAGATATGGCTGTACAACATGTATATATGTTTCCCGTGGGATATAAAGAGAAACAACAACTATCCTCTCTGCTGCATATACCAGTTCAAAGCCAGCGCATAATGGACCGAAAGAAGTCCACAAAGGGATGAGTAATTAGTAAGATATGGCTCTGGTGCTAACCTGCAGCTGGGCTAGAATGACGGCCTTTGCCCAGCATGCGCAGTCCGAGCAAGAGCGACCTGTTCAAGGGTCGACACTTCGAACAAGAGATCATCCTTCTGTGCGTGCGCTGGTACCTGCGCTATAAGCTGGCGTACCGCGACCTGGTCGAGATGATGGCCGAGCGTGGCCTGCCGATCGCTCACACGACAATCCTTCGCTGGGTTCAGCGGTACGCGCCAGAGTTCGACAAGCGCTGGAGCCGCTTCTCGGCGGCGGTTGGTACTTCCTGGCGAGTGGATGAGACCTACGTAAGGATCCGCGGCCGGTGGGCGTATCTCTACCGTGCGGCTGATGCATTAGGCAAGACTGTCGACTTCCGGCTCTGCCCACGGCGCAACGTCGCCTCGGCAAAAGCCTTTTTTCGAAAGGCCCTGCGCTCCCAGCGTCGACCGCCCGCGACTATTACACTGGACGGCTACGCAGCCTCCCACCGGGCCGTGCGCGAACTTCAACAACAGGGACGACTTCCCACCTTGACCAAGCTTCGCTCGTCAAAATACCTGAACAATCTGATCGAACAAGATCATCGCAACGTGAAGTCCAGGCTGGGGGTCAATGCTGGGCTTAAAGAACCTCGCTTCTGCTGCCACGAGAATTCGTGGCATTGAGCTCATGCATCGCATTCGCAAAGGGCAGTTCGACTTGCGTAGTCGTCATACAAAGTAATTCTGTGAACACCCTCCTACGGTAACGCATTGATTTTTCAAGCCGCCTCGATCTTTTGTTCACACTTTTGCTTCGCATGCTAGCGAAGCAATTTTGGAACAAGCTTGAAATCCGAAGTAAATCTGCTAACTTGCTGGCAAACAGCCGAGACCCGCATGGCGCCTACGTCTTCGAAGCCACGCTTCACCCAGGCAATTGCCAGTGCGGGTCCGAACGATGCCGCGCGATATGAGTTTTGGGCGCCAAAAATCGGGCGCAGGGTGACGCTGTTCACCCCCTTACAAGTGCGCATCTGGACGCTGCTGGAAGGAACGCCTCGGGTTACCGCTTATTGCGAGCGACCGGCTTATTGGCAGCACGACGGTGGAAAACTTCTGCCGGATTTTTGGGTCAAGGCCGGGCGGCGCGAAGCATGCTGGATCATCACCAGCGACTCCCAACCGGAGGGTACCGAAACCCTGAGTTTGAGCGAAGAGATCGAGATGCGTTACATCGACGTCAGGAGCCTGGCGTCGCGCAGTGTCTGGATTGAGAACTGGATAAGGATCCTGCCGTATCTGTCGGCGAATGCGCGTTTCGTCAGCGACCGGCTAATGAGGGACATGGAACAGGCATCGTCGTCAGGGCCAACGCTGGGTGAAATCGAACGTGATTTCCAGCCTCACGATATCGTGCTAGTACGCACCGCGGTATTGATGCTGTTGCACCAGGGGCGCGTCAAGCCCCCCGCTCTGCGCGAACGGGCACTCGACTCCCGGACTGTTTTTCGGAGTTTAAGGCCATGAGCAAATCGCAAAGCACAGCTGGTACCGATCGCGCGGATCCAAGTGGATGGCCGACCGTGGCCTGGCCAATGCTCACCGATCGCCAGCGAGACTTGTTTCGGGCTCGAGAGGAAGCGGTGAGACGCTATTGCCGCCGTGAGCCGCTGCGTATCATCGCTGCCGCCACCGGCGTCCCCTTTAACTCGATACCTCGGCTCTATGAACGCTGTCTTCAAACGCATGCTGATAGTCGGATGCAGGGCTTCCGTGCCCTGGTCCCTTACGAACGGATCAAACCCTATCGGCGCCTGGTAAAGATTGGGCGAGCTGGCATTGCTGGTAAGGCTGGCGTATTTTCCCAGCTGCTGCAGCGCCACCCCGAGCTTGAAGCCTTGATCGTCAGTGAATTGCAGGCGCATCGCGTCGTCGTGACCGAGGGACCGAAAGGCTTGATCCTCTCTGGATTAAGCGGCTTGCATCGGCGCTTTCGCCAGTTGTGCCTGCAGCTCGGTTTGACCGAACGCGACTACCCATTGGTGCAGAAGCAGCAAGGCATCCGAAGTCTGGCTGCGGCCGCGAAAGCCGTCGCGACGCGCACGTTCGAAACCGCCGCCGGCTCTGCGTTGGCAGACAAGCGCTCCGGCGGTGTGCGACCCGACGTCCAGGGGTTGCCGTCGGTAGCGACGCAGCCTTATGACGCCGTCGAATTCGATGGCCATCGCATCGACGTGCTTCTGCGCGTCGTCTTCGAGCGTGTTCCCGGTGTTGAGGAGTCGTTCGACATCGAGCGTGTCTGGCTGCTCACCATCATCGACGTGTGCAGTCGTGCCATATTGGGCTATCACATCGTGCTCGAACCGGAATACAGCCGCTTTGACGTGCTCAAAACCGTGGAGCGCTCGCTGGTGCCGTGGCGCCCTCCGCCACTCAGCATTCCAGGCCTACGCTATGCCCCCGGTGCGGGCATCCCGTCGGAGCGTTTTCCAGAATTGGGCTATGCAGTCTGGAACGTATTCAGCTTCGATAATGCGCGTGCCAATCTGGCTCAGGACACGTTGCGTGTGTTGACCGAAGTTATCGGATGCGGCGCCCACGCCGGGCCGGCCTATCGGCCCAACGGGCGGCCGCACATCGAACGTTTCTTCGGTACTCTGGCGTCGGTCCTGGCGCATCGTCTGCCGGGCACTACTGGAACCGGTGTCACCGATCCACGCCGGAGGATAGAGGAACTGGATGCTGGCGCACCGGCCGTGGTGCGTCTCGCCGAACTAATGGAACTGACAGCAGTTGCCATCGCCAACTACAACGCCCAACCTCATACCAGCCTGGGCGGCCGCTCGCCGCTGGAAACGTTGGGTTACTACATCGATTAGAAGCGCATCGCGCTACGCTGGCTGGCCGAACCCATGCGACGTCATCTGTGTCTTCTGCAGCACCAGCATGAAGGTCATGTGCGTGGCAGTATCGCGCGTGGCGTGCGGCCTTACATTCAGTTCTTCAGGGCGAGTTACACCAGCCACAGCTTGGCAAGTCGTGCAGACCTGATTGGGCAACCGGTAAAGATTTATTTCGATGTCGAGGACGTACGTCTATTGCGCGTATTCGATGTCGGTGGACGTGAGCTCGGCGTGGTCGAGGTCCAGGGTGCATGGCGCCATACAGCGCATACGCTGCGCATGCGCAGGGAAATACTGGCATTGGTGCGCGATCGTAAGCTGCTCCTCGTGCGCTACGACGATCCGGTGCAGTGCTATCTGGAGTACCTGCGCAAGCATGCAGGCAAACGGCGCCGTTCGGCCAGCAAAGCGGAAACGGCACGCCGTGCCGTCCAGGATGCATCACCGGCGCCGCAGGCCCCACCCGGGCCGGTTCAATCCGATGACAAAACGAGGGCCCCGTTGGAGGCGGCTTCCGGGAATGCGGAGGATGCCACCGCCTCGAGCGGCCCAGTAAAAGGACGGAGCCTGAGCATCGGTACCGGTCAGGTGTTCTCGCGTTAGCCTCTCCTCAGGACATAAGGTGCCCACCCGTGAGCCAGTCTAAACCGCCCGGACGACCCGTCGCCAATGAGCGGCATCCATTCTCCACACGCACCTACCGTGTCGCGACCACCGCCATCGAGCAATGCTGGCTGCTGGTGTCGAAATGCCTGCAGTATCGGATTCCCGGTGCGCTGATCTATGGCGAAAGCCGGTTGAGCAAAACCTACGCGATCAAATACCTGCGCATGCTGATCCACCGCGAGCTGCCCTGCGTGCCGACCTTTCACGTGCAGGCCGAGTACAAGGTCAGTCGCAGCGAAGGAGCATTCTTCTCCAGCTTGTTGCGCGCGGTACGCCATCCGCAACCTGATGTCGGCCGTAACGCCTATAAACGCAAGGCCCTGCACGATCGCCTGCTGGCGGTGGCCGAATCCCAGGGCGGCGCCACGATCGTCTTGTTTTGCGACGAGGCCCAGCGCTATTCCCTGCACGAATACGAATGGCTGCGCGATGTCCATGACGAACTGGCCAGAGCGGCGTACGCCTGACGACGTTTTTGTTCGGCCAGGAGCGGCTCTGCGAGCAGCGCGCCCTCTTCCAGGAGTCCGGCGACACGCAGATCGTCAAGCGCTTCATGGTCGAGACCTTGCGCTTTCGCGGGGTTTGCAGTGCCCTCGACGCCGCGACCTGCCTCAGGAGTTACGACGAACATGAATATCCCGCTGCGAGTGGCTGGAGCTTCACGCGCTACTACCTGCCCTACGCGTTCGAGACTGGTCTGCGGCTGGAGCAGTGCGCGCATCCGGTCTGG
Organism: Massilia niastensis DSM 21313; assembly: GCF_000382345.1. Classification (GTDB taxonomy): domain Bacteria; phylum Pseudomonadota; class Gammaproteobacteria; order Burkholderiales; family Burkholderiaceae_D; genus Telluria; species Telluria niastensis. The sequence goes on from NZ_KB908119.1 coordinate 27,693, forward strand.
AATGCCTTCTCGATGGCGCACCAGCATGCGGCGCTTGCAGGCAGAGTCGAAATCCCGATGGAGTACTTTTCACGCGCGGTGGAAGCCGTCCTGTTGGACGGCCTGACACGCGATGCGCTCGGCTTTGAGCTGACCGAACAACGCTGGAGCGAGGTGGTGAGACATTGCGGCTATGTCGCTTCCGAACAGGCCGTCGAGCGTAACGCGCGCGGGCTGGGCCACTGAGTCCGCCTTCGCATGGGCTTGCCATTACTCGTTATTCCGCCTGGCGGCATCAGCGTGGTCGCCTCGCTCAGGCTTCCGCCACAGCTATTCGCACCTTACGAGACGGCGTGGGCATGGGGTGCCAAGCTGGCCGCGGTGAATGCACTGTCGGCCTTCGAAGTGGCTGCGCTGATGGGGATCCCGGCGGCGCAGCCGCGCTCGTTGCTACCGTGCGTATACCGCGAGCTGCTCTGACATCAGGAAGGAGCATGGCATTGCCATCTTGGCGGGTCAAACCGGCTTTCCTGGGCGGCGATCTGGAATGTCTGCATCCCTTGATGTCCGAGTCGCTGCGCAGGTGTCCGGCATGCGTCAGGCTGGGCTACCATTTTGTTCTTCACCAGGTGCGTGCTCTTGGCACCTGTCCGCTGCACCACGTGCTGCTGCGCGAGCACTGTGCGAGCTGCGGGACGCACCTGGCATATGACCTGGGCTCGTCCAAAGTGCATGGCCCGATCACCTGCCCGAACTGTGCGGAGCCGCTGCTCCCAGTCACACGAAGCGGCTATCCGACCACCGCTGCGATCACGGCCAGGGAATTCGGCTTGATCGCGCGCTGGCTGGCCTTCTTGAAGCGCCGGGCAGCGCAGCCAGCGTGGCGCAACGGGAGCGCTGCAATAGATACCAGCCAGTCTGCCCTGAATGCGTCAACGCGCGAGTCGCTGCAGGCAATCATGCCAGCCGGTGCAGCACGGCGTCCGGTCACCAGGCAGCACGTGCGCTGGACTGACGATACGGAACATCGCGAACTGGAGCAGCGCTACTGGCAGGATGCCAATGCGCGCTGGCGGCAATGCGATAGACAATCGCGCCAGTGGTACCGGCACCTGTTACAAGGCCTGCCGCAGAGGACACACCAAGCTCACACGTGCTCGCTTTCGTATACTGGCGCATGACCTGGCAGGGCTGTAGCAATCCATATCTGCTGCGCCGTAGCCTTCGCTTGCCGTTGTACGGCGTCGCAGAATGGCAGGCTGCCGGGCCGGCACCGGATAAGGACGATCTCGACGCACATTTGAGCGCCTTTTCTGTGGCACTGGATGCATCGTGGAGCGAGTGGCTGGACTGCATCGACCTGCTTGGAGTCTCTACGTTGGAGCGGCGAACCTGGCGTTTGCGTGCCGGCCCAAGCTCCTACGTTCCATTGCCGCAGAGACAGCGAAAACGTACTGCCGGCAATTTCGCATAATTGCTTCGCGACGTCGCCAAGCTCTTGTTTTTAAGGGATGATGCTGAGGCATTCTCAACAAACCATTTTGTTCACACTTTTACTTCGTTTTTTTCGCAAAATTACTTCGCATGACGGAAAGCGCCGGCGCCGCGCGAGCTCAACGTGTCCCGCGCGATTCACCTGGATTTGTACGACATCGTCCTGCAGGTCATGGATGACCAGGACAGCGAAGCGCTCACCGACCGCAGGTCCTACCTGCGCGACAGGTTCGTGCTCGTATGCTGCGGGAAACCGCCCTGCGCGCCTCTGAACTTGTCGGTGCGAAGATGGGGGCTTTCAAACAGTTCGATGATCCACACGCGCGTAAGACGTACTGGGTGCTCGATGTCAGTGCGCATGACGCCAAGGGCGGCAAGGCACGCACCGTGCCGGTAACGAAGGTATTAATGGACGCGTTCATCTCCTACCGGATGGGCTTTAGGTTGCCAGCCTATCCGTCTCACGGAGACGCAACTCCCCTGCTGCTGTCTCTGCGCACGCGCAAGGTGCAGCTAGCGACTGGGGCCATCACCAGGACCAGCGACAAGCGCCTGTTTGGCGCTTGGGGCAGCGTCCAGACGCGATAGGGTCTGCATAAAATCGTCATCGGACGCCTCGAGGGCGCTGCGTTATATCTCGACAGCCAGGAAGATATGGAAGGCGCGTCACGGCTGCGTGATGCATCATCGCACTGGCTGAGGCATACCTTCGCGATGGCTACCCTGCTCAAGGGGCAGGAAATTCGCAGCGTCGCGGCGTTGCTCGGGCACAGCAGCGTGAACACGACGATGGTGTACACCGGACAGCAGACGCTTGATCTGGTACGGGCCTTCGAGGAAGCCGAACCACATTCCCTCGCAGCAGCGCAATTGACACAATAGTGGACTTGCAAGTCATGACGTCCTCGTTGAGCGCGGTTAAAGCCAACATCGACATGTGGTGATCTGCACTAAGCAGGACGTGCTGGGTTGACGAACCGCATTCTAATGGCAACACGTAGGCCTACCGTAGGAGTACTGCAGGAGTGCGCAGAGTATGTGTTACTCCTGTTTCAGTCCAACTCACTCTTGACGGGAAAAGACCGACCACCATGCAGCGTCCGCAATAAATTATGAACGTATGCAGGAACGTGGGTATCGAATAATTGAAAGTGGCGTGTTGCGTTTCGCAACACGCCGCCGCTATCCAACCTCCAAGCTTGCTATCTGCGCATTACGTTTCTCGCGACGCGCCGACCGTGGTTTATTGAAAGCTCCTCACCTCTAAAGATGTCAGCAAAAATGGGGTTCGGCTGACTTGGCGGCTATAGCGTTCAATTTACTCAGCGCACATTACGTAAACTACTTTGTCGTGAAGGTAGATACGATATCCGTCGACACCAGACCGAGAAAGCAGCTCGGCCTACAGGGGGCGCGCGGGCTTCAAAGTATCCTTGATGAAGCGGGTCATCCTGGCGAGAGCAGCGTCTGACTCCGGAGTACCTGCCATCATTACTTGGTGTACGTGCGGCATCCCTTCGTACAAATCCAGTTCGGCACGCTGTCCCCCTTGTACGATGGCCTGATAATGGCGTACGAAATTGCTCAGAAATATTTCGCGGGTACCGCCTTGGATCAAGGTCGGCGGATAGCCTTTACGGTAGTCGCCGTACACGGGCGAGACGTATGGATTTTTCTGATCGGCAGGGGAAGCATAAGCGGCCGCGCAGACATCCAGGAATCCCGCATAGCTCAGGAAATCGGTGTCTTTCAGCGTGACATACGAGTCGCCCGATTCAGTAATGTCGGACCACGGCGACCACAGCACAAGTGCGCCAGGCATCCCTGATCCCTCGTCCCGCATGCGCAGCACCGCTCCTGCTACCAGCCCACCACCTGCAGAGTCTCCGAATACCCCTATCGATCCCAGCGGCGTTCCAGCTTGCTGCAAACCTCGTAGTACAGAAATCACCTGCGCAGTTGCGACTTTCCACTTGGCCTGTGGCGCCAACGTGTAGTCGATCGAGATCACTGGCATTCCAGTAGCGTGGGCCACCATCGCTGCCGATCCCAGTGTTGAACGCACGCTACCGAATGTATAAGCGCCGCCATGTGCATAAACCAGCTTGCGGCCGTCCCGCAGGACTTGTGGCGGCAGGACTTCAACTACAGGTACGCCCGCTATGAGGCGTTCGCGCACCTCTACAGGAAAGCGTTTGAGAAGGGCTTTGTCGTAGACGTCGGTCATCGCGGCAAATTTGACTTGCTCCGCCTTCCAGCCGGCGAAATCATCGAGCTTAGGTAATTTAAAGTCCGGCTTTGCAGTTTGTGCTGCCTGCATGACGGACATTTTTGCAAAAGCGGCAGGCGACACGGTCGTTGGCGGTGGCGGCGACGCGTGCAAAGATAAAGGCAACGTGATTGCGCTCGCGAACAACAGGCGACGTATCAACGGATAGACGTTCCTCGACTTCATCGGATCCCTCGCCTTTGATTCATTTTTACGAAAATTGTTCATGTCTGATCAGGAATTTGTGGAGAAAATCAGTATGGGCGAGTCGCATGCAGTCAACGCCACCCGCAATATGAGTGTAATAACGCCGCTGATTGAGAAACTCACGGCGACGTCGGGATGCCGCGCTATGTTTGCGTGGCGACGTGGCTGGTGCGTGCTCCCCACATTGCGTAGAACAACACATACAGTTCGCATGCCGCCGTCAGGAGGAAAGACAGTTGCAAGCCGATCGTATCGGCGAGCCAGCCTTGTACAATCACCAGCGCACCGCCCGCAATCGCCATGATCAACAGCCCGGCCCCCTCCTCGGTAAGGGGACCCAAGTCCTTGATGCCTAATGTGAAGATGGTCGGGAACATCACGGAGTGGAACAAGCCGACGGAAATCAGCGCCCACATTGCGATATGTCCCGTCCCCAGTGCCGCGATCAACATGACGACAAATGCGCCAATACTCGCAAGAGCCAGGACGCGCTCGGCGGATATCCGCCGCATCAACGCGCTACCGGCGAAGCGCCCGACCATCATGCCTCCCCATAGCAGGAACAGGTAGTGCGCTCCCTGTTCATGGTTCAGGTTCGCGATGTCTGGCTGTGCAACAAAGTTGATGAACAGATTGGCGACCCCGATCTCGGCGATCAAGTAGATGAAAATGGCTGGGATGCCGAAAACCAGATTGCGGTGGCGCCACAGCGACAGCGAGGCGCGCTGTCCTTTACTGGCGCGGCGGCTGCCGGCGTGCAGTGCTGGAAGTGGAAAGCGGGCGATGACTACTGCCAGGACCACTAGCACGGCCGCCACAATCAAATAAGGCAGTTGGACCGCCTGCGCATCCGCCAGACGTTCGGCATGGGTCAACACCTGCCCCGCTTCCGCGGTGCCAGAATTCGAGCGACCCAAGATCAGGTAGGCGCCGAACAAGGGCGCCAGAGTGGTGCCCAGCGAATTGAATGCTTGGACAAGATTCAGGCGTGACGACGCGGTCGAAGCCGAGCCGACAACGGCCACATACGGATTGGCCGACACCTGGAGCAAAGTGATGCCGCATGCGATCACGAACAGCGCGCACAGTGTCATCATATACGACGGGAGCCGCGCCGCTGGAATCATCATCAGTGCGCCGACGGCCATAACGACCAGTCCAGTGACCATTGATTTCTTGTAGCCGAGGCGCTTGATCACACGCGCCGACGGAATCGAAGCAACGAAATAGGCAATGAACCACACCGACTCGATCATCGTCGTCTGGGTGTAATTCAAGTCGAACACGCTACGCAAATGAGGCAACAGCGTATTGTTGATGACAGTGATAAATCCCCAGGTGAAGAACAGGCTCGACAACAGCGACATTACGGCAGCATTGCTGACGCTTGAGAGCGAATGCACAGGTGTGCTGCTATCGCGGGTGACGACGGGACCAGGCATCGGAAACTCCTTAATACGGTTAAAAAAGCTCCGTTCCAGCGGAGACGTCGCACTTGACCATCGGCGCTGAAGTCGAGATTGCAGCGGATTACATTCGGTTCTGCGCTTGTCATCACCATGGTCACGCAGTCAGGGAGCGGTTCTTCGCCAAGTCGCCGAGAAAGCGCTACCGCAGCGCTTCTCAGCCCGCGACCGCAAAGCGTATGCATACCCCAGTAGACTGAGCTAATAGAATTTGCAGCCAACGAAGGGAGTCGAATGCAGGGCCTGAACGGGCCACACTGCTCCCACGTTCTACCAGCGGCGTATCACATTCACGCCCGTTGATAAGAACGCGCCAGTGCATTTTTGCCACGGTAGAGTATTCGCATTGGCATCCGGGATCGATGTCCTGAAGCAGCATTGCGGATCTTGGTTGTCCCGATCAAAGAGAATTGCGTCTGGCAATCGCGGCAAACACTGCGGCGCTGGGCTTGGGTGTTCGAACAAAGGTCTTAGGATCGACGGAAGCCAAGCCCAACTTCGGTGCAAAGCCCGATACCCATTCGAAGTTGTCAATCAGAGTCCAGTGAATGTAGCCGAGCACGGGAACACCGTCGTCCATGACGCGCTTGAGTTCGGCCAACGCCAAGGGCAGCTGGCTGATCCGAATCTTGTCATCGGTTATGTAATAGCCGTGTTCCGTCACCATCACCGGCAGGCCGGTCGCTTCGTGCACATACCGGACCGCACCGGCCAGTGAGGATGGGTAAATGCCTTGACCTTCCGAACTGAGCGGCACGCCCGCTGGATCGGGCAGCTTGCCTTTGGCGTCCCAGACGTTGCGCACGTAGTTTTGCACGCCAACAAAATCGTCGCCCTTGACGTTGTCGATCCACGCCCCGTAGAAGATCTTGCGCATTTCGTCGCGCTTACTGCCAGGTCCGGCCGCCTGGTCGTCAGCCACCGCCAGCGTGGCACCAACTGGCAAGTCGGAGCGCGCCGCCTTAATGGCGCTCTTGCCCAGTTTGTGCGCCTTGAGCATGTTCGGCAGCATGTTGTGAATCTCGCCGAACGCCGGACCGCCGATAAAGTTGTCGACGCCATGAGCGCGTGAGGCTGCAACCAGCATTGCTTTCTGCGCCGCGATCGCCTGGGGTGGCACCATGGCCCGGGCAATCAGGAGGCCGTTCGGTTCATTAAGGGTGAACGCGACACCGATCAGATCACCGAAATAACGCATCACGCGGTCGCAGTAGCGGGCGAACAGGTCGGGCGCATCCGGATGGGTCCAACTGCCTTGGGCGGCGAACCATACCGGCACCGTCCAGTGATTGAAGGTCACCATCGGCGTCAGGCCGCGCTGGCGGCACCCTGCGACGACACGCTTGTAGTGATCCAGCATTGCAATGGAAAATTGCCCTGGCGCGGGTTCGATGCGCGACCACTCGATGGAAAAACGATAGCAGTTCAGTCCCATCGACTTGGCTAGATCCAGGTCGGCTGCCCACAAGATCAGGCTATTGCATGCGTCGCCGGAGGGCTCGGAGAAAAGGGTCGGCTTGGTATGTTCCAGCACCCAAAAGTCGCTATTGACGTTGTTACCTTCGATCTGGTGCCCTGCGGTCGCCGCTCCCCAATGGAAGCCCTTCGGGAAGGTACGCTTGGATGGCGCACTGGCCGTTGCAGCCCACGCTGGCACTGCCATCATGGCCACACTCGATGCAATAAAATTTCTTCGGTTAAACATCCGACGTCTCCTAGTTCTTGTTTTTCATCAGCAACGGCAGTCCGTTGTCATGACCAAGTATAGAAGCTCAAGTTCTCTGACTCGAAGCCTTAAAATGCGATACCTACTATCTGCTTCTAATAGGGACTGTTTTGTTTTCCACTCTCCGAAGAGAATACGATGTTTGCAGTCGAGCTTACCGCGGTCGGTACGAGTCAATCTGCTGTGTTCGCTACCGGCGAGCGAAAGCACGCTGGCTATATCGACACTTGTGCTTCATCGCCGCTGTTGATCGAATAGACCTGGCTCAGGTGGTTGTGGCCGCGCACCACGGAGATCTGCGGCTGGAAGCCGTGCTGCGTGACCAGGCGGGCAAACAGCTCCCCGGCCTGGGCCTGCATCTGGATCGGATCCAGCTCCGCATAACTGATCGCCAGGGGAAACGGCTCGGCGTCGATCTGCGCGATGGTCGACATCTCCCGGTAAGCGCTGAAATCCGGGCCGAAATAGGCTTCGTTGCGCGGGTCGGGCGTCGCGATCCCGAGCTGGCTGCGCGCCAGCAGCTCCAGCTCGGCGTTGTAGACCCCGGACGCCAGGAAGGCGCCGGCGATCCGCAGGCCGCCGGGAGGATGGAAGCGCCGCATCAGGGTCGCGGCCGCGATGTGCGCGGCGCCGGCCGATTCCCCGACCAGCACGATATGGTCCGGATTCCCGCCGTGCGCCGCCACGTTGTCGCGCGCCCAGGCCAGTACCGAGGACACGTCCTCGGCCCCGGCCGGCCAGCGGTTGCGCGGGCCGAGGCGATAGTTCGGCAGCACGGCCAGCACCCCGTGGCGCGAAAAATAGTGGCCGACATGATAGCGATCGGCCTTGTCGCCGCGGATGAAGCCGCCGCCATGCAGGAAGATCACGACCGGCGCCGGACCGTCGGCGCCCAGCGGCAGGTACAGGTCGAGACGGTGGAGCTCATCCATGCCATAGGCGATGTCCGGCACCACGGCGCCGCCGCGCGGCGCGTCCGCCAGCAGCGGCGCATACAGCGCCTTGGCCGCCGGCGGGTCGATCACCGGACCGGCGGCCCGGATGGTTTCCTCGAAATCTCGCGTCATCGATCGTCCTTACAGCGCGGCCAGCGCCGGATCCTTGTGGAAGCGGCCATCCTTCATGATGGCGCGCAGGTGGCTGCGGTCCTGCAGCACGGTCACGTCTTCCACCGGATTGCCGTCCAACAGCAGCAGGTCGGCCAGGAAGCCCGGACGGACCTGCCCCAGCTTGTCGCCCATGCCCATCAGTTCACCGCCCAGCAGGGTCGCCGCCGACAGCGCTTCCTCGGGGCTGTAGCCGAAGTGCTGGACGAACAGTTCCAGGTCGCGCGCGTTGCGGCCGTTCGGATTGAACGGAAAGCCGTAATCGCCGCCCGGCAGGATCTTCAGGCCGCGCCGCTTCAGCTCGGGAATCAGCTTCTTCTGCAGTTCCAGCACCTCGGCCGCGCTGCGCTTCATGTGGCTCATGTCGAAGTGCGGCGGCGGCGCCGCGTCCAGGGTCGCCTGGATGATGCCGATCGCCGGCGCGATGTAGATCTCGTCACGCCTGGCTTCCAGCATGTCGAGCGCTTCCTCGTCGGCATAGGTGCAGTGGTACAGCACCCTGAAATTGGCGCGCAGCGCCATCTTGATCGCCTCCGCCGCCTGCGCATGGCATGCCAGCCAGACGCCGGATTCGCGCGCCTGCTCGCCGGCCGCGCTGGCCTCTTCCTGGGTGTACAGCAGCTGCTGCGAGGCGCCGGGCATCAGCGCATCTTCGCCCGACAGCAGGAACTTGACCGACTTGGCGCCGAGCGTCGCGCACTGCCGGACGAAGGCGCGCATCGCGTCCGGACCGCTGCCGTGGTCGGCGGTCTGGCCCGGGTCGAGCTCCTCGCCTTCCTGCGGCGGCGAACGTTCGATCGACGAAGCCACCAGGCGCGGACCTGGCATGCCGCCGCTGGTGATGAAACTGTTCAGCACCACTTCGACCGTCTTGCTCAAGGCACCCGCCGAATACGCGCTGGTAAAGCCATGGTCGAGCAGGATGCGCGCGTTGCGCGCGGTGGTCAGCACCAGGTCTTCGGGCGGCAGCGCCATGCCGGGCACGAAGCGCTCGACCGAGCTTGGCCACGACAGGTGGGCATGGGCCTCGACCAGGCCGGGCATCAGGGTTCCGCCATGCCCATTGATGACTCGATCGCCCTCTTTGCGTTCGACGGTCTGGCCGGGAGCACTCACTTCGGTGATGCGATTGCCTTCCACACGCACGGCGCCGACTCCCGGATGTGAGCGGGCGCCGTCGAAGATGCGTACGTTATCAAAAATAATCCCGCCCACGGTGTTGTCTCCTGTTATTTGCATCGAATGAAGGGCTTCAGCTTAGCGGCGCCGCTGCGGCAGCCAAAGCCTAATTTGGCGATACCTGCTATCGTCAGCGGACGTCCTGTACCAGCACCCGGCACGTCACCTGGCAGTCAGATCCCGTTGGCCTTGGCGATTTTCCCGAGCACGTAGGCGCTCGGCTTGATGGTGCGTTTCATCGTGCCGCGGTCGACGCCGATCAGGCCAAAGCGCGGACCGTAGCCGAAGATCCACTCGAACTTGTCGATCAGCGACCAGTGGATGTAGCCGCGCACGTCGATGCTATCCTTCAGGCAGTTCGCCACGCTTTGCACCGCGGTGTTGATGTAGGCGACGCGGCGGGCATCGTTGTCGGTCGAGATGCCGTTCTCGGTCACGTAGATCGGCAGCTTCACGTTTTGGGCCGTGTAGCGGAGGGTTGCCTCGAGCGCCTGCCGGTAGTATTCCATGTGGCCGGTGGTGATTTCGGCATCCTTCGGCGGCGGCCGCACGCCGTCCTGCCCGATCAGTTCGCGGGTATAGGTCTGCACCCCGATGAAGTCGCCATTGCGGGTGATCGCCTTGAACCACGGTTCGTAGGCGATGGCGCGCTTGCGCTCAACCATGGCCTCGCCGCCGTCCACGGCCTGGTCGTCGGCGATCGCGATCGACAGGCCGACCGGAAGTTTTGGATCGACCGACTTGATCGCCTTGTAGCCCAGTTCATGCGCCTGCAATAGGCCAGCTTCGATCTTCGCGAAGTCGCCGAAGATCCACGCCGAGAATTTGCCGGTGCCGCTCAGCTGGCCCGCCTTCGCCAGCATCTCGCGCATGCGCGGGTTGTCGGCCATGCCCGACAGCGGGCCTGGGATGCCGAACAGCAGGCGCGGCAGGTTCGGCTCGTTGAAGGTGGTGGCGACGTCCATCAGGTGTCCGAGGTGGCGCGCCACCTTGTCGCAGTAGCGCGCATACAGCTGCGCCGACCCTTCCGCCTCCCAGCCGCCCCTGGCCGCGAACCAGCGCGGATTGACGAAGTGGTTGAAGCTGACCATGGTCTTGATGCCGCGTTTACGGCAGGCTTGCAGGACGTCGCGGTAATGCTCCAGCGCGGCGACAGAGAACATGCCCTCCACCGGCTCGACGCGGGCCCATTCGATGGAAAAGCGGAAGGTGTTCAGGCCGACCGAGGCCAGCATGGCGATATCCTGGTCGAACAGGCGGTAGTGGTCGACCGCGGAACCGGACGGCTCCTTGAACTCGGTGGGCTGGAGATTCTCGAGGAACCAGGCGTCGCTGGCGACGTTGTCGCCTTCGGCCTGGTGGCCCGCGATGGCCGCGCCCCACAGGAAGCCTTTCGGGAAGCCGCGGCCGGCCTTGGCCGCGGCGCTCACGGCGTCGGGCAGCAGCGCGGCGCCCGCCAGCGCCGTGCCCATGCCCAACAGATTGCGACCTCGTGCGTTATGTCCGTTCTTGAATTGTGCCATGCTAGTCTCTTGTCTTGTTGTGTGAACATGTCCGATGCCGGCGGGCGCAATCGCGGCCGCCGGCATCCGTTTTACTTCAGGCGTTGCTGCAGTCCGGCCACCAGCTCCAGCAGCGCTTCGCCGTTGTCGGCCACGCCGTACACGTAGCGGTCCGGGCGCACGACCGACGCGCGGCATTGATGGCGTTCGAACCAGCCTGCCAGCACGCCATCAAGTTCGCCAGCCTCGATGCAGTGCTGCGCGTTCGAGAACCGCTGTTCGCCCGGCGCCATGCACACCAAGGTGCCGAGCGATTGCGCCAGCGGCAGGAGTCCGGGCGGCAGCTGCGCCAGGGGCAGGGTGGTGACGATGTGCCAGCCGGTGCCGGCCACGTCGTCCAGCAGCGCCGGGCCGCCGGGACCGGCCACGCGCGGCTGCGGGAACAGGCTGCCGGTGCCGCTGTGGGCGCCGTCGTCCAGCAGTCCGCTGCTCAGCGGCGGGATGATGTCCTGGCGCGGCACCGTCCTGATCGTACCGCCGGCGGCGGCGATCAGGCTGGCGTCGCGGTTCCGTGCCGCCGCCACGTCGCGTTCGCAGATGACGGCGCCGATCTCCTTGATGCGCGTGGTCAGGCGGCGCACATGCTCGCGGCGTTCCTCGGCATAGGTATCGAGCAGCGCGTCGCGCGCGGCGCCGGTGAGCACCGCATTCAGCTTCCACACCAGGTTGGCGACGTCGCGCACGCCCTGGCACATGCCCTGCCCCAGGAACGGCGGCTGCTGGTGCGCGGCGTCGCCGGCGATGAACACCCGTCCGTTGCGCCACTCGCGCGCCACCAGGGCGTGGAAGCGGTAGCTGGCCTGGCGCCACAGGGTGGCGTCCTCTGGACCGATCCAGCGTTTCAATACGCTCCAGGCGCCCTCCTCGGTCGCCATATACGCCGGATCCTCGCCCGGCAGCAGCGAGATTTCCCAGCGCCGATGGTTGCCCGGGCCGATCACGTAGGTGCAGGGACGCTCCGGTTCGCAGTACTGCACGCTGGTCCTGGGCAGCTTGGCCAGGCCTTGCTCGTTGACCTGCACGTCGACCACCAGCCATGGCTCGTCGAACTGCAGGTCCTCGAGCTCGATCCCGACCGCTTCACGGACGGCGCTGGAAGCGCCGTCGCAACCGATCACGTAGCGCGCATGCACGCTCGCTCCCTTGCCATCGGCGCCTTGCAGGCGCACGGTGACGCCCTGGCCATCCTGTTCCAGGCCGGTGAAGCGCTGGCCCAGGACCACGTCGACGTCGGGGTGCGCCTGCACGTGCTCGCGCAGGGCGCGCTCGACCGGCGGCTGGGTGAACACCATCGACGGCGTATGGCCGAGCGGATAAGGCGGCTCCACGGTGGCCAGCCGCTTGATCAGCTGGCCGCCCACGCCATAGTATTCGGACGGCGTGAACGGTTCGCAGAACGGCGCGACCGCATCCTGCAGGCCGAGGTTCTGGAACACGCGCATGATCTCGTGGTCGAGGGCGATCGCGCGCGGCTTCGGATAGACCTCGTCCGTGCGGTCCACCACCAGGGTGCGCACGCCGGCCTGGCCGAGCAGCGCCGCGGCCACCGCGCCCGACGGGCCGAAGCCCACCACCACGACGTCGTAGCTGGACTGGTCGCGCAGGCTGCTCATGGCTTGACTTCGTTCTCGATCTGGTTGACCAGCAGGCCCACGCCTTCGATCTCGACTTCGATCGTGTCGCCGTCCTTCATCCACACCGGCGGCACGCGCGACTGGCCCACGCCGGCCGGGGTGCCCATGGCGATCACGTCGCCCGGCTCCAGGGTCAGGCATTCGGACAACAGGGCGATGGTCTCGGCCACGTCCCAGATCATGTCGGTCGTGTTCGCGTCCTGCATGACCTGGCCGTTCAGGCGCGACTGGATGCGCAGGCCCGCGCCGCCGGCCGGCAGCTCGTCGGCGCTGACCAGCACCGGGCCGAAGGCGCCGGTACGGTCGAAGTTTTTACCGATCGTCCATTGCGGAGTGCGCTTCTGGTAGTCGCGCACCGAGATGTCGTTGAAGCAGGCGTAGCCGAACACATGGTCGAGCGCATCCTCGCGCTTGACGTGGCGCGCGGTCTTGCCGATCACCACGGCCAGCTCGGCCTCGTAGTCGAAGCGTTCCGACACCAGCGGCAGCGGCGACGCTTCGCCGTGGCCCAGCAGCGAGGTGGTGGCGCGCAGGAAGAACCTCGGGTAGGTCGGCTTGTCGCGGCCGCTCTCGGCGGCATGGTCATAATAATTCAGGCCCAGGCAGACGGTCTTGCCCGGCTCGGGCACGACCGGCGCTAGCGCCAGGCCGGCTAGCGGCTGGCGCTCGCCTGGCGCCGCCAGTTCGATGGCGCGGCGCGCGGCGCCCACCAGGTCGACCCCGGCCAGCAGTGCCTGGCGCGCATCAAACGGTACCTCTGGCAGCATGCGGTTCTGGTCGATGATGGTGTCGCCATCGACAACGGCCAGGCGGGCGGTGCCCTCGGCAAGGTAGCTGGTGAATTTCAAGGTTTTCTCCTGTCGGTTGATGCTTATTGTTCGATGAAACGGATTTTCTTCTGGGCCTGCTTGATGCGGTCGGACAGCGGTTTCGACACGCCCCACTGGTCGAAGCGCCTAGCCGGCCAGCCCCAGTCGGACGGGCCGCCGGTCCGGTAGCTGTCGTCGACCTGCAGCACGTCGGCGGTGTATTCGATGACGAAATCGTCCGGGCCGACGAAATACGAGAACACGTTATTGCCTGGGCCATGGCGGCCCACGCCCCATTCGATCGGCCAGCCGGCATCACTCATGCGGCCGGCGCCGCGCATCGCGGCCTCGAGATCCGGCATGACGAAGGCAATGTGGTTCAGCGTATTGGCATCCGAATCGGCCAGCGCGATACTGTGGTGGTCGTTGTTGCAGCGCATGAAGGCCATGATCTTCGTTCGGTCGGACAGGCAAAAGCCGAGCGCTTCCTCGAAGAATCGCTGGGCAACCGCCACGTCGGTACTGTTAAACACGACGTGGGTGATGTGCTCCGGCGCATCGCGGTGGGCGCGATCGAGTGCCTCGAGGTGGCGCGCGTCGCCGTGCACGAAGCGCAGGATCCTGCCTTGCGGGTCATTGATGACGACCGCCGTGCCGCCGCCTGCTTCCGCGAGCGGCTGCGGCCCGGAGACGACCGTGCCGCCGGCGGCCGGGATGCGCGCCGTTATCGCGTCTACGTCGGCCAAACTGGCGACGCTGAAGGTGACGTTCCGCACATCCGGCTTGCTGCTGCGGTGCAGGGGCAGGATGTGATGGAAGCTGCCGGAACCGCGCAGGTAGGCCGCATCATCGGTACGCGCCACGGTCTGCAAGTTCCAGGTACTGGTTTAAAAGCGCTCGGCCGCACCGAGGTCGGTGACGCCGATAGCGATGCTGCGTAGCTGGTCGGCTGGGGATGCTGGCATGGAACTCCTTATGCTTCAGTGCCGAGCGCGAGGAAGCGCGGGGCGATATGGGTTGTCGGTTGCGCGCGCACGACCGGGTCGAGGATCCCCGCGGCGATGCAGGCAGCGGCCCAGGCCTTGCCGGTGGCGATATCGACACGCAGCATGCTGGCGTCGTCTTTGCGCTGCAAGGCCACCGGATGGCCGGACGCATCCAACCCCACCAGCGCAACCGGCGGCATGCCGGCCTTGCGCGCCGCAAACAGGGCCTCGCTGACGATTCGGTTGGCCTGCACGAGGGTCACTGCACCGCTATCACTCATACTGCACTCCGCTTGGATTAGATCGTTGGTAACGCTGCGGCCGCGCCTGCACGGCGCGCCACCAGCGAAAAGAAGAGGGTCGCAGCAATGCCCACCACCGCCGCCAACATGGTCAGGCCACCGAAGCCGGCGCGCATCGCCACTGCTCCGGCCAGCGCCGGGCCGATCGCAGAGCCCGTCATCATCATCGCCGGAGTGGAGGCCAGCGAGCGGCCGCTCGGGTCGAGCCGGGCAATCAGGCCGAACAGAAAGGTGTGCATGAAGATCAGCACCGTCGCATACACGCTGGCTGCCAGCGCGTAGCCGATATAGCTGGTCGACTGCGTGATGGTGACGGCCAGGATGGCTTGCAAGGGTGCCGCTACCAGCGCGACCCGCGCCGGGTTCAGGCGCTTTTGCAGCAGTCCCGCGAGCGCGGCCGGCAACAGGTTGACCAGGCCGCATACCACCAGCAGCGCATTGACCTGCTCTTGGCTGAAGCCGCGCATGATGCCGACCCGGTCCAACATGCTGTGAGTAAGCGCCTGGTTCAGCGCCATGCTGTTGACGCCGAAGATCGCAAACCACGCGGCGCGCGGCAGCGGCGCGGCCGTCGCACCTAATTGAACGCGGCTGGTCACTTGGGGAAGCCCAGTGCGCTCACTGCCGCCAGAGCCATGAGGCCATCGAATACCTTGAACAGCACGCTACCGCCGTGAAGCGCGATCGCGGGCGGCACCGCCGCATAGAAGATGATCGCAGCCACGCCCAGCGCTGTGCCGACGATGGCGAACAGCTTGTGCGGATTGCTGCTGCGGCCGATGGTGCCATGCGTGACCGGCAGCGCCATGCCGGCGGCGGCACCGACCGCCAGATGCAGCAGGGCCAGCACGCCGAAGCTGGTGGCCTGGGCGGCGCCATAGAAGGCCAGTGCGGCGACGCCATACCGGGCAACCACGCAGGCGCTGCGCGGCAGCCGGTTGAAGGTGGGCGCGGCGACCAGGCTGGCTGCGACCGCGTGCCAGAAAGGCGGTGACGATCATGCCGGCATGTTCCAGGTCGAAACCATAGTGCTGTACCAGCGCGCCGACCCAGAGCGGCAAGGCAACCAGGTCGACCATGCCGACGAAGTGGCAGAGCATGAGGGTGGCGCGTCCGCGCAAGCTGTCCGGGCCGCAGCAAGAGGACGAGTGTGCATGGGATGTCTCCGTTATCGTTTTTGACAACGATATCAGCGCAGCAGCTAGCCTCGAAGCCCAGAGTTGCAATACGACGTATCAGCGCATTCGATTGATCAGCGCTTGATCATCACTTTCCGCCGGCGATAGCTGGTATCACGGATTACGACTTTAGAACCGCCGAGTCCCGTGCCTATACTTGATTCGACTGTGCTGGAGCGCAAGACTCCGGCCATGCCAGCAAACACACATCACAACACGCCGTCCGACGGGACCGGCATACAACAGGAGACGACATGCCCTCAATGCACACCCCTTTCGCGCGTGGCCCAATGACCATTTTAAGCCTTAGCCTCGCGGCGATCTGGAACCCTGCGTTTGCCCAGGCAGATGCCAGCGGCGCATCGCCAGTCGCAGCCAAGCAAGCCGACCAAGGCATCGAGACCGTGGTCGTGACGGCGCAGAAGCGCAGTCAGAACGTTAAGGAAGTGCCGGTCGCGATGACGGTGGTCAATGCGGCCCAGCTGGCCAATGCTGGCGTTAAGGACATCGGCGACCTGTCCCGCACCGCGGCCTCGCTTGAATTCGGCGACCAAGGAACCGGCGGCCCCGGCGGCAGCGCATCGATACGTGGCATCGGCACCGCCGTGTTCACGATTTCAGCTGAAAGCTCGGTCGGCGTGGTCGTGGACGGCGTGCCGCAAGGCGCCACCGCCAGTGGCTTGATGCTGGACCTGGCACGCGTGGAAGTGCTGCGTGGTCCGCAGGGTACCCTGTTCGGCAAGAACGCTTCGGCCGGTGTACTCAACATGTCGACTCAAGCGCCAATGATCGGCGATGCCAGTGGCAATGTGCAACTCGAACTCAAGGGTTCGCACGGCAATGCCGTGCGTGCGACCGCCAACGTGCCGATCAACGATATCTCGGCCCTGCGTATTTCCGGTCTGGCTGAGCGCAACGAGGGTGTCTACCACAACGTCTTCACGGGCAAAGACAGCGTCACCGACAATGGTGGTCTGCGCCTGCGATACCTGCTCAAGCCCAACAGGGACATCAGTTTTAACCTGATCGGCGAAGCATCCAATTCCAAGACCAAAAACGCGGCGTTCTTCGCGCCTATGGTTGCCAATGTCACTAATACCGCCGGTAACCACCGCCCGCTGGCTGAATTCGCTGCCTGCGGCGTGACCGTCTCCCCGACCAACAATCAGATTTGCTCGGACGCCGCAGAACTTTCGCGTAGTCGGGTGCGCGGCCTGTCCGGCCAGCTCGACTGGACGCTGGGCAGCGGCAACACCCTGACCTCGATTACCGCCTACCGTACCCGTGAGGTTGGTCCGAACGATCTCGCCGTCGACATGTCGCTCGGCTACGACAAGATCCGCAACCTGACGCCGTACCAGGACTCCAAACAATTCTCGCAGGAGCTGCGCATCGCGTCGCCAACCGGACAGCGCTTCGAGTACGTTGCTGGCTTGTTCTATGCCGATTCATCGAACGATAATCGCACGATTACCACGATCCTGCCAAACCCAGCTCTTCCTTCGCCACCAGTGCCGCGCTCGATCGTGAACAACTCGGGCGCAACGGCCGACCTGACGACCAAGGCGCTGTTCGGCCAGGCTACGTTTCGTCTGACCGATGCAACCAGCCTGATAGCTGGCCTGCGGTACACGCGCGACGCTGTCCATAGCGATTATAGCCAGTCCAGCGTGGTGAGGTTCGCACCCTTTGCACTACCCGCCACCGTCAAAACGGCAAGCGGCAGTGTCCGTGAGACCAATGTCTCTGGCAAGGTCGGGCTGCAGCATGTAATCTCGAAGTTGGCGAATGTCTATGGCACTGTCAGTCGCGGCTATAAGGGTCCGCAGATCGACAACGATACTGTCGTCGGTGCGGCCACTACCTCGGGCAATTTCACTGGCACCTTGATCAGACCCGAGCTGCCGACCAGCATTGAATTGGGCACTAAACTCACCATGCTCGACCGCAGGCTCGACGTCGACCTGGCTGCCTTCCATACCAAGATCAAGGACTTCCAGGAGCAGAACTGCACGCTGACTTCGGCCGGTGCTTTGGGCTGCATTCCGCTAAACGTGCCGGAAGTCGTTACCAAGGGGTTCGAGGCCGATATCCGTGCTCGTCCGCTGCCGCAGCTGCAGCTCGGCATGAGCATGGCCGTGATCCTGGATACCGAGTACCCGGAAGGTTTTACTATTGGCAACAACAGCAGCGATGGCCAGCGCTTGCTATATTCGCCGAAGACAAAGGCCACGCTTTCCGGCGATTACAGCTGGGATCTGCCGGGCGATTATGAACTCAAGCTCGGCGGCGATATTGTGTATAAGAGCCGTGTGCGCCTGTGCAATTCGCTTGAAGCGAGTTGCGGCTTCGGAGGTCACAACGTTTCGTCGCTGCGCCTGACCCTGCGCTCGCCCGACAGCAAATGGAGCGCCCAGCTGTATGCGCGTAACCTGAGCGACAAGCGAGTGCCAAACGCTATCCTCGATCCGCTGCCGGGCAAGGGTCCAGGTTCCGGCTTCGCCTACAGCCTGGGGGAGAACTCTCACCGCCGTGTAGGTATGACGCTCGACTACAGCTTCTAATCCGTGTCGGCCAGCCCCGGAACGGGCCGGCTTGCTGCCTGTGCCAGAAAACCAAAACGGATACTCATGCAGATAATTCTTCCGCTGCGCTGCAGCGTTGCCGTCGCCGCGCTGCTACTGGCCCACGCCACTTACGCGCAAGCCACCGAACCATCCGGGCCGCCGGCCAAGATGGACGTGGCAGCCTTCTTCGCCGCCAATCCACCCAAGCCCGCTAGCCCTGCCACCGAGGCCTCGATTCCGCTACTGACCGCCGGTTCGCCAGCCACCGAAACTTGGGAAACCATGTTCGGGCACCGCACCGTCCGTAACGTTACCCAGCCGGCGGTCTACCCGGTCAGGCCGGCACCCGGTAAGGCCAATGGCACGGCGCTCGTTATCGCTCCCGGCGGCGCCTTTCTCAGTTTGTCCTTCGATACGGAAGGCATGATGCTGGCAAACTACCTGGCAGAGCGCGGCGTCACCTGCTTCGTCCTGAAGTACCGGCTTGACTCAACTCCGACGGATACCGCCGGCTTTATGCGTACGGTCGGCGCGCGCATGCGCAGCGCGAAACCACGGATGACGCGCGGCGACCTCATCGACAGCAAGGCGCAGCCGCTGGCCCAACAGGATGGTCTCGCGGCCATTCAATGGGTACGCACGCACGCCAGCGATTACGGCTTAGACCCGCAACGGATCGGCATCATCGGCTTTTCCGCGGGCGGCATGACGGCGATGAACGTGGCCACCGGCTACAGTGCGGCGAGCCGCCCGGACTTCGTCGGGGTGATCTATGGCGGGGCGCCTGAGCGACCAGTCCCCAAGGATGCGCCGCCAATCTTCGTCGCGTTGGCGGCCGACGACGGCTTGCTGGGATATGCCGGTGTGCCGATCTTCGAGGATTGGCGTGCGGCCGGCAAGCTGGCAGAGCTGCACATCTACGCAGCAGGTGAGCACGGCTTCGGCATGCGCGGAGTACCCACCAGCGCCGACCACTGGCCCGAACATTTTGTTCAGTGGCTGAAGGCATCGCACCTGATGCCCTAGCCCGGCAGCCGACCGGACCAGTACCGTTCCGGACGGCCAACAAGCCATAGGAGGTCTTTATGATAGTTGACAAATGGCGGCCTTTTTCGTTACCCCCGGATGTGAGTTTACCGTGAAGGAGAGCATGCAGATTTCTGGATCGAGACCGATCGGCGCGAAGTATGCTGGATCGTCACCGGCGACTGCCTGCTTGGTTACTCCAGCCCGTTAAATGCAACGCCGACATCGAGGTGCGTTACATCGACGCCAGGAGCCTAGCATCGCGCAGTGTCTTCGACATACCTTCGCCACGGCCAACCTGCTCAAGGGGCAGGATATTCGAAGCGTCGCAGCGCTGCTCGCGCATAGCAGCGTGAACACGACGATGTTGTATACGGGCAGCAGACGCTGCGCCTGGCACGAGCCTTTGAGGAAGGCGAACCGGCCCCCCTCGCGGCAGGGCAATTGATGCCGTGAGGTAGCTCTCGTATCTTGACTCGGCCGTTTTGTATGGGCTGCGCAACTGAGCTCACGGAACTATCCATGTGTTACGCCGATGGTGGCTATTCGGCGATCTGGCTCAACCGATCAACCTGCCAGGCGCGATGCGCTGCCTTGTTAAAAATTTCCGCATCAAGTGTCTCTCGTCTACGACGCGCCGGTAGAAACAATGTCACCGGTCGGCCAGCTTTGGGATCGGACAGAGCCCAATGCGTCGTCAGGAATGGAGACGCTAGCGCCCCATTCCAGATGACAGTCGCGTTCTCGCGCAGTGAGCGTTCGATGGCATCATAGCTTTCCATTGCGGCGCTTGCAAAGATGTGCGAAAGCATCCAAGCCCTCCGCTCGTTCTTCCAGTCGTCCGTCTCCGTGGACGGCGCGCCCGCGGGAATACGGGTCTCGAAGGTCTTTCCCAGCAATGCAACCGGTACGTTCACGGTTACTGGGGTCTCGCTCGGCTCCTTCGTCGTCCGTATCGAGGCGCAGGGCGTTCAATGCGCCGCCACGTCGGGCTTCGTGAACTGACGACCCGTTCTATCGGGGCATAACCCGGGTTTTCCGCTAGGTTAGATGATGATCTTCGACTTCATGATGCCGCAACGCAACCGTTGTGTTCACACTTTTACTTCGTTTCTTTCGTGAAATTACTTCGTATGACGACTTATGACGGCGTGCGCGCTGCCTCCTTTGCTTCGATCAATCCGGTCAGCAGTTGGTCGCGCGCCGGCCGGCGCCAACAGGCCAACTCGATTCTGCGCAGCGCATCCTTCATCCCGGCACAAATTTTTTGTTTCAGGTCCCCGGTAATGAAAGATGCGCCCAGATCGGCCCGCCAGCTCTTGACCGGAGGTCTGGGGTGATCGAGCAAGTCGCGTACCCGCCCTCGCCACCCGACAGGAGTAGTTCAGGAATGGTCTATCAGGGTCCAGCGTAACCCGGGACCGTGCGAGATCGCCGTATCGATGTCGGCGACGCTAGCAACACCTGGCCGACCAGGTGAAACGCCTCGCGCGATCGCGCGGCCTCGATCCGGTTCGAAATGTGGCCCGTCACCTCTTGCGCCGATGGATGGGCCGTTTGCAGATCGCCGTGTAGAACGCCAGCGTTCGCTGCACCGTGTCCGTTGAAGTCTGCTCCCGTCAACCACTTCTACCAGGGGGATCACGTACGGCGGATTGAAGCGATGTCCGAGAATGACCCGCACCGGATGCCGGCATGCGCCTTGCACATGGCCGATTAGCAAGCCCGAGGAACTCGACGCCATGATCACTTGCTGGAAGCAGTGCGTCCATTGCACGAAATAGTTCCGTTTTGAGATCCTCCCCTTCCCGCCCGCCTTCTTGTACAAAGTCGACATTTTTCAACGCGGTCGCGAGATCGGCGCCGAAGAAAAGCCTGTGCATAGACGCGCCCTCGACCAATCCAAGGCGTTCCATGCTGGGCCAGTGGGTGCTGGCTGCATCGCGCGGCTTCGCTTCATCGCCCGGCATCGGATCTGTCACGGATACATCGAGACCTTGTAAGGAAGTAAGCGATCCAGCTGGCTCCGATCACACCGGTCCCGACCACTGCAATACGGTTGAATTTTCAGACTGATCCACTTCTCACTTCACGCTGATTTCTGGATTAACCCGGACAGGGTTCGATGAACTTCCACCTGTTCCCTGCGGATGTCCCAACAGGCTTGCCAATTCCTGCGTCAGTTGCTGCACGCTCTTGTGCGAGGTTGTTACTGTCAAGTGGGCCAGTTGATACAAACCTTCGCGCGCCTCCAGGGTACGCACGATGTTTTCCATGGCGTCCTGCCGCAACTGCGGACTAGCGATGCGCACATCGTGCTGCGCCATCACGCGCTCGAAATGTTCCTCCGGAGTCGCCTTGAGCCACACGTTATAAAACGAGTGCTGCAGCAACTCGTACGTCGCCGGCTCTGCGACGATGCCGCCGCCGGTTGCCAATACGACTTCCGGATAGGACCTAATAATCCGTTCCAGACAGCGCCGTTCCAGCTTGCGGTACCCGGCCTGCCCATAAATCGAAAAAATCTCGTTCAGGCCAATGCCGGCTTCCCGCTCGATTTCCCTGTTCAGTTCTACAAAGGGAACCTTCAGCTCGGCCGCAACTAATGGTCCCAGCGTCGACTTGCCGGCCCCGCGCAAGCCGATCAGCGCGAGTTTGCGCGGTACGATGGACGCTCCTTGTCTTCCCGACAGATGGTCGACAAGCAGTTGTCGAATTTCCGAAAGCTGCTCCGGGGTCTGGCGCTTCAATAGCTCGATGATCAGTAAATAGTTGCTGCCATACTGTTCGGTGTCTGCCAGCAGGTTTTCAATCGGCAGGTTCAAAGCGATTGCCAATCTGTACAGGACTGCAATCGATATGTTGCCGTCACCCTTCTCGACGCGCGACAAGTACGGCAGGGAAATACCCGATTCGGCTGCCAACTGTTTCATCGTCATCGCCCGCGCGGCGCGTGCCGATCGCACCCGCTGGCCAAGTTGCGCCGACAATTCAGCGGTCTTGGAAGCACTGGATTTCCCCGACAGCGATTCGGCGATTTCTGACCCCAGCGGTAAGCCGGCCGCACCCACATCCTCAACGAGGGTCCGAGCGCTGGCTCCTTCAGCCTTCAGTGCTTGTTTACGAACTGGCATATTAACGTCCGAAAAAAAAGCACATTGTAGTGAAATTACCTCCTGTTCACGTGTTCGGACGTTTACTCATTATAACGAGATGACGCCCGGGTAGGCGGATGGCGAGTACAGCCGCTGCCCCAGCGTGGCGCGGTTTTTTGACACCGCCCCTGGCTCAAGTAACCTTTGCCGGTAATTTCCTGGGCGTCGACCGATGCTGCATGCTCCATCAGCATCGCGGACTGCATACGTCGACGATTTAGTTCCCGCCTGCCGGCCCACCTCAAGAGCCATGCGCAGGTGCCTTTTCACGGAGGGATGTGCAAGCACATCACTGATCGACGCGTGCTTCGGCAGTCCAGCCAACTGACGGCAGGCCCCGACGTTCGGGAATACCAGTAAGCAGATCTCGTCTTGACCGTGACCGGCGACGGCGGAGTCCTGTGCCAGCGCCGTTCTTTCGATGGACGACAAGCGTAGAGAACCCACACTGATCCGCGTGCCACTGGATCGCTTGAAGTCCTCCATTACATGCCCGTCATACATCAGGCCCAGGTACGGCGCTGCCAGGTCGACAAAGCGCAGGGCGCCCCCGGTCATGTAGTAGCCGTCCTTATCGAACGCCATTGCGGACAGTTCTGGCTGCTTGAAATAACCCGGCATCACGTTCGGCCCTTTGACGCGCACCTCGAGCTTGTCGCCATTGGGTGTCAGTTACAGACTCCCGGCACCGGCAGGCTGATGCCCCTTACCGCTCCGCCTGGAAATAGCAGTCGGTCGCCAGAGGCGAGGTCTCGGTGGAGCCCCAAGCCGTGACCATGGGGACGATATAGCCTAGCTCCAGGATAGAAATTTCTTCCAATGCTTTCATAGATGCTACGGCAGCGTCGCGACGGCATAGAAAATTACTTGCAGGCGAGAGATGAACTTCTTGCGGAACTGCTCGTCGTTCCGCAACACTGGAATAAGCATGTCGAAACCGCGCGGCACGTTCATGTACAAGGTCGGGGCCACGTCACACAGGTTGTCCAGGGGGGTCTCGAACAAACCTGACGCGGTCTTGCCGGCTTCGATATACAGCGTTCCGCCGTGGACCAAGATCAGATTAAAGTTGTAGTTGCTGCCAAAGGTACGATTCCATGGCCGCCAGTCCAGCAGCACCGGCGGCTCGCCAGACAGAAACGGCCGGCTTTGCAGCAGCATCTGCAATGTGACTGCACAACATACGCACGGGACGCAACGAAGAGCTGCCGATGTTCTGATCGGTATGAGACGGGCGATTGTGCCTGGAGAGAGCCGATTCGTGCTGCACTAGCGGCGTCGAGCAGCAACGTGAGCGCCGCAGCCCGCGAGTTCGGTATCAGAGCGCGCCATCTGCACCGCCGCTGGGAGGCGGGGGTGCAGGCTGCGCTCAGAACACCCATACCAGGCGCAGATTGACGGGCGACGATTCTGGCGCCCTTCGACACTCCTGCCACCCTTGCCAGCCTGGGCCTGCCACTGCGGCGTCCGCAATTGTTACACCGTCACGAACGATTCAAGAAGATTTTACTACACCAATGAAATATTCAGTAGTAAAATACAGACCGGCGCACAATCCCACGCCGGTGTAAATCCATTGCAATAATAGGTGATCAACATGAATATGAAATACCTCCTTCCTGCAGTTCTCGTCTCTATCCTGTGCGGTTGTGCTTCCAGTGGTCCTGCCCAAACCGACGATCCGGTTCGTAAGCAGGTACTTGCTGAACTGGAACAAGCTAGGGTAGACGGCACTTATCCGTTAACTGAAATGCAGTCTATATACCCGTATTGGCCCGAAGTAGTTGCGGCCGAACGATTGAAGAAGCGCCAGGCGGCACAGGCCGCAGAAGCAGAACAAAATGGGGATAGTGCTGTTGCCCTAATGGCTGCTAAGGCACAACTGAAGGCCAACTGAAGCCGTGCCAAGGCTTCTATAGCCGATTTCGTCTGACCCTGCAGTACCCTATGGCGGTACGCGAGCGGAACGGTTTACAATCTTCGTTTATATGCTGCACCAAGGAAGGTGAATGAGTAACTTTGGGCCAACTGATGAACGATTGCGTAGAGTCCAGGCACGGATGCCCGGTTTCGCTGTTGAGCCCATGCGTGTCGCACGCATGATCTTCCTCCTGCATAAGACCTTGCGCGATGAGATGAATTCTGTGCTAAGGAAGTATGACCTTGCGGACTCGAGCTACATTGTGCTCGCGATTCTGTACGGTAGTATTGACGAGACCTCGACCGCATCCGCATTGAGCGAAGCTTGCCACGAAAAACCTGCTAATCTCACTAGGGTATGTGACGAACTGGCTGGGCGTGGCCTGATCGAACGTAATCCAAAGCTGGGAGATCGGCGCGCGGTCATGATCTCGCTAACCGATTCGGGCCGTGCTCTGATAGAACAAGCTTTGCCGGACGTTTCCGAGAGGGTCGTGGCAGCCTGTACAAGCGTCAGCGCCGCCGAGCTGCGTCAGCTGGCTGACCTGCACCTGCGTCTACTGGAAGGTTTGAACAGCGGCGCTTAAAATTCGCCCTTCCGACGTTATTAGGCGTGCTAAGTACTTGGCCATAAATAAATGTGATTTTTGGCTGCCATAACCGGCGCGCTGCTGCGTTGGCCCTTGCTAGCAGTGCTCGCACTGCGGCAGAGCGTCCTCCTTGCACCGTATCCGGTTCAGTTTGCCAAAAATTTGGCATTTATTTCTGGACAAGTACTTAGTGCACACAAAAGCCAAGCGCACGTGTGCACTCGCGGCGTTCCTTGAAATTAGCCGACAGTAACGTGGACGTCAATAGCGCCAACACTGCTGCGCCTTGCTTCCGGCGCAATCACGACTCATCCGCAGTGTGCACTACAGCGGCTCATCAGCCTCGCGCCGTCCATCGCTCCCGATTTGCATTCCATCGCCACTGGCAACTATCGCATTGCGACACCGTCCATCGAGGAATTTACGAATTTGTCATGCGCTGTCTGTGCTACCGCACCACGGGGGCACTGATTCATGGCGCTTCCCGCATTGGTGAAACACGATCCATCGAATACTTACGACTGCTGCCAGCCGACACGTATCCCAAGATCACGACATACCATGCGCAGGCCGAGCACAAGCCACGCCACGCCACGCCAAGGGCCCGTTCTTCTCGAATCTGCTGGAAGCGGTGGACTATCCTGATCGCGACCACGGATCGAATCCTACCAAGCGCCTCCGGCTGATCAACAAGATCGAGGAAGCCTGCGCCAGGGCCGGTAGCGGCACCGGGATCCTGTTTCGCGACGAGGTCCAGCGTTACGACGACAACGGGTATGAATGGCTGCGCGATGTTCACGACCATCTCGGCCGGCTGCAAATCAGGCTGTTCACATTCCTGGTCGGCCAGCAGGATCTGCTGGCCGCCAAGATCAACCTGCAGTGCGCCGGCAAGACCCGGATCGTCGCGCGCCTGATGGTCGACGAACTCGCCTTCCATGGCATTCGCAATGTCGCCGACGTCGCCACCTGCCGGGTCGGTTATGGCCCGCTCCATTTCCCGCACCGGTCCGATTGGTCATTTACACGCTTCTATTTGCAACAGGCGGGGAATGCCGGATATCGTCTGGTAGACGATGCCCAAGTGCTATGGGAAGCTTTCACCACTGTACATAACAAGGCAGGACTGGCCGGCGCACTAGGGAAGTACTGATTTAATCGTCTGCCAATCTGCTGAGCTGTCACAATAGCGCATCCAATTTCCGAGTAAATCGATGACGCAGATGAGCTTTTCCGATGTCGAGTACGCCAGCAAGAAGAAGCTGACTCGACGCGACCGTTTCCTTGCAGAGATCGAGGCTGCAACGCCGTGGCCAACTCTGGTTGCGGCGCTGCTGCCGTACTATCCGAAAGGCGATGGTCGTGGCCGGCCGCCGGTCGGTCTTGAGCGCATGCTGCGCATGTACATTGCCCA
>NZ_KB908120.1 GCF_000382345.1 Massilia niastensis DSM 21313
CCAAGCTTGTTCCAACGCTGGCGCCATTGCTCGACACTGTTCAAATGCACCGAGAACTCGTCAGCAGTCTCTTGCAGGGTCAGTCCCTGACTCAACCGCAAGATGCCTTGGGCGCGCATACGAGCCCGTGGATGAGGATGGAAAATCCCCATGTCCCGCAGCGTCCGACGCTCGGCATCGGACAACATTAACAGTTTCATCGCAGTGACTCCTGCAGCAGTCTCCGATCTGAGTTTAACTCAAAATTTTCGGAGACTACTTAGGACTGAATCGCCGCTCTTAATAGGCATTCTTGCGCGCCCGGCCCGAATCGCGGCCGGTCCTCGCCACTTGGAGTTTGGTGATTTACTTACACTCGTACGTCCGCCGTCATCGCCAATGAGCAGGAATCGTCAGCCCG
Organism: Massilia niastensis DSM 21313; assembly: GCF_000382345.1. Lineage (GTDB taxonomy): Bacteria > Pseudomonadota > Gammaproteobacteria > Burkholderiales > Burkholderiaceae_D > Telluria > Telluria niastensis. Next base: position 401 of record NZ_KB908120.1, read on the forward strand.
AGCACTCGCGAAATGTTCTCGAGTGCGGCCACAATTTCACGATGTCGGTTCTTATCATAGGCTCCTCCAGAATCCCGCTGCGATAGAATATTTTTCAACTCAGGAAGATTATGCATTCCCAAAACGTAGAGATTTCTCCACGTCAACTCACCAAATAATTTGTATATGACTTCGGTACCGTCTCGATCGCTAGCTAATCGCTTCGGCCCTAATAACTTTACTAAAGCCTCTTCGGCCTCGTCTTTCGTTTCAAAGGTGTATAAATGTTGCAAGAGAGCACCAACTGCGAGAGGTTAATTCGATGACCCGGCACGAAGAATCCCCTTCCCGCCGAGCAGATTGTCTAGAATATTGTACGTCCGACCGGCTTTTTTGCACAAATTAGCCCGTACAGCGGCTAGGCTAGGGCTCGGGTAAACTGACAGCATGAGTGCCCCAGCAAACCAAAAATACTTAACGACCAACTGGAAAGATTACAACGTTGCGCTGAAAGCGCGTGGCTCGCTGCTGATCTGGCTGGACAAGGAGATTTGCTGGCACGGCAGTGCCAGCGGCAAGCGGGGTCGCAGCCCGAAATACAGCGAGTCGGCGATCCAGCTCTGCCTGACCATCAAGGGCCAGTTCAATCTGGCGCTGGGCTTGATCGACTTGGCGAACTTGCGCCGTGCCCCGTGGCCGACAAAACGTGGGTTCACGGACACCTTCCGCTAGGTGTTTAAAGATTGTGGTAAATGCCGGCCAACGCCAGTAGGCACCAGCTGATGGCCCTTCGGAGCATCGTCGCAAGACGAATCGTCGCGTCGCGAGACACGTAGTTGAAGGGATTTACTTACACAGCCGTTACATAGCTCAGCACGTTACCCAGAAAGGGAATCAAGGGTCGCAAGCAGCATCACGCAAGCCACTGATCCTTCAAGGAAATTTTGGTAGGCCTCCCCGGAGTCGAACCGGGCACCAACGGATTATGAGTCCGCTGCTCTAACCAGGCATGAGCTAGAGGCCCAAAAACTGTCACAGTGGAGAGAAAAACTCGCCACCCCGTCCACGGTCAAACCGTAGAGCGAAGTGGCGAGAGGATATTGCTTTTACAGCAGGCTCGTCAAGCTTTAGCTGCTGCCTTCGAGGAAACTCTTCAACTTGTCCGAGCGCGACGGGTGACGCAGCTTGCGCAGCGCCTTCGCTTCGATCTGGCGGATGCGCTCGCGGGTCACGTCGAACTGCTTGCCCACTTCTTCCAGGGTGTGGTCGGTCGACATCTCGATCCCGAAGCGCATGCGCAGCACCTTGGCTTCGCGCGGGGTCAGCGAATCCAGCACATCCTTCACCACACCGCGCATCGAGGCGTGCAGCGCCGCATCCGACGGCGCCAGCGTGTTGTTGTCCTCGATGAAGTCGCCCAGATGCGAATCGTCGTCGTCGCCGATCGGCGTTTCCATCGAAATCGGCTCTTTCGCGATCTTCATGATCTTCCGGATTTTGTCTTCCGGCATTTCCATCTTGATCGCAAGCGTCGCCGGATCGGGCTCGGCGCCGGTCTCCTGCAGGATCTGGCGCGAGATCCGGTTCATCTTGTTGATCGTTTCGATCATGTGCACCGGAATACGGATCGTGCGCGCCTGGTCCGCGATCGAACGGGTGATGGCCTGGCGGATCCACCACGTCGCATAGGTCGAGAACTTGTAGCCGCGGCGGTATTCGAACTTGTCCACCGCCTTCATCAGGCCGATGTTGCCTTCCTGGATCAGGTCGAGGAATTGCAGGCCGCGGTTGGTGTACTTCTTGGCGATCGAAATCACCAGGCGCAGGTTGGCCTCGGTCATTTCGCGCTTGGCCTTGCGCGCCTTCATTTCACCCGCCGCCATCTGGCGGTTGATGTTGCGCAGGTCCGGCAGCGGCAGCACGACGCGCGCCTGCAGGTCGATCAGGCGCTGTTGCAGTTCCTTGATCGTCGGAATGTTGCGGCCCAGGATGGCGCTGTAGGCGTGGCCGGCGTTCACTTCGCCGTCCACCCATTCCAGGTTGGTTTCGTTGCCCGGGAAGACCTTGATGAAGTGGGCGCGCGGCATGCCGCAGCGGTTCACCGCCACATCCAGGATCTGCTTCTCGATATGGCGCACTTCGTCGACCTGGCCGCGCAGCGTGTCGCACAGCTTCTCGACGACCTTGGCGGTGAAGCGGATGCCCAGCAGCTCGTCGGAGATCGCTTCCTGCGCCTTGACGTAGGATTTCGAGTTGTAGCCTTCCTTCTCGAACGCCTTGCGCATCTTGTCGAATTGCTGGGCGATCACCTCGAACTTCCCGAGGGCGGACACCTTCAGCGCTTCCAGCTGTTCGGCCGAGTAACCCGCCGCGCCAGGGGTGGCGGCCGCTTCCTCTTCCTCTTCTTCCTCTTCTTCCTCTTCCTCTTCTTCCTCATCCTCGTCGGAATCGGAGCTCGACGCGACCGCGGTCGTCGAGGCCTGTTCGTCGCCGTCCGGGTCGACCAGGCCGTCGACGATCTCGTCGATCTTGATCTCGTCGCGGTCGATCTTGCTGGCGGCGTCGATGATCTCGGCAATGGTCACCGGGCAGGCGGAGATCGCCTGGATCATGTCGCGCAGGCCATCCTCGATGCGCTTGGCGATCTCGATCTCGCCTTCGCGGGTCAGCAGTTCGACCGAGCCCATCTCGCGCATGTACATGCGCACAGGATCGGTGGTGCGGCCGAAGTCGGAGTCGACGGTCGACAGCGCCGCCTCGGCGGCGGCTTCCGCTTCGTCGTCGCTCGTGACGGTAGCGACATTGTCGGACAGCAGCAGGGTTTCGGCATCGGGCGCGTGCTCGTAGACGGCGATGCCCATGTCGTTGAAGGTGCCGATGATGCCTTCAATCGCTTCCGGATCAACAATGTTGTCCGGCAAGTGGTCGTTGATCTCGGAGTACGTAAGGAAGCCGCGCTCCTTGCCCGACTTGATCAGGGCCTTGAGCTTCTGGCGGCGAATCTCGAGCTCTTCCTCGCTCGCTTCGGTGTCGGACGAGAATGCGTCTTTCAGCAGCGCCTTTTCCTTGGCCTTGCGGTCCTTGGCCTTGGCCTTGTCCGCAGCCTTCAGTTCGGCGCGCTCGACCGCGTTCAACGCGGCGATTTCGTCATTCTCGGGCGTGAATTCCTTAGGCTTGCGACCACGGCGTCCCGGCACCTTGACGGACGGCAGGACATAGCCGGACGTGTCGATCGCGGCCAGTGCTGCCGCATCGGTTGTCTGGCTGACAGGCGCCGGGTTCGCGGTACGAACCTCTGCCTTGTCTTGCGATTTGTCTGCCTTGGCGGCAGACGCTCTGGTGGTTTTCGCAGCCACTTTGGTTTCGGGTTTCTTGGTTGGCACAGGCGCTTTCGATGTCACAACGACTAACTTTACGATGGTTAAAGATAAAGTTTTGTTACCTTACATCACCCTGCAGGCAACGATCAGTTGCCTCGCTAACTGAAACTCTACGCCGCGATTGAGACGAAAAATCGTTTCAACAGTTGCAATAGTTAGCGTTTTATTATAGCACGCACCCCCACTTTTTCCAGTCGCGAACACCGCCCTTCCCAAGGCAAGTTCCAGTGTTCATCGGGGCGCCATGTCGGCGGCAGCTTCGCGGGCCAAGAGGTCCTGCTGGGCAGTAATTTCGCGATAGCGAGTACTGACCTGATCTGGGGTCAGTCCTGAAGAAAACAACTGGTTAAGTTCTTGTTTTAACGAGTCCATCTTGATCTGGCGGATAGCACTGAGCAACCAGATGCGGTCCGCGTCGACCTCCGATTCGGGTTCCGAAGCGATCTCGGCAATCAGCCGGTCGTATCCGGAGGTCACTTCCTTGAGCTGCTGGGACAGCGCGGCGAAGGTGCCGCCCTCGCCCAGGGCCCGGGCGGTGTCGACCAGGTAGCGCAGGCCCTCGGCCGCTTCCTGGCCGAAATGGTCGAACGACATCAATGCCGTGTCATCGAGCAATAGCGCCAGGTTTGGATGGGCCACCAGGATGCGCAGCATCTGGCGTTCCAGCCCGACCGGTTCCGGCCGGCCCTGGCGCGGCGGCGCGCGGCGCGCCACCGATACCGGCTTGGACAGCTCGAACAGGCCCTCGATCTCGGCCGGCGTCGATGCGGTCAGGTTGGCCAGGCCGCGCACGATCTGCAGGCGCAGCGCCGACGGCGTCATGGCCTGCAGCAAGGGCTTGGCCTCGAACTGGGCGTGCGCACGGCCTTCCGGCGTGTCGAGATCGTGCTCGGCGGTCACTTCGCGCAGCAGGAACTGCGACAGCGGCATGGCGTCGTTGATTTCCTGCTCGAAAGCCTCGGCGCCGCGCTCGCGCACGAAGCTGTCCGGATCGTGTTCCTGCGGCAAGAACAGGAACTTGATGGTCTTGTCGTCGCTCACCTGCGGCAGGCAGGCTTCCAGCGCGCGGCGGGCGGCGCGGCGGCCGGCCTTGTCGCCGTCGAAGCTGAAGATCACGTTGTCGGTCTGGCGCAGCAGCTTTTGCACGTGGGTGCTGGTGCAGGCGGTGCCGAGCGTGGCGACGGCTTGCGGGAAACCGAGCTGTGCCAGCGCGACCACGTCCATGTAGCCTTCCGTCACCAGCACGTAGCCGGCGTCGCGGATCGCCTGGCGCGCCTCGAACAGCCCGTACAGTTCCAGGCCTTTCTGGAACAGCGGGGTTTCCGGCGAGTTCAGGTATTTCGGTTCGCCGCCGTCGAGCACGCGTCCGCCGAAGCCGATCACCTGGCCTTTGGTGTTGCGGATCGGGAACATCACGCGCTCGCGGAAACGGTCGTAGCGCTTGCGGTTGTTGCCGTCCTCGTCGACCTTGTCGATCACCAGGCCGGATTCGACCAGCGCCAGCGCCTCGTAATCGGGAAACACGGAGCGCAGGTTGTCCCAGCCGGACGGCGCGTAGCCCATGCCGAAGCGGGCGGCGACCTCGCCGGTCAGGCCGCGGTTTTTCAGGTAGGCGATCGCGTTCGGCGCTTCGCGCAGCTGGGTCCGATAAAACGTGCAGGCCTGGTTCAGCGCGTCGGTCATGGCCAGCGACTGGGCCTGCTGGGCCGCGCGCTGGGCCGGCGGGATCTTGTCGTCGGCGTCCGGCACGATCATGCCCACGTTCTGGGCCAGGTCCTTGACGGCATCGACGAAACCCATGCCCGAGTATTCGATCAGGAAACCGATCGCGGTGCCATGCGCGCCGCAGCCGAAGCAGTGGTAGAACTGCTTGGTCGGGCTGACGGTGAAGCTGGGAGACTTTTCGTTGTGGAAGGGGCACAGCCCCATGTAGTTGGCGCCGCCCTTTTTCAGCTGGACGTAACGGCCGACCACGTCGACGATATCAACGCGGTTGAGCAAATCGGTGATGAAAGTTTGCGGAATCACTTGAGGTTACACAGTGTTTGTCTAGACTCAGACTATACCGCAGCGCTCGCTGCAAATTGATATGCAACAAGATGCGGGCCCGATCGAGCCCGCAATGGCATCAGGCGCCGGTCAATGCTTTCTTGACCAGTGCGGACACCACCGTCATGTCGGCGCGGCCAGCCAGCTTCGGCTTGAGCACGCCCATGACCTTGCCCATATCCTGGGGACCGGCGGCGCCGGTGGCGGCCACGGCGGCAGCCACCTCGGCGGCGACTTCCTCGTCCGACAGGCCGGCCGGCATGTAGGCCGACAGCACCGCCAGTTCGGCCTTCTCGATGTCGGCCAGGTCGGCGCGGCCGCCTGCCTCGAACTGCGAGATCGAATCCTTGCGCTGCTTGATCATCTTCTCGACCACGGCCAGCACCTGGGTGTCGTTCAGCTCGATCTGCTCGTCGACTTCCTTGCGCTTGATATCGGCGATGATCAGGCGAATGGTCGCCAGACGGCCGCTTTCCTTGGCGCGCATGGCTGCTTTCATGTCGTCGGTAATTTGTTGCTTCAAGCTCATGGGATCTCCGTGATCGATAGGTATAAACGACAAAACCCGCCGCGGTCACAACCGGTGCGGGCTTGGCGAACGTCAGCGACTCGCCGGGACAGTCAATGCCGTCACCGGGTCAGGGCCGGCTGGACTGTCTTAGTACAGTTTCTTCGGCAGTTGCTGGCTGCGGATGCGCTTGTAGTGGCGCTTCACGGCAGCGGCCAGCTTGCGCTTGCGCTCTGCAGTCGGTTTTTCGTAGAACTCGCGGGCGCGCAGTTCCGTCAACAGACCGGTCTTTTCGATAGTGCGCTTGAAGCGACGCATAGCGACTTCGAACGGCTCGTTTTCTTTAAGGCGGATAGTGGTCATGTAAAAATCAAACCGTTGGATTTAGGGAAGAACGAAATTCTAGCAGCATTTGCCGTTCAGTGAAAGCTTTTATTAACTTGTGCCTGAATCGCCACGTCACGATTCGGCCAGCGCCAAACCGGCTGCCACACCCGATGCCCAGGCCCACTGGAAGTTGTAGCCGCCCAGCCAGCCGGTCACGTCGACCGTCTCGCCGATGAAGTACAGGCCCGGCACCTTGTTGGCCATCATGGTCTGCTGCGACAGCTCGCGCGTGTCGACGCCGCCCAGGGTCACCTCGGCCTTGCGGTAGCCTTCCGAGCCGGTCGGCACGATGGCCCAGCGGTTGATGGCGTCGCCCAGCTTGCGCAGTTTGGCGTCGGCCATGTCGGCCAGGCGCGCATCCGGGGCGAAGCCGTTCGCCAGCAGCAGGCCTTCGGCCAGGCGCGCCGGCAGCCATTGCGCCAGCACGTTGCCCAACTGCTTCTTTTCCGTTTTCTTGGCGCCGATCAGCACTTCGGCCACGTCCATTTCCGGCAGCAGGTCGAGCACGATCGGCGTGCCCGGCTGCCAGTAGCTGGAAATCTGCAGGATCGCCGGGCCCGACAGGCCGCGGTGAGTAAACAACAGGTCTTCGCGGAAGTGGCCGCGCTGCGCGCCCTTCCCTTTGCCGGCGCCGGTGCTGACCTCGACCTCGAGCGCGATGCCGGCCAGCGGCGCGAACGCCTCCCAGCTGGGGCCGTCGAAGGTCAGCGGCACCAGGCCGGGACGGGTCTCGACGATCTTCAGGCCGAACTGGGTGGCGATGCGATAGCCGAGGTCGCTTGCACCGATCTTCGGGATCGACAGGCCGCCGGTGGCGATCACCACGCTGTCGGCAAGAATTTCGCCGCTATCCGTGGCGATGCTGAAACCGCTCTCCGTTTTCTGCACGCCGGCAACCTTGCACGGCATGCGCCAGTGGACGCCGCCCACTTCGCATTCGGCGCGCAGCATCTGGATGACCTGCTCGGACGAGTCGTTGCAGAACAGCTGGCCCTTGTGCTTCTCGTGGTGGGCGATCCGGTATTTCTTGACCAGCGCGAGGAAGTCCTGCGCCGTGTAGCGCGACAGCGCGCTCTTGCAGAAATGCGGATTCTGCGACAGGAAGTTCTGCGGCCCGGCGTTGATGTTCGTGAAATTGCAGCGCCCGCCGCCCGAGATGCGGATCTTCTCGGCCAGCTTGGCGGCATGGTCGAGCAGCACCACGCGCTTGCCGCCCTTGCCCGCCACGGCCGCGCACATCATCCCGGCCGCGCCCGCGCCGATTACCGCCACATCGTATTGTTTTGCCATGCCTGCCGCTTCCCGCGTTAACCCAAACCTGCCATTGTAAGCCCAGCGGGGGCATCAGGTCATGGCTTTACGCGCCCCTAGACCGGCACGTGGCCGCGGCTGCGGATGGCGCGCGACACTTCCACGCAATGCGCCACCTGGGCCGCGATCGAGGGCGGCACCGGCACCTCGTCCTTGAGCGCGCGGGCGATCCAGGCGGCGGTGGTGGCCGCGTCGCGGCCGTCCGGCACCTCGGACAGGTCGTCGGTCGGGGCGTCGCGCTCGACCAGCACGGTGCGCTCGCCCTCGTGGAACCAGTCGATCTTCTGGGCGCGGTGCGGGTTGGCCACCGTCTCGCCCTCGGTGCCGCGCATCAGGAAGGCGTCGCCGCGTACCGCGCCCGCCTTGTCGATGAAGAATTCGCCCAGGGTTTCCAGGTACTCGGGGTGGGTGTAGGACACCAGGCGCAGCGCCGGGCCGTCGAACGGCTGCAGGATCTTGACCAGGGTGTGCGTGGAGTTGCGCACGCCCAGCACGCGGCGCAGCGACAGCAGGTGGGCCAGTTCGGGCGCCAGGCGCTCGATCGGCAGGAAGGCGGGACGGCCCTGGCCGGCGGCGTCGAGCAGGTCGGAGGACGAACCGGCTTCGGCCAGGCCCAGCTCGGCCAGGATCTCGGCCGTCGTCACGCGCCCCGGATCGTTGCGCACGCCGTGCACCAGCACCGGCACGCCTTCGCGCGCCAGCAGCAGCGCCAGCAGCGGCGTCAGGTTGGCCAGCTTGCGCGCGCCGTTATAAGTGGGAATCAGGACCGGCGCGAACGGGCCCGGCGGCGCCGGCAGCGGCGCGAACGAGGCTTCGGCGGCGTCCATGAAGCCGGCCAGCTCCTCGACCGACTCGCCCTTGATGCGCATGGCCAGCATGATGGCGCCCAGTTCCAGGTCGGAAACCCGGCCCTCCAGCATGGCGCTGTACAGTGCGCGCGCGTCGTCGCGCGACATGCTGCGCGCCCCCTTGACGCCGCGGCCGATCTCCTTGATGAAGGGGGCCGCGACAAAGCGTTCGATGTCGGTAGTCATGGCAAAAGGATACACGGGAACGGCTTTCGCCTCTACAGGCAGAGCAATCCGCGCGCAGGGCCGCGCTGTCTTTTTGCGGTTCAGTTTGTGCACGTGCAGCAATTTCCGTCTACACTGGTCAACCCCCTCCAGAAAAAACCGACTCGCACCATGATCATCACGCCCGCTATCGAAAACACCAATGTCAGCTCCTTCGCGCAGATGCCCACGCCGGTCGAGCTGCATGCGGCGCTGCCGCTGACCGACCGTGCCGTCACCACCGTGATGCAGGGCCGCGAAACGCTGCGCAACATCCTCGATCGTAAAGACAAGCGCCTGTTCGTCGTGGTCGGCCCCTGCTCGATCCACGATCCGGTGGCGGGCCTGGACTATGCGCGCCGCCTGAAGAAACTGCAGGCCGAGGTGGCCGACACCATGGTGCTGGTGATGCGCGTGTATTTCGAGAAGCCGCGCACGACCACCGGCTGGAAGGGCTATATCAACGATCCGTTCATGGACGATTCGTTCCGCGTCGACGTCGGCATGGAACGCGCGCGCCAGTTCCTGCTCGACGTGTGCGAACTGGGCCTGCCCACCGCGACCGAAGCGCTGGACCCGATCTCGCCGCAGTACCTGGGCGACCTGATCGCCTGGACCGCGATCGGCGCGCGCACCACCGAGTCGCAGACCCACCGCGAGATGTCGTCCGGCCTGTCGACCCCGGTCGGCTTCAAGAACGGCACCGACGGCGACGTCAGCATCGCGGTCAACGCCGTGCTGTCCTCGGCCAATCCGCACGCCTTCCTCGGCATTAACGGCCAGGGCTCGGTATCGATCGTGCGCACCAGCGGCAACGCCTACGGCCACGTGGTGCTGCGCGGCGGCGGCGGCCGCCCGAACTACGATTCGGTGTCGGTGGCGATCGCCGAGCAGGCGCTCAAGAAAGCCGGCCTGCCGTCCAACCTGGTGGTGGATTGCTCGCACGCGAACAGCTACAAGAAGCCGGAACTGCAGCCGCTGGTGATGTCGGACGTGATCCAGCAGATCCGCCACGGCAACCGCTCGCTGCTGGGCGTGATGATCGAGTCGAACATCGTCAGCGGCAGCCAGCCGATCCCGGCCGACCTGTCCGAACTCAAGTACGGCTGCTCGGTGACCGACGGCTGCATCGGCTGGGAAGAGACCGAGGAGATGCTGCGCAGCGCGCACCAGGAGCTGCTGCGCCGGCCATGAGCGGCCCTGCATGAACCCAGCGTGGACGGCACAGCCGTCCACGCTGCGCTACAATTCGATATTCCGCTTCCTCCTCCGCTTTTCTCTCCCCATGATCGTTCTCGGCGTCGAATCCTCCTGCGATGAAACCGGCCTTGCTCTGTATGACACCGAGCGCGGCCTGCTGTCCCATGCCCTGCATTCGCAGGTGGCCATGCACGAGGAGTATGGCGGCGTGGTGCCCGAGCTGGCCTCGCGCGACCACATCCGCCGCGCCCTGCCGCTGCTGGAAGAAACGATCAGGCGCGCCGGTATCCCGATGTCGGCCATCGACGCCATCGCCTATACGCAAGGCCCGGGCCTGGCCGGCGCGCTGCTGGTCGGCTCGAGCGTGGCCTGCAGCCTGGCGCTGGCGCTCGACAAGCCGGTGCTCGGCGTGCACCACCTCGAAGGCCACCTGCTGTCGCCGCTGCTGGCGAGCGAGCGTCCGGAATTCCCCTTCATCGCCCTGCTGGTCTCGGGCGGCCATACCCAGCTGATGCGGGTGGACGGCGTCGGCCGCTACACCCTGCTGGGCGAAACCCTGGACGACGCGGCCGGCGAAGCCTTCGACAAGTCGGCCAAGCTGCTCGGCCTGGGCTACCCCGGCGGCCCGGCGATCTCGCGCCTGGCCGAATTCGGCGACCCGAGCGCCTACACGCTGCCGCGCCCGATGCTGCACTCGAAGGACTTCAACTTCAGCTTCTCGGGCCTGAAGACGGCGGTGCTCACCGTCGTCAAGAACCATGAAGAAAAGGTGATCGCGAACATCTGCGAGCAGGACAAGGCGAACATCGCGCGCGGTTTCGTCGATGCGATCGTCGACGTGCTCACCGCCAAATGCGTGAGCGCGCTGAAGCATACGGGCCTGAAGCGCCTGGTGATCGCCGGCGGCGTTGGGGCCAACCGGCAACTGCGCGCCGCCCTTGATGCGGCCGCTGTAAAACGAAAATTCAAGGTCTATTATCCGGAACTCGAATTCTGCACCGACAACGGCGCCATGATCGCCTTTGCCGGCGCCATGCGGCTGGAACGCAACCCTGCCCTGGCGCAGCGCGACTACGCATTCAACGTGCGTCCGCGCTGGCCCCTGGACGAGCTGGAAGCCGCGTAGAATCAGGCTTGCGGGGTGAACTTGCAAGCCTGACATCGATCCTACGGTGTGACCGTCGGTTGCCAATAAGTGGCAATATCCGGCGGTCAAGTTTTCGGAGGTGAAAGATGCGCGTGGTAAGTTGGAATATTCGCTGGGGTTGTGGCAAGGATGGGAGGATCCGCATTCATGCGATTATCGATGTCCTGCGCCGCCTCAATCCTGATGTTGTGTGCTTGCAGGAAGTGGCCGCCAACCACCCTGAACTGGAAGGCAGCGCCACTGCGAACCAGTTCAAGCAGCTCGGCGGCGCCTTCGGCGGCTTCCACCTGATGGAGCATGCTCCGAGCGAAATCTACAAGAACAACGTACCCCGCCTGTTCGGCAACCTGATTCTCTCGAAGTACCGCATCTCGCAGGTGCACCGCCACCTGCTGCCCTGGCCGGCCGATCCGGAATATCCGGCCGGCATGCCGCGCGGCCTGCTGGAAACCGTGATCGATGCCCCCGGCGGCAAGCTGCGCCTGATGACCACCCACCTGGAATATTATTCGCCGCCGCAGCGCATGGCGCAGGTGCAGCGCATCCGCGAACTGCACGCCGAAGCCTGCGCGCGGGCGCGCATCTTCCACCCCGATCCGAACCTCGACGCGCCGTTCCAGCTGGGCTTGCGTCCCGGCTCGGCGATCCTGTGCGGCGATTTCAATTTCACGCCGAATGCGCCCGATTACCAGGCGCTGCTGGCGCCGCCCGGGAACGGCGCCCTGCCGCTGCTCGATGCCTGGCGCGTCAGGCACGGCGACGGCGCGCGCGCGCCGACCGCGGGGCTGCACGGCTATCCGTGGCCCGAACGGCCGGACTGCTACGATTATTTCTTCATCACCGATGACCTGGCCGGGCGCGTCGCCGCGCTCGACGTGCTGTCGGAGACGGCTGCGTCCGACCACCAGCCGGTGGTGCTCGAGCTGAACTGAGCTGAACTGATTACGCGCGGCCCGCGATCTCGCGCAGCGCCTGCTCGAACACCTCGGGCGGCTGGCCGCCGGAAATCAGGTGGCGCTGGTTGATGATGATCGCCGGTACCGAATGGATGCCGGCGCGCTGGAAGAACTGCTCGCGCTCGCGCACCTCGTCGGCATACTCGTCGGAACCAAGGATGCGCGCCGCCGTCGTGCGGTCCAGGCCGACGCGCTCGACCACGCGCAGCAGCACGTCATGGTTGCTCGGATCTTCGCAGTCGGTGAAATAGGAGGCGAACAGCGCTTCCTTGAGCTCGCGCTGGCGCCCCTCTCCTTCCGCCCAGGACAGCAGGCGGTGCGCGTCGAAGGTGTTGTAGATGCGGCCGCGGCGTTCCATGTCGAAGGTGAAGCCGACCTCGGCGCCGCGCTGGCGGATCGTCTCGCGGCTGCTCGCCTGCTGCTCGGCCGTGGCGCCATACTTCTGGGTGATGTGCTCGACGATGTCCTGGCCGTCCGGTCCCATGTCGGGATTCAGTTCGAAGGGCTGGAAGTGGAGGTCGACGGTCGCCACGTCGCTGACGCGCTCCAGCGCCGTTTCCAGCGATTTCAGGCCGATCGCGCACCATGGGCACGAGACATCCGACACAAAATCGATCCTGAGTTGCTTGCTCACTGCGCACCACCTTTCCTGTCCCGCGGCACGGGGCGTGCCGGATTGGCGCATATGGTAACGCTTGCGGGAAATTCATGCGGGAGCGCACGCTCCCGCACCGGGCTCAGCGCCCCTTCTTGGCGCCGGCGGCCTTGCTGCCGATCTTGGATTCCTTGCCGGCCAGCAGATTCGAGATGTTCGAGCTGTGGCGCCACAGCAGCAGCGCGCACATGGCGAACACGGCGAACAGGATCTCGTCGGCGCCGAACAGCAGGCCGTAGTAGAACGGCGCGAACACCGAGGCGATCAGCGCCGCCAGCGAGGAGTAGCGGAAGGCGTAGGCCACCACCAGCCAGGTCACCAGGGTCGCCAGGCCGAGCCAGACGTTCAGGCCCAGCAGCACGCCGAGCGCGGTGGCCACGCCCTTGCCGCCGACGAAGCGGAAGAACACCGGCCACAGGTGGCCGATGAACACGGCGATCGCCACCAGCGCGATGCCGCCGTCGTCCAGGCCGTATTGCGGGCCGAAGTGCACCGCCAGCCACACCGCCAGCCAGCCCTTGAGGCAGTCGCCGGCCAGGGTGGCGATGGCGGCTTTCTTGCTGCCGCTGCGCAGCACGTTGGTGGCGCCCGGGTTCTTCGAACCGTAGGTGCGCGGGTCGGACAGGCCCATGACGCGGCTCACCACGACCGCAAAGGAAATCGAGCCGACCAGGTAGGCGGCAAGGGTGGCAATCAAAGTGTTCATGTCGTCTCGTCTGTTATGGTCCGGCAAAAAACCGGTCCGTGAATATACACCATCGGCGCCAGGCGGCGAAAGTCACTCGGCCAGGGCGCACTGCACCGCCCGCGCCTTCAGCACCTCGACCAGCACGCCGGGTGCGATCCCGACCAGGTAGCCGCGGCGGCCGCCGTTGATGTAGATCCTGTCGAGCGCCAGGATGCTTTCCTCGACGAAGATCGGCATCGCCTTGCGGGTGCCGAAAGGCGAGGTGCCGCCGACCATGTAGCCTGAATGGCGTTGCGCCACGTCCGGCTTGCAGGGCTCGACCGACTTGCAGGGAATGGCGCGCGCCAGGTTCTTGGTCGAGACCTTGCAGTCGCCGTGCATCAGCACGATCAGCGGGCGCGCCGATTCATCCTGCATGACGAGGGTCTTGACCACGTCGTGTTCAGGCACGCCGAGTGCGCGCGAGGAAACGGCGGTGCCGCCGTGCTCTTCGTATTCGTAGGGATGTTCCGAGAAAACGACGCCGTGCTTGCGCAGGAATTGCGTTGCGGGGGTCTCGGAAACGTGCTCTTTCTTGGCCATGCGTGGTACGCTAAATACGAACATAAGGGGTTTCTATTATGCAGGAAGAAATTCGCTTTGCCACCTTCAACGCCTTCAACCTGGCCCCGCCGGGCGCCCGCCTGTACGACAACCTCGTGCCCACCACGCCCGAGGAGTACGAGGCCAAGCTCGACTGGACCGCGCACCAGATCGACCTGCTCAATGCCGACGTGATCGGCTTCCAGGAGATCTTCTCGCAGGCGGCCTTGAGGGAAGCACTGTCGCGCACGCGCCGCTACCGCGAGGCGGTCCACCTGGGCTTCGACCCGGATCCCAACGCCACGCGCCTGACGCCGAGCGTGGCGCTGGTGTCGCGCCTGCCGCTGGCCGAACCGGGGCGGGCGCTGACCATGTTCCCGGACAATGTGGCGCTGCCGCCCGGCAGCCGCGACCCGGACCGCTTCACGCGCGCCCCGCTGCATGCCGGCATCGTGGCCGCGCCCGGCGTGGTCATCGACGTGATCGTGGTGCACCTGAAGTCGCGCCGCCCTGATTACCGCGCCGGCGACAGCGGCGAGGATCCGCACCTGTACGCCCTCGCCTGCCTGCGTTCGCTGATCCGGCGCGGCACCGAGGCCACGGCGCTGCGCGTGCTGCTGACCGACATGGCGCGCACCACCGGCCGTCCGCGCATCGTGATGGGCGACTTCAACGACGTCGCCGATTCGGTCACCACCGAGATCGTGCTGGGCGAAGGCACGCCGCCCGCCGAGCGCATGTACGACGCCTGCAGCGTGCAGCGCAACCAGGACCACCAGCGCCACGTCGGCTTCTCGATCCTGCACGACAGCCGCCACTCGACCATCGACCACATCATGGTGTCGCCCGAGTTCAACCCGGCCCTGCCGGAAGCCATCGGCGAAGTGCTCGACGTGGTCTACCTGACCGATCACCTGAACCTGGCCCTGCCCGAGGCCTCGGACCATGGCCAGGTGCTGGCGCGCCTGCGGCTGTTCCCGCGCGCGGGCATGCCCAGGGAGATGAGCCCCGAAGCCGGGCCGGCATAGCAGCCCTGGTATTCGTCACAGCCGTGGCGGCGCAGGAAGGCCGGGCGCCGCGCGCAAGCATGCAAGCGGCGCACCCGCGCCTGCGGTTCGTCGCGCAGTTCTGCACTTCAGGTCACTCAAGCGGCGGCCTGTCGCATTCAGATGGATCAGACCGCCGCGCGCGCCTATAGTTCAACCATGCGCACGGAGCTCCATCTCCGCGTCAGGTGGAGCCCACGCGCAACCGGATACCGGGGCTATCGCTCCTCTCCTTCATGCACGTGCAGGCGCCGGCCCGAAAGCCGGCGCCGCGCCGCATGCACTGCATGGCTTTCTTCAGTCAGGCGGCATGTTGCGACGCCGATGCCCCGCGCGGCGGCGTATCGCCCGGCGCTTCATCCAGCGGCCGGTCGCCGGCCGCGGCATCGCTTCCTGACAGTTGGTCCTCGGGCGCATCGCCGTCCGACGCCCCCTCGCCGCCCTCCTCGGGCGAACGCTTGACTTCGTTCTTGCGCCGCGCCTTTTCTTCCGCCTTGCGCTTTTTCTCGAGCTCGCGCTGTCGCTTTTCGTACTGGAAATTATTTCGTGCCATATTCACCTCGACGCCAATGACCACTAAGGATGGGAGTTGCGGTGCTACAGGCGCATTATGGCTTAGCCCGGCCAATGTGGCTTGCACTAACCACGTGGATGATGCTGGGCATGCAGGTGCTTGAGTCGCTCGCGCGCGACATGGGTATAGATTTGCGTGGTCGAGATGTCGGCGTGCCCCAGCAGCAGCTGGACCACGCGCAGGTCGGCGCCGTGGTTCAGGAGATGGGTGGCGAAGGCGTGGCGCAAGGTGTGCGGCGACAGCGGCGCATTGATGCCCGCCCTGGCGGCATGCTTCTTGATGAGGATCCAGAACATCTGGCGCGTCATCGGGCCGCCGCGGCCGGTCACGAACAGCGCGTCGTCGACCTGCCCGTTCAGGATGATGCCGCGCGCATCCTTCAGGTAGCGCTCGAGCCAGATGCGCGCCTCGCCACCGAAGGGCACCAGGCGCGTCTTGCTGCCCTTGCCGGTGATGCGCAGCACGCCATCGTTCAGGCTCACCTCGACCAGCTTGAGCGCCACCAGTTCCGAGACCCGCAAGCCGCTTGCATACATCAGCTCGAGCATGGTGCGCTCGCGCAGGCCCAGCGGCGTGGCGACGTCCGGCGCGGCCAGCAAGGCCTCGACCTGGCTTTCGCTCAAGGTATGGACGAAGCGCGTCGGCTGGCGCGCCGAGGCCATCTTCAGGCAGGGGTCGAGGGCGATCTTCTGCTGGCGCAGCGCCAGCTGGTAGAAGCGCTTGAGCACCGACAGGCGCCGGTTGGCCGAGCTGGGGCGCGATTCCGGATGGCGGTCGGCGAAATAGCCGGCGAGGTCCTCGGGCTGGACTTCCAGCAGGCTGGGGCAGCCGGGGCGCTTCGCCGCCAGCCAGCCGGCGAACAGGCGCAGGTCGCGCCGGTAGGCGTCGAGCGAATTCTTTGCCAGTCCCTGTTCCAGCCAGAGCGTGTCGCAGAACTCGTCGATCAGGGCCAGATTGACTGCTGTTGCCATGGAGATGCCGTTGCGCCCTCGTGCCGCAGCAGCCAGCGCTTCACCGAGAGGTGGAAACCGTTCTCGTCGTCCTGGTTCGAAAAACCGCCCAGGCCGCCCGCCGCCGTGACCCGGTGGCAGGGAATGATCAGGGGGAACCAGTTGGCGCCGCAGGCCTGGCCCACCGCGCGCGGCGCCGAGCCGATCAGCTTGGCCAGTTGGCCATAGGTGCGCACGCTGCCGCGCGGGATCGCGCCGATCGCTTCCCAGACCTTGTGCTGAAAGGCGGTGCCGGCGTCCAGCAGCGGCAGGTCGAAGGGGAAATCGGGATCTTCCAGGTAGCGCTCGACCTGGCGGGCGGCCTGGTCGGCCACGGGATTGTCGGATTCCTTCTCGCCGAAGTGGGGCTGCAGGTACACCAGTTCGCGCACCTTGCCGTCGATGGTGCGGATGCCGATCGCGCCGAACGGGGCCGGCACGATGGCGTTGAACAATTCGCTTCCCTGGACTGTCTTCATGACTGAATCTTAACCGCTGGCAAGAAACCCGACTACTGCTTTGGAGAGTATGAACGAAAAAAAAAGCGCACCCTCGGGTGCGCCTCAATTCGGGTCACGTTTCCGGCCGTTTAGCTGTGCTAACGGCTTCTGTAAAACGTGGTGTCTCCTCGAAATATCTCCGGTATGGATTACCGTGCTTTTATCTATCTCCCCAAAACCGTGTGTTCTGTTCCTGCTTTCGCACCATGTCAGTGCGAGAAGGCCCCATCATAACGCAAGAATTTCGGCAGGAGCGTATCTTTTTGTCCACAGTATGAGAAAAATTCTTTTAGTTATAAGGAAAACGCAGCATGTTTGAGCCCCGGGTCCGCGGGCGCTCCCGGACGCCCGCTTCCCGCACGGCGCATGACCGGGTCTAGCGCCGGACTTCCTGGCTGATCGCCCGCATGATGTCCTTGCCGATCCTCGTTTCCATCTGGCCATATACCGGCAAAAGAGCACGCCGCCACTCGGTCTGCTGCTGGGGCGTGAGCTGGTGGATGGTGGTCGTGCCCGCACCCCGGATCGATTCCAGGGCCGCATCGTTGGTGCGCTGGGCAATCGTCTTCTGGTAGGCGGTGGCCTCGCGCATCGCGCGCTCCAGGGTAGCGCGGATATTGGCCGGCAAACCGTCCCAGAACTTCTTGTTGACGATCACCGCATAGCCCAGGTAGCCGTGGTTCGACACGGTCAGGTGCGTCTGGGTCTCGTGCATCCCCTGGGTGTACATGTTCGACGGCGTATTCTCGCTGCCCTCGACCACGCCGTCGCGCAGGGCGGACGCGGCTTCGGAGAACGCCAGCACCTGGGGCCGCGCGCCCAGCGCGCGCATCTGCGCATCGAGCACCTTCGAGGCCTGGATGCGCATGCGCAGTCCCTTGAAATCCTTCGGTGCGAGCAGCGGCCGGTTGGCCGACATGACCTTGAAGCCATTGTCCCAGTAAGCCAGGCCGGTGATGCCCTTCGGCTCCAGCTTGCGCAGCAGGTTCTTGCCGATGCGCCCTTCGGTCACTGCGTACAGGGCCGCCTTGGACGGGAAGATATACGGCAGGTCGAAGGCTTCGAACTCGCGCACGCCGAGCGGCGAGAACTTGGCCAGCGACGGCGCCAGCATCTGCACCGCGCCCAGCTGCAGGGCCTCGAGTTCCTCGCGGTCCTTGTACAGGCTGCTGTTCGGGTAGACTTCGACCTTGACCTTTCCATCGGTCATCTGTTCGGCCAGCTCCTTGAAGCGTTCGGCCGCCCTGCCCTTCGGGGTGTCGGGCGCGACCACGTGGCTGAATTTGATGACGATCGGACGGGCCGCGTCAGGATCCTGCGCCCAGGCGCCGGCGCTCGCGGCTGCGGCAAGCAGCACGAGCATGGCTTTGATCTGCATGGCGGTACGGTTCCTCTGCTCAGACATAAGTATGATGGATGGGTAGGCGGCCTTCCGACGGGCGGCGTTTCGCCGGCGACCATCGCCGGGTGGCTCTCTCCTATGGCAGTCTGGACGCCTTTGCAAGGCTTCGCCATCGTGGATGTCCACAATAACTCGACAGTGTAACGAAAGTAAGAGGCAGGCATGAAAATCCCGTTCGCACCGCAATCCGCCGAACAGCGCTCGCGTCCCTGGCGCTGGCTGGTGCCGGTGCTGCTGGTGCTGCTGTTCCTCGCGGTGCTGATCTGGCTGCCCTGGCAGGCGCGCCAGATGGAAAGCAACGAACGCCAGGAACAGCTGATCGCCGATACGCTGTGGGTCGAGCAGACCCTGCGCTTCGAACTGGCGCGCAGCGAGGAAGCGCTGGTCGCGCTCGGCGCCGACCTGGTGGTGCAGCCGCCCGCGCCGGCCGTGCTGCAGATGCGGATGGCGCAGATGGCCAAGAACGGGCCCGAACTGATGCGCGTGGTGTGGTACGACGCCGACGGCAAGGTGATGGCCATCCATGGCAGCGACCTGCCGGCCCGGGGCCTGGCCGAGGCCACGCTGAACGCCGCCGAAGTGGCGCGCGCGACCCGGCGCGGCCGCTACAGCGAGCCGTATGGCGCGACCCAGGCCAGCCACGGCATGATCGACTTCTACCTGCCGCTGTACGACAGGGGCGAGTTCGCCGGCAGCCTGGTGGCGAGCTACAGCCTGCAGGTGCTGCTCGACGAAACCGTGCCGTGGTGGTTCGCGCAGGACAACGCGCTGTCCCTGATCGACGGCGACGACCGCGTGGTGGCGCAGCGCGCCGCCGGCGGACCGGGGCGCGGCGTCTACACCCACCGGCGCGAGCTCGACCTGCCGGGCGCGCTGATGGTGCTGTCCACCGACAGCGTCAAGAGCGCCCCCAACCTGCTGCCCAACCTGCTGGTGGGCTCGGTCATCGTGCTGGCGCTCGGCCTGGTGCTGAGCCTGGGCGCGCTGTGGCGCCACATCTCGCGCACCCTGGCCGCCGAAAGCGCGCTGCGCCAGCAGATGGCGTTTCGCACGGCGATGGAAAACTCGCTGCTGACCGGGCTGCGCGCGCGCGACCTCGAGGGCCGCGTCACCTATGTGAATCGCGCCTTCTGCCAGATCGTCGGCCTGCCGCCCGAGGAAGTGGTGGGCATGAAGCCGCCCATGCCCTACTGGGCGCCGGAAGCGATGGCCGACTACGAGGAGCGCTTCCGCGGCGTCCTGTCCGGGAATGTCACGCCGCAGTTCGAGACCGTGTTCCAGCGCTCGGACGGGGCGCGCGTGCCGGTGCTGGTGTTCGAGGCGCCGCTGGTCGACGTCTACGGCAAGCAGACCGGCTGGATGAGCTCGATCCTCGACATCACCGACCGCAAGCGCGTCGAGGAACTCAACCGCCAGCAGGAAGAAAAGCTGCAGGCCAGCGCGCGCCTGGCGACGATGGGCGAGATCTCGTCGATGCTGGCGCACGAACTGAACCAGCCGCTGGCGGCGATCTCCAGCTACACCGCCGGCGCGCTCAACATGCTCGACCGCGCCTCGCAGTCGGGCGAGGAGGTCAAGCCCGCCCTGCTGCGCCATGCGCTGGAACAGGCGCGCCAGCAGGCCCAGCGCGCCGGCAAGATCATCCGCAGCGTGCACGAATTCGTGAAGAAGCGCGAGCCGGAGCGCCAGGAAGTGACGATCCGCAGCGTGATCGACGGAGTGCGCGCGCTGATCGAGCTGCAGACGCGCCAGGCCGGCGTGGTGCTGCAGGTGCAGCTGCCGCCCGACCTGCCGCCGGTGCTGGCCGACCGGGTGCTGCTCGAGCAGGTGCTGCTGAACCTGACCCGCAACGCGATCGAGGCGATGCACGATACCCGTCCCTACGACCGCATCCTGCGCATCGCCTGCGAGCGCAAGGACGGCCAGGTGTCGGTGTCGGTGATCGACCGCGGCCACGGCATCCCGCCCGAAGTCGCGGAGCGCCTGTTCTCGCCGTTCTTTTCGACCAAGGCGGAAGGCATGGGCATGGGGCTGTCGATCTGCCGCACCGCGATCGAGTTCCATGGCGGGACCCTGACCCATGCGCCCAACCCTTCCGGCGGCACGATCTTCACCTTCTCGCTGCCGGAGCAAGCGGCGACCCCGGCGCTGGGCTAAAATTCAGCCGTGGCGCATCGTGCGCCAGCACAGAACAGGCCGGGAACGCCGTTGGAGCGGATTCCGCCAGTACGGAGACAAACATGCTGCACATCGTCGACGACGAAGAAGTCATTCGCGACGCACTCGCCTGGCTGGCGCAGTCGCGCGGCCTGCAGGCGCGCGGCTACGCCAGCGGCCAGGAATTCCTCGATGCCGTGGCAACGCCCGATGCCGACGGCGACTGCATCCTGCTCGACGTGCGCATGCCCGGCATGAACGGCATCGCGGTGTTCGACCAGCTGATCCAGCGCGGCCTGCTGCCACGCCTGCCCGTGATCTTCCTGACCGGCCACGGCGACGTGCCGATGGCGGTCGATTCCCTCAAGCGCGGCGCCTTCGACTTCTTCGAGAAGCCGTTCAACGACAACATGCTGATGGACCGGGTCGACGAGGCCTTGTGCGCGTCGCGCAAGGCGGCGGAATCGGCGGGGGTGCAGGCGCGCCTGGCGACGCTGTCGGCGCGCGAGCGCGAAGTGCTCGACCTGATCCTGGCCGGCATGATGAACAAGGTCGTGGCCGACAAGCTGGGGATCAGCATGCGGACGGTCGAGGTGCACCGGGCGCATATCTTCGACAAGATGCAGGTCAAGACGGCGGTCGAGCTGGCGGGCTTGTTGAAATAAGCGCATGCCTGCTAGCAATTAGCGGCAACCATTCCTGCAAGCCGCGCACTCCGCCAGGCGCCCAGCCAACCCTCCCACCCGCCGTAGCGCACAGCAAGCGTCCCTGCAATTTCGAGGAAGCCTTGTAAAATGGACTAGAACGCGTCGCGGCCTCGCGCGCCGCGATGCACCTCTCTTTAGGAAAAGCAATGAACGAAAAGACAGTTGCAGACAAAATGTTCCTGAGGACAGCCAAGTCGATGCTCATCCTCAATGGCCAGGTCAATCCCGGTGTGGCCTCGCAGATGCCTGCCGAGCTGGTCAAGGAAGGCGACGGCCCGTTCGACGTGATCCTGATGTTCTGCATGCACCGCAAGGATCTCGAGCAATTCATGCCGATCGCAAAGGAAAAGCTGGGCGACAAGGGATCCCTGTGGATCGCCTATCTCAAGCAGACCGCCTCCAAGGCCACCGACATCAACCGCGATTCGATCAACGCCTATGCCAAGGAAAACGGCATCACCGGCGTGGCGATGATCTCGATCGACGGCGACTGGTCGGCCTTGCGCCTGAAACGCATCGAGCTCTGATCAGGCCAGGTGGCGCGCCAGCGCCCAGGCCACGTGCTCGCGGACCAGCTCCGATGGATGCCCGGCCCTGGCCCGCAGCGCCGCCACGATGGCCGCGTCGCCCTTGCGCTGCGCGGCCGCATTGCCCAGTCCCACCGCCAGGTTGCGCAGCCAGCGCTCATGCCCGATGCGGCGGATCGGACTGCCCTCCATCCGGCGGTTGAATTCTTCCTCTTCCCACGCGAACAGTGCGATCATGCCGGCCTCGCCGAGGCCATTGCGCTCGTCGAAGTCGGGCAGGCGCGCGCGCTGCGCGAACTTGTTCCACGGGCAAGCCAGCTGGCAGTCGTCGCAGCCATAGATGCGGTTGCCGACCAGGGGCCGCAACTCTTCCGGGATGCTGCCCTTGAGCTCGATGGTGAGATAGGAAATGCAGCGCCGCGCATCGAGCCGGCCGGGGCCAAGGATGGCCTGGGTCGGGCAGACGTCGATGCAGGCCTGGCACTGGCCGCAATGCGCGCCGGTGGGCGGATCGACCGGCAGCGCCAGGTCCACTAAAATCTCGCCGATGAAGAAGGTGGAGCCGGCCGCGCGCGACAGCAGCAGGGTGTGCTTGCCGCGCCAGCCCAGGCCCGCTTTTTCCGCCAGCGGCAGTTCCATCACCGGCGCCGAATCGGTGAACACGCGGTAGCCGTAGGGCCCCACCGCGTCCTTGAGCTTTTCCGCCAGCTGCTGCAGCCGGTTGCGCAAGACCTTGTGGTAGTCGCGGCCGCGTGCGTACACCGACACCACGGCCGCCTGCGGATCGTGCTGGCGCGCCACCTCAGTCGCGCGCCAGTCGCCATCGCGGCCGGACGGCAGGTAGTCCATGCGCGCGACGATCGCGCGCACCGTGCCCGGCACCAGTTCGGCGGGACGGGCACGCTTCATGCCATGGCTTGCCATATAATCCATCTCGCCATGGCAGCCCGCGTCCAGCCAGGCCTGCAGGCCCGCTTCGGCATGCGCCAGGTCGACATCGGCGATGCGCACGTCGGCAAAACCCAGTTCCGCGCCCCATGTCTTGATGGCGCGCGCGAGTTCGGGCAGGTCTTGCAGGTCGGGTGGGGAATTCGGCATGGCGGGGCGGTACAGACAAACGCGGTGAGGAGCAACACCGCATAAACACGACATTCTATTCGATGCAGCCTTTCAAAGCATACCTGGCCGACGAATCGGCAACGGACGCCCTCGGCGCGGCCCTGGCCCGTGCGCTCCAGCCCGGCCTGGTGATCTACCTGCACGGCGACCTGGGCGCCGGCAAGACCGCGCTCACGCGCGCCCTGCTGCGCGCCGCCGGCTACACCGGCACGGTCAAGAGTCCGACCTATACCTTGTCCGAACCTTATCGTGTGATGCTGGATGGCAAACCTGTCAACATCATCCACTACGACCTGTACCGCATGGCCAGCCCCGAGGAATTCCTGGATGCGGGCTTCCGCGAGGACTTCGACGGCAGGAATGTCTGCATCGTCGAGTGGCCCGAAAAAGGCGATCCCGTGTTGCCCCCACCCGACGTGCGGATAAGCCTCGATGTCAGCGGCCCCGGCCGTGAGGTAGAATTGCAGCCGTTGTCCGACTTGGGCCTGCTATGCCTCGACCGTCTCGCATTCGTACCGCCCCGCTGATTCCCGGGTCGCCGCGCCGCCGTATCCTGCTCAAGGCCGGCGGCACGCTGCTGCTGTCCGTCCTGTCCCCGCTGTCCGCGCGCGCCGCGCAGATCCTCGCCGTGCGGGTCTGGCCCGCGCCCGACTACACGCGGGTGACGCTGGAAAACGACACCAACCTCAAGACCGAGCATTTCCTGGTGCCCGATCCGCCGCGCCTGGTGGTCGACATCGAGGGCCTGGCGCTGAACAGCACCCTGAAAAGCCTGGTCGCCAAGGTCGAACCGAACGACCCCTACATCAAGCAGGTGCGCGTGGGCCAGAACCGGCCGAACGTGGTGCGCCTGGTGTTCGACCTCAAGGAAGAGATCAAGCCGCAGGTGTTCACCCTGGCCCCGGTGGCCGGCTACCAGCACCGCCTGATCTTCGACCTGTATCCGGTCAAGCCGGCCGACCCGATCGCGGCGATGATCCAGAAAGGCGAATGGAGCGACGCGCCGGTCCCGGTGGCGCCCGACGTGCCGGTGCTGGGCGATCCGGTGGCGGGCGCGCCGCCCGTGCAGGTGCCGGCGGCGCCCGTGGTCACCACGCCGCCGGGCCAGCCGGGTGCGGCGCAGGACCCGATCGCCAGGCTCGAATCGGCGATGTCGGGACTGAACGGCGCCACGCCGGCGCCGCCGCCGCCGCCGCCGGCCAAGGGCCCGATCAAGGCGCCGGGCCAGAAGATCGCGCGCATGGTGACGATCGCGCTCGATCCGGGACACGGCGGCGAGGACCCGGGCGCGATCGGCGCCAAGGGCAGCCGCGAGAAGGACATCGTGCTGTCGGTGGCCAAGCGCCTCAAGACCAGGCTGGAACAGATGCCGAACACGCGCGTGATGCTGACCCGCGACGGCGACTACTTCGTGCCGCTCGGTACCCGCGTGCAGAAGGCGCGCCAGGTGCAGGCCGACCTGTTCGTGTCGATCCACGCGGACGCCTGGGTATCGCCGACCGCGCGCGGCTCCTCGGTGTTCGTGCTGTCGGAAAAAGGCGCCAGCTCGAGCGCGGCGCGCTGGCTGGCGAACGACCAGAACAAGGCCGACCTGATCGGCGGCGCCAACTATGCGACCGCCGACAAGCAGCTCGCCAGCGTGCTGTTCGACCTGTCGACCACGGCCCAGATCAGCGACAGCCTCAAGCTCGGCAAGGCCGTGCTGGGCGAGATCGGCGGCATCAACCGCCTGCACAAGGCGGCGGTCGAGCAGGCCGGCTTCGCGGTGCTGAAGGCGCCGGACATTCCCTCGATCCTGGTGGAGACGGCCTTCATCTCGAATCCGGACGAGGAAGCGAAGCTGAACGACAACGGCTACCAGGACAAGCTGGCCGACGCGATCACCAAGGGCATCCGGCGCTACTTCGCCGACAATCCACCGATGGCCAAGAGCCGCCAGACCTGAACATGGAACAGACCACCTTCGGGCAACTGCCCGCGATCCGCGTCAAGGCGCCAGGCGGCGCCGAAGCCGTCGTCACCCTGTACGGCGCCCACCTGGTGTCGTGGAAGGACGCGCAAGGCCGCGAGCGCATGTTCTGCAGCGCGAAATCGAGCCTGGACGGCAGCCGCGCGATCCGCGGCGGCGTGCCGGTGATCTTTCCCCAGTTCGCCGAACGCGGCGCGGGCATGCGCCACGGCTTCGCGCGGGTGAGCACCTGGCGGCTGGAAGACAGCGGCGTCGACGGCGATGCGGCGTGGGCGGTGTTCGGCCTGGACCAATCGGATCTGCCCGAAAAGCTGGCGGCCGCGTGGCCCCACCGCTTCGCGCTGGCGCTGCGCGTGACGGTGCGCGGCAACCAGCTGGAGATGGCGCTCGCGGTGCGCAACACGGGCGCGGAGTCCTTCCCGTTCGCGGCGGCGCTGCATACCTATCACCTGGTGCCGGAACTGGCGCAGGTGCGCATCGATGGGGTCGAGACGGGAACGCTGTCGATCGAGGACAAGCTGGACAAGGTGTACCAGCGGGTCAAAGGCGCCGTGACGCTGGCGACCGGCGAGCGCACGGTGCGCTTCGAGCAGGAAGGCTTCACGGACGCCGTCGTGTGGAATCCGGGGGCGCTTGACGCGGCGGCGCTGGCGGATATGGACGACGGGGAGTACAGGCGGTTCGTGTGCATCGAGCCGGCCCTGCTCGACCCGCACACGCTGGCGCCGGGCGCGGTGTGGGAAGGCCGCTACCGTATCGCCTGATCCCGCGGCACGCACTGCGCAAACAGGAAAGCCCGGCACGCCGGGCTTTTCTCGTTCCTAGTTCGACTCCTTGATCATCCGCCCATTACTGGCCTGCACCGGCCGCGCATTCAGCGGATACAGGCGCGAGAACAGGGCCATCTGCTGCGGCGACGCCTGCATCGGCTGCTTCATCACGATCCACAGCACATCCTCGGTGCACGGCGGCTCGGTCAGCGAGCCCATATAGGTGAAGTAGTCGCGCCGCTCCGGCAGGATCTCGTTCACGTCCAGCACGATCGCCGGCGCCACCGTCTGGTGCTTCTCCAGCGGCAGGTTGTTCCACACGGTCTGGATCATCGGATTGGCCTTGCCGCGCTCGAGCAGCACCGCCAGCACCGCCAGCTTGCCGTCATAGCTCTTGTGCACCATGTGCACCACCATCTCCGTGCCCTTGCCGTTGATGCGCTCTTCCGAGGGACGGTGGAAGTGGAACTGCTGCAGCTCGTAGGTCGTATTCCCGACCGTGATGAAATTGCCGCCAGCGACGGTCACCTGGATGGTGTGGCCGTTGTCGACCTCGTTGAACGAACTCGGATGGTAGTCGAAGGCGATCTGCTCCAGGTCGACCTTCATGCCGTCGCGCAGGTCGATCGGCGACTGGCGGTTGCCGGTCGAGCACTTGTTCCATGACGAATTGATATTCGCCCAGTTGGCCGGGCCGAATTCGCCCTCATAGGTCCAGTGGGTGCCGTTCTTCGGCGCCGCGGCGACGGCGGCGACGACGGCGGCTTCCTTGCGGCGCCTGGCTTCGGCGGCCTTGCGGGCGCGGGCGGCGGCTTCGGCGCGCGCCGCCTGCTTGGCGCGCAATTCGGCCAGCTTCTCGGCGATGCGCACCGACAGGTCGATCTCGGCCTCTTCCTCGGCCCTCTGGGCGGCGGCAGGCGAGCTCGCGGCAGCCTTCAGGTTCGGCTTGATCGACGGCCTGGCGGGCGCCGTGGTGGCTTCCTCGGGCGCCGGCTTGCTGGTCTTGGAAGGGGCTTCGCTTGCACTTGCCGCCGTAGTGACCAGGCTGAGGGCGAGCAGTGCGATCAGGTTACGCATGGGGTTCCAGATAGTGGGCTTACCCCATGCTTATCGGCCCCGGCGCGGGTAAACTTGAGTGCGCCGCGGCAAGCACGGCGCGAGAATGTGCGTGGCTGGCCAGGATGGCAATCAGCGCGCCAGCATGCGGCGGCCAAATTTGTACAGGCCGGCAAGGGCCAGCGGCCCCATCGCCGCGCTCACGCCCACCAGCACGATCTCGGTGAGGTGCTCGCGGACGATCTGTATGTTGCCGAACAAGTAGCCGCCGGTGACGAGGCTGGCCACCCACAGCACCGCGCCCGTCACGTTGAAGAGCTGGAAGCGGGCATGCGTCATGTCCGACACGCCGGCCACGAAGGGCGCGAAGGTGCGTACCACCGGCACGAAGCGCGCCAGGATGATGGTCTTGCCGCCATGCTTCTCGAAGAAATTGTGGGTGCGGTGCAAGGCATCCTTGTTGAGCCACCGGTAGTTGTGGGTAAACATCCGGTGCCCCACCGCCTCGCCGATGAAGTAATTCAGGGTATTGCCCGTGACCGCCGCCATGATGAGCAGCGTCATCAGCAGCGGATAGCTCATCTGGCCGGTGGCGCAGAATGCGCCGGCGATGAACAGCAGGGTGTCTCCAGGGAAGAAAAACAGGACCACGAGGCCGGTTTCACAGAATATGATCGCAAACAGCACGATGTAGACGTACATACCGTACTGGGCGAGCAGCGTACCCAGCGTCTTGTCGACATGCAGAATCATGTCGACGAATTGCATCAGATCCATATTATTCCTAAGAGGGTGCGCCGCATCATACCATCAGTCACTCATCGCCAATGACAGGGGGCGTCCGTCGCAGCGCACTATTTTTTCTTGTTCACGGATGTTTCCAAATCGACTAGATTCCAGTTTACAATCCCCTCCACCATCACAACAAGGCGGCCCGGCCGCACCGAGGAGAAGACAGGATGCAGTTGATGACGTCGACCATGCTTCGTTCCACCCTGGGCACGGCCCTGCTCGCCCTGCTGGCCGCCGGCGGCGCGCAGGCCAGGACCGCGAAGGAATTGCCGCCCAAGCCTTCGGTGGCGGACGTGGTCAAGGCGTCCAAGCCGTCCGAATGGCGTCCGCTGGATCCCGACAACACGCTCTACATGGAACTCCCCGCGGGACGCGTGATCATCGAACTGGCCCCGGCCTTCGCGCCCAGCACGGCCGCCAACATCCGCGCCCTGGTGCGCGAGCGCTACTTCGACGGCCTGGCGATCATCCGCGCCCAGGATGGCTTCGTGGTCCAGTGGGGCGACCCGGACGAGGAAAAACCACGGCCGTTCAAGGCGCAGCAGACCGTCAAGGCCGAGTTCACCGTGCCGGTCAAGGGGACCGGCGCCTTCACCCGCCTGGCCGACCGCGACGTCTATGCGCCCCAGGTCGGCCACGCGAACGGCTTCCCGGCCGCGCGCGACCCGGCCAAGGGCGAAACCTGGCTGCCGCACTGCTATGGCATGGTCGGCGTGGCGCGCGACAACGATGCCGACACCGGCAACGGTTCCCAGCTGTACACCGTGATCGGCCACGCCCCGCGCCACCTGGACCGCAACATCACCGTCGTCGGCCGCGTCGTCTCGGGCATGCCCCTGCTCACCGTGATGCCGCGCGGCACCGGCGCCTCGGGCTTCTACGAGAAGGCCGAGCAGCGCACCCCGATCGCCAGCGTGCGCCTGGCGGCCGACCTGCCGGAAGCCGA
Organism: Massilia niastensis DSM 21313; assembly: GCF_000382345.1. GTDB lineage: Bacteria > Pseudomonadota > Gammaproteobacteria > Burkholderiales > Burkholderiaceae_D > Telluria > Telluria niastensis. Next base: position 28,849 of record NZ_KB908120.1, read on the forward strand.
GCGCAGCAAGTTCGAGGTGATGCGCACCGACAGCGCTTCCTACCAGGCCGTGATCGAGGCGCAGCGCAACCGCGGCGGCCCGTGGACCAAGGTCGCGGCCGGCCGCATCGACCTGTGCAACGCCCCGATTCCGGTGCGCGAACAGAAATAAGACGTCCGGTCCGCCGCATGGCGACGGGATATAATCCGAAGGATGAACGCGCCCGTCCCCACCTACCGTCCCATCCAGCAGCTCCCTGACCAGCTCATCTCGCAGATCGCCGCAGGCGAAGTGGTCGAGCGGCCCTCGGCCGTCGTCAAGGAACTGCTGGAGAACGCGCTCGACGCCGGGTCGACCCAGATCACCGTGCGCCTCGAGGAAGGCGGCGTCAAGCGCATCGCCATCACCGACAATGGCCGCGGCATCCCACCGGAAGAGCTGCCGCTGGCGCTGTCGCGCCACGCGACCTCGAAGATCGCTTCCCTGACCGACCTCGAGAACGTCTCCACCCTCGGCTTCCGTGGCGAGGCGCTGGCCTCGATCGCCTCGGTGGCGGCGGTGCGCATCACCTCGCGCACGCCCGGTTCGCCGCACGCCTACGAGATCGTCGGCTCGCACCTTGGCGCCGTCGCGCCGTCCAGCGGCGCGTTCGGCACCACGATCGACGTCCAGGACCTGTACTTCAACACGCCCGCGCGCCGCAAGTTCCTGAAATCCGAGCAGACCGAATACGGCCATTGCGCCGAAGTCGTGCGCCGCATCGCGCTGGCGCGCCCGGACGTCTCGTTCAGCCTGACGCACAACGGCCGCACCATCGACCACTGGAACGTCAGCGAGGCGGCGCGCCGCAGCGCCCAGATCCTCGGCACCGACTTCGCCGAGGCGCGCCTGGAGCTGGACCAGGCGGCCGGCCCCTTGCGCCTGCACGGCTACGTCGGCCTGCCGACCGCCTCGAAGGCGCGCGCCGACGGCCAGTTCTTCTACGTGAACGGACGCTTCGTGCGCGACAAGCTGCTGGTGCACGCGGTGCGCGCCGCCTACCAGGACGTGCTGCACGGGGACCGCTTCCCGTCCTATGTGCTGTCGCTGGACCTCGACCCGGCCCTGGTCGACGTCAACGTCCACCCGTCCAAGATCGAGGTGCGCTTCCGCGACAGCCGCGCGGTGCACCAGTTCGTGTTCCACGCGGTGCAGCGCGCGCTGGCCCAGACCTCGGCCACCGCCCACGGCAGCGTGCCGGCGCCGATCACGGCCGCCGAAGTACGGCCCAGCGGCGCCCCGGCATGGCAGCCGCGCCCGCACGAGCAGACCTCGTTCGGCGCCCAGCTGGCGCCGAGTTTCTCGCCTTCTCCGTTCGCGCCGGGCAGCCGCTGGGACGATCCGCAGCAGGGCGGCGTGGCCCAGCGCACCGCGGCCTACGGCGCGCTGTTCGCAAGCGGCGGGTCCGACCAGGCCGCCGCACCGGCGCCGTCGGCCGCCGCCGCGGTGCCGCTGGCGGCGTCCGACCGCCCGCTGTCGAACGACGACTTCCCGCTCGGCTTCGCGCTGGCCCAGTTGCACGGCATCTACATCCTGGCCCAGAACACCAAGGGCCTGGTGCTGGTCGACATGCACGCGGCCCACGAGCGCATCCTGTACGAGCAGCTGAAGAACGCGCTCGACGCCCAGGTCCAGGGCCAGGAGATGCAGGTGCAGTCGCTGCTGATCCCGGTGACCTTCTACGCCGACGCCATCGAGGTGGCGACCGCCACCGACCACCAGGACACGCTCAAGGCGCTCGGCTTCGACATCGCCGCGCTGTCGCCGACCACGGTGGCGGTGCGCACCGTGCCGACCCTGCTGAAGAACGCCGATGCCCAGACCCTGGCGCGCGACGTGCTGCGCGACGTGCGCGAATTCGGCGGCTCGCGCGTACTGATCGAGCGCCGCAACGAACTGCTGGGCACCCTCGCCTGCCACACGGCGGTGCGCGCCAACCGCATCCTGAGCGTGCCCGAGATGAACGCGCTGCTGCGCCAGATGGAGAGCACCGAGCGCGCCGACCAGTGCAACCACGGGCGCCCGACCTGGGTGCAGCTCGAGATCTCGGCCCTCGACAAACTGTTCCTGCGCGGTCAATGATGGCGGATACGAATGTGAAGAAGCCACTGGCGGTGGCCATCATGGGCCCGACCGCGTCCGGCAAGACCGCGGCGGCGCTGGCGATCGCGCGCAAGCGTCCGGTCGAGATCATCTCGGTCGACTCGGCCCTGGTCTACCGCGGCATGGACATCGGCACCGCCAAGCCCAGCGCCGAGGAACTGGCGAGCGCGCCGCACCACCTGATCGACATCATCGAACCGACCGAGGCCTATTCGGTCGCCCAGTTCCGCGACGATACAATCCGGCTGGTGGGCGAGATCAGCGCGCGCGGCCGCCTGCCTTTGCTGGTCGGCGGCACCATGATGTATTTCAAGGGCCTGACCGACGGCCTGGACGACCTGCCGACCGCCGACCCCGCGCTGCGCGTCGCGATCGAGGCGGAGGCGGCGCGCATCGGCTGGCCCGGCATGCACGCGAAGCTGCGCGAGCTGGATCCGGTGACGGCCGACCGGCTGGCGCCGAACGACGCCCAGCGCATCAACCGCGCGCTGGAGATCATCGAACTGTCCGGCAAGCCGATGTCGGAACTGCTGGCGCGCCGCGCCAAGCCCGAGCTGCCGTTCGAGCTGGTCTCGTTCGCGCTGGAGCCCTCGGAGCGCAGCGTGCTGCACCAGCGCATCGCGCTGCGTTTCGACCAGATGCTGGGCGAGCGCGACGACCAGGGCCTGGTGGCCGAAGTGGCGCGCCTGCGCGCCCGTGGCGACCTGACGCCCTCGCTGCCGTCGATGCGCTGCGTCGGCTACCGCCAGGCATGGGAATACCTGGACGGCCGGATCGACCGCGCGGGCCTGCGCGAGACGGGCATCATCGCCACCCGCCAGCTGGCCAAGCGCCAGGTCACCTGGCTGCGCGCGATGCCGGACCGGATCGTCATCGACTGCCTCGGCGCGGACCCGACCGGAGCCTTGCTGCGCCGCCTGTCCGAGCTGGACAAGTGACAGGGACATCCCCGCGAACGTGGGGCTCGCGCCACAGGCTTTTCCAATCGAATGTTGCCTGTGGTAACCTGCCGACACATAGACAGCACAGCAAGACGGTGGCAGGCATGCCGCCCGAACCCGGCATGACGACTCCCTTCCTCCGCTATTCCTGCGTCGCGGCCATGGCCGCCCTCCTCGCCGCCTGTTCGAGCACGCCCGTCAACAAGTCCTCGAAGTACTACCTGGACGACGGCCCGATGAAGGGTATTACCCAGGAAATGGTCGACACCCTGCCGGAACCGGTGCCCAGGCGCGAGCCCCTGCACAAGGGCGCGGCCCGTCCCTACGAAGTGCTGGGCAGGAAATACATGCCGATGACCAGGCTGGAGCCGTTCAGGCAGCGCGGCCTGGGTTCGTGGTACGGCACCCGCTACCACGGCAAGAAGGGCTCGATCGGCGAGCCCTACGACATGCTGCAGCTGACCGCGGCCCACCCGATCCTGCCGCTGCCGTCCTACGCGCGCGTGACCAACCTCGAGAACGGCAAGAGCGTGGTGGTGCGCCTGAACGACCGCGGCCCCTTCCTGCACGATCGCATCATCGACTTGTCCTACGCGGCGGCAATGCGCCTGGGCTACGCCAAGCGCGGCAGCGCCAAGCTCGAAGTCGAACTCCTGCTTCCCTGATTTTCGGGTAATATTGTCGTTTCCCCTAGAAGCTGCACTTTTTTGTGGTGCGGACAGTTCCAGCCTTGACAGGGAAGAAGGCAGCCGGGATAATGCCTGCCGTTGCGGTGATATAGCTCAGCTGGTTAGAGCACAGCACTCATAATGCTGGGGTCGGTGGTTCAAGTCCACCTATCACCACCAAAGATTTCGAGCGAATGGCTTGGCTCATGCGAGTCAAGCCATTTTGCTTTCCCTGTTCTGGTGATATAGCTCAGCTGGTTAGAGCACAGCACTCATAATGCTGGGGTCGGTGGTTCAAGTCCACCTATCACCACCACATGCGCAAGCCGCCGTCCCGCAAGGGCGGCGGCTTGTTTGTTTTCGGCGCCCGCACGATCACCCCTCGATCCCACGCGCCCCTAGTGCGCCCGCCCCTCCGGCCTGCTGGCAAAATGAAAATTCGCCGCCTGCAGCTGGGATATGAACTCCTGCGCCGGCAAGGGATGGGCAATGAATTCGCCCTGCGCCTCATCGCAGCCGAGCTTTGCCAGCGCATCCCATATCTCCCGGTTGGCCGTCCCTTCCGCAATCACCGTCATGCCGAGATTGTGCGCCAGGTCGATGGTGGACTTGACGATCACCTCCGCACCCTTGTCGTCGATCATGTGCATCGTGAAGCCGTGGTCGATCTTGATGACGTTGATCGGCAGTTTCGTCAGGTAGTTCAGCGACGAGTAGCCGGTTCCAAAGTCGTCCACGAACAGGCGGAATCCCATCTTGCTCAAGCGGTGGAGTTCCTCGATCGATGCGGCCGGGTCGACCATCAGGCTGCTCTCGGTGATCTCCAGCCCCAGCCATGCCGCTTCCACGCCCCAGGTAAGGAGCAGGTATTTCAGGTTGGACGCCAGATCCGGTTCGTTCAGGTCGCGTGCCGACAGATTGACCGCCAGCGGGATATGGAAGCCTTGCCGCTGCCATGCATAGAATTGCTTGGCAGCGGCCTGCAGCATGAAGTCCGTCAAGGGATGGATCATTTCCGTCGGTTCGATCAGGGGAATGAAGCGGTCGGGGCCGATCAGTCCGTATTTGGGATGCTGCCACCGCACCAGCGCTTCGGCGCCGATGATCTCCCCCGAGCGGATATTCGCCTTCGGCTGGCAATACAGCTCCAGCTGGCCGGCGCTGATCGCATGCCGGAATTCTCCCATCAGGGCGAGTCGCTGCGGATTGTAGGGATCCAGCGCCGGCTCGTAGAAGGCGTAGACCTGTCCCGATTGCCTGGCCTCGTAGAGCGCCACGTCCGCCTTGCGCAGGATGGTATCCGGGTCGGTGCCATGCCCGGGCGCCAGCGCGATGCCGATGTGGGCGCCCAGTCCGTAGCTGATATCGGCAATCGAAAACGGCTCTTCCAGCACCGCCACGAGATTCCGGATCCTGGCGGCCGCATCGGATGCGGTGGCATCGGGCAGCATGATCGCGAATTGCGCGGTGCCGGTGCGCGCCACCAGGTCTTTCGGTTTCACTGCCTGGCGGATGCGCATGCCGACTTCCTTCAACAGGATGTCGCCATTCGCGTGCCCCAGCGTGAAGTTAATGTCGCGCAGCCGGCTCATGCTCACCAGGAGCAAGGCCAGCGGCTGGCATACCGCAGGGGCAACGCCGAGCCGGGCCTCGAGTTCCTGCCGCAGCAGGGAACGATTCGGCAAGCCCGTCACCTCGTCATGGAATGCAAGGCGCCGTATCCGTTCTTCCGCCTGCCGTTTCTCGGTGACATCCTGCGCGATGCCCACCATGCGCACCGGCTTCCCTTCGGCGTCGAAGCTCGCCTGGCCCATCGAGTGCACGATCAACTCCTGGCCGTCCGTGGGACGCAGCACCCGGTACTCGACGTCATAGCGCCCTTCGGGATCGGCAAATGCCCTGGCGCGCGCCTGCCGGATGAGGTCATGGTCGTCGGGGTGGACGCGCTCGAACAGCGTGGCCGAGCTGATTTCCGCGGCCCCGGACGGGAGCCCGAACAACTGCAGGGTTTCCGCGGACGTCGTCATGCAGCGATCGTTCGCGACATCCAGGGTCCAGGTGCCGCACTTGGCAATTTCCTGGGCCTTGGTCAGGTCTGCCTTGGTCTGCAACAACTGCTCTTCGACCAGCTTCTGTTCGGTCACATCGAGGCAGGTGCCGATGAATTGCCGGCGTCCGCTCCGGTCCAGCACCACCGCGCCTTGGGCCTGGATGACATGGGTGCTGCCATCAGGCCATACGACCCGATGGGCGCAATTTTCGAGCTTGCCGTCGGACAGGGCTTGCGCCACATGCTCCGACACCGTCTGGCGATCTTCGGGATGCACCAGGTGCATGAATTCTTCATAGGTGGGCGCCGCGGACTGCGGTTCCAGGCCGAAATTGCGGAATTCCTGGTCGGACCAGCGCAGGCTGTTTTCAGGGGGAGTCATGACCCAGCTGCCGAGCTTGGCGATCCTCTGGGTCTGGCTGATATCCCGCTCGGCGCGCCGCAGTTCCGTCACGTCCTGGAACAAGGCCAGCGCCGCCTCCTTGCCATCGAAGGGAATCTGGCACTGGAACACCTCGACGTCCAGCTGTATCCGGTCCTTGCTCAGCTGCCGCCAATTGCCCGCGTGATGGAAATCCCCATCGCGCGCCTCGCCCAGCCCGCTGGCGGCGGCGTCCCTGTCCTCCGCCAGGTAGAGGTCCATGACAGACATGCCCAGCCACTCGGACGCGGGGTAGCCATACACCTGCACGGCAGAGTCGTTGACCTTGAGAATCTTCAGGGAACCTGGATCGTAGACGATCATCGGCAAAGGATTGGTATCGAAGAGCTTTTGATTCCAGACTTCACATTGTCGAGCAACATCGCCTGCGCCTGCGCTTGAGTCGGCATCCATCATTCCCTCACACGAAGTTAAGAGCTCGCTAAGCGCATACTATGCTTTTTTTGGCAGACGCCAATAGCGAAGAAGCATCAGCCAAAAGACAACGGCCCAGCTCACGCGAGCTGGGCCGTTCCGGATCGATGGCCGGTCAGTGCTTCTTGCCGCCGCCCGACACCTTGTTCTCGGTGGCCCAGGCGCGGCGCTTGGCTTCCTTCTCCGGCACGCCGCGTTTCTCGTAGCCTTGCTCGATGTGCTTGGCCTGGCGCTTCTGCTTGTCGGTGTACGACGATTTATCACCTTGCGGCATGATGATCTCCTTTCATACAAGGGACGGCCAGCAACATTGCCGGCCCGATAAAGCGCAGGCTACCCCTGTCGTCCTCGCCATTTCGTGCGCTATCCCACGCAAGAGGATGATCTACTCAGCCTTACGCCCAGTATTCGCCGGGTGCGTGCTCGTCGAGCGCATAGTCGCCGCGCGCCAGCGCCGCCAGCACCGCGTGCGCCTGCTGCAGGTGCTCCGTTTCCACCAGCAGCCGCACCCCGCCCAGCGCCGGCGCCAGCAGCAGGTCGGTCTGCATCAGGTGAGCGTCGGCCAGTACGGCGGGCACGCCGGCCGCCACCAGGCAGCCCTGGGCCAGGGTCGCATCCAGCGGCACCATGTAGCGCGCCACCACGAACAGGTCGCGCCCCGGAATCGGTTCGACATCGGGATGGGCGGCCAGCCAGGCATTCAATGCAAGCTGTTGCATGGTGCTCTCCAGAGTGTCGGTCCTTGCATGATACGCCAGCTGTTCAAGCGCCGGCCCCGCCCAGCAGCGCGGGCAGCTGCGACAGCAGGTACAGGGTCACGCCGATCATGCCGCCCACGATGGTGCCGTTGATGCGGATGTATTGCAGGTCCTTGCCGATGTTGAGCTCGATCTGCTCGGACATCTCGTCATCATCCCAGTTCTTCACCGTGTCGGCGATGTGCCGCGTCAGGAAGCCCGCGAACTCCGGCGCCGCGCCGCGCGCGGCCGATTCCAGGTTCTCGCTCAGCGAGGCGCGCAGCTTCGGGTCCTCGGACAGCACCCGGCCGACCCAGGCGCCCATCGCGATGATGCGCTGGCGCAGCGTGGAGTGCTCGCTGTGCAGGTCGCGCCTGAGCCAGTCCTTGAGGTCGTCCCACAGCGATTTCAGGTAGCTGTTCAGGGTTTCGTCCTCGAGCAGGTAGCGCTTGATGTCCTCGGCCTTGTCGAGGAAGCTGGGGTCGCCCTTCAGCCGCTCGATGAACTCCGCCACGAAATCGTCGAAGCGGGCGCGCAGCGGATGCGCGGGGTCGGTCGCCACCTTGTTCAGGATGCCCGCCGCCAGCCGCACCGCCAGGTCGGCGCCCTTGCGTCCGATCAGCTCGGACGGCAGCATGCGCTCGATGAAGGCGTAATCCTCCTTCAGCCAGTCGACGATGCCCTGGGCGATGGTGGACTGGGTCTCGGCGTTGTCGAGCAGCTTCGCCAGCTGGTGGATGCCTTCGTTGAGCAGTTCCTGGTGCCGCCCCTCGCGCGTCAGGCTCTCCAGGATGGTCCCGGCCGACTTCGACAGGTCGACGCTGCGCACCATCGAGTGCACCGCGCGGCTGATGAAGTTCTGCACCGCCTCGTCCTCGATGAAATCGATGATCCACGCCGAGGCCCGCACCAGGTGCCCGCCCAGCAGCTCGGTGTTGGCCGGCTTCACCAGCCAGTCGGCCACCTTCTGCACCGGGTCGTGGCGCCGGATCAGGCCGACGATGGATTCGGTATCGAGAAATTTCTCGCGCACAAACAAGGCGAGGTTGTCGGCGATTTTTTCCTTGTTGTTCGGAATGATCGCGGTATGGCGCGAGACGATGGGAATCGGCACCAGCTTGAACAGCGCCACCACGGCGAACCAGTCGGCCAGCGCACCTACCATGGCGGCCTCGGAAAAGGCCCGCAGCAGGCCGGTCCACCAGTTCTGCTCCAGCACCAGGGTCAGCACGAACAGCGAGGCCGCGCCCACGAAGAACGCAAGGGCGAGCAGCTTCGACTGGCGCAGTTCGTTCTGCTTGTTCATGCGGCGGCGCCTCCTGCTGATGAGATGACGCCACCTATGCTATATGACTTCCTGCGCCTGGAGCGTTCCGATTGCATCCGCCTCGAAGCCCCAGTCGGCCAGGATGGCGGCGCCGTCATCGGCTGCGGCCGGCCGCGGCGTGGCCGCCGGGGTGCGGCTGAAGCGCGGCGCCGGCGCCGGCTGGGTCACGCCGTCGACCTCGACGAAGGTGGCGCGCGCGGCGTTGTGCGGGTGCAGGGGCGCCTCCGCCATGTCCAGCACCGGCGCGAAGCAGGCGTCGCTGCCTTCGAGCAGGCGGCACCATTCGTCGCGCGTGCGGCTGGCGAACAGGCCGGCCAACTGCGCCTTCAGTTCCGGCCACTGCTTCCGGTTCCACTGCCTGGGCAGGGCCGCTTCCTCCGCCCCGCCCAGTTCCAGCAGGCGCGCGTAGAACTGCGGCTCGATGGCCCCGAGCGCGACGAATTTTCCGTCCGCGCAGGCGTAGGTATCGTAGAACGGCGCCCCGCCGTCGAGCAGGTTGGCTTCGCGCCGGTCGTTCCAGGTGCCGTGCGCGCGCAGGCCGTACATCATTGCTCCCAGCAGGGCCGCGCCGTCGGTCATGGCGGCGTCCACCACCTGGCCCTTGCCGGAGCCGCGCGCTTCCAGCACCGCGCACAGCACGCCGAAGGCCAGCAGCATCCCGCCGCCGCCGAAGTCGCCCACCAGGTTCAGGGGCGGGCTGGGCGGCGCATCCTTCCGGCCCATCGCGTGCAGCATGCCGGACAGCGCCACGTAGTTGATGTCGTGCCCCGCCGCACGGGCCAGCGGTCCGTCCTGGCCCCAGCCGGTGACGCGGCCCATCACCAGGCGCGGATTGCGCGCCATCAGCGCCTCCGGCCCCAGCCCGAGGCGCTCCATGACGCCGGGACGGAAGCCTTCCAGCAGCACGTCGGCCCGCTCGGCCAGCCGCAGCACGGTTTCCCGCCCGGCCGGCTGCTTCAAGTCCAGCGCCAGGGTGCGCCGGCCGCGCGCCAGCACGTCGTACCTGGTGCCCAGCATCGGGTACGGATTGTCCGCTCCCGGCGCCGTCTTGCGGTCGATGCGGATGACGTCCGCGCCCATGTCGGCCAGCATCATGGCCGCGAACGGGCACGGCCCGATGCCGACCATCTCGATCACCCGCACTCCCGCCAGCGGTCCCGTCATGTCCGACTCCTTTCCGGCATCGCGCTAGAGCGAGCGCGCGATGATCTCTTTCATGATCTCGTTGGCGCCGCCATAGATGCGCTGCACCCGCGCGTCCACGTACATCTGCGCGATCGGATACTCCAGCATGTAGCCGTAGCCGCCGAACAGCTGCACGCACTGGTCGACCACCTTGCACTGCAGGTCCGAGATCCAGTACTTGGCCATCGAGGCCTGCACGGTGTCCATGCGCCCCGCCAGCATGTCCTCGACGCAGCGGTCGATGAACACGCGCGCCACCGTGGCCTCGGTCTTGATCTCGGCCAGCACGAAACGCGTGTTCTGCATCTCGATCAGGGCCTGTCCGAAGGCCTTGCGCTCGCGCGTGTGCTCCACGGTCAGCTGCAGCGCGCGCTCGATCGAGGCCACGCCGCAGACGCCGAGGATGGTGCGCTCGTACGGCAGCTCCGTCATCAACTGGAAGAAACCGCGTCCTTCCTCGCCGCCCAGCACGTTCGACAGCGGCACGTGGGCGTCCTCGAAGAACAGTTCGCAGGTGTCCTGTCCCTTCTGCCCCACCTTCTCGAGGATGCGGCCGACGCGAAAGCCCGGATTGTCCCTGGTTTCCAGCAGCAGCAGCGAGACGCCCCTGGCCCCGGCCGCGGGGTCGGTCTTGGCGACCACCAGCACCAGGTCGGCCAGGTAGCCGTTCGAGATGAAGGTCTTGGAACCGCTGACGCGGTAGCCCTCATCCGTCCGGCGCGCCGTGGTGCGGATGCCCTTCAGGTCCGAGCCGGCGCCCGGCTCGGTCATCGCGATCGCGGCGATCATCTCGCCGCTGGCCAGGCGCGGCAGGTAGCGGCGTTTCTGCTCCTCGGTGCCCTGGTTCAGCAGGTAGTGCGCGACGATGGCGTGCACGTGGATGCCGAAGGCGGTGTCGCCGCCATAGGCCAGCTCCTCGAACACCACCGCCATGTGGGCGAAATTGCCGCCGCTGCCGCCGTATTCCTCGGGAATGTCGGCCAGCAGCAGGCCCAGCTCCCCCGCCTTGCGCCACAGCGCGCGGTCGACGTGCTGCTGCTCGCGCCAGGCATCCTGGTGCGGCGCGATCTCGCCGGCCACGAAGCGGCGCACGCTGTCGCGGAAGGCGGCCAGTTCCTCGTTCATCCAGGGTGAAATCATGTCCATGGAAGCTCCCTCAATTGCGGTACAGGGTGACGACGCAGGCGCCGCCCAGGCCCAGGTTGTGCTGCAGGGCGACGCGCGCCCCCTCGACCTGGCGCGCGCCGGCGCTGCCGCGCAGCTGGTGGACCAGCTCGAAGCATTGCGCCAGCCCGGTCGCGCCCAGCGGATGGCCCTTCGACAGCAGGCCGCCGGACGGGTTGGTGACGACCTGGCCGCCGTAGGTGTTGCCGCCCTCGCGGATGAACTTGTCCGCCCCGCCCTCCGGGCACAGGCCCAGCGCCTCGTAGGTGATCAGCTCATTGTGCGCGAAGCAGTCGTGCAGCTCCACCACATCCAGGTCGCCGGGTTCGATGCCGGACTGCTCGTAGACCTGGCGCGCGGCGGCGCGGCTCATGTCGTAGCCGACCAGGCGCATCATGTCGTTGGCGTCGAAGGTGCCGGGGCGGTCGGTGGTCATGGCCTGGCCGGCGATGTGGACGTCGGCGCGCAGCTTGTGGCGCTGCGCGAAGTCTTCCGACACCAGCAGCGCGGCGGCCGCGCCGCAGGTCGGCGGGCAGGCCATCAGGCGCGTCATCACGCCCGGCCAGATGGCGGGCGCGTCGAGCACGTCCTGGGTGCTGACTTCCTTGCGGAACAGGGCCAGCGGGTTGTTCACGGCGTGGCGGCTGGCCTTGGCGCGGATGCGGGCGAAGGCGGCCAAAGGGGTGCCGTACTTTTCCATGTGCGCCAGGCCGGCGCCGCCGAAGTAGCGCAGCGCCAGCGGGATCTCGGGCTTGCCGACCAGCCGGTCCGTGACCTCGTCGAAGGCGTCGAAGGGCGTCGGGCGGTCGGTGAAGACCGAGCCCAGCGCGCCCGGGTTCATCTGCTCGAAACCGAGCGCCAGCACGCACTCGGCGGCGCCGCTGGCGACCGCCTGGCGCGCCAGGTACAGCGCGGTCGAACCGGTCGAGCAGTTGTTGTTGACGTTGACGATCGGGATGCCGGTCATGCCGAGCTGGTACAAGGCCTTCTGGCCGCTGGTCGAATCGCCGTAGACATAACCGGCATAGGCCTGCTCGACCTGGCCGTAGGCCAGCCCGGCATCCTCCAGCGCCGCGCGCGCCGCCTGCGCGCCCATCTCGTGGTAAGGGCTGCTGGCGCCCGGCTTGGCGAACGGGATCATGCCCACGCCGGTGACATAGACTGTGCGGCTCATTGTTGTCTCCTTGTGATGGATTAGGTCGCTCGACCTATTATTTCCTGATTATAGGTCAGCCGACCTGTTTTGTTCCATGCGCATGCGATAATTGCACGCATGACCACGACTCTCGACAGCGCCCTGCGTAACAAGTCCTCCAGCACCACGGAAAAAGGGCTGGGGCGCGCCCACGACATCCTGCAGGCGGCGCGCGGCCTGCTGGCGGCCGAGGGCTATGCCGGGCTGTCGATGCGCCGGGTCGCGCAGGAAGCGGGCATGAGCCTGTCGAACGTCCAGCACTACTACGGCAGCAAGGACCTGCTGCTCGAAGCGCTGCTGCTCTACACGATGGACGTGTTCCAGGCCAAGATGGATGCGATCGCCATGACGATGGCCGGCCGCCCGCCGGTCGAGCGCTTCCTGACCACGGCCGACATGTTCCTGGAAGAGATCACCGACCCGGTCACGCACGCGATCTTCTTCGAGATCTGGGCGCTGGCCTCGCGCCACCCCTTCGCCTCCAGCCTGATGGGCAAGATGCTGGGACGCGAGCGCAAGGCCATCTTCCACCTGATCCGCGGCCTGAACCCGGCCATCGACGACGACGAATACATGCAGCGCGCGATCCTGATGGTGGCGCAGATCGAGGGCCTGATGCTGTTCCGGCTCGACCGCAAGGCGCGGCCCGCGCAGTACGAAGCGGTGCGCGCCTCGGTGCGCAAGGTCCTGTTGACGCTGGCGACCGTTCCGTAAATTTCCGGGGGCGCAGCCGCATCGCTCGCTTATACTCGTGGGGATATCAACCCGATAAGGAGCCCCCACGGATGCACCATGAACTCAGTCTGATCACCACCATCGCCGCCGCACTCGGCTTCGGCTTGATCTTCGGCATGCTGGCCGTACGCTTCAAGCTTCCAGCCCTGGTCGGCTATCTCGCCGCCGGCGTCCTGATCGGCCCGGCCACGCCGGGCTTCGTCGCCGACGTCGCCCTTGCTTCCCAGTTGGCCGAGATCGGTGTCATGCTGCTGATGTTCGGTGTGGGCCTGCACTTCTCCCTGCGCGACCTGCTCGATGTGCGCGGCATCGCCCTGCCCGGCGCGCTGCTGCAGATCGGCGTCGCCACCGCGATGGGCATCGGCCTGACGCATTTCTGGGGCTGGAGCCTGGGCGCGGGCCTGGTGTTCGGCCTGGCGCTGTCGGTGGCCAGCACCGTGGTGCTGCTGCGCGCGCTCGAGTCGCGCGGCATCCTCGATTCGATGAACGGGCGGATCGCGGTCGGCTGGCTGGTGGTCGAGGACCTGGTCACGGTGCTGGTGCTGGTGCTGCTGCCGGCGCTCGCCGGACCGCTCGGCGGCAAGGGCGATGCCGGCGCCGACCTGTGGCCGGCGCTCGGCAAGACCCTGCTGCAGGTCGGCGCCTTCGTGGCCTTCATGCTGATCGTGGGCCGCAAGCTGTTCCCGTGGTTCCTGTGGCGCGTGGCGAAGACCGCCTCGCGCGAGCTGTTCACCCTGGCCGTGATCGCGGCGGCGGTCGGCATCGCCTACGGTTCCTCGGCGATGTTCGGCGTCTCGTTCGCGCTCGGCGCCTTCTTTGCCGGCATGGTGCTGCGCGAGTCGGAACTGAGCCACCGGGCGGCCGAGGAATCGCTGCCGCTGCGCGATGCGTTCTCGGTGGTGTTCTTCGTCTCGGTCGGCATGCTGTTCGATCCGATGGTGCTGGTCGAGTACCCGCTGCACGTGCTGGCCGTGGTCGCGATCATCCTGTTCGGCAAGTCGCTGGCGGCCTTCGTGCTGGTGCTGGGGCTGCGCTACCCGCTGAATACGGCCCTGACCGTGTCGGCCAGCCTGGCCCAGATCGGCGAATTCTCGTTCATCCTGGCCGCCCTCGGCATGCAGCTGGAACTGCTGCCCAAGCTGGGCCAGAACCTGATCCTGGCCGGCGCCATCATCTCGATCGCGCTCAACCCGCTGATCTTCACCCTGATCGAGCCGGTGCAGCGCTGGCTGCGCTCGAATTCCCACCTGGCGCGCAAGCTGGAGCGCCCGGCCGACCCGCTGGCGGAACTGCCGATGGAAACCGCGCGCGAAAAGCTCAGCGGCCAGGTGGTGCTGGTCGGCTACGGCCGGGTCGGACGCCGCATCGCCGACGACCTGGCCGCGCGCGGCGTGCACTACGTGGTGGCGGAACAGAACCGCGAAGTGGTCGAGCAGCTGCGCCAGCGCGGCGTGCCGGCGGTGGCCGGCAACGCGGCCGAGCCGGTGGTGCTGATCCAGGCGCATATCGCGCGCGCCGCCATGCTGGTCATCGCCACGCCCGACACCTTCGATGTGCGCCGGATGGTCGAGATCGCGAAGATGCTCAACCCGTCGGTGCGCTGCGTGGTGCGCACGCATAACGAACGCGAGGCGGAACTGCTGCGCGCGGAGACCGGCGGCAAGGTCTTCGTGGGCGAGCAGGAACTGGCCAGCAGCATGACGCGCCACGTGCTCGACACCCTGCGCCAGCACGCGGTGCACTAAGAAACAAACAACCCGCCCTGCTTGCGCAGGGCGGGTTGCGGGAAACACAAGGGATCCGGATCAGGCGGCGGCTTCCTCGGCGCACAGCTTGAGGTTGGCGTGGCGCTGGCCGTGCAGCGGAGCCATGAACAGCTCGCTGTGCTCTTCGAGCAGCGCGAACACGGCATCCTTCGACAGCACATACTGGTCCAGCAGCGTGACCTTGAGCGTTTCCATCACCTGCTTGTAGTCGCGGATCGCGTTCAGGGTGTAGCTGTACAGCTCGTCGGCCTTTTCCTCCACCAGGCGCAGGGTGTGCTCGCCGCTGGCATCGTTCTGCAGCTGGCTGTAGTCGATCTTCGAACGCGAATACATCGACAGGCGGTTCACCATCAGGTTCAGCATCTTGGTGATCTTCTCGATGTCGTTCTGGCTGCCCACCGAAATACCGCGTGCGCCGTAGAACAGTTCCTCAGCAGCAACACCACCGTACAGCCCGACCACGTCGCGCTCCAGCTCTTCGAGGGTGCGCAGCGACATGTCTTCGCCCGACTGCAGCACATAGCCCAGCGCGCCGATCTTCGACACCGCCTCGGTGCTGATCTTCAGCAGGTGCGACTTTTCCTTCACTTCGGCCAGGCTCATGCCTTGACGCAGCCAGGGGTCGATCTGCATGAAGAAGTGACCCAGTTCATGCAGGGCGATGCGCTCGCGCTGCAGCAGCTTCTCGGCGGTCGTGGCGCGGTCGGTCAGGCCGATGGTGGCGCGCTCGTAGGCGCGGAACAGCAGGTCGGTATTGATGATCGTTTTTTCCTGGATCGAGAGCATGCTGGCGCGCTCGACCACGGTTTCCAGCAGCGCCGGGCTCAGGTTCTGGGTGATCTCGGCCACCTGGTCCAGGTCGAGGTCGTCGTAGTCGACCAGGCCGTCCTTCTTGCGCGCCAGGAAGCTGCGCAGCAGTTCGCGGCGTTCCGTCTTGTTCGGCAGGCGGAAGTTGATCTTCACCGAGAAGCGGCGCAGCATCGCTTCGTCCATCTCGGTCGAGGAATCGTCGAAGTTCGAGGCCACGACCCAGATCACGCCCTGGCCCTTGTCGCTCTTCACGCCGTCCAGCAGGCCCAGCATGGTATTGGCGGTATCGTCTTCCCACTTCTTTTCGCTGCGGCCGCGCGGCATGAACAGGCTCTGCGCCTCATCCAGGAAGATGATGCACTTGCCCTTCGTGCAAGCCTTGCGGTACAGGGCGTTCAGCGCCTTCGAACCGCCGCCGACATAGCCCGATTCCAGGGCCGAACCCGAGGCCGAGATCATCGGCATGTTCAGGCGCTTGGCCAGGTAGCCGACCAGCTTGGTCTTGCCGGTACCGGCAGGACCGGTCAGCATCACGTTGAACGGCTTGTCGATGTTGTGCGACTGGTACTCGTCGCGGTTGCGGATCATGTCTTCCAGGTGCAGGACTTCCTGCTTGATGTCTTCCATGCCGATCAGGTCGTCCATGCTGCCCTTGAGCTTGTCCGGCGTGATGACGGAGGCGCTCATGCCCATGCCCGGGATGCCGAACTTGATCAGGTACAGGACCAGCATGATCACGGCGATGTCGAGCGCATGGCGCTTCAGGAAGGCGAAGGTGCGGTCGAGCATGCTCGCGCCCTCGTCCATCACGGCCTTGTGGCTGGCCAGGTACTCGTCCTTGGCGATCGAGTACGGAATCGCATTCTTCAGCAGGACTTCGCGCTCGAGCGACAGGTGCGAGGTGCTCGGCACCTTCACCACGTGCAGCGCTTCCGCGTCCTTGAACTTGTAGACATAGCGCGGCGAATCCGACAGCGGCTGCGCGATCAGCAGATATTCCAGGCGCGCCTTCTGCTGCGCCAGCTGGGTGATCTCGGCGATGTTCTGCGAATGGATGACAGGATTCGACGCTTGCGGCGCGTCCGCTTTATAGATCGCCAACGCCACCATCAAGCCCAGCAGGAGAGCTGTGGCGATACGGACGTAAACGTTCTTGAATGCAATCTGAATTCGGGCAAAGTTGGGCATCTCGGTACTCTACAAGTAAGGGTCGTACGACAGTGCTGCTTACGGGTGCCGTTCTCGGTCTTGGGTACCGCGTCATGCGGCTGCGGCCAACGGCGTGGCCACGGGGCGGGAATCACTGCGGTGATGGTTATTGGGTCCGCCCCCGGGTCCAAACGTGCTAGTTTGGTATTTTTTTGATGCCCGAAGGCAATGGGATAAGGAGACTATACCTGTAAAAAAAACCGAGGTGTATACCCTGCGGAGAAAAAAACTGGGAACACAACGTTTCTGAACACTTTGGAAATGAAAATCATTGTCCAATTTATAAAAAGTTTTATTTGATTATCAAAACAAGGGCGACTTGTTGTCATTGACTTATTATCAAACAAGATAATCATTGCCATATTCTCAACTGCCTCCCACCGCGTTTTCAACACCGCCACTTATTGCTGAGTTGCGCGCAACGTGCGCATATCTTACACCAACCTGCTGACTTCTTTCTGCAACTCATCCGTTCAATTGAGCGCGTCCATTACTATAAATTTGCTATTCTGATTTCCGGATTCGGAAGGCTGCGGGCGCCCGTCATTCGCGCCCGCGGACCGTGGCAAGACCAGTCAGAAAAAGGAACGGCTATGAAAAGATATGCACTAGCGGCAGTGCTGGCGCTGAGCCTCTTCAGTACAGCGCAGGCTGCCGTGATCGATCTCGTGTCGACCAGTTCAACGACGGGCCAGGCGGCCCAGGCCATACGTACCGCCCAGCCGGTACGCAATCTCTCCGTGACCAGCCGCAGCGAAGTCGTTGCGCCCCCGTCCAACATGTCCGAACTCCCCGAACCCGAGGTTTTCGCCATGATGCTGGTGGGCTTGATCCTGATCGGTTACCGTGCAAGTCGGGACAGCAGCGAGAAATTCAAGTAGAGATACCGAATCTTCACAGGACGCCGGCGGCGTCCGGCTGGCGCCACCCCTAAGTACTTGACCGGAATAAGAGTGACAATGGCAATCAGAACCGGATGCGGTGCAAGGCGGCGAGTGCGCCGCAGTGCGAGCACTGCAAGCAGGAGGCGACGCAGCACCGCGCCGGTGATGGCAGCCAGAAACACATTTATTCCTGGGCGAGTATTTAAGACAGGTGGGCGCTACCGCTGCACAGGCCGTGCAGCTTCAGGAGCGTATTCCAGTTACGGGACGTCGTGCCATCTCCCAGTTGCTTGCCGAGCGCCGCCGCAGCGGCGCTATCCAGCACCCCTTCCGGACACCACACATAGGCCGCGCGCCGGCCGAGGGCCAGCGCCTCGCGGCCCCACTCCTTCGCACACAGCGACTCGACCAGCTGGCGCGGCGCCTCTCCGTGCAGGATGAAAGCAAACAGCCGCGCATGGTCATTGGCGAGCGGCAGCAAGGGGTTGTCGGCCACGATGTCGGCCAGTTCGTCGTGCGCCAGCACGAATACCCGCGCCGCCACGCCCAGGCGCAGCACGAGTGCTTCTTCGATGGTATGGGCGGCCTGGACAGGATCGGTAGCGTCGGCGTCGAACACCACGTTCCCGCTGTTGAGTACGCTGCGCACGCCGGTATAGCCGAGTTCGCTCACCAGCTGGCGCAGGTCGGCCATCGCAATCCGCTTGGCACGACCGACATTGATGCCGCGCAGTAAGGCGATGTAGCGCTTGCTGTTCATCCGCGCATGGTACCTCGACTTGGGGATCGCGGCGCGCGCTTCATTGCAGGCCTTCGCGGCGCATCGCCTCCGCCACCACGGGCAGCGCCCCGATCCTGGCATGGTAGGCCTGCAGGCTCGGCCAGTCCGCGAGCGAGAGTTTCGCGAATCCGACCCAGTTCAGGATGGCGAACAGGTAGGCATCGGCGACCGTGAACGGCGCCCCCATCAGGTTGCGCTCGCCGTCGACCCTGGCGGCCAGGAAGCCCAGCGGAGCGGCCAGGGCGGCCCAGGCGGCTTCCCTGCCCTGTTCGGTGACGCCGGGCGTGAACAGCGGCGAGAAGCGCTTGTGCACCTCGCTCGCCAGGTAGCTGAGCCACTCCACCAGCTGGTAGCGCGCGAAGCTGCCGGCCGCGGGCGCCAGGCCCGACTCCGGCGCCTGGTCGGCCACGTACAGCAGCAGCGCGGCGTTTTCGGTCAGGACCATCCCATGGTCCAGCTCCAGGGCCGGCACGGCGCCTTTCGGATTGATCTGGCGGTAGTCCTGGCCGCCGGCGGTCAGCTTGGTGCGCAGGCTGACCCTTTCGGTCTGGAAAGGCGATCCGGTGGCGAGCAGGGCGATATGCGGGGCAGGGAGCAGGCGCCGGGGCTGAAATACAGTTTCATGGGTCTCCTTTGGGTAGTTCCGATTTTATGAATAGGCAAGAATACAATATTTCATTTCCACCACCATCCGGCGCGCGCTGCGGCAAGAACGCGACAGTCTTGCTGGCTGTCACCTGCGATGCATAAGCGGGTGCTAAGATCGGCAGGTAATTGACTGGAGGAAACGATGAGCGATGCTTATGAGCTCTTGCCCTTGGCCCAGCTGAAACCGGGCATGGTGTTGTCGAGCGAGTTGCTAGACCGCAACGGCATGGTTCTGCTGGCCGGCGGGGCCGTGCTGGCGGAGAGCACGATCGCGTCGCTGGCGCGGCATGGCATCGACACGGTGGCGGTGCTGCGCACGCCGTCGCGCCAGGCGCCGGTCGACCTGGCCGCCGTCCAGGCCAGGCTGGACCATGTGTTCCGCAAGAACGAACGCGACAACCATGGCGACTGGGCCACCGGCCTGCTGCGCCGCTACATCGAGGATTACCGGCTTGGCCGCCATCCGCAGCAGGAGGTGGCGCCATGAGCGCGCCGGCCGCCATCGACCTGGCCGCGGGCCTCGACGACCTGCCCTCGCTGCCCGCCGTGGTGATGGAGCTGCTGGGCAGCATCGAGGAAGACATCGACATTTCGGTGCTTGCCAGGAAGCTCGCGAACGACCAGGCCCTGACCGCGAAGACCCTGCGGCTGGCCAATTCCTCCGCCTTCGGGCTGCAGGTCAAGGCAACCACGATCCAGCAGGCAATGACCTTCCTCGGCTTCCAGACCACGCGCAAGCTGATCGCCGCGGCCGCGATGACGGGCTGCTTCCCGAGCGGACGCTGTCCCGGATTCAGCGACAAGGCGTTCTGGCGCCATTCGATCGCGAGCGCAGCCTGCGCGCGGATCCTGGCGCGCCGGGTGCGCTTCAACCAGGACGTCGCCTTCACGGCCGGCCTGCTGCACGACATCGGCCGCCTGGTGCTGGTGACCCGTTATCCGGAGCACTACCAGGTCGTGCTGGCCGAACGCAAGCGCAGCGACTGCGGCCTGCTGGCCGCCGAGCGCGCGGTGCTGGGCCTCGACCATGTGGCGGCAGGCGTGGCGCTGGCGGAGCAATGGAATTTTTCGGACACGATGCGCCAGGCGATCGCGTTTCACCATGAACCGGAACAGGCCGGCGCGGGCTTCCTGGCCACGATCGTCCACGTGGCCGATGCCGTCGCGCATGCGCTCGACCTGGCGGGCGATCCGGACCAGCTGGCGCCAGTGGTCTCGAGCGTGGCCTGGACGGCGCTCGGGCTGGCGGAAGAAGCATGGCTGCAGGTGTTCCGCGAGACCGAACTGCAGTTCGAGGAAATGACGGCCATCCTGCTGGCCTGAACAAGAAAAAACCGGTGCGGCGCCCCACTTATGATGTGGCGCCGCACCCCACTGGTGCGGAAGGCATGACAGGTGAGGCTGTCATGCCTGCGGCATCAGTGCGCATAGTTTCCGGTCGAGGACGGCGTGGCTTCGTTCTGTGGCTGACCTTGTTGCGGCTGGCCCTGCTGCTGTGCTGCCGCGGCGGCGGCGGCGGCGGCCTGGGCTGCCTTTTCTTCGGGCTTCGGACGGCCCTGGGCATCGGACAGGCGGTATTTGGTCCTGCGGTCGCCCATCAGGTCGCGCAGGTCGCGGATGCTCATTCCGGTGACTTCGTGCATGCGGATCAGCAGCGAGGCGCCGACCGGCAGGCGGTGGTGACGGATCTTGCTGATGACTGGCGGCGCAACTTCGAGCATGCGCGACAGCGCGGCGTCATTCTTCAGCTGCATTTTACCGAGCAGGATGTCCAGCAGATGATTCGGGTTGTAACTCTCCTGCGAAGACAGAGCATGATGCTGTTGTGCCATGATGATTACCTCACGAGTTTGGTTAAAATAGTTCCTTTACGAACTTTTGTTAAAGACTGCTTTTCATCAACATCAGTTCCTGGAACCTTGTTCGGGATTACACAGCGCGAGTCTGAAAAATCCCTTAAGCAAAAGTTTCGGCTCGCACTTGCTCCCACGTCCACTCCCACTTGCGTACTTGTCTTTCCAACAAATTATCAGACTCATACGTCGTGAAAGTACAGAACCGGCGCATGTGACCCATTGTCTGAAATCAAGCTAACGTTGGGAAAGCTTGTCATACATGCATTTCAGCACATGAGGGCAATTTGTGGCGCACGCAAGAGATTTCTTTCACCTATTTCGCACACTCTAATGTGAGTGGAAGCCATTGATTTACAAGAAGAAATACTTCATACCATTTTTTACTTACTGACATCACCTGATGGTGTTGCAGAGAATCCATATTTAACAATCTGAACAGCTTGATAAGAACTTTAGGTTAAGAAACTTACCGTTCCTCAAGGAATTAAAACCAGGGGCCACACGCGCCGCTCTCCGGGCCCAGTCCGATTTACGGTAAACTGGGCGCCCGCCTTGCCAGAGCAGCAGCTCCCTCTTTTCACGACAGCATTCCATGCAAAAAAAAGTATTTATCAAGACATTCGGTTGCCAGATGAACGAGTACGACTCGGACAAGATGGTGGATGTGCTCGGCTCGTCCGATGGCTTGGTGCGCACCGACAAGCCCGAGGATGCCGATGTGATCCTGCTGAATACCTGCTCGGTGCGCGAAAAGGCGCAGGAAAAAGTGTTTTCCGACCTGGGCCGCCTGCGTGAACTCAAGCGCGACAAGCCCGAACTGGTGATCGGCGTGGGCGGCTGCGTGGCCTCGCAGGAAGGCGCGGCGATCGTCAAGCGCGCGCCCTTCGTCGACGTGGTGTTCGGTCCGCAGACCCTGCACCGCCTGCCGCAGCTGATCCGCGAGCGGCGCCAGACCGGCGCGGCCCAGATCGACATCAGCTTCCCGGAAATCGAAAAGTTCGACCACCTGCCCCCGGCCAAGGTCGAGGGTCCGGTGGCCTATGTCTCGATCATGGAAGGCTGCAGCAAGTACTGCAGCTATTGCGTGGTGCCGTACACGCGCGGCGAGGAAGTCTCGCGCCGCTTCGAGGACGTGCTCACCGAAGTGGCCGGCCTGGCGGCGCAGGGCGTGAAGGAGATCATGCTGCTCGGCCAGAACGTGAATGCCTTCCGCGGCGCCATGGAAAATGGCGGGGTGGCCGACTTCGCGCTGCTGCTCGAATACATCGCCGAGATCCCCGGCATCGAGCGCCTGCGCTTCGTCACCAGCCATCCGAAGGAATTCACCCAGCGCCTGATCGACGCCTACGCGAAGATTCCGCAGCTGGTCAATCACCTGTACCTGCCGGTCCAGCACGGCTCCGACCGCATCCTCGGCGCCATGAAGCGCGGCTACACGGCGCTCGAATACAAGTCGATCATCCGGCGCATCCGCGCGGTGCGCCCGGATATCGCGATCTCGTCCGACTTCATCGTCGGCTTCCCCGGCGAAACCGATGCCGACTTCGAAGCGATGATGAAGCTGGTCGAGGACGTCGGCTTCGACAACAGCTTCAGCTTCATCTTCAGCAAGCGCCCGGGCACCCCGGCCGCCAACCTCGAGGACGACACCCCGCACGAGGTCAAGCTGGCCCGCCTGCAGCGCCTGCAGGCCCTGATCGACGCCAACACGCGCAAGTACAGCGCGGCGATGGTCGGCACGGTCCAGCGCGTCCTGGTCGAAGGGATGTCGAAAAAATATCCGGAACAGCTGCAGGGCCGTACCGAAAGCAACCGCGTGGTCAACTTCCTGCCTGATCCGGCGGGCCGCGACCTGGCCGGCCAGCTGGTCGACGTGCGCATCGTGGCCAGCCACGACTACTTCCTGCGCGGCGAACTCGTCGCTAACCTCCATACGATTGCCAAAGCCAGTTGAAAACCCAGCCTACCCAGCCCTCGTACTTCATCCCCGAGCCGCTCGACAACACGCGGCTCGCCCACCTGTGCGGTCCGCTTGACGAAAACCTGCGCCAGATCTCGGCCGCGCTCGACGTCACCGTCTTCCGGCGCGGCGAGAAATTCATCGTCAGCGGCGCCAACGCCGAGCGCGCCGTCGAACTGCTGGAGCGCTTCTACGCCGTCGCCAACAAGGTCGTCCCGATCGAGGAAGTCCAGCTGGCCCTGGTGGAGCAGCGCGCCGGCCTGAAGCCGCGCATCGGCCAGGACGCCCTGGCCGACCAGACCGCCGAGGCGGCCGCGGACGAGGACGAGGAAGGATCGCAGGCCACCGAAAGCCCGATCCTCAAGACCCGCCGCAGCGACCTGCGCGGCCGCACCCCGCACCAGATCCAGTACCTGCACGCGGTGCTCGAGCACGACATCAGCTTCGGCATCGGCCCGGCCGGCACCGGCAAGACCTACCTGGCCGTGGCCTGCGCCGTCGACGCGCTGGAGCGCGACGCCGTCAAGCGCATCATCCTGACCCGCCCGGCGGTCGAGGCCGGCGAACGGCTGGGCTTCCTGCCCGGCGACCTGACCCAGAAGGTCGACCCTTACCTGCGCCCGCTGTACGACGCCCTGTACGACCTGCTGGGCTTCGACCGCACCCAGAAGCTGTTCGAGAAGCAGGTGATCGAGATCGCGCCGCTGGCCTACATGCGCGGCCGCACCCTGAACCACGCCTTCGTGATCCTCGACGAGGCGCAGAACACGACGGTCGAGCAGATGAAGATGTTCCTGACCCGGATCGGCTTCGGCAGCAAGGCGGTGGTGACCGGCGACGTGACCCAGGTCGACCTGCACAAGACGCAGCGCTCCGGCCTGGTCGACGCCATGCACGTGCTCAGGGACGTGCGCGGGATCGCCTTCACCCAGTTCTCGAGCGCGGACGTGGTGCGCCACCCATTGGTTGCGCGTATTATCGATGCGTACGAGACCAACGCCTCGGTCCAGGACCTGGGCGCCCTTCCCAAACCCACACCGGTGAAACATGCAAGAAAAAAAACATAAGCTCGAGCTCGAAGTCCAGTTCGCCGATCCGCGCCTCGAAAGCCTGATCACCGAACAGGACCTGCGCCGCTGGGTGGACCTGTCGCTGCTCGGCCCCGCCGAGCTGACCATCCGCTTCGTCGACGCCGAGGAAGGCCGGACGCTGAACCGCGAATACCGCGGCAAGGACTACGCCACCAACGTGCTGACCTTCGCCTACAACGAAGGCGAGGAACTGGGCGACGAGGAACCGGTCCAGGCCGACATCGTGCTGTGCACCGACGTGCTGCAGCGCGAGGCCGACGAGCAGAAGAAGACCGTCGAGGAGCACGTGGCCCACCTGGTGGTGCACGGCGTGCTGCATGCCCAGGGCTTCGACCACGAGCATGACGAGGAAGCCGAGGAGATGGAACAGCTGGAGCGCGACATCATGGAAGCGCTGGGCTATCCGGACCCGTATTCGGACTGACCGTAGATACCGTCTTCACCGTCAAGCCCTACATCGCAAATTCTGGGTCGTAGGGCTTGCCGGAGTGGACAACGCCGAAGCACAGGTGCGCCAGTTTGCGCATTGCTGCACCGATCGCCGCCATCTTGGACTTGCCTTTGGCAAGCAGCCGGTCGTTCAGGGCTTTGATGTGTGGGTTGCAGCGCCTGGCCACAACAGCAGGCATGTACAGAAGCTTGCGCAGATGCGCCGGGCCCGCCTTGGACATGCGAGGAC
>NZ_KB908121.1 GCF_000382345.1 Massilia niastensis DSM 21313
AACAAGTGCGACCTGGTCGACGACGCAGAACTGCTGGAACTGGTCGAAATGGAAGTCCGCGAACTCCTGTCGAAGTACGAGTTCCCAGGCGACGACCTGCCGATCATCAAGGGTTCGGCACGTATGGCGCTGGAAGGCCAGCCGGGCGAAATGGGCGAAGAGTGCATCGTGCGCCTGGCAGAAGCCCTGGACACCTACATCCCGACCCCGGAACGTGCCGTTGACGGCGCCTTCCTGATGCCGGTGGAAGACGTGTTCTCGATCTCGGGCCGCGGCACCGTCGTGACCGGCCGTGTCGAGCGTGGCGTGATCAAGGTCGGCGAAGAAATCGAGATCGTCGGTATCGTCGACACCGTGAAGACCACCTGCACCGGCGTGGAGATGTTCCGCAAGCTGCTGGACCAGGGTCAGGCAGGCGACAACGTCGGTCTGCTGCTGCGCGGCACCAAGCGTGAAGACGTCCAGCGTGGCCAGGTCCTGGCCAAGCCGGGCTCGATCAAGCCGCACAGCCACTTCACCGGCGAGATCTACGTGCTGTCGAAGGACGAAGGTGGTCGTCACACCCCGTTCTTCAACAACTACCGTCCGCAGTTCTACTTCCGTACCACCGACGTGACTGGCTCGATCGAGCTGCCGGCGGACAAGGAAATGGTCATGCCAGGCGACAACGTGTCGATCACCGTCAAGCTGATCAACCCGATCGCGATGGAAGAAGGCCTGCGTTTCGCAATCCGTGAAGGCGGCCGTACCGTCGGCGCCGGCGTGGTTGCCAAGATCATCGCCTAATTACCAGGTGAGATCGGAAGGGCGTCCTCCGGGACGTCTCTTCCACCCAACGGATGGGGACAGACTTTTTGGTCTGTCCCCATCTGTTTAAGTAGGAAGGGTGATATACTCCCGCCTCTTGAGTAGTACCGAAGCACCTTTTACACATTGCCGGCATACGCCGGAACGTTCTTTTAAAGGAAATAGCATGTCCGCTCCGAACCAGAAAATCCGCATCCGCCTGAAAGCGTTCGACTACAAGCTGATCGACCAGTCCGCTCTGGAAATCGTCGACACCGCCAAGCGCACCGGCGCGGTTGTCAAGGGCCCGGTCCCGCTGCCGACCCGTATCCAGCGTTTCGACGTGCTGCGTTCCCCGCACGTGAACAAGACCTCGCGCGACCAGTTCGAAATCCGTACGCACCAGCGTCTGATGGACATCGTGGACCCGACCGACAAGACCGTTGACGCACTGATGAAGCTGGACCTGCCGGCTGGCGTCGACGTCGAAATCAAGCTGCAGTAATACCGTCTTGGCGCCGGAGGACTTCCTCCGGTGTCCGAAGGCCGGGCATTCGCATCGCGGATGACCCGGCCTTTGCCGTTTACGCGGCCTTCAATCAAGGGCTGCGCTTACCATTTGCAGCCGTGGTCCTTCTTGTCCAGCAGGCTTGCCAGCGGCATGGCGACCA
This sequence comes from Massilia niastensis DSM 21313, assembly GCF_000382345.1. GTDB lineage: Bacteria > Pseudomonadota > Gammaproteobacteria > Burkholderiales > Burkholderiaceae_D > Telluria > Telluria niastensis. The sequence continues at coordinate 1,458 of NZ_KB908121.1, forward strand.
GCGCCAGCAGGCCCAGGCCCTGGAATGCGGTCAGGCAGTCGCGGCGTTTGCCGGAATCGAACTTCTCCCGGAAGCGTTCCCGGCCGGCGTCCGCGCTGCCGGACATGGCTGCCGTGGCGCGGCTTTGCGCTGCTTCCTCGAGCGGCATGCCGCGCACCGAGCGGCGCATGCCTTCGATATCGAGTCTGGGCCCGCCCGCCTGCAAGGGGCCGGATTCCAGCGCATCGGCCACCGGGACATGCGCCGCCAGCGGGGCGGAGGAGGGCGCGCCCGACCTGTCGGCAGGCGCTGCCCGAGCGTCCGCCGGCACGGACAGGAGCGCGATCACTGCCACCAGCACAGGCATCACGGCGCGCGGAAATCGGATCGGTGGTCTCATGGGATAGGCGTGAATGCATGGCTTTCCCCGACTCTAGCCCTCCCGCGCGTCCTTGTGGAAGCGGCACGCGCATTTCATGCCCACCGCATGGAAATCGACGCCAGCCCGCGTTGTCCAGGCGGGAAACGCATGGTCTAATTGGTCTATTGCAATCATGGACCAGGGCCGAACGATGCAGCAACGCCTTTTCCTTTCCCTCTCCCATGTCGCTGCCAAGCTGCGCGCCATGTCCTGGCCGGACCTTGGCGCCTATGCGTTTGCCGCATTCTCTTGCAGCGCCATCGCGATGCTGCTCGCTCCCGCATCGATGAAGCCATTCATTCGCGGTGCAGGTTTCGCCATCGTCCTGATCCTGCTGGCCGCCAAGGACCTCGCCCACGCGCCCGATGCATGGCAGCGGCTGCGCGCCGCCCGCGCCGCGCGCAAGCCGTGGCACGCGCACCTCACCGCACTGCTGCCGCCCGGACTGCCCGGCTTCGCCAAGCTCGACCGCCTGATGTGGACAGGCTGCCTGCGCCGCCTTCGCCGCCAGGCGCCGGCGCCCCGTCCGGACGGCGTCGCCCTGACCTACCTGGAGCGCGGCGCGTACGGCGCCGCGGCCGCCGGGGTCCTCGTCAGTGTGCTGCTCGAGCTGCCGGTGCATGCGATGCTGGTGAACCTGTTCGTCAAGGACGCCGGCAGGCTGGCCATCGTCCATGCGGCCGGCGCCGCGTCGGCCGTGTATGCGCTGGTGTGGGTGCTGGGCGACCGCTGGCATGTCGGGGCGGGGCGGCATGTGCTGACGGAGGATGCGCTCGACCTGCAGGTCGGGGCGAGGACCTCGGGCGTGCTGCCGCTGGCGGCGATCGAAGGCTACGAAGCGGTGAACGACACGCTGCGGGTCTGGCGCCGCCGCCGTGGCGTCGGCAGCGCCGAGACCACGCTGGTGTCGCCGTTCGACAAGCCGAACTGCGTGCTGGTGCTCAAGGCCGATGCGCAGGTGGAGATCCTGCACCATCAGGTGCGCAGGCAGGCGCCGCGCTATGTATTCCTGTACCTGGATCGGCCGGAGCTGCTGGCTGCGCGCCTGCGCCAGCGGTAGCGCAGGCGGAGGCGGAATCAACCCTTGCTGCCGGTCTTCCAGCGCAGCCCGAACCCGAAGTGCCGGTCCATCATCTCATGCGCACTGGTCATGCCCTGCTGCTGGAAATACTCCGCCAGCTTGGTCACCTGCATGCTGCCGCCACGATTCTCGATCAGGGCGATGGCGCACATCATCTGGTTGCCGCCGCCATCCAGCCGCACTTCGATGGGCGCCTGGTCCGGCGCCGCGATCGTCACCACGCCGTCGGTCGCCGCCCAGTTGGGCACGCCCTCGTAGATGAACGAGAAGATCAGCGCGCGCCGGATCCGGTCGAAGCGTTCGCCGTTGATCCACAGGTTCTCGCCACCCGAGGCGGAGCCGGTGCGGTCGTCCGCATCGAGCTTGATGAAGGGATCGCGGTCGAAATCGCCCCAGGCATTGCCGAGCGCCTGCACCAGCCCGCGCCGGCCATCGGCCAGCTCGAACATGCATCCCAGGTCGAGATCGATGCCGCCGCGTCCCTTGCGGCCGGTGGCGCCGGTCAGGCGTTCGAAAAAGCCCGGCTTCGAGGGTGGCGGCGGCGGCGCCAGCGCGGACTGGTTCCAGTTCAGGTTCACGTGGATGCGCCCGAAGCCGCCGCCGCCGGCGCGCTTGTCGAGCGAGACCTTGTCGCCGCGCTTCTCGAGCGTCACCTTGGACAGCGAGACCCGCGCCGGCGCCGCTGAGGGCGCGGGTGTGGGCGTGGAGGCCGGCGCAGGCGTGGACGCCGCGGCCGGCGCCGCCTCGGTGCCGCCGAAATGCGCCAGCAGCGCCGACAGCCCGCCGTTGAATCCCTGGCCGACGGCGCCGAAGCGCCATTGGCCGTCGCGGCGATACAGTTCGGCGAGGATCACGGCTTTCTCGTCGCCGAAATCGCGACCGCTCCAGGCGAAGCGCACGACATTGCCCAGCGTGAGCGCGCTGTCGCCCAGCGCGCGCATGGTCTGCGCGCCGTCGAGCGTCGCCACGAAGACCAGCCTGGCGATGCTTGGGGGCAGCTGGTCGAGCTTGACCGCGAAGCGCGGCGAAGCGGACAGGTCGAGCCGGACCGCGTCGCCCGGGCTGCTCAACTGGTTATAGAACACCATGTAGCGCTCGTCCGACAGCTTGTCCGAGGCATCGAGCCCGAAGCACGAGACGTCGACCGACAGGCCGGGCGCCCGGATGTCGAGGGTGACGTCGAAGGCGTTGCCGCAGCCGAGGTCCGACAGCTTGCCCTTCTGGCCGCGCGAGAAGACATTCATGTGGGTTCTCCTTCCATCGATGGTTTGCGTCCGGCGTCGCCGAACAGGCGCGACTGCTCGACCATCCGTTCCGCCCAGGCCCGGTGCGTCGCGACTTCGCACATGGCATCGTTCATGCGGAACACGGCCGGGCTGGATTCGTCCAGGATCGCCTGCGCCACCGCCAGGTCCTGCGGCCGCACCTGGTAGTGCTGCTCGATCGACGCGATCTGGGTCGGGTGGATCGCGGTCTTGCCGACCATGCCGTAGGCCAGGTCCTCGGTTACCTCCTGGTCGAGCAGCTCGGGCAGGTCGAGGTATTCGAACACCGGCGCCGTCAGCATGAAGCCATACGGGCGGAAGGTGGTCACCAGGCGCGCGATGACGGGGCCGAGCGGGGTGCGGTAGATCGTCATGCCGCGCGGACGGCGCAGTCCGAGCAGGGCCAGCAGGTCGTTGCCGCCGATGCGCAGCGCCAGGATCCGGTGGCGCACGCCGGGCGCTTCGAGCGCGGCGCGCAGCAGGCGCATCTCGGCGTCGTCGAACACCTCGGCCGTCTCCAGGGTCGGCATCAGGACGTGGTCGGTGTCGCGCACCAGGCGGAAGTAGGTCTCGAAGTGTTGCCGCGTGATCTTCGGCAGCACGAAGCCGTCGAGATGCTCCGCGCCGGGCATGGCCAGCACCCGCGCCAGCACTTCGGGGCTGCGCACCCGCACGAAGCGCTGCGTCTCCACTTCGCGCCGCATGTTCGCCAGCACCACCGACAGGTTGAACAATGCCCAGCTCAGGTCGCGGTCCGCCACCGCATCCTCGAGGCAGAAGATGAGCGAGCGCGCCTGCGGAATCCGGTCGCCGTCCGCGATCTCGGACAGGTTCTTGTGATTGGCCGGCACGTACAGCGACGCACCCAGGGTCTTAACCATCCGATGCACTCCTGATCAGGGATACTGCGTGGTAGGGCAGGGCCGGGTCGATCTCGACCGGCACACGTTTCTCTTCCGCCAGCACGGCCAGGTGCGCCACCTCGGGCGCTTGCGCGTCGCGCAGCACCAGCAGGCGCGGTACGCGGCGCAGCAGCACCCGGGTCGCTTCGCCGATGCCCGGCTTGACAAGGTTGATGTCGGCGACGCCGTAGCGCCGCATCGCCCCGTCCAGGTAAGCCTGGGAGCGGACGCGCGCGGCGCGCGCATCGGCCGCCTGCGCATTGGGCTCGCCCGGCGCCTGGGCCAGGGCGAGCCGCACCAGCTCGTCGACGAAGGCCTGCGAGCGGTCGTGCGCGACGAACTGTTCGTAGTAGACGCAGCCATGGAAGTCCTCCGCGCCCATCTGCTCGTCCATCACGGTGCGGCTGACCAGCCCCGACACCGTCGCGTTCAGGATGCTCGACGGGATCAGGTAATCCTCGCTCGAGGCCGCGCACTCGGCCGCGCCGGCGAGGTCGGACAGCACATGCAGCCCGGCGCCCAGCGCCGCTTGGTGTCGCCGGTTGAAGTCGGCGATGGAGGCGGCGAGTTCGCGCGCGATCACGCCTTTCCCGGTCCAGCCGTCGACGAAGACGAGCGACTCCGGACGGTGGCCGCGGGCGAGGATGTGGCGCAGCGCGGCCTGGTCGATGCCGCGGTCGCGCACGATCGAGACCGAGTAATGGGTGGCCTCGCGCCCGAACAGCTCGCGCAGCAGGCGCGCGACCACCACCCCGACCGGGGTGCCGCCGCGCGCCAGCGACACCACCGCCAGCCGGTGCAGGCTGCGCCGGGCAATCAGGGTCGCCAGGCGCAGGCAGTCGCGCGCCATGCGCGCATTGTTGGCGCGGCAGGCCTCGTCGAACACCCGCATGTAGCGTTCCGAGGGAGCCGATTCGGGCGACAGCATCTGGCTGTAGTGGCGTTGCCCGCTCTGGATCAGCTTTTCCTTCTCCTGCACGCCGACGAAGCCGTGCATCGGCAGGCGCCGCAGCAGGAAGGTCACGTCGTCCCGCCGGTAGCTGCCCGAGAAGTTCATAGCGCCCCCACGGTCAGCCCGGCCAGCTGGGTGCCGCGCGGGACGATCGCGTAGTCGCAGGCCGCCATGAAGCGCGCGTCGGAACGGCTGTCGCCCATCCCGAAGGTGACGATCTCGCCATGCTCGGCGCGCAGCCTCGCCGTCACGTGGGCCACCGCATGCGCCTTGTTCAGCGCCGTCGGCAGGATCGCCAGGTTGTTGCCGTTGCGATGGATGAAATAGTCGCGCCGGCCCGACTCGATCCAGGGCCGCACCACTTCCTCCTCGAGCGGGGCCAGGCGGCTGGCGATCTTGTCCGGATCCTTCACGACCAGGAAGAAGGGCGTGCCGTAATCCTCGATCATGCGCGCCCGTCCGCCGTAGCCGGTGCGCGCGCCATGGTCGTCGATGTGGCGCGCCAGCTCCTGCAGGCCGGGCAGGGCGGCCGACATCGCCGTGCGCATGTCTTCCAGCCAGGGGCGGTCGACCGCGCCGCCGGGCTCCAGGACCACGCCGCCGTAGTCGATCACGGCATAGCTGGAGAACGGCAGGTGCACGCGGCGCAGGCCGTCCAGGTCGCGCGCCGTGGTCGGGATCACGGTCATGCCGTCCTGGACGAAGGACAGGAAGGCGCGCTGGGCGCGCGTGGTGTACGAGCACACGCTGCCGTCCTTGTAATAGGCGGCGGCTTCGAGCGCGTCGGCGCCGCGGCACTTCTCGAAGGTCTGGAACAGGGTGTCGTCCAGGTCAGCGAACAGGAACTTCTTCAACAAGATCTCCGGACTGGAAGTGGAACAGGCGTGCGCCCAACAGCGCCGCCAGCTCGCGCAGGGCGGCGTTCGGCGCGGTCTCGTGGCAGACGAACACATGGTCGTACTGCCCGGGCGCGACGTTGTAGAGGAAGTTGGCGATGCCTTCGCCGTAGTTGTCGGGGAAGCCGAGCGCGTGCGACACCGCGCCCCAGGTCAGGATCGGCGAGCGGGTGCTCGACTGCACCCAGGCGGCCACGCCGCGCCGCTCCAGCGCCGCGCCGAGCAGGGTCGAGGCGTGCATGAATTCGCCGGTGCCCAGCACCAGCACGCGCTCGCCCGGCTTGACGCCGGCGGCCAGCCGTTCGGCCAGCGCCTCGGGCGTGCGCACCGGGCCGTCGAGCCCGAGCCGTCCGAAGGCGCTGCTGGCGCCACGGTCCGCGCCCGGGTCGAAACGCTGGGCCACGCCGGCCTGCGGGGCGTGCGCTCCGGGCGCGAAGCGGTATTCGCCCTCGACCAGCGCGCCCAGGGTGACCGGCATGCCGAAGCGCTGCGCCAGGCCGCCGGTCGCGGCGCGTCCCATGAAATTGGTGATGGTGGCCAGGTGCACGTGCCGGATCCCGGGATTCAGGCGCCGGCAGGCCGCGGCCAGGTTGACGAAGGTATTGCCGGTGCTGGCTTCGTCGTCCACCAGCACCAGGGCGCGCGCGCCCAAGAGCAGCGCGCGCAGCGCCGGGTCGTCCGGCAGGTGCAGGAACTGGCGCGGCGCGTGGCTGTGCGCTTCCTCGAATTCGATCAGGGGGCCGCTGCCCACCCGGTAGCGCGTGGTGTGCACGAACAGGGCGGGGTGGCCGGGGTGGCGGCGCTGCCAGGCCTCGAACACGCCCTGGCCCAGGCCGATCGCGGTCTCGGCCATCGCGATGAAGACCAGCGGTCCTTCGGCCGGCGGCACGGTGGCCGCCAGCCGGTCGTGGACCTCCAGCATGGCGCTGGGGCGCGCCGGCCAGTGCTTGCCCAGCACCTTGCTCAGGAACAGGAAGCCGCGTTTCGCGTTGGCGCGCGCCGCGAAGCCGAGCAGCTCGTCCAGTTCCTCGGCGCCGCGTTCGAGGTCGAGGTCGAGGGTCCCGGTGGGGAGGACGATGCTGCGCCGGGCCAGCAGCGCGGCGGTGGAAGGCGCGTTCATCCCAGCTCCATCGCTTCGGCCAGTTCGGCCACCCGGATGCCGTTGCGCACCGGGGCCACCTGCACCTGTCCGTAGCCGTCGGCGAAGCCGCGCAGCGCGATCCAGGGCAGGTTGGGCCCGGCCACGCAGGCCATGCCGATCCCGCCCGACATGCGCGGATTGATTTCCAGCAGGCGCGGCCTGCCGCCGCCCTCGCGGAACTGGACGTTGAACACGCCGTTGAGGCGGTGGCGGCGGGTCAGGCGCTCGGTCGCGTCCAGGATGTCCTGGCGCATGTCGATCAGCTGCCCGCTGCCGGCCTGCGGCGGCTTGCGGCGTACCACCGCGGACACCAGGCGGCCTTCGTCGCCGACGCAGTCGACGCTGTATTCCGGGCCGTCCAGGTATTCCATCAGCAGCATGGTGCGGAACTGGCCCAGTTCACCCAGGCCGCGGCGCAGGTCGTCGCGCCCGATGTGGTATTCGACGCCGGCCAGGAGCAGGGCGGCGCTGCTGCGCTCCTCGTCGACGATGGCGAAGCCCAGCCCATAGATCGAGTGCGAGGGTTTCACGCACAGCTTCGGATGGCGCGCGCGCAGTTCGGCATAGGCCGCGTCGAATTCGGCCAGGTTCTCGAAGCGGCGGAATTCGGCGACCGGCGCCTCCGGCAGCTCGGTATCGGCGTAGAAGCGCGCCTTGTCGTGCAGCAGTTGCAGGGTGGAGCCCGTTGCCGCGCTCAGCACCCGCGTGCCGATGTCGGCGAAGCGCGCATGCTCGCCCGCCAGCGCGGTCGCCTCGCGCCCCGGCACGAAGATGTCGATGGCGTGCTTGCGGCAGAAGGCCAGGCACCAGTCGAGGTAGGCCTCGCGATCCAGGCCCGTCGGTTCGGTATGGAACTCGTGGGCCAGGCGCGCCGCCGGCGCGTGGCGGCTGGGGTTGCTGTGGACGATGGTGAAACGGCCTTCGGTATCGGCTTGGCGAATCAGCTTGATCGCAGTGTAGACGGACGAGAATGTCCTGTTGTACCAGACACGCATGCAGAGTTCCAGGTGAAGATGCCGGACAGGCCCGCGCCGGGCGCGGGCCGGAATGCTTAGACGTTGACGCCGAACGAACGCGCCAGCGGCCCGAGGCCGCCATTGAAACCCTGGCCGACCGCGCGGAACTTCCATTCCGTGTTGTGGCGGTACAGTTCGCCGAAGATCATCGCGGTTTCGGTCGAGCTGTCCTCGGACAGGTCGTAGCGTGCGATCTCGGCTTCGCCGGCGGCGTTCAGGCAGCGGATGTAGGCCTTGCCGACCATGCCGAAATTCTGGCGCCGCGCGTCGGCATCGTGGATGGTGACGCAGAACGAGATCTTGTCGATCTCGGCGGGGACGGCGGCCAGGTCGACCGAGATCTTCTCGTCGTCGCCCGCGCCCATGCCGGTGGTGTTGTCGCCCGCATGGACGACCGAGCCATCGCCGGATTTCAGGTTGTTATAGAAGATGAAGTCGGTGTCGCCACGAACCTTGGCGTCGTTCTTGAGCAGAAAGGCGCTACCGTCCAGGTCGAACGCCGCGCCATCGGTGGAGCGCGGATCCCAGCCCAGGCCGATGATGACCTTGGTCAGGCCGGGTGCTTCCTTGCTGAGGCTGACGTTCCCGCCTTTTTGCAAACTGATTGCCATACGAACTCCTTTCTATCGGGGTTAAAACGAGTCGATGCAGTCGCCGCAGACGGCGCGCATCGCACCAACTATAGGCTGTTATTGCTCAATTGTACATAACCGGGATTTCACATTGCTTCGAGAGAACTCGTGTGTACACGTTGCCCACTTTTAACATTCAGGTAATAATGCCTCTCGAGGAGGCAGGATGGCAACAATGAAGCAGGTGGCGCAGCGCGCCGGGGTATCGACCTCCACGGTGTCCCATGTGATCAACAATACGCGGGCCGTGAGCGAGGATGTGCGGACCCGGGTGCTGGCCGTGATCGACGAGATGCACTACATCCCGAGCGCCGTGGCCCGCAGCCTCAAGAACGACAAGACCCGCACCATCGGCGTGTCCGTTCCCGACAATACCAACCCCGGCTTTGCCGAACTGCTGCGCGGCATCGAGGATGCCGCCTTCGAGGTCGGCTACACCATCATGCTGGGCAACGGCTACGAGGATCCGCAGCGCCAGGCGGCCCACCTGCGCAGCCTGATCGAGAAGCGCATCGACGGCCTGGTGCTGGTGGCCGGCGCGGCGCGCGACGAACTGGCCCCGCTGCTGGCGGCGCAGCGCGTGCCGATCGTGCTGGCGGACCACGACATCGCCGCCGTCGACACCGACTTCATCGGCCTCGATCACGAGCAGACCGGCTACCTGGCCACCCGCCACCTGGTGGAACTGGGCCACCGGCGCATCGCCTGCATCGCCGGGCCCCGGGCCCAGCCGGCGGGGCAGGAACGCCTGGCCGGCGTCCGGCGCGCGCTGGCCGAAGCCGGGCTGCAGCTCGACCCCGCCCATCTCGTGCACGGCGAGCCGGACTGCGAAGGCGGGCACGATGCGGCGCGCGCGCTGCTGGCGCTGGCGCTGCCGCCCACCGCGCTGTTCGCCTGCAACGACCTGATGGCGCTGGGGGCGCTGTGCGCGGCCCAGGAAGCCGGCGTCGCGGTGCCCGGCCAGCTGTCGGTGGTCGGCGCCGACGACCTCGGCATGGCGGCCTTCGCCATGCCGCGCCTGACCACGGTGGCCCAGCCGACCTATGCGATGGGGCGCCGCCTCACCGCGCTCCTGATCGACCGCATCGGCGGCGGCTCCCTGCCGCGCCATCGCGAGCGCCTGCCGGGCAGGCTGGTGGTGCGCCAGTCCTCGGGCCGGCCGCAGGAGCACGAGGTGCTCGCGCCAACCGGTACCTAGGCGGCTTCCCGCTCGTCCCCATCGCCCCTGCTGTCGTTCCCGGCAGGGTGCTGTGCCTGGACGGCGCGCGCCTCGGCCAGGTGCACGGTCTGGGCCGGCAGCGCCAGGCGGATGCCGCGCGCGGCCAGCATGCCCACCAGCTCCAGGTAGATTTCCTGCTGCACGTCCATGAACACGCGGTAATCCGGGCTGTTGACGAAGTAGACCACCTCGTACTCGAAGGACGGCGCCCTCAGCCCGCAGAAGTGGGCGCGGTCGAAGCGCACCTGGGGCTGGGCGGTGACGATGCCCTCGACCAGCCCGGCCAGTGCGCGCAGTTCGGCTTCCGGCGTGTCGTGGCTGACGCCGAAGCGGAACACCACGCGCCGCGTTTCCATGCGGCGCAGGTTGTGGATGCGGCTCTTGAGCAGGTCGTTGTTCGAGAACACGATCTGTTCGCCTCCCAGGCTGCGTACCCGGGTGGTCTTCAGGCCCACATATTCCACCGTTCCCATGGCGTCGCCGACGATGATGAAGTCGCCGATCACGAAGGGCTTGTCGAGCACGATCGACAGCGAGGCGAACAGGTCGCCGAGGATGTTCTGCATCGCCAGCGCGACCGCGATGCCGCCGATCCCCAGGCTGGCCACCAGGGTCGTGATGTTGACGCCGAGGTTGTCGAGGATCATGAGCATGACGACCACCCACAGCGTCACCCGCGCGATGAAGCCGATCGCGGCCGACGAGGTGGCGCGGCCCGGATCGTCCTCGCGTTGCGCGCGGTAGCAGGCGAGCCAGGCCCGCAGGGCGCGGTCGCCCCAGATCGCGCACTGGATCAGGCTGGCGGCAATCGCCGCGCGCGTCACGAACAGCTGCGCCCGCTCCGGCAGCGCCAGCAGGCTGGCGCCGGCATACAGGCCGAGGATCACCAGCACCGCCAGCCTGGTCGACGACAGGGCGGCCACGGCGACATCGTCCAGGCGGGTGGTGGTGCGCGCGGCCAGCGCTCCCAGGCGCCGGACCGCAATCGACTTGATGGCGTCCAGCCCCAGCGCGACGGCCAGCGCCGCCACCAGCGCGACCAGCCAGTCGGCCACCGGGTTGCCCAGAATGATGTAGTTCATCGTGATTTCCTTCTATATGGTCAGCCCGGCGCCCAGGCGGCGGAACGTTCGTCCGCCAGCGCTGCAGTGGAGCCGGGCTCGGGAGAGAGGGGCGGGCCGGGAAACCTTCGTTCCGGCGCGCCATGTTCATGGTTGGCGATCGGGGGCGTCGCCCGCGAAATGCATTTGTACAATAGCATTGCATTTCGACATCGACAACCCGCGCACGATTGCCTTGCCGGGCTGCCGCCAGCGGGGATGCGAGAAAAAATACTGCGCGATGAAAAAACCTATTGCAAAACACCAAGCGGGCTTCGTATAATGCGGCTCCCCGGGCGGTTAGTTCAGCTGGTTAGAATACTTGGTCGACATCCAAGGGGTCGCAGGTTCGAATCCTGCACCGCCCACCAGACTTCCATATCGCAAGCCCCTTAGGCTTGCAGAGAAAAGGTGCAGAGGTGTGCCTTTTCTGTGCTGACCAGCCAGGTCAGATTTCTTCGCTCTCTCCATGAACTGCGGAAAACGCAACAGGCCGGATTGACCTCCGATTATCTTGTTGCGCCGTTGCCGTTTGCACGCTATACTAGCCGGCTTCGGTATGGGCGCGTCTTTTTTTGCCCGTACTTTTTTAGTAGTTCAACTACCCCCGCCCAATCGTAGGTGGGAATGGAGAAAAAATGAGCCTGGGCCTCCTCGGTCGCAAGGTTGGCATGATGCGTATCTTTACGGATGACGGTGATTCGATCCCTGTCACCGTGCTGGACGTGTCGAACAACCGTGTTGCGCAAGTCAAAACTCCTGAAACTGACGGTTATACCGCTGTTCAGGTCGTGTTCGGTCAGCGTCGCGCTTCCCGCGTGAACAAAGCCGCCGCCGGTCACTACGCCAAAGCTGGCGTCGAAGCCGGTACGGTGCTGAAAGAATTCCGCATCGATTCCGCCAAAGCCGCTGAACTCAAAGCCGGTGACACCGTCAACGTGTCCCTGTTCGAAGTCGGCCAGAAAATCGACGTGCAAGGCACCTCGATCGGTAAAGGCTACGCCGGTACCATCAAGCGTTACAACTTCTCGTCGGGTCGTGCGACCCACGGTAACTCGCGCTCGCACAACGTGCCGGGTTCGATCGGTATGGCGCAGGATCCGGGTCGCGTGTTCCCGGGCAAGCGCATGACCGGTCACATGGGTGACGTCACTGTCACCACCCAGAACCTGGAAATCGCCCGCATCGACGCCGAGCGCCAGCTGCTGCTGGTCAAGGGTGCCGTGCCTGGTGCGAAGAACGGCCACGTGGTCGTCAAGCCAGCCGTCAAAACCAAAGCACAGAAAGGAGCTTAAACGATGGAACTGAAGCTTCTGAATGAGCAAGGTCAAGCCGGCTCGAACGTTGACGCCGCCGACACCGTGTTCGGCCGTGAGTACAACGAAGCCCTGATTCACCAGGTCGTGGTCGCCTACGCTGCAAACGCACGTAGCGGTAACCGCAAGCAGAAAGACCGTGAAGAAGTCAGCCACACCACCAAGAAGCCATGGCGCCAGAAAGGCACCGGCCGCGCTCGTGCTGGTATGTCGTCGTCGCCACTGTGGCGCGGCGGTGGTCGCATCTTCCCGAACAGCCCTGACGAGAACTTCTCGCACAAGGTCAACAAGAAGATGTATCGCGCAGGTATCTGCTCGATCTTCTCGCAGCTGGCCCGCGAAGGCCGCCTGAGCGTGGTGGAAAGCCTGTCGATCGACGCGCCGAAAACCAAGCTGCTGTCGCAAAAGCTGCAGGGCATGGGCCTGGAATCGGTCCTGGTCATCACCGACACCATCGAAGAAAACCTGCAACTGGCCTCGCGCAACCTGCCTAACGTGCTGGTCGTTGAGCCGAAGCATGCTGACCCGATGTCGCTGGTGTTCTACAAGAAAGTCCTGGTCACGAAAGCTGCTCTGGCCAAGATCGAGGAGTTGTACGCATGAGCGCCGCAATCAAATTTAGCGAAGAGCGCCTGATGAAGGTGCTGCTGGCTCCGGTCATTTCCGAGAAGGCTACCTTCGTCGCGGAAAAGAACGAGCAGATCGTGTTCAAGGTCCTGCCTGACGCGACCAAGCCAGAAATCAAAGCTGCCGTCGAACTGCTGTTCAAGGTCGAAGTGGAATCGGTCCAGACCGTGAACCGCGAAGGCAAGCAAAAGCGTTCGGGCCGTTTCACCGGCCGTCGCAACCACACCAAGCGTGCTTTCGTGTGCCTGAAGCCTGGCCAGGAAATCAATTTTGTCGAGGAGGCTAAATAATGGCACTCGTTAAGATGAAGCCAACCTCCCCAGGCCGTCGCGGCATGGTGAAAGTTGTGACCGAAGGCCTGTTCAAGGGCCGTCCGTTCGCAGCACTGGTTGAGAAGAAATCGAAGACTGCTGGCCGTAACAACAACGGCCACATCACCACCCGCCACATCGGCGGTGGTCACAAGCATCACTACCGCCTGGTTGACTTCAAGCGCAACAAGGACGGCATCCCGGCAAAGGTCGAGCGTATCGAATACGACCCGAACCGTACCGCGCACATCGCACTGGTGTGCTACGCGGACGGCGAGCGTCAGTACATCATCGCCACCAAGGGCATGGCTGTCGGCGACACCGTCATGAACGGCGCGGAAGCACCGATCAAGTCGGGTAACTGCCTGCCGATCCGCAACATCCCGGTCGGTACCGTGATGAACTGCGTCGAAATGCTGCCAGGTAAAGGCGCACAGATGGCCCGCACCGCCGGCGCCGCTGTCGTGCTGATGGCCCGTGAAGGCACCTACGCCCAGGTTCGCCTGCGCTCGGGTGAAGTGCGCCGCGTGCACATCGAGTGCCGCGCCACCGTGGGTGAAGTCGGCAATGCCGAGCACAGCCTGCGCAAGATCGGTAAAGCCGGTGCGATGCGTTGGCGCGGTGTGCGTCCGACCGTCCGCGGTGTCGTCATGAACCCGATCGACCACCCGCACGGTGGTGGTGAAGGTCGTACGGCAGCCGGTCGTCATCCGGTGTCGCCATGGGGCCAGCAGACCAAGGGCAAGAAGACGCGTTCGAACAAGCGCACTTCGTCGATGATCGTCTCGCGCCGCGGCAAGAAATAAGGGATAACACATGACTCGTTCATTGAAAAAAGGGCCGTTCATTGACGCCCACCTGGTGAAAAAAGTCGAAGCCGCGCAAGCGACCAAAGACAAGAAGCCAGTCAAAACCTGGTCGCGCCGCTCGACGATCACTCCGGACTTCATCGGTCTGACGATCGCTGTCCACAACGGCAAGCTGCACGTGCCGGTGTATGTGTCGGAGAACATGGTCGGCCACAAGCTCGGCGAATTCGCGCTGACCCGTACGTTCAAGGGCCACGCCGCTGACAAGAAGGCGAAAAAATAATGGAAACTAAAGCTATCCTCAAAGGCGTGCGCCTGTCGGAACAAAAGGGCCGCCTGGTGGCGGACCTGATCCGTGGCAAGAAAGTTGACGCAGCACTCAACATTCTGCAGTTCAGCCCGAAGAAGGGCGCGACCATCATCAAGAAGGTTCTGGAGTCCGCAATCGCGAACGCCGAGCACAATGATGGCGCCGACATCGACGAGCTGAAGGTCACCCAGATCTACGTTGAAAAGGGCCCGATCCTCAAGCGCTTTACGGCACGTGCCAAAGGCCGCGGCGATCGCATTTCGAAACAATCCTGTCACATCTTCGTGACTGTCGGTAACTAAGGGGTCATACGATGGGTCAGAAAATCCACCCAACCGGCTTCCGCCTGGCGGTCACCCGTAACTGGGCATCGCGCTGGTACGCTGGCAACGGCAACTTCGCCGAGATGCTGAAGGAAGACCTGGAAGCGCGCGCCTTCCTGAAAAAGAAGCTGAAGAACGCTTCGGTCGGCCGCATCGTCATCGAGCGTCCTGCCAAGAACGCACGCTTCACGATCTACAGCTCGCGTCCGGGCGTCGTGATCGGCAAGAAGGGCGAAGACATCGAAGTGCTGAAGTCGTCGCTGACCAAGATCATGGGCGTGCCTGTGCACGTCAATATCGAAGAGATCCGCAAGCCGGAAATCGACTCGCAGCTGATCGCCGACTCGATCTCGCAGCAGCTCGAAAAGCGCATCATGTTCCGCCGCGCGATGAAGCGCGCCATGCAGAACGCAATGCGCCTGGGCGCTGTCGGCATCAAGATCATGTCGTCGGGCCGCCTGAACGGCATCGAAATCGCACGTACCGAATGGTACCGTGAAGGCCGTGTGCCTCTGCACACCCTGCGCGCCGATATCGACTACGGCACCAGCGAAGCTTCGACCACCTACGGCATCATCGGCGTCAAGGTCTGGGTCTACAAGGGCGACCGCTCCCCAACGGGCGAAGCACCTGTGATCGACGTCCCGGCCGACGAGAAGAAGCCACGCGGCCCGCGCCGCGATGATGGCAAGCCGGGCGGCCGTCCGCGCCCAGGCGCCAAACCAGGAACCGCTCCAGCCGGTCGCCGCGCTGCCAAGCCGGCCGCAGCTGAGAAAGCAGGAGAATAAGCATGCTGCAGCCATCCCGCAGAAAGTATCGTAAAGAGCAGAAGGGCCGTAACACCGGCATTTCGCACACCCGCGGCACCGCTGTGTCGTTCGGCGAATTCGGTCTGAAGGCAGTTGCCCGCGGCCGTATCACCGCACGCCAGATCGAAGCAGCCCGTCGTGCGATGACCCGTCACATCAAGCGTGGCGGCCGTATCTGGATCCGTATCTTCCCGGACAAGCCGATTTCGAACAAGCCGGCTGAAGTCCGTATGGGTAACGGTAAGGGTAACCCGGAGTACTACGTCGCTGAAATCCAGCCAGGCAAAGTCCTGTACGAGATGGACGGCGTCGCTGAAGAACTGGCGCGCGAAGCGTTCCGCCTGGCCGCTGCCAAACTGCCACTGGCAACCACCTTCGTGGTGCGCCAGGTCGGCCAATAACAGGAGTTGAATATGAAAGCATCGGAACTCCGCGGCAAGGACCAGGAAGCGCTGCAGAAGGAGCTGAACGAGCTGCTGAAGGCCCAGTTCGGCCTGCGCATGCAAGTCGCTACCCAGCAGCTCGGTAACACCGCGCAGCTCAAGAAAGTACGTCGCGATATCGCGCGTGTGAAGACTGTGATGAACCAGAAGGAAGCCAAATGAACGACACCACTAAAACGGCGCTGAAGCGTACGCTGGTCGGCAAAGTCGTGTCCGACAAAATGGACAAGACGGTGACCGTGCTGATCGAGCGTCACGTCAAGCACCCGCTGTACGGCAAGATCATCGTGCGCTCGAACAAGTATCACGCGCACGACGAGACCAACCAGGCCAAGACCGGCGACACGGTCGAGATCGCGGAAGGTCGTCCGATCTCGAAGACGAAGGCGTGGACCGTGACCCGTGTTGTGCAGGTAGCACAGGTACTGTAAGTCTCAAAAAATTTGTCTTGCGTGGCCCGCTGGTATTGTGTGATACTAGCGGGCTTCGTTCATGTGTTGCCGCAGTTTGTCCCCCTCGGTAACTGCGGCCTGTAACGAAAGTTATTGGAAAGTCCAATCACCCAATCGTCATGCTCCAGCAGGGGCGTGCCGGCGGGACCAAGACTGACCGCAGGCCCACGGTTTCCGTGGGGTTTCTTCGGCTTAAGTTGGGAAAGAAAATACTATGATTCAAACTGAAAGCCGGCTCGAAGTAGCCGACAATACCGGTGCGAAAGAAGTACTGTGCATTAAGGTATTGGGCGGCTCCAAGCGCCGTTATGCGAGCATTGGCGACGTCATCAAAGTCACCGTCAAAGTCGCGGCGCCTCGTGGCCGTGTCAAAAAAGGTGAAATTTACAACGCTGTGGTTGTGCGTACCGCCAAGGGTGTGCGCCGCCAAGACGGCTCCCTGGTGAAGTTCGACGGCAACGCCGCTGTCCTGCTGAACAACAAGCTGGAGCCGATCGGTACCCGTATCTTTGGACCTGTCACCCGCGAACTGCGGACTGAGAAGTTCATGAAGATCGTGTCCCTGGCACCTGAAGTTCTGTAAGGAGTCGCAATGGATAAGATTCGTAAAAACGACGAAGTCATCGTTCTGGCCGGGAAAGACAAGGGCAAGCGTGGCGTCGTTCAGCAGCGTGTTGACGCTGAACACGTCATCGTCGAAGGCGTTAACGTTGCCAAGAAGGCGACCAAGCCGAACCCGATGACCGGTGTTACTGGTGGTATCGTCGACAAGACTATGCCGATTCACGTGTCGAACGTCGCTCTGTTTAACGCAGCGACCGGCAAAGCAGACCGCGTGGGCTTCAAGGATGTGGACGGTAAAAAAGTCCGCGTCTTCAAGTCGAACGGCGAAGTAGTGAAGGGGTAAGAACAATGGCCCGTCTCCAACAGATTTACAAAGAAAAAGTCGTCGCCGAGCTGACCGAGAAATTCGGTTACAAATCGGTGATGGAAGTGCCGCGCCTGACCAAGATCACCCTGAACATGGGTCTCTCGGAAGCCGTCGCTGACAAGAAGATCATCGAGCACGCAACTGGCGACCTGACCAAGATCGCCGGCCAGAAGCCGGTCGTGACCAAGGCTCGCAAGGCAATCGCAGGTTTCAAGATCCGCGAAGGCTACCCGATCGGCACGATGGTGACCCTGCGCGGCGCCCGCATGTACGAATTCCTGGACCGTTTCATCACCGTGGCCCTGCCGCGCGTGCGTGACTTCCGTGGCGTGAATGGCCGTTCGTTCGATGGTCGTGGCAACTACAACATCGGCGTCAAAGAGCAGATCATCTTCCCGGAAATCGATTACGACAAGATCGATGCGCTGCGTGGCATGAACATCTCGATCACCACCACCGCTAAGAGCGACGAAGAAGCCAAAGCGCTGCTCGCCGCCTTCAAATTCCCGTTCAGGAACTAAGAGCATGGCAAAACTTGCACTGATTAACCGCGAACAGAAGCGTGCAGACCTGGTGGAGAAATTCGCCGCAAAGCGTGCCGCTCTGAAAGCGATCATCGACGACCAATCGAAGTCGGAAGAAGAACGTTACGAAGCGCGCCTGAAGCTGCAGGCTCTGCCGCGCAACTCGGCCCCGACCCGCCAGCGTAACCGCTGCGCCATCACCGGCCGTCCACGTGGAACTTTCCGTAAATTCGGTCTGGCCCGCACCAAACTCCGCGAATTCGCCATGAAAGGCGAAATCCCGGGTATGACCAAAGCTAGCTGGTAATAGGAGAACAAGCAATGAGTATGAGCGATCCTATCGCCGATATGCTGACCCGCATTCGCAACGCCCAAGGCGTCCAGAAGACCACGGTTGCAATGCCGTCGTCCAAAGTCAAGGTTGCAATTGCCAACGTCCTGAAGGACGAGGGTTACATTGAAGATTTCGCCGTGTCCACCGATGGTGGCAAGTCGGAACTGAAAATCGGTTTGAAGTATTACACCGGCCGTCCGGTCATCGAGCGCCTCGAGCGCGTGTCCCGTCCTGGCCTGCGCATCTACAAGGGCAAGGATGAAATCCCGTCGGTCATGAATGGCCTCGGCGTGGCAATCGTCTCGACCCCGAAGGGCGTGATGACCGACCGCAAAGCACGTGCTACCGGTGTCGGTGGCGAAGTGATTTGCTACGTGGCTTAAGGAGTAGACGATGTCTCGAGTAGCTAAGATGCCAATCGCCGTCCCGGCCGGTACCGATGTCGCGATCAACGCGTCGTCGATCACCGTCAAGGGCCCGCTGGGCACCCTGACCCAGGCCCTGAACGGCCTGGTCAAAGTAGAAAACAACAACGGCACGCTGACCTTCGACGTGGTGGACGATTCGCGTGAATCGAACGCCATGTCGGGCACCCTGCGCGCCCTGGTCAACAACATGGTGACCGGCGTGACCAAGGGCTTCGAGAAGAAGCTGAACCTGGTCGGCGTGGGCTACAAGGCAGCTGTGCAGGGCAACGCCCTGAACCTGTCGCTGGGCTTCTCGCACCCGGTGCTGCACGCGATGCCGGAAGGCGTCACTGCAACCACCCCGACCCCGACCGAAATCCTGATCAAGGGTATCGATCGCCAGAAGGTCGGCCAGGTGGCTGCTGAAGTGCGCGCTTACCGCTCGCCTGAGCCTTACAAGGGCAAGGGTGTCCGCTATGCGGACGAAGTGGTGAAGCTTAAAGAAACCAAGAAGAAATAATCGGAGCTGACGATGGACAAGAAAGAATCGCGTCTGCGTCGCGGACGTCAAACCCGCATCAAGATCGCCCAGCTGGGCGTGAACCGTCTGTCGGTTCACCGCACCAACCTGCACATCTATGCGAACCTGATCAGCCCGGACGCAAAGGTGCTGGTGTCGGCTTCGACGCTGGAAGCGGAAGTGCGCGCCGAACTGGCCGGCAAGACCGGCGGCGGCGGCAACGCTGCCGCGGCTGCCCTGGTTGGCAAGCGCGTCGCCGAGAAGGCACTGAAAGCAGGAATCACCGAAGTTGCGTTCGACCGCTCGGGTTTCCGTTACCACGGCCGTGTGAAGGCGCTGGCGGAAGCCGCGCGTGAAGCCGGTCTGAAGTTCTAAGGAAGAATCGTCATGGCAAAAATGCAAGCGAAAATGGCAAGCGACAAGCCGGATGATGGCATGCGCGAGAAAATGATCGCGATCAACCGCGTGACCAAGGTGGTCAAGGGTGGTCGTATCATGGGTTTTGCAGCGCTGACCGTTGTCGGTGACGGCGATGGCCGCATCGGCATGGGCAAAGGCAAGTCGAAGGAAGTTCCTGTCGGCGTGCAAAAAGCGATGGAAGAAGCCCGCCGCAACCTGATCAAGGTCCCGCTCAAGAACGGCACCCTGCACCACACCGTGACCGGCCGCCACGGCGCCTCGCGCGTGATGATGTCGCCGGCCAAGCCTGGTACCGGCGTGATCGCAGGTGGCGCAATGCGCGCAATCTTCGAAGTCATGGGCGTGACCGACGTGGTCGCCAAGTCGACCGGCTCCTCGAACCCGTACAACCTGGTTCGTGCGACCCTCGACGGTCTGGCAAAAATGAGCACTCCGGCTGACATCGCTGCCAAGCGCGGCAAGTCGGTTGAAGACATCCTGGGTTAAGGGGAACAAACATGGCAAACACTGTCAAAGTTCAGCTCGTCAAGGGCCTGATCGGTACCCGTCAGGATCACCGTGCCACCGTGCGCGGCCTGGGTCTGCGTCGTGTCAACTCGGTTTCCGAGCTGCAGGACACCCCGTCCGTGCGTGGCATGATCAACAAAGTCGCGTACCTCGTTAAAGTTGTCTCGTAAGCCTCGGCTTGCGAACGGAGAAATCAATGGAACTCAATACCATTCAACCAGCTGACGGCGCCAAGCACTACAAGCGCCGCGTCGGCCGCGGTATCGGCTCCGGCCTGGGCAAGACCGCCGGTCGCGGTCACAAAGGTCAGAAGTCGCGTTCGGGCGGCTTCCACAAGGTCGGTTTCGAAGGCGGCCAGATGCCGCTGCAGCGCCGTCTGCCGAAGCGTGGCTTCAAGTCGCTGAACGCTACGTTCAAGGCTGAAGTGCGCCTGTCGGACCTGAACAACCTGGCTGTCGGCGAAATCGACATCCTGGTGCTCAAGCAGGCAGGTATCCTGCCGGTCCTGGCACGTGACGTCCGCGTCATCCTGTCCGGCGAAGTCACCAAAGCGGTGACTCTCAAGGGCCTGAAAGTGACCGCCGGCGCGAAAGCGGCGATCGAAGCAGCTGGCGGCTCGGTCGCGTAAAGCGACCGCTGCCTGATCGGAGCAAAAATTGGCGACTAATTCACAACTTGGTAAAAGCGCCGCGTCCGGCTTCCCCTGGGGTCGGCTGTGGTTTTTGCTTGGCGCATTGGTCGTATACCGCATCGGTGCTCATATCCCGGTCCCCGGGATTGACCCGGTGCAGCTGGCAGCACTGTTCAAGCAGAACGAGGGCGGCATCCTGGGCATGTTCAACATGTTCTCGGGCGGCGCCCTGTCCCGCTTTACCGTGTTCGCGCTCGGCATCATGCCCTACATTTCGGCTTCGATCATTATGCAGCTCGCATCGATGGTCTCGCCGCAACTGGAGGCGCTGAAGAAGGAAGGCGAATCGGGCCGCCGCAAGATCACCCAGTACACCCGTTACTTCACGGTTGCACTGGCCTTGTTCCAGGCGTTCGGTATCGCGGTCGCGCTCGAGGCGCAGCCGGGACTCGTGCTCGATCCGGGCATGGGCTTCCGCTTCGTTACCGTGACGACCCTCCTGACCGGCACCATGTTCCTCATGTGGCTGGGCGAGCAGATCACCGAGCGTGGTCTTGGCAACGGCATCTCGATCATCATCTTCGCCGGTATCGCAGCCGGTCTGCCCTCGGCGCTCGGTGGCCTGTTCACCCTGGTGTCGAACGGTTCGATCAGCAGCTTCGCCGCGATCCTGATCGTGGTCCTGGTGGCGGCAGTGACCTACGCAGTCGTGTTCGTTGAACGCGGCCAGCGCAAGATCCTGGTCAACTACGCCAAACGCCAGGTCGGTAACAAGATCTACGGTGGCCAGACCAGCCACCTGCCGCTGAAGTTGAACATGGCTGGCGTGATCCCGCCGATCTTCGCTTCGTCGATCATCCTGTTCCCGGCAACGATCGTCGACTGGTTCACGCGTGGCAAGGATACCAACAGCCCCGTCATCGGGTTCCTGAAGGATCTGGCCGCATCGCTTGGACCAGGCGAACCGATCCACGCGTTGCTGTATGCGGTGGCGATCGTGTTTTTCTGCTTCTTCTACACCGCGCTGGTATTTAACAGCAAGGAGACGGCGGACAACTTGAAGAAGAGCGGTGCGTTTGTTCCGGGCATTCGTCCGGGCGAGCAGACTGCACGCTATATCGACAAGATCCTGATGCGCCTGACCCTGGCCGGTGCAGTCTATATCACCCTGGTGTGCCTGGTGCCGGAGTTCATGCAGTCGCAGTGGAAAGTTCCTTTCTACTTTGGCGGCACGTCGCTCCTGATCATCGTGGTGGTGACGATGGACTTCATGGCACAAGTGCAGAACTACGTCATGTCGCAGCAATATGATTCGCTGCTGCGCAAGGCAAACTTCAAGGGCGGAATTCCGACGCGATAAGCGGGGAGTGCATAGACCGAATGGCAAAAGACGACGTCATCCAAATGCAAGGGGAGATCCTCGAGAATCTCCCGAATGCGACATTTCGCGTAAAGCTGGAAAACGGGCACGTGGTGCTGGGGCATATCTCGGGTAAAATGCGGATGAATTACATCCGCATTCTCCCGGGCGACAAGGTAACGGTGGAGTTGACTCCGTACGATTTGTCCCGGGCCCGCATTGTGTTCCGCACCAAGTAAAAAATCATCAAAGTAAACGAACCGAAGAGAGTGCAAAATGAAAGTTAACGCTTCAGTCAAGCGGATCTGCCGCAACTGCAAGATCATCAAGCGCAAGGGCGTGGTCCGTGTGATCTGCGTCGAGCCGCGTCACAAGCAGCGTCAAGGTTAATTTCGAGGAATAACGAATGGCACGTATTGCAGGGGTTAACATCCCAAATCATCAGCACACTGTTATCGGCCTGACGGCGATCTACGGTGTTGGCCGTCCGCGTTCGCAGAAAATCTGCGACGCAACCGGTATCCCGACCAACAAAAAGGTTAAGGACCTGGACGATAACGAACTCGAGAAGCTGCGCGACGAAGTTGCGAAGTTTGTCGTGGAAGGCGACCTGCGCCGCGAACTGTCCATGAACATCAAGCGTCTGATGGACCTGGGTTGCTACCGCGGCATGCGTCACCGCAAGGGCCTGCCGGTCCGCGGTCAGCGTACCCGTACCAATGCTCGTACCCGCAAAGGTCCGCGCAAGGCCGCTCAATCGCTCAAGAAATAATCTAGGAACCGACCATGGCTAAGCAACAAAGCAGCGCAGCAGCAGCTCGCGTGCGCAAGAAAGTCAAGAAGAACGTCGCCGAGGGCATCGCTCACGTGCACGCGTCCTTCAACAACACGATCATCACGATCACCGACCGTCAGGGCAATGCCCTGTCGTGGGCAACCTCCGGCGGCGCCGGCTTCAAGGGCTCGCGCAAGTCGACCCCGTTCGCAGCGCAGGTTGCTGCTGAAGCTGCTGGCAAAGTCGCGCAGGAATCGGGCGTGAAGAACCTGGAAGTGCGTATCAAGGGCCCAGGCCCGGGCCGCGAGTCGGCTGTGCGTGCTCTGAACAACCTGGGCATCAAGATCACCGAAATCCAGGACGTGACCCCGGTTCCGCACAACGGCTGCCGTCCGCCGAAGCGTCGTCGTATCTAATACGGTCCTGGCGGGCAGGGGACAGGCCTCGGAAGCGAGGGCTGGACTCTGCCGCCGACTGTGGCGACGCGCCAACGCGACGAGCTCAGCTCCGTCGTGTTTCAAGAGATTGCCGGTGCAGTTCCCCGAAATGGGGTATACTGCCCGGCTCTTGTCGCCTGCCATTTCCATGGCGGGCTTTTGTTTAAGCCACGTCCGGTCTCATGCAGAACCGGACTAGCGCCTGGGTGTCGCTGACACCGCTGGGGCGTGATTATTTAAAAGGATTCTAACGTGGCACGTTATATCGGACCAAAAGCAAAACTGTCGCGCCGTGAAGGCACCGATCTGTTCCTGAAGAGCGCACGCCGCTCGCTCGACTCGAAGTGCAAACTGGACGTCAAGCCAGGCCAGCACGGCGTCAAGTCGGGTGCCCGCACCTCGGACTACGGCAACCAGCTGCGTGAAAAGCAGAAGGTCAAGCGTATCTACGGCGTGCTGGAGCGTCAGTTCCGCCGCTACTTCGCCGAAGCGTCGCGCCGCAAGGGCAACACCGGTGAAACCCTGCTGCGCCTGCTGGAATCGCGCCTGGACAACGTCTGCTACCGCATGGGCTTCGGCTCGACCCGCGCCGAAGCGCGCCAGCTGGTCAGCCACAAAGCCTTCACCGTGAACGGCAACGTGGTCAACATCGCTTCGTACTCGGTCAAGACCGGCGACGTCATCGCCGTCCGCGAAAAGGCCAAGAAGCAAGTGCGTATCGCTGAAGCCCTGTCGCTGGCTGAGCAAGTCGGCTTCCCGAGCTGGGTCTCGGTCGATGCCAAGAAGCTGGAAGGCACCTTCCGTTCGTTCCCTGAGCGTAACGAGATCGCTGCTGACGTCAACGAAGCGCTGATCGTCGAACTGTACTCGCGTTAATGACGACCCGGGGGATGGCCATTGGCCGTCCCCCAGTCGTCACCCCCGCGAAGGCGGGGCCCGGTTTTGCCGGCTACATCGCGAAACCTGGGTCCCCGCCTGCGCGGGATCGACGTGGTGGTGGCGCGGCCGCAGCAATCAAGGATTGGCGCCGCAACGAGTCCCGGACTTCCACCGCCTCCGTCGCAACCGAATTCGTATCACCGCTTGCTCTTTCGAGCGAGCTTTTTTTTCTAATGCCATCAGCCTTATCGGTGTAACGAGCCGAGGGTATTGAAGAGGACATTCATGCAAAACAGTCTGTTGAAGCCACGTATTATCGATGTCGAAGCCCTGGGCGCCGGTCACGCCAAAGTCGTGATGGAGCCGTTCGAGCGTGGCTACGGCCACACCCTGGGCAACGCGCTGCGCCGCGTGCTGCTGTCGTCGATGATCGGCTACGCTCCGACCGAAGTGACCATCGCCGGCGTCGTGCACGAGTACTCGTCGCTGGACGGCGTCCAGGAAGACGTGGTCGACCTGCTGCTGAACCTGAAGGGCGTGGTGTTCAAGGTGCACAACCGTGACTCCGTCACCCTGACCCTGAAGAAGGAAGGCGAGGGCGCGGTGCTGGCTTCGGACATCGACCTGCCGCATGACGTCGAACTGATCAACCCGGACCACGTGATCGCTCACCTGACCGCTGGCGGCAAGCTCGACATGCAGATCAAGGTCGAGAAGGGCCGTGGCTATGTGCCGGGTAACGTGCGCCGCCTGTCGGAAGACACCAACAAGACCATCGGCCGCATCATCCTGGATGCATCGTTCTCGCCAGTGCGTCGCGTGTCCTACGCCGTGGAATCGGCCCGTGTCGAACAGCGTACCGACCTGGACAAGCTGATCATCAACATCGAGACCAACGGCGTGATCACCCCGGAAGAAGCGATCCGCCAGTCGGCCCGCGTCCTGGTTGACCAGCTGAACGTGTTCGCCGCCCTGGAAGGCACCGAAGCCGCCGCCGAAGCGCCGTCGCGCGCTCCGCTGGTCGATCCGATCCTGCTGCGTCCGGTGGACGACCTGGAGCTGACCGTCCGTTCGGCGAACTGCCTGAAGGCCGAGAACATCTACTACATCGGCGACCTGATCCAGCGTTCGGAAAACGAGCTGCTGAAGACCCCGAACCTGGGCCGCAAGTCGC
This sequence comes from Massilia niastensis DSM 21313, assembly GCF_000382345.1. Classification (GTDB taxonomy): domain Bacteria; phylum Pseudomonadota; class Gammaproteobacteria; order Burkholderiales; family Burkholderiaceae_D; genus Telluria; species Telluria niastensis. Next base: position 26,361 of record NZ_KB908121.1, read on the forward strand.
TCAACGAAATCAAGGAAGTGCTGGCTTCGCGCGGCCTGACCCTGGGCATGAAACTCGAAAACTGGCCGCCAGCCGGCCTCGAGAAGTAATCGTGGCGGGACCTCGATAAACCTGCTGCGCGGGCACATTTCCGGCCTGCTCGCTACGGTTTCTCGAGGTCCCGCGACGTTAGCTGTTGATCCGTTTTTGTTGCACCCCGTCTGAGGCATGTTGCTGCAGGCGGTTTTAACCCTGAACCGGTCCGCGGTCATGCCCTGGCATGAACGATCGAAGAACTGGAATCGAAAACACCGAAAGGAACTACCATGCGTCACCGTCACGGCCTCCGTAAGCTGAACCGTACTTCTTCCCACCGCCTGGCAATGCTGCGCAACATGACCGTTTCGCTGCTGCGCCACGAAGCCATCAAGACCACCGTTCCGAAAGCTAAGGAACTGCGTCGCGTCGTCGAGCCGATCCTGACCCTGGGCAAGACCGACACGCTGGCCAACAAGCGCCTGGCGTTCGCTCGCCTGCGCGACCGCGAAATCGTGCAGAAGCTGTTCGCTGAACTGGGCCCGCGCTACGCCACCCGCAACGGCGGCTACCTGCGCATCCTGAAGATGGGTTTCCGCGTTGGCGACAACGCGCCGATGGCCTACGTCGAGCTGCTCGACCGTCCGGAAGTCGGCGCTGCTGACGAAGCACCGACCGCTGAGTAATCGGCGACACGGAAAAAAAGACCAGGCTCCGGCCTGGTTTTTTTTCGTCCCTGCGTAAACACGGCCGAGTACGCGAAATGTCCAGCCGGTGTACCATTCCGGTGCGCTGTAACAACCCATCCGAGACCATGCACCGTTTGACTACCAGAAGCCTGCTGCAGGCCTGCCTGACGCTGTTCGCAGCCTTCGCCCTGTTCTTTTCCAGCGCTGCGCGCGCCGAAGAGGAGTTCCTCGATCCCGCCGTGGCCTTCCGCTTCGCCGCGCGCATGGCCGACCCGCAGACGCTCGAAGTGCGCTACCAGATCGCCGACGGCTACTACATGTACCGCGAACGTTTCGGCTTCAAGGCCGATGGCGTCACCCTCGGCACGCCGCAGATCCCGCCGGGCAAGGTCAAGTTCGACGAGACCTTCCAGAAGGATGTCGAGACCTACAAGGGTTCGGTGACGATCCGGATTCCGGTCGAAGGCAGCGGCAACTTCACGCTGGTGGCGAGCAGCCAGGGCTGCGCCGACGCCGGCCTGTGCTATCCGCCGCAGGAACACACGGCCTCGCTCGCCGTGGGCGGGGCCCAGTCCGGCGGCGGCCTGCCGATCGGCGCCGCGGCGGGCGCGTCACCCGCGATGTCGGTGCCGCTCCCGTCCCAGCCGGTTGCCGACAGCGCGCCGGCTGCGAACAGCGCCGACGCGAATCCCCCGTCCGCCGCGGCCGCGCCGGCGGCGCAATCCGAGCTCTCCAGCATCGCCAGCATCCTGCAGGGCGGCCGCCTGCTGGCCATCATCCCGGCCTTCGTGCTGCTGGGCCTGGGCCTGGCGTTCACGCCCTGCGTGCTGCCGATGGTGCCGATCCTGTCCTCGATCATCGTCGGCGAAGGCCGCCAGGTGCGCCGCTCGCGCGGCTTCGTGCTGTCGCTGGCGTATTCGCTCGGCATGGCGATCGTCTACACGGCGCTGGGCATCGCGGCCGGCCTGGTCGGCGAGGGCCTCGCGGCCGCGCTGCAGAACCCGTGGGTGCTGGGCGGCTTCGCGCTCCTGATCGTCACCATGTCGCTGTCGATGTTCGGCTTCTATGAGCTGCAGATGCCGGCCGCGCTGCAGACCCGCCTGGCCGGCGTGTCCGGCCGCCAGGCCTCGGGCAAGCTGGCCGGCGTGTTCGCGATGGGCGCGATCTCGGCCCTGATCGTCGGACCCTGCGTGGCCGCGCCGCTGGCCGGCGCGCTGGTCTACATCAGCCAGACGCGCGACGTGCTGGTGGGCGGCGCCGCGCTGTTCTCGATGGCGGCCGGCATGAGCATCCCGCTGCTGCTGGTCGGCGTCTCGGCCGGCTCGCTGCTGCCGCGCGCGGGCAAGTGGATGGAATCGGTCAAGCGCCTGTTCGGCGTCCTGATGCTGGCCATGGCCGTGTGGATGGTGTCGCCGGTGATCCCGGCGCTGGCCCAGATGCTGCTGTGGGCCGCGCTGCTGCTCGGCTATGGCCTCTACCTGCTGCGCCATCACCGCCATTGGGCGTCGATGGCCGCCGGCGTCGCGTTCGCGCTGCTGGGCGGCATGCAGCTGGTCGGCGCGGCCAGCGGCGGGCGCGATGCGCTCGCGCCGCTGGCCCACCTGCGCGGCGGCGCACCGCAGGCGCACCTGAAGTTCCAGCGCGTGAAGACCGTGGCCCAGCTCGAGCAGGTGCTGGCCGATCACAAGGGCAAGACCGCGATGCTGGACTTCTATGCCGACTGGTGCGTGTCCTGCATCGAAATGGAAAAGCTGACCTTCATCGATCCGGCGGTGCAGGCGAAACTCGCCGGCACCGTGCTGCTGCAGGTCGACGTCACCGCCAACGATGCCGACGACAAGGCGATGCTCAAGCGCTTCGGCCTGTTCGGGCCGCCGGGCATCATCCTGTTCGACCGCGATGGGCGCGAGATTCCGGACAGCCGCGTGATCGGCTACCAGGATGCGCGCAAGTTCCTGGTGTCGCTGGGCAAACTGGAGAGGTGACAGCAGGGTTGGCAGCTTCGCTGCCAACGCGATCGGCAAACGCTGCCTGGACGCGTTGGCGGGGAACCCGCCAGCCCTACGGATGCACCAAAAAAATGGACGCCCGCGGGCGTCCTTTTGCGTTGATGGTTTAGCCAATCAGCCGTGCATCATGCCGTGACCATGGCCATGGCCGCGATGATGACGCCCGCCGTGGCGCTGTTTCGACTGCTCGTCGAAGACCTTGCGCTGCTCGGGCGTGAGCACCGTGTAGAAGCTGTTCAGGGCCGACAGGCGCGCTTCCATGCGCGCGGTGCGTTCCTTCTGCATGTCGATGCGCTTCTGCATGCGCTGCGGCGCGCTCAGGCTGTCCCAGGCGGCGCGGTCCGGGCGGCCGGCGCGCTCGCCTTTCCGGTCCGGCGTCATGCTCGCGACAAACGCATCCCAGGCCGGCTGCTGCGCCGGCGTCAGCTTCAGCGCGTCGCGCAGTTTCGCCTGGTGCTCGGCACGCGCCTGGGCATGCTTGGCGCGGAACTCGGCCTTCTTGGCCTGGCGTTGCTCCACGGTCAATGCGTGGCCGTGGCGGCCATCGGCGGCCGGGGCCTGGGTCTGCGCCTGGACGCCGACTGCGGCGCCAGCGATGCCGAGAGCGGCGAGGGCGATCACGATATTCTTGCGGAGGGTGTTCATGCTTGTTCCTTTGTAAGGGTAGGTGGTGTGCACCGGTCGTTTGCTGCACGGGATCCATCTTCGCCAAAACTTGTAACCACTGGATTTCCCCTGTCTGGTACTTTGTATCAATATGTTTCGTGGGTGAGCGCTTATACAAAACCGATACAAAACGGCACTCCGGCCTTCCGCCAGACGCGGATAATTGAGCTTATGGATACTCCCTCTACGATTCTGATCGTCGACGACGACCGCGACATCCGCACCTTGCTGGCGGACTATCTCGAGTCGAACGGCTACCGCACCATGGCCGCCGCCGACGGCAGCGCGATGTGGAAGGCGCTCGACGACGCCCGCCCGGACCTGATCGTGCTCGACCTGAACATGCCCGGCGACGACGGCCTGACCCTGTGCCGCAAGCTGCGCGCCACGTCCAGCCTGCCGGTCATCATGCTGACCGCCCGCAACGAGCCGCTGGACCGCATCCTCGGCCTGGAAATGGGCGCCGACGACTACCTGCCCAAGCCCTTCGAGCCGCGCGAACTGCTGGCGCGCATCCGCAGCGTGCTGCGCCGTTCCCATGCGATGCCCTCCAACGCGCCGTCCGACAACGTGCAGCAGATGCGCTTCTCGGGCTGGACCCTGGACCTCACCGCGCGCCACCTGGTCAATCCGGACGGCATCGTGATCATGCTGTCGGGCGCCGAATTCCGCCTGCTGCGCGTATTCCTCGAGCATCCGAACCGGGTGCTGAACCGCGACCAGCTGCTGAACCTGACCCAGGGCCGCGACGCCGACCCGTTCGACCGCTCGATCGACATCCAGATCAGCCGCCTGCGCCAGAAGCTGGGCGAAGATGCGCGCATGCCCCAGATCATCAAGACGGTGCGTAACGGCGGCTATGTGCTGGCCGGACAAGTCACCGTGGAGCCCCCGGTGTGAAAGCCTTCTTCGGATCGATGACCGGGCGGGTGTTCATCACCATGCTGCTCGGCATCCTGATCTCCGCAACCCTGACCCAGCTGGCATCCGACTACGAACGCCAGCGCGCCATCGAGGAACAACGCGACCAGCACCTGCTGGAACGCGCCGAGCAACTGATCATGGCGACCGAGATCGTGCCGGACTCGGCGCGCTCGGTCTACCTGGCGGTGGCCAACCGTCCCGGCCTGCGCCTGGAAGTCGGCACGGCCCAGCCGCTGGCGGCCTCGTCGAGCTGGTTTGCGCACTCGCTGGCGGCGCGCCTGGGCGAGGGCTATACCGTCGCCTCGGCCGCCTCGCGCCCGCCCTCGTGCGACATGCCGCACCACCAGCCGGTGCTCTACGGCCTGCTGCGCACCCAGTGGCGCGGCGCCTGCGAGACGCTCAACGTGCGCCTGCGCGACGGCGCCGAGCTGCGCCTGCTGGTGCTGCCGCCGCGCTCGGCGATGGCCGGCCCCGAGATGGATCTCCGCTCCGTGATCGCCCTGTTCCTGGTCAGCATCGGCTCGCTGGCCTATGTGGTGGCGCGCATGACCACGCGCCCGCTCAAGCAGCTGGCCCAGGCCGCCCAGGACCTCGGCCAGGACATCAACCGCGCGCCGCTCGACCTGACCGGCGCCAGCGAGATCCGCCAGGCCAGCGCCGCGTTCAATGCGATGCAGGCGCGCCTGCGCCAGTACATCTTCCAGCGCACCCAGATGCTGGCCGCGATCACCCACGACCTGCAGACCCCGCTGACGCGCATGCGCCTGCGGCTCGAGAAGGTGTCCGACGCCGAGCTGCAGGAACGCCTGATCGGCGACCTGTCGGCGATGCAGGAAATGGTGCGCGAAGGCCTGGTGCTGGCGCGCAGCATGGACACCACCGCGCCCATGCAGATGCTCGACCTCGATTCGCTGCTGGAAGCGGTGTGCGCCGACGCCAGCGACGCCGGCCAGCAGGTCGAGCTGGAGGGCAAGGCGTCGATGGCCCTGCTGGGCCGCCCGCTCGACCTGCGCCGCTGCCTCGGCAACCTGATCGACAACGCGGTGAAGTATGGCCGCGAGGCGCGCGTGTGCGTCGACCGCATCAACGGCGCGGCGCGCGTGCGTATCCGCGATCGCGGTCCCGGCATCCCCCAGGGCGAACTGGTGCGGGTGTTCGACCCGTTCTACCGGGTCGAGACCTCGCGTTCGCGCGCGTCCGGCGGTACCGGGCTGGGCCTGACGATTGCGCGCAATATTGCCGAACACCATGGCGGCAGCATTGCGCTGGCCAACCATCCCGAGGGAGGGCTCGAGGTGACCCTGATGTTGCCTGAGTATTACCCGAACAAAAAATAATCCTGTAACAACGGTGTGCGAGAATGCGGCGCGATTTGCGCGCTCGCGCCAACGACGATATAGAAAGAGCCGCCGGCACTGGCGGCAAGGGAACCGAATGAAAAAGAAGAATCTGGGATTGATCTGCGGAATCGCTGCGCTAGCCGTGGCCGGCGCATGGTACCTGAACCAGGGCAGCGGGGCCCATGCCGACAACGGCGCCGGCGCCAAGGGCCCGGGCGCGATGCCGCCGACGGTGGTCAACGTGGTGGCGCCGCAGCGCCGCGACGTCGGCGTCGAGCTGCTCGCCACCGGCACCGTCACCCCGGTGCGCACGGTCGACCTGCATCCGCAGACCACGGCCGCGATCCGCACCGTGCACATCCGCGAAGGCGAGTTCGTCAAGGAAGGCCAGCTGATGTTCTCGCTGGACGACCGCGCCGACCGCGCCAACGTCGCCAGGGCCGAAGCCCAGGTCGCGCGCGACCGTGCCACCCTGGCCGATCTCGAGCGCCAGCTCAAGCGCGCCCAGGAACTGGTGGCGCAGAAATTCATGGCCCAGAGCGCCGTCGATTCGCTGCAGAGCCAGGCCGAGGCCCAGCGCGCGCTGGTGCAGTCGAACCAGGCGGCGGCGCGCGCCAGCCAGGTGAGCGCCAGCTATACCTCGATCCGCGCGCCGATGTCGGGCCGGGTCGGCGCGATCGACGTGCACCCGGGCAGCCTGGTGCAGATGACGACCTCGCTCACCACCATCACCCAGCTCGATCCGATCAATGTCTCGTTCACCCTGCCGGAATCCTCGCTGGCGGCCCTGATGGCCGCCCAGAAGCAGGGCAAGGTCGAATTGCGCGCGAATGTCACGCCCGAGTCCCAGGCGGTGCTGGGCCACCTGAGCTTCATCGACAACACGGTCGACCCGGAAGCCGGCACCATCCGCGTGAAAGGCGAATTCGCCAACCACGACACCGGCCTGTGGCCGGGCCAGTACGTGACCGCGCGCGTCACCGTGCAGACCCTGCAGGACGCGGTCGTGGTCCCGCAAAACGCAATCATCACCAACACCAGCGGCACATTCGTGTATGTTGTCGGTGAGGACAGTTCGGCGCGTCAAATACCGGTCAAGCGACTGCATGCGTTCGGCGATTTCGCGGCGGTGTCGGGCCTGTCCGGGAATGAAAAAGTCATCACTGAAGGCAAGCAGAACCTGCGTCCGGGCAGCAAGGTGCGCCTGGCCGGCGCGGGCAAGCCGGGCGCGGCAGCTGGCCAGAAGAAGGGTGCCTGAGCATGAATATTTCCGAGCTGTGTATCCGCCGTCCGGTGATGGTGGTCTTGCTGTCGATCAGCCTGGTGCTGGTCGGCGTCCTGGCCTACATGCACATCCCGGTCGCGGCTTTGCCGAGCTATAACACGCCGGTCATCAACGTCAACGCCAACCTGCCGGGCGCCAGCCCGGAGACGATGGCGTCCTCGGTCGCGCTGCCGCTCGAGAAACAGTTCTCCACGATCGCCGGCATCAACCTGATCACCTCCACCAGCACCCAGGGCAATACCTCGCTGACCCTGGAGTTCGACAATTCGATCGACGTCGACAAGGTCGCGGTCGACGTCCAGGCCGCGCTGCTGCTGGCGCAGCGCCAGCTGCCGCAGGAAATGACCGACCTGCCGTCCTACCGCAAGATCAACCCGGCCGATGCGCCGGTGCTGTTCATGCACATGAGCTCGCCGTCGATGGACCTGGCGGAGCTGAACGACTACGCCGAAAACCTGGTGTCGCCGGCGATCTCGACCGTGCCGGGCGTGTCCCAGGTGACGATCAACGGCCAGAAGCGCTTCGCCGTGCGGGTGCGCGCCAAGTCCGACCTGATGAATGCGCGCAATATCTCGATGGACGAGCTGGCCACGGCCCTGCGCGCCGCCAACTCGAACACGCCGCTGGGCATCCTGGACGGCCCGGCCCAGTCCCTGACCATCCAGGGCGGCGGCCAGCTGATGCGCGCCAAGGACTTCAGGGAACTGATCGTCGCCACCCGCGACGGCCTGCCGGTGCGCCTGAAGGAAATCGCCGAGGTCGAGGACAGCTACCAGTCGGTCAAGGCGGCGGGCAGCCTGAACGGCGAACGCTCGATCTCGCTGATGGTGCAGCGCCAGCCGAACGCCAACACGGTGCAGGTGGTCGATGCCGTGCGCGCCCTGATCCCGCGCTTCGAGGGCCAGCTGCCGGCCTCGATCCAGATCAGCCTGGTCAACGACCGCTCGACCTCGATCCGCGAAGCGATGCACGACGTCAACCTGACCCTGGCCGGCACCGTGGTGCTGGTCATCCTGGTGATCTTCCTGTTCCTGCACCGCCTCGCTGCGACCTTCATTCCCGCCATCACGGTGCCGATCTCGCTGCTGGGCGCGCTGTCGCTGCTTTACTCGCTCGGCTATAGCCTGGATAACATTTCGCTGCTGGGCATTACGCTGGCGGTCGGCCTGGTGGTCGACGACGCCATCGTGGTGCTCGAGAACATCGTGCGCCACATGGAGATGGGCAAGAAGCCGATGCAGGCGGCCCTGGTCGGGGCGCGCGAGATGGGCTTCACCATCATCTCGATCTCGATCTCGCTGGTGGCGGTGTTCATCCCGATCTTCTTCATGCCGGGCGTGATCGGCCTGCTGTTCCGCGAATTCGCCGTCATCGTCGGCCTGGCGGTGCTGGTCTCGGCCGCCGTGTCGCTGACCCTGGTGCCGATGCTGTGCTCGCGCATGCTCAAGGGCGGCGGCCACGTCGATCCGAAGGAAATGTCCTGGATCGGGCGCCGCTTCGAAGCCATGTTCGTCAACGTGCGCGACGCCTATGCGCGCACCCTGGACGTGGCGCTGCGCCACCGCTTCCTGGTCCTGATGCTGGCCGCCGGCACCTTCGCGCTGACCGCCGTGCTGTACATGACCATGCCGAAAGGCTTCTTCCCTGAGGAAGACATCGGCCAGATCCGCGTGACCGTCGAGGCTTCCGAAGACACCTCGTCGGCGGCGCTGGCCGAGCTGCACGGCAAGGTGGTGGACATCATCCGCGCCAGCCCCTACGTCAAGGACGTGACCTCGTTCACCGGCGGCGGCAACACCGGCCGCATGTTCCTGGTGCTCAAGCCGCGCGGCGAGCGTCCGCCGATGCCGCTGGTGGTCGACGAGCTGCGCAAGTCCACGCGCGGGGTCGCCGGCGTGCAGGTGTTCCTGGCGCCGGTGCAGAACCTGCAGCTGGGCGGCCGCCAGAGCAAGAGCCGCTACCAGTACACCCTGCAGAGCGTGTCCGGCGGCGAGATCGGCGGCTGGGCCGCGCAGTTCATCGAGCGCATGCGTGCCGACCAGCGCTTCCGCGACGTCACCAGCGACTCGCAGAACAAGGCCTTGCAGGCGACGGTCGACATCGACCGCGACAAGGCCGCGCTGCTGGGCGTGGAAATGGCCGACGTGCGCACGGTGCTGTACGCCTCGTTCGGCGAGCGCCAGGTGTCCACCATCTATTCCACCGCGGCCAGCTATTTCGTGATCCTCGAGGCCGCCGCGGCCGACCGCTACTATGAAGAAGCGCTGGGGCGGGTCTCGGTGCGCAGCAAGAACGGCGACCTGGTCAAGCTGTCCAGCTTTGCCACGATCAAGCGCACGGTCGGCCCGCTGGCGGTCAACCACCAGGGCCAGCTGCAGGCGATCACCCTGTCGTTCAACCTGGCGCCGGGCGTGCCGCTGGGCGACGCCACCGCCGCCATCGACGAGATGGCGCGCGACATCAAGCTGCCGGCCTCGGTGATCACCAACTACGGCGGCGACGCGGCCGTGTTCCAGGACACCCAGTCGAGCCAGCTGATCCTGATCATCACGGCGATCGGCGTGATCTACGTGCTGCTGGGCGTGCTCTACGAGAGCTACATCCACCCGCTGACCATCCTGGCCGGCCTGCCGTCGGCGGCGGTGGGCGCGCTGCTGACCCTGTGGCTGTTCGACATGGACCTGACCCTGATCGCCATGATCGGCATCCTGATGCTGATCGGTATCGTGAAGAAGAACGCGATCATGATGATCGACTTCGCGCTCGAGGCCCAGCGCAGCCACGGCATGAAGCCGCAGGAAGCGATCCGCGAGGCCTGCATCCTGCGCTTCCGTCCGATCCTGATGACCACCCTGGCGGCAATGATGGGCGCGCTGCCGATCGCGCTCGGCATCGGCGCCGGCGCCGAGCTGCGCCAGCCGCTGGGCCTGGCGGTGGTGGGCGGCCTGATCTTCTCGCAGGTCATCACGCTCTACATCACGCCAGTGATCTATCTCTACCTCGACCGCTACAGCGGTACCGGTCCGATGTCGGACGAGCAGCTGGCCAAGCTGGAGACCGCCACCCATTGACGGCATGGCGGGCGCGGCGGCATCAAGCCCTGCGCCCGCCGGTTTTAAATGGATCGAAACATTCTGTAACATCCCTTAACGATCAATTAAGTCTGGCGGGCAGCGCATCAGGTGCGCCGCCGCCGCAAAACGGTTAGACTTCGGCTCTCTGGCGTTTTTTTGACGTTGTCTTCAGGAAACCGATCTACCTTGCGTGACCATTCCCACACCTACGACACGGACAGCGAAGTATGCTCGCACTGCGGGCAGCCGCTGCCGCGCGCCGTGCCGACCTATGGGCGCAAGGGGCCGAACCGTCCTGCACTGGCCGCCACGATCGGGCTGCACCTGCTGCTGATCGCGATCTGGTTCTTCCAGCCCGAGACCGACCAGAAGCAGGCCAGGCCGGCGTCGGAGAGCGAGGGGGAGGTGGTGTACGTCCAGCCGATGCAGCCGCCCAAGCCGCAGCAGCGCGAGCAGGCGCCGAAGCCGGTCACCAAGCCTTCGCCCATCAAGAGCACGCCGCGTCCGCAGAAGGAGCGGATCGACATCGCGCGCCTGAAGAACACGATCACCCAGCCGGAAGAGCGGCCGGTGGAAGAGCCGAAGCCGCAGCCCCAGCCGAAGACCGAGGTGCCGCCGGAAATCACGGACATGGCCGCCCTGGTCGAGGCGCGCCGCAAGCAGCGCGGAGCGCCGACCGGCAGCGAGCAGCCGGTCGAGGAAAGCGACGCCGCACGCGGCACGCGCAACGCGCTGGCCAATATCGCCGCCATCAACGGCCGCGGCCGCGAAGACCGCAACGAGACGGGCGGCATCTTCTCGATCTCGAACAAGACCTTCCACAGCATGGACCTGAAGTTCCGCGGCTGGAACCCGAACTTCCAGCGCCGCTGGCTGACGCAGGTGACGGTGGAGCAGGGCAGCGAGCCGGATGTCGAGACGGCCGTGATCAAGAAGATGATCGAGCTGATCCGGCGCGAGAAGAAAGGCGACTTCGAGTGGGATTCGCACCGCCTGGGCAGGGTGGTGAAGCTCAGTGCGCGGCCGGAGGATACGCAGCAGCTGATGGAGTTCCTGTACAAGGAGATGTTCCCCGAGTACAAGTCGGCGCGGCGCTGAGCCAGGTTTGCTCGCACACTACCAGCCCAAACAAAAAACCGTGCCGAGGCACGGTTTTTCATTGGTTCAGTACGAAACTCAGCCCTTGGCCTTGAGCTTGCGCGCAATCTCCAGCGCGAAGTAGGTCAGCACGCCATCCGCGCCCGCCCGCTTGAACGCCATCATCGACTCCATCATGACCTTGTCGTGATCCAGCCAGCCGTTCTGCGCCGCCGCCTTGAGCATCGCATACTCGCCGCTGACCTGGTAGGCGAAGGTCGGCACCTTGAACTCGTCCTTCACGCGGCGCACGACGTCGAGGTAGGGCATGCCCGGCTTGACCATCACCATGTCCGCGCCCTCGGCCAGGTCGAGCGCCACTTCGCGCAGCGCCTCGTCGCTGTTGGCGGGGTCCATCTGGTAGGTGTTCTTGTCGGCCTTGCCCAGGTTGGCGCTCGAGCCCACCGCGTCGCGGAACGGGCCGTAGAAGGCCGACGCGTACTTGGCCGAATACGCCATGATGCGGGTGTGGATGTGGCCGCGCTCTTCCAGCGCGGCGCGGATCGCGCCGATGCGGCCGTCCATCATGTCCGACGGCGCCACCACGTCCACGCCGGCGTCGGCCTGGGTCAGCGCCTGGCGCACCAGCATCTCGATGGTCTTGTCGTTGACGATGTAGCCGGTCTCGTCCGGCAGGCCGTCCTGGCCGTGGGTCGTGTACGGATCCAGCGCGATGTCGCAGATCACGCCCAGTTCCGGGAAGTTGCGCTTCAGTTCGCGGACCGCGCGCGGCACCAGGCCGTCCGGATTGGTCGCCTCGACGCCGTCATAGGTCTTCAGCGACTGGTCGACCACCGGGAACAGCGCCAGCGCCGGGATGCCCAGGCCGACGCATTCTTCCGCCAGGCCCAGCAGCAGGTCGACCGAGAGGCGCTCCACGCCCGGCATCGATGCCACCTGCTGGCGCTGGTTCTGGCCGTCCAGGATGAAGACCGGATAGATCAGGTCCGACGCCGTGATCGTGTTTTCGCGCATCAGGGCGCGCGAGAACGGGTCGCGACGCATGCGGCGCATGCGTGCGGAAGGATAGGCGGCGGGGGTGATGATCGTCATCGTAATCTTCCTGGAAAGTTATTCGGAATCCTGGTCTTCGTCGGCCTGCGGTTCGTCTGCCCGAGCCTCCGCCGCTGGCGCCTCCCCGGCATCCAGCCCCAGCAGTTCAAGGATCTTGGCATCCGCTTCCTCGATGCCGATGCGCTTGAGGGAGGAGAACAGCTGCACCGTGAACGGGAAGCCGTTGCCTTCCTCGTCGACATAGCTGTCGAGCAGCGAGCGCGCCTGGCGCAGGGCGTTGGTCGATTCGTTGCGGTTGAGCTTATCGGCCTTGGTCAGGATGCAGTGGATCGGCTTGCCGGTCGGGGCGAACCATTCCAGCATCTGGATGTCGAGGTCGGTGAACGGGCGGCGCGAGTCCATGATCAGGACCAGCGCGGCCAGCTGCTCGCGGCGCTGGACATAGTCGCCCAGCAGCTTCTGCCAGTGCAGCTTGGCCGTGCCCGACACTTCCGCATAGCCGTAGCCCGGCAGGTCGACCAGCAGCGCTTCGATCTCGTCGACGCGCACCGCATCCTTGCGGTGCTGGCCCACGTGGGCGCCGCCGATCGAGAAATAGTTGATGTGCTGGGTGCGGCCCGGCGTCTTGGACGCGAAAGCCAGGCCCTTCTGGTTGGTAAGGATATTGATCGCCGTGGATTTGCCCGCGTTCGAGCGCCCGGCGAAGGCGATTTCGGGTACCGAGGTACCAGGAAGATCGCGCAGCTGATTAACGGTCGTGAAGAACCGGGCCTGCCATAATTTGGACATGAGGAGAGGTGTAAAAGACAACTGAATGGCGATGTGGAAACAAAGCTATTGTACAATAAGGGGTTGAACCATGCTCCTTTGCTGGGGGGCGCCAGTAAGGCCGCTGCACTGAACAATTCCAGAAATCTGTTTTTGACTTTTTCAGGGTGCTTGAATGAATCGTTTGACGTTTCCGTTTGTGAGATCCTTGTTGGTTGCAACCCTGGCTGTCTGCGCTAGCGCTTCCGCGGCCGAAGCACCGAAGGCCGTCGCCAAGGTCGACCCCGCCAAGGGCGGCACCCTGTACGACAGCGGCGACGCCGCGCGCGGCCTGCCGGCCTGTCTGTCCTGCCATGGCGCCGCGGGCAACTCGACCATCGTGGCCAACCCGAAGCTGGCCGGCCAGTTCGAAGCATACACCCACAAGCAGCTGATCGACTTCACGACGCCGAACCGCCAGCAGCCGGTCATGACGACCTACGCCAAGATGCTGACCGAGGACGAGAAAAAGAACATCGCCGCCTGGCTCGCCATGCAGAAGCAGAAGCCGGGCGCGGCCAAGAACAAGGATACCGTCGAACTGGGCCGCAAGATCTATCGCGGCGGTATCGCCGAGAAGGGCGTCGCGGCCTGCGCCAGCTGCCACGGCGCCAACGCCGGCGGCATCCCGGCGCAATATCCGCGCCTGTCCGGCCAGCACCAGGACTACACCTTCGCCCAGCTCGACGCCTTCAAGAACGGCGTGCGCAAGAACAGCCCGCAGATGACCACCCTGGCGCAGCGCATGTCGCCGGAAGAGATGAAGGCGGTCTCCGATTACATCGCCGGCCTGCGTTGAACGGGCGCCGCCGATAGTTCCTGTAATTACAAAATATTGACAAAAAGAAAGGGTGTCCGCGGAAGTTGGCGCCCTTTTTTGCTGTATGCTCCGGTTTCCTGCGCAGCCTGCCTGCGCGGCGTGCGTGGCCGGGGAGCGTAGTCCGGACCGCGCCCCGACCGGCACACCAGATGAGTTGTAGAAGATGAGTACCACCGGAATTGAACTGAATACCCGTCGCCGCTGGCTTGCCGAAACCGTCGAGCTGGTGTCCTCGATGCGTTTCGCGATCAGCCTGCTGACCATCATCGCGATCGCCTCCGCCCTCGGTACCGTGCTCAAGCAGAACGAGCCGATGACCAACTACGTCAACCAGTTCGGGCCGTTCTGGTTCGAAGTGTTCGGCATGCTCGGCCTGTACAGCGTGTACACGACCTGGTGGTTCCTGCTGATCCTGGCGGTGCTGATCCTTTCGACCGGCCTGTGCGTCGTGCGCAATGCTCCCAAGATGATGCGCGACATGCGCAGCTGGCGCGAGCACGTGCGCGAAGACTCGCTGCGCAACTTCCACCACAAGGCCGAATGGCAGGCGCCGCTGGGCGGCGCCGAGCTCGCCGCCCAGACCCAGGCCCGCCTGCGCCATGCCGGCTATGCGGTGAAGCTGGTGGCCAAGGATGGCGGCACCCTGGTGACGGCGAAGAAGGGCGCCGGCAACAAGTTCGGCTATATCTTCGCGCATACGGCCATCATCGTGATCCTGCTGGGCGGCGTGTTCGATTCCGAGCTGCCCGTCCGCTTCCAGCAGTGGTTCCTCGGCAAGACCCCCTTTACCGGCAGCGGCGTGATCGCCGAGATCCCGGCCCAGCACCGCCTGAGCGCCGCGAATCCCAGCTTCCGCGGCAATACCGCGATCTCGGAAGGCCAGACCAGCAATACCGCGATCCTGAACCAGCCGTCCGGCGTGCTGGTGCAGGAACTGCCGTTCTCCATCGAGCTGAAGAAGTTCGTCATCGAGTTCTACTCGACCGGCATGCCCAAGCTGTTCGCCAGCGAAGTCGTGGTCCACGATCCCGAGAACGGCAAGAGCTTCCCGGCCAGCATCAAGGTCAACCATCCGCTGATCTACAAGGGCATCGCCGTCTACCAGTCGAGCTTCGACGATGGCGGCAGCAAGCTCAAGCTGACCGGTTTCCCGATGACGGGGGCGGGCGCCAAGACCTTCCCGATCCAGGGCCAGGTCAACGCTTCCACCCCGCTCAAGCTTGGCGACGACACCTATGCGATCGAATGGTCCGGCTTCCGTCCGTTCAACGTCGAGAACGTCGCCGCCGGCAACGATGCGCGCGCCGTCGCCAAGAACACCTCGTTCAACGAGCAGTTCGCCGCCACGCTCGGCAAGGCGTCCGGCTCGGCCGGCAAGAACGCCAACGACAAGGACATGAAGAACGTCGGCCCGAGCGTCCAGTACAAGCTGCGCGACAAGACCGGCCAGGCGCGCGAATTCCTGAACTACATGCAGCCGGTGACGGTCGACGGCGCCCAGGTCTACCTGGCGGGCGTGCGTTCCAGCCCGTCCGAGCCGTTCAGCTTCCTGCGCATCCCGGTCGACGACCAGCATGGCGTGGGCGACTGGATGCGCCTGCGCGCCGCGCTCGCCGATCCGAAGGCGCGCGCCGAGGCCGCCCGCCGCTATGCGCAGCGCGCACTCTCGCCATCCCAGCGCGACGCCGAGCTGTCCGCCCAGCTGCAGGATTCGGCGACGCGCACCCTGACGATCTTCGCCGGCGAGGGCGGACGCGGCGGTTTCGTCGCGGTCGCGGAATTCCTCGAAAAAATCCCGGCCGCCGAGCAGGAAAAGGCCGCGAATATCTTCATGAAGATGCTCAACGGCTCCATGTGGGAACTGTGGCAGGTGGCGCGCGAGGGGGCCGGCGGCAAGGCGGCCGAGCCGAACGAGGCGAATGGCCGCTTCCTGCAGCTGGCCACCAACGCCCTGGCCGACAGCTTCCTGTACGGCGCCCCGGTCTACCTGCAGCTCGACGAATTCACCGAGGTCAAGGCCTCGGTGCTGCAGATGACGCGCTCGCCGGGCAAGAATGTGGTCTACCTGGGCTGCCTGCTGCTGGTGGCCGGGGTATTCGCGATGTTCTATATCCGCGAACGCCGGATCTGGGTCTGGGTCCGCAATGTCGACGGCGGCGCGCATGCGCTGATGGCGATGAGCACCCAACGCAAGACGCTCGACTTCGAGCGTGAATACGAAGAACTGAAAGCAAAGCTGCCGCAACCGGCGTAAGCTGGTGGCGAACTGGAGGAAACGATGGATTTGTCTCAAGCAAGCCAGTCTCAAACCTATCAGGAGGAACCGGGTTACTTCCGGCGCCTGAATGCCATCGACTGGCTGTACGGTATCGGCCTGTTCGCGGCCGCGCTGTTCGCGCTGAACCGCTACGCCGACTACATGGATATCTACGAAAAGGCGATCCTGCTGTGCAGCGCGCCGGTGTTCGCCGCGCTCGGCTGGTACTGGAAGCCGATGCGCTGGCTGCTGCCGCTGGTCGGCGCGCTGTCGCTGGGGGCGATCGCGCTCTACGGCGACAGCCTGGAGGCGGCCAACCAGAAATTCTTCCTCAAGTACATGCTGTCGAGCCAGTCGGCCATCCTGTGGATGAGCGCACTGTTCGTGTTCTCGACCGCGTTCTACTGGATCGGCCTGATCGGCCGCAGCAGCTTCGGCGGCGCCGTCGGGGCCAAGCTGTGCTGGGCCGGCGTGGTGCTGGGCGCGACCGGCATGATGGTGCGCTGGTTCGAGTCCTACCTGATCGGGCCCGACGTCGGCCACATCCCGGTGTCGAACCTGTATGAAGTGTTCATCCTGTTCGCGCTGATCACCGCGATGTTCTACCTGTACTACGAAGAGCACTACCGCACCCGCCAGCTGGGCGCCTTCGTCATGCTGATCATCTCGGCGGCGGTCGCCTTCCTGCTGTGGTACACGGTGTCGCGCGACGCCGCCCAGATCCAGCCGCTGGTGCCTGCGCTGCAGAGCTGGTGGATGAAGATCCACGTGCCGGCCAACTTCATCGGCTACGGCACCTTCGCGCTGGCCGCGATGGTCGGCACCGCCTACCTGCTCAAGTCGCACGGCATCCTGGTCGACCGCCTGCCGGCGCTCGAGGTGCTGGACGACGTGATGTACAAGTCGATCTCGGTCGGTTTCGCCTTCTTCACCGTGGCCACCATCCTGGGCGCGCTGTGGGCGGCCGAAGCCTGGGGCGGCTACTGGTCGTGGGACCCGAAGGAAACCTGGGCGCTGATCGTCTGGCTGAACTACGCGGCCTGGCTGCACATGCGCCTGATGTCGGGCCTGCGCGGCCGCGCGGCGGCCTGGTGGGCGCTGGTGGGCCTGCTGGTGACGACCTTCGCTTTCCTGGGCGTGAACATGTTCCTGTCGGGCCTGCACTCCTACGGCGAGCTGTAAGGCGAGCTCAAGCAGGCCATAACGCCTGCTTAAGCCAATTCGTGTATGGTGAAGATTCTCTCTGCTTGCGGGGTTCACCATGTTCATCAAACGTCCTCCGAACGGGATCGATCTCCCGTTCCCGTCCGAGATCACGCCGCGCGCAGTCTACGAAGGGCGGCGCGATTTTCTTGCCCGTATCGCGGCCACGGCCGCGGTCGGCACCGGCATCTGGGAGATGGCCAACCGCGAGGCCTTCGCCCAGGCCGCCGGCCAGCGCCTGGCCGCGCAGGCCAACCCTGCGCTGTCGACCAGCGAAAAGCAGACGCCCTTCAAGGACGCCACCCGCTACAACAACTTCTACGAGTTCGGGACCGACAAATCCGATCCGGCGGAAAACGCCCACACCCTGCGCACCCGTCCGTGGACGGTGACCATCGAGGGCGAAGTGAAGAAGCCGGTCACGCTCGACATCGACCGCCTGCTCAAGCTGGCGCCGCTCGAGGAGCGCATCTACCGCCTGCGCTGCGTCGAAGGCTGGTCGATGGTGATTCCCTGGGTCGGCTATCCGCTGTCGCACCTGCTGCGCCAGGTCGAGCCGACCGGTAACGCGCGCTTCGTCGAATTCACCACCCTGGCCGACCGCAGCCAGATGCCGGGCCTGCGCAGCCGGGTGCTGGACTGGCCGTATGTCGAGGGCCTGCGCATGGACGAAGCCATGCATCCGCTCAGCCTCCTGACCGTGGGCATGTACGGCCAGGTGCTGCCGAACCAGAACGGCGCCCCGGTGCGCCTGGTCGTGCCCTGGAAGTACGGCTTCAAGTCGGCCAAGTCGATCGTGCGCATCCGCCTGCTGGGCAAGCAGCCGCGCACCGCCTGGAACGATTCGGCGCCGAACGAATACGGCTTCTATTCGAACGTGAACCCGAATGTCGACCACCCGCGCTGGTCGCAGGCGACCGAGCGCCGCATCGGCGAGGACGGCTTCTTCCAGCCCAAGCGCAAGACCCTGATGTTCAACGGCTACGACCAGGTGGCGTCGCTGTACACCGGCATGGACCTGAAGAAGTTCTACTGAGCGATGGCGACCACCCCGAACGACAGGCAGCTCGGCTGGATCAAGGCGGTGCTGTTCGCGCTGTCGCTGGTTCCGTTCGCGCGCACCGCATGGCTGACGGTGCAGGGCGAACTGACCGAGCCGCTGGCCTACATCACGCACGCCACCGGCGACTGGGCGCTGTACTTCCTGTGCATCACGTTGACGGTGACGCCGCTGCGGCGCCTCTCCGGCTGGAACTGGGTCATCAAGCTGCGCCGCATGTTCGGGCTGTTCTGCTTCTTCTACGCGCTGCTGCACTTCATCACCTTCCTGTGGTTCGACCACTTCTTCGACCTGGCCGAAATGTGGAAGGATGTGCTCAAGCGGCCCTTCATCACGGTCGGCTTCATCGCCTTCGTGATGCTGATCCCGCTGGCCGCGACCAGCACCAACGGCATGATCCGGCGCCTGGGCGGCAAGCGCTGGCGCTGGCTGCACCGCCTGATCTACCTGATCGCGCCGCTGGCGATCCTGCATTTCTGGTGGATGAGGGCGGGGAAGAGCGATTTCGCCGAACCGATCCTGCTCGGGTCGATCGTGGCCGTGCTGCTCGGGGTGCGAGTGTACTGGGCGCGCTCCCAGGCCCAGCCGGCGCGCGCCTGAGCTGACGCAGTCTGTGATATGCCAAATGAATCACAGGCTGCTGAATCAAATATTGGACAACTCGTGACGCAGGCGGCACCCTGATACTCCCATTTTGTTTGCCGTTCGAGGAGATCCCATGCCGACTTACCGTTCCCGTACCACCACCCAGGGCCGCAACATGGCGGGAGCGCGCGCGCTGTGGCGCGCCACCGGCATGAAGGATGGCGACTTCGAGAAACCGATCATCGCCGTCGTCAACTCGTTCACGCAGTTCGTGCCGGGCCACGTGCACCTGAAGGACCTGGGCCAGCTGGTGGCGCGCGAGATCGAAGCGGCCGGCGGCGTCGCCAAGGAATTCAACACCATCGCCGTCGACGACGGCATCGCGATGGGCCACGGCGGCATGCTGTACTCGCTGCCGTCGCGCGACCTGATCGCCGACTCGGTCGAATACATGGTCAACGCGCACTGCGCCGATGCGATGGTCTGCATCTCGAACTGCGACAAGATCACGCCCGGCATGCTGATGGCCGCGATGCGCCTGAACATCCCGGTGGTGTTCGTGTCCGGCGGCCCGATGGAAGCGGGCAAGGTGGTCAAGGTCGTCAACAACGACAGGAAGGTCATCAAGCTCGACCTGATCGACGCCATGATCAAGGCCGGCGACTCCTCGGTGTCCGATGCCGACGTCGCGGAAATCGAGCGCTCGGCCTGTCCGACCTGCGGTTCCTGCTCGGGCATGTTCACGGCAAATTCGATGAACTGCCTGACCGAGGCGCTGGGCCTGGCCCTGCCGGGCAACGGCACCATCGTGGCTACCCACTCCGACCGCAAGGAACTGTTCCTGCGCGCCGGCCGCCTGATCGTCGACATCGCCAAGCGCCACTACGAGCAGGACGACTACTCTGTCCTGCCGCGCAACATCGCCACCAAGGCGGCGTTCGAGAACGCGATGGCGCTGGACGTCTCGATGGGCGGCTCGACCAACACCGTGCTGCACCTGCTGGCCGCCGCGCACGAGGCGCAGGTCGAGTTCACGATGGCCGACATCGACCGCATCTCGCGCAAGGTCCCGTGCCTGTGCAAGGTGGCGCCAATGACGGACAAGTACCACATCGAGGACGTGCACCGCGCCGGCGGCATCATCGCGATCCTGGGCGAGCTGGCGCGCGCCGGCCTGCTGGACACGTCGCTGCCGACGGTGCACAGCCCGACGATGGGTGAAGCGATCGAGAAGTACGACATCCGCCGTAGCGACGACCGCGAGGTGCACCAGCTGTTCCGCGCGGCGCCGGGCGGGGTGCCGACCCAGGTGGCGTTCTCGCAGTCGGAGCGCTTCGACGCCAACGACCTCGATCGCAGCGCCGGCTGCATCCGCGACCGCGCGCACGCGTATTCGCAGGATGGCGGCCTGGCCGTCCTGTACGGGAACATCGCGGAAAAGGGCTGCATCGTGAAGACCGCCGGCGTGGACGAAAGCATCCTGAAGTTCTCTGGCAAGGCGCGCGTGTTCGAAAGCCAGGACGCGGCGGTGGAAGCGATCCTGGGCGACACCGTGCATGCGGGCGACGTCGTCATCATCCGCTACGAAGGCCCGAAGGGCGGTCCGGGCATGCAGGAGATGCTGTACCCGACCTCGTACATCAAGTCGAAGGGACTGGGCAAGGCCTGCGCGCTGTTCACGGACGGCCGCTTCTCGGGCGGCTCGTCGGGCCTGGTGATCGGCCACGCCTCGCCGGAAGCGGCGGAAGGCGGCGCGATCGGCCTGGTGGAAGAGGGCGACATGATCGACATCGACATCCCGGCGCGCACCATCAACCTGCGCGTCGACAGCGCCGAGCTGGCGCAGCGCCGCGCAACGATGGAAGCGCGCGGCCAGGACGCATGGCAGCCGGTGGGTCGCGAACGCTATGTCTCGCAGGCGCTGCAGGCCTATGCCGCGCTGACCACCTCCGCCGACCGCGGCGCGGTGCGCGACCTGTCGCAGCTGAAGCGCTAACCCGGCGCCAGAGGCAAAAAAAAACCGCCGGAAGGCGGTTTTTTTCTTCCTGGACATTCAGGGTCAGGTCTGTCATTCGGACATGGACGCACAGTTCTTGCGAAATCTCAGAACGGTTTTAAGTATGCTGAGACTTTTTTCCTCTTTCGGACATGGTCCGTGATGCGCGGGTTGCGGTGATAAATGGGAATCGGGCATTGACGGGTTTGAGATAAACAAGCCAGCATTTTGAGATAGAGCAAAAGTGCACTATCGGTGTCCGAATGACAGACCTGACCCTGAATGCTTGAAGAACCCAAAAAAACCGCCGGGAGGCGGTTTTTTGTTTTGCTTACTTGATCATCGACTCCAGCGCGAACAGGTCGGCCGGATTCTCGCGCTTGCGCACCAGGTGGACCTGGCCGCCGTCGACGATGACCTCGGCCGCGCGGCCGCGGGTGTTGTAGTTGGACGCCATCGTCATGCCGTAGGCGCCGGCCGTCATGACCGCCAGCAGGTCGCCCGGCTCGACCGCCAGGTCGCGCTCGCGCGCCAGCCAGTCGCCCGACTCGCAGATCGGACCGACCAGGTCGTAGGTCAGCGCCTGGCCATCGCGCGGCGTCACCGCCTGCACGCCCATCCAGGCCTGGTACAGGGTCGGGCGCATCAGGTCGTTCATGGCCGCGTCGACGATGCAGAAGTTCTTTTCCGCGCCCGGCTTCAGGAATTCGATGCGCGTCACCAGCACGCCGGTATTCGCCACGATCGAACGGCCCGGCTCGAAGATCACCTTGATCGGCTGGCCGCCGTGGCGTTCGTTGCGCCAGGCGTCGATGCGCGCGAACAGGCGGCCCAGGTACTCGCCGACCGGCACCGGCGGCTTGTCGCCGGCCGCGCCGTAGTCCACGCCAATGCCGCCGCCGATGTCCAGGTGGTGCAGGCGGATGCCTTCGGTTTCCAGGGTGTCGATCAGCTCGATCAGCTTGTCCAGCGCTTCCAGCAGCGGCGCGTCGTCCAGTAGCTGCGAGCCGATGTGGCAGTCGATGCCGACCACTTCCAGGTGCGGCAGCGAAGTGGCGGTACGGTAGGTGTCCAGTGCGTCGTCGAAGGCCACGCCGAACTTGTTGGCCTTCAGGCCGGTCGCGATGTACGGGTGGGTCTTGGCGTCCACGTTCGGGTTCACGCGCAGCGATACCGGCGCGCGCTTGCCCATCCGGCCGGCGACGTCGTTCAGGCGGTGCAGTTCGGGGATCGATTCGACGTTGAAGCAGAGGATGCCTTTTTCCAGCGCCAGCTGCATTTCCTCGACCGTCTTGCCGACGCCCGAGAAGATGGTCTTGCCCGGATCGCCGCCGGCCGCGATCACGCGCAGCAGTTCGCCGCCCGACACGATGTCGAAGCCCGCGCCTTCGCGCGCCAGCAGGTCGATGATCGCCAGGTTCGAGTTGGCCTTCATCGCATAGCAGACCAGGGCGTCACGGCCCTTGCAGGCGTCGTGGTAGGCGCCGAAGTTCTCGAGCAGCGCGGCTTTCGAGTAGACGTAGGTCGGGGTGCCGAACTCTTCGGCGATCTCGGGCAAAGGCAGGCTTTCGGCGTTCAGGACGCCGTGTTGGTACGAAAAATGCGACATGATTATTTGGTCGGGGCAGGGACGGAGGCGTTATTGGACGGGACAGGCTGGGGCGGTTGCGAAGCGGTGGTGGCCGGCTTGGCGGGCGGGTTCGGCAGGTAGAGCGGACCCGTCTGGCCACAGCCGGACAGCGCTAGCGCGAGCAGGGCAGCGCCGGGAAGGAGCGCGATGGAGGACTTCACGATTAGAATCATGGTTTATTGGCAGATTTTGGAGTGTAGCATGACCGAAAGCGAATTTTTGGACCTGGCCGAAAGCACCCTCAACCGGATCGAAGAAGCCTTCGACCGCCTGAACGACGAAGACACGCTCGATGTCGAGTGCAAGCGCAGCGGCAACGTGCTGGAAATCGAGTTCATCGACAACGGCACGAAGATCATCGTCAACAGCCAGGCCCCGCTGCAGGAGATGTGGGTGGCGGCGCGTTCGGGCGGCTTCCACTACAAGCGCGTGGGCGACGAGTGGCGCAACACCCGCGACGACAGCGAGCTGTTTGCCTCGCTGTCGCGTTATGCGGGCGAGCAGGGCGGAGCGCAGGTGTCGCTGGTGTAAGCGGCGAGCCGGCGAAGCAATGAAAAAGGCGGCCGGTGGCCGCCTCAGACCGCTGACAAACCCCGTCTTTTTTACGAAGGCAGGGTTTGTTGCATTTTGAGGCAGCTTGCCCAGGACATTGGGAGCGTACCTGGCGAAAAAATTCGCTGGTACCGCAACAAGTCCGTGTGGAGTCCATACGAGAGCTTGTGATGGCGCGGTGAGCCTGATTTTCGGCGCAAAAATAGGCGCAAGGCCTGTTCCAGCAGGCACGCCATCTTCTTCATGTTCTGGCATGCAGCGGCAAGCAGCGCCTGTGCCTTTACCTTGGCCAATCCGCGGAAGCG
>NZ_KB908122.1 GCF_000382345.1 Massilia niastensis DSM 21313
TTCCGTCATCGCAAGACACGCTATCGTGGGCTGGCAAAGAACACCACGCAGCTGTTTGCCCTGTTTGCGTTTGCAAATCTGGTGCTGGCTGGACGAACCTTCGGAAGCGCTCGCGCCAGAACTCCGTCTTGAGCGGAGAAAAACTCGCAGGGATACCTCGAAAATCGTCTCGCGACGCCGTGCTGGGGCAAAAATACTCGCTTCGCTGCTCGTCAAGCCAGCGTCGACAGCACAGCTCCGGCCACGAGAAAAATATCGATTAAATCAGCGCTTCCTTAGCTGGAAGCGCCGGGATTGAGCAACCCGGACAGCTTCCCGATAAGGGGGGGAAACACCGTTCGGAAGGATGGCCAAGGATGTGGCTTGATTATTCCGAACGGTGGTGAAGCTCCCGTATTTATCCAAATACGCCGTTTGCCAGTCGATTGCCAATTGTCGGCCTTTATCCCGGCGCTCATATCCCTGCATGTAACGCCTGCGCCATCGACAAATCCGCGGCCCGGAATAAGGGATATTCGGCCTGATCGAAGAAATATACTTTTCGCGTAGCATTCCGGTTTTCCGTGCTCGCCGACGGTATTGCGTCCGTCTGCCTTCCCTGATCTTTCAGCGCGCGCCTCACCTCTACGGCAATGCGATTGCTGGCATTGTCGATCATTAATTCATTCCCCCAGTATTCTTCAATATCCTGACAGACATAATACCCGGCCTGGCCATGTGCTTTTCCAATGCGGTTTACCGTCATTTGAATACTTGGGTTTTCTCTGCTGTAGAAAAAGGTTCAATTATTTTTTCAGATTTTCACGAATGTGGTGAAAAACGACAGTATAGGATCTGAATTTGATCTTTACTTCCCATGTTGTTAATCTTTTTTTACAGGCCGGTCCCCGTTTAATTCGGGGCTCCAGCAAGCATTTATTCTGCAGTGGGAGCGCGCCCCGCTATGGGATGGCTTGTTTCTGTTTTTTAGATAGGGGCAATGTGACCTTATCGGCAGGGCCTTGTGGGGCAGACTTCCTGCTCTGTTCAACAACGAAGGAGAGGATCATGCGTAACCTGGACAGCAATGAGCTGCAGCATGTATACGGCGGCCACAACGGCGATCACAAGGACAAGAGCAAGAGCTATAGCAACAGCCATAGCCGCGATAAACATAAACACAACAGCAGCAAGAGTTTCAGCAAGAGCCGCAACAAGTGCAAGCGCTATTGATTGCCGGCTGACCGCGGCAGCCTGCCGCTTTCGTGGACAGGTCGGTTGAGGACAAGGTCGCGCAGATGGCGGGCAATCCGCCGCTTGCATGAAGCTTGCCGCTGAATCGTCATGGTCCATCCGGCCCGGGGCCAGGCCGACGCTACCGGGCCGCTCACACAGCGAGGGGATGACAATGAAACGGGAAAGCGAACTGGACGATACGCTGACGCAGTCGGCGGCGGAACAGGAAATGTGGCTGTTGGGACAGGCTCCACTGCGCAAATACCTTGATTTCGTCGTCGACATCGGATGTGGCCCGAAAATCGTCAACCGCACGCCATTGGTGCAGGAGTGGAGCGCGGCTGCCCTGTGGTACGAGGAGCTCGCAAAAAGGGAGCCCGGCGTTGCCGACAAGCTCGACTGCAGACCCCTCGACCCCGCACTGGCGCCGCTGGCTGACGAAGTCCTGTCCAGCGCCCGCTTCACGCGCAGCTTCAACCACCTGCCGTCCCGGCTGGCGATGGTGGAACTGGCCCGCCTGGTCGTATGCCAGAACCATGTGACCCGCAGCTTTGTCGACCGGCTCAAGCAACGCCTGGGGCCGCACCCCGACCCCGCTGCGCTGTTCCGGTTCTGCCTGCCGTCGGATGACAGCCAGGCGCCTGTGCAGATCCGCGAACTCGGCGCCAGGCGTTATGAGTTCCGTTCCGATTCGACCGACTTTCGCTTCCACGAACCGGTGCTGCTGAAACCGCAGCAGTTGACCGACTACGCGGCCTTCGGCTCGGTCGCTGCGGCGCTGGGCCTGGTGGTCGGCTACGGTTCGAATTTCCTGAATGCGGTATGTGACGACGACAGCGGCCGCCTGGTCTTGCATAACGGCTATCACCGCGCCTGCGCCCTGCTGGAACTGGGGATCACCCACGCCCCCTGCGTCGTGCAGACCGTCACCTCGCGCGACGAGCTGGACCTGGTCGGGAAACCGATCGTTGTCAATGACCCGGGCTATTTCTTCAATGCGCCGCGCCCGCCCCTGCTCCGGGACTTCGCCGACCCCAGGATACGCAAGATACTGCCGATCCGCAAAGTGTCGCGCGTGATCGAAGTCAGCTTCGAAGTGCGCGACTACATGACCGACGACTACCTGGCGGACGACTAGCATGAACGACGGCGGTGGAGAGCGCGAGCAGCGGGCCGCCGCCGGCGTGCCCCTGTTCCGGCCCGAGGTGCTGCGCAACCAGCAATCCGAATGGATGGGGACCATCCTGATCAAGCCGCACGCGATGAACTGGTGGTTCGCCGCCATCGCGGTGCTGACGGTGTTCGCCATTCTCCTGCTTCTGTTTACGGCCAGCTATACCCGGAAGGCGCGCGTGTCCGGCTGGCTGATTCCACAGCAAGGCATGGTGCGGGTATTCGCGCCCCGTGCCGCCGTGGTCACCGCGCTGCTGGTGCGCGAAGGTGCGCAGGTGAAGCAGGGGCAGCCGCTGGCGCAGCTGTCGGCGGAAGAAACCAGCGCGGCGCTGGGCGACACCCAGGCCGGCACCGTGCGCGCGCTCGAAGCGCAGCGCGCGACGCTGGATGTGGAACGCCTGCGTGCGCAGGAGATGTTCGCGCAGCAGCGTGCCGCCCTGGCGACACGCTTCGACACGCTCGGGCGCGAGGCCGACAGCCTGCGCCAGGAAATCGAAGTCCAGCAACAACGCCTCGCGCTGGCACGGCAATGGCAGAAGCGGCTGGGGGGCCTGCAGGGGAGCGGCTACATCTCGGAGCAGCAGGTGCGGGTCGCGGCGGAAAGCGCGCTGGACCAGGCGGCGAAGCTGCGCACCCTCCAGCGCGGCGTGCTGTCGCTGGAGCGCGAGCGCGCCGTGGTGAAGGGCGAACTTGAACAACTGCCGTCGAAGATGGCGACCCAGGAAGCGCTGATCGCACGTACGCTTGCCGTCAACAGCCGCGACCTGGGCGAGGTCGAGGCGCGCCGTTCCCAGGTGATCCCGGCGCCCCAGGCCGGCACCGTCACCGCCATCCATGCCAGCACCGGAACGGCGGTCGGCCCGTCCGCGCCGCTGTTGAGCATCGTCCCGCGCGGCGTGGTGCTCGAGGCGCACCTGTATGCGCCGAGCCGGGCCGTGGGCTTCGTGCATGCCGGACAAACGGTGCTGCTGCGCTACCGCGCCTATCCGTACCAGAAGTTCGGGCACGCGCGCGGCGTCATCGCCAGCGTCTCGCGCAGCGCGATCGAACCATCCGAGCTGCCGGCGATGTTCGCAGGCAGCCCGGCTGGCAGCTCCGCGGAAGCCATGTACCGCGTCACGGTCGCCCTCGACAGCCAGAACATGATGGCCTACGGCAAGGCGGCTCCGCTCCAGCCGGGCATGCAGCTCGACGCCGACGTGCTGCTCGAGCGGCGCCGGCTGTTCGAATGGGTGCTCGATCCGGTGTTCACGCTGACAGGGAGGTGGGCTCCATGATGAACTGGCACGAGAGCGCGGGATACGGCGGGCGCCTGCCCTTGATCCTGCAGACCGAGGCGGCGGAGTGCGGCCTGGCCTGCCTTGCCATGATCGCGTCCTTCCATGGCGATGGCTACGGCCTGGCGCAGCTGCGGCAGCGCTACGGCCTGTCGCAGCGCGGCGCCTCGCTGAAGGACATGATCGCGATCGCCGACAACCTGGGCATGACGGCGCGCCCGCTGCGGCTCGAACCGGACGAACTCGCGCTGCTTGCGACACCCTGCATCCTGCACTGGGACCTGAACCATTTCGTGGTGCTCAAGCGTGTGACCTCGGCCGGGGTCGTGATCCACGACCCGGCCTCCGGCGTGCGGCGCCTGGCGCATGCCGAGATGCTGCGCCACTTTACCGGCGTGGCCCTCGAACTGAACCCGGCGCCGGGGTTCGCCACGGCGGAGCCGGCGCCGCGCGTACGCCTGCGTGCGCTGGTGGGCAAGCTCGTCGGTATCCGGCGCTCGCTCGGCGTACTGGCCTGCATGGCGCTTGCCATCGAACTGCTGGCCGTCATCACGCCGTTTTTCATGCAATGGGTCGTGGATGAGGCGCTGGTCAGCGCCGACCGCGACCTGTTGCTGACGCTGGCGCTCGGTTTCCTGTTCATCCTGATGTTGCGGGTCACCGTGACCGCCATGCGGGGCGCCACGCTGATCGCCATCTCGAGCACGCTCAAGGTGTCGGGACGCGCCACCCTGTTCGGCCACATGGTGCGCTTGCCGGCGCGCTACTTCGAGAGCCGTCACCTGGGCGACGTGCTGTCGCGCTTCGGCTCGCAGGACACCATCCTCCAGGCGCTGACCACCGAACTGGTCGAGATCATCCTGGACGGCCTGATGTCGCTGGTGACGCTGGCGGTCATGTTCGTCTATGCGCCCGGACTCGCCATGCTGGTGCTGGCCGGGGCGCTGCTGTACGCCGTGTTGCGCGCGGCATCCTACGCCAGCCTGCGCAACGCGTCGGCCGAGGCCATCGTGTGGGGCGCCCGGCGCGACAGTCATTTGCTGGAAACGCTGCGCGGCATGAAGACCATCAAGCTGTTCAATGCCCAGGCCGCGCGCCAGGCCCATTGGCTCGGCCTGCTGGTGCAGACCGTGAACCGCCAGGTGACGACGCAGAAGCTGGGTTTGCTGTTCCGTACCGTCAATTCGGCATTGATCGGTGTCATTGCCGTCCTGGTGATCTGGCTCGGCGCCGAGCGGGTCTTGCAGAACACCTTCTCGGTCGGGATGCTGCTCGCCTTTATCAGCTACAAGGACCAGTTCCTCAGCCGTGTCAGTGACCTGATCAATAAAGTACTGGACTTGTGGATGCTGCGCCTGCATGCCGAGCGCCTGGCCGACATCGCGCTGACCACGCCCGAGGACGTCGGCGTGGCGCCGCCGGACGCTGCGGAGTCCCGCGCGCCGCTGGCGATCGAACTGCGCGGACTGCGCTTTCGCTACGGCGCCAGCGACCCGTGGATTCTCGACGGCATCGACCTGTCGATCGCGCCCGGCGAGTCGATGGCCATCGTCGGTCCTTCGGGCTGCGGCAAGACGACCCTGCTCCGGATCATGGCGAGCCTGCTCGAGCCTGGGGCTGGCGAGGTCCTGGCGGGTGGACGGGCGCTGACCGGGGCCGGCCTGGCGCAATATCGTTCCCTGATCGGCGTGGTGCTGCAGGACGACCAGCTGTTTGCCGGTTCGATTGCGGACAACATCAGCTTCTTCGCCGATGCGCCGTCAAGCGCCCGCATCCGCGAGTGCGCGCGCCAGGCGGCCGTGCTGGACGATGTGGAGGCGATGCCGATGGGCTTTCATACCCTGATCGGCGACATGGGCACGGTGCTGTCGGGCGGGCAAAAGCAGCGGATCCTGATTGCGCGCGCGCTGTACCGCGAGCCGGTCCTGTTGCTCCTCGACGAGGCCACCAGCCACCTCGACGTGGCGCGCGAACAGCAGGTAAATGCCGCCATCAAGGATTTGCCGATGACCCGGATCATCGTCGCCCACCGCCGCGAGACGATCCTGTCGGCGGACCGGATCATCATGCTCGACAAGGGGCGTATCGTAGCCGACCTGCGCGGAGAGCGCGGGCGCGAGGAGTTCCTGGCGCTTGCCGGGGCCAGGGATGGGGCCGTGGAATTGACAGTGCTGGCGTAATCGGGTCGCCGCGCCCGGTGCGCCCGCCGTGTCGAGCATGGTGTGGCCTGTCACTGCAGCGCTCGGCACTGCTGCGGTCGTACCGGAGCATCCTGGACGCTCTCAGCCAATATTGTCGATGGCCTTGACGATCTGCGCCGTCTGCGCCCTGTTAGGCATCATCATCCACCGGTCCCGCGCGACATTTCCGATGCGCAGTGCACCGGTGTGGTTGGCGAGATCGGCATCGGCAACGGGATCCGTATCGTAGAAGCCGAGCTTGCGGCGGACCAGATCGATGTCGCGCGGACGGCCGGTCAGGAACGACCAGCCGGGGCCGATATCGTAGCGTCTCGCGTAGTCCGCGAGCGCCGCCGGGGAATCCAGCTCGGGGCGCAGGGTCAGCGAATAGAAATGCACATCGCGCCCGACCCGGTCGCCGAGCGCCTCCTGCACTTCGCGCAGCCGCGCGGTGTTCGCCGGGCAGATCCGTGTGCACACCGCGTACATCATGTTGATGACCACGACCTTCCCTGCGAGCAGGTCCGAGTAGAACCGCACCCGCTTCCCTGTCTGGTCCTGGAGCACCGGGTCAGGCAGGTAAGGGTGCGCCGCCAGTGCGCCTTGCGTTGCCGCGTGCAGCCGATTGGCCGTCGCCCCGCAGGCGACGCCGCCCATCGTTGCCAGCAGAAGTCTTCTGTCCATGGTCCTCTCCCTGGTTTCCTGTGGCTGGAACTGATCAGTCATCGTGCTTGACATCGAAGCGCAGCATCATCGCGTGGTCTTCGTGGATCGTGTTATGACAGTGCATCATGTACTTGCCGACGAATTCCCGGAACTGGATCAATATCCTGACGGTCTCGCCGGGGGCCAGGACGAAGACGTCCTTGCGCCCCATCTCATGGGCTGGCGGCGGTTTGCCGTTGCGCGACAGGATGCGCCCTTCTTCCAGGTGGATATGGATGGGATGGTGCCAACTGCCCTTGCCCTCCAGTTCCCAGATCTCGATGGACCCGTGCTCGACCTCGAAAGTCGCCTTGTTCACGTCAAAGATCTTGCCGTCGATCACCCACACCCCGTTTTCGCGCTCGAATTCGAAATGCCGCTTCTTGGTCACTTTGGTGAGATCGATCGGTGACAGTTCCCTCAGCGTGTCCGGCACCCGGCTGTTGTCGACGGCTGTGCGGTTGACGTAGAAGCGCATGAGCTGCTGCCCCGTCTTGCTGAGGGTGGTTTCAGGTCCCCGCCCCTTGTCCTGCACGATGCGGTCGAACAGGAACAGTTCGGAGTACAGGGGAAAATCCTTGAAGTCGACGACGATATCGATGCGTTCGGCGGGCCCGATACGGAAGGATGTCATCGTCACCGGCTTCGGCAGCAGGTTGCCGTCGTTGGCAATGAGCTGGAAGGGCTTGTCGACGCCCTTGTAGCGAAGGCTGAGATGGTAGAAGCGCGAGGTACTGCCGTTTAATATCCTGAAACGGTACTTCCGGCTTGCGACATTGAAGTACGGCTGGATTTTTCCATTGACCGCGAACTTGTTCCCCAGGAAACCTTCCGGGTCGAACTGGTCGAACACGCGCAGGCCGCCGGAGTCGAATTTCGGATCCTGGAGGACCAGGGGAATATCGTAGACGCCGACGCCGCTGGGCAGGCGCAATGCGGTCAGAGAGGGGTCGTTCTCGTTCCCGGTGTCGAGCTTGTC
Organism: Massilia niastensis DSM 21313; assembly: GCF_000382345.1. Taxonomy (GTDB): domain Bacteria; phylum Pseudomonadota; class Gammaproteobacteria; order Burkholderiales; family Burkholderiaceae_D; genus Telluria; species Telluria niastensis. The sequence continues at coordinate 7,530 of NZ_KB908122.1, forward strand.
GAAGAACAGGAAAAAGCCGGCGAGTCCCTTGTAGACATTCGCGGCCGTGAAATCCTCGCGATGGTCGTGGTACCACATGGTGCCCAGCCCTTCGCGCGGGTCGCCATCGGTGTCCGGGAATGCATCGTAGCCGGCAAAGCAGTTGGGATAATGGCAGTCGTAGAAAAAGCCTGGCCGGGTCAGGGTGGGACCGTATTTCGTCGCGCTGAAATAATTACCGGCGTAGCCATCGCTTTCCGAAGCGGCATGCGCATTGTGCACATGCGTGGATATTTCCGGGGAACCAAACCCATTTACGTCAGCCCTCAGGTTATTGTAATAGCGAATGATAATCGGTTCGCCTTCGTATACCACGAAGGTCGGCCCGGGAAGGATGCCGTCATACCCCCAGATTTTTTGCCTCGGCAATTCGCGGTGATAATAATGCCAGCCTTCCTTCACGTCGATCACATAGGCTTTTTTGTAAGGCCAGCGCTCCCACCCCTGGTGATCGTCGCGTCCGGCCTCGTCGGGATGCGCCGATTTTTGCGGCACCGGATAGAGCGTCGGGGCTGCCGCCTGCTTTATCGGCGGTATGGGAAGCGGTTCGACAAACGGTGTGGTGTAAGGCGGCCTGATGTCCGAGGCGGCGGCATCCACCGCATGTGCAGTAATGAAACCGGAGCCCCCGGCGGCTGCAGCAAGCTTGAGGAACTCACGTTTTTTGGGCGCAAAAGGGCCCCTGTCGTCCGCCATAGTCATTTCCCCACCCCCTAATGGTTGAAATGTGAAAACGCAAATTTTCCGTGCGTATGGATAGCCGCATTTTCCGCGGGAAGAGTTTTCCATCGCATCATTTTATTTTCGCTGACACTTCTTTTTCATATTTAAGCACTGACAGCGAGCGCAGCGCTAGCACAGCATTTTTATACTAGCGCGTTTTTTTCTATCGCTACTGTAGTATTTTTGTTTAACCATTTGGTAAAATTCTCTATAGAGCAAGAGTTACAATCCAGCCTGCCAAACGAATGATGGCGAAATGGGGGTGGCATCAGGGAAGAATTCGGAGATGTCGACATCGATGAGGATTTGATTTTTTTTAAAGCAGGCTCATCAGCGGGAGAAGAAATCGGGACAAGACAGGTGCATCGCGCTTTACCGGGAATGCATCCTTGATTTCCAGGAAAATGGAATGAATCTCCGACACTGCAAGCCATGCGATTGCCGGCGCATTGAGCGCGAGGCAGCGCCCGACGGGTAAGCAACTAACGAACCCACTTGCATATCGACCCCGCTCCCCTATCCTGAAGTATTGTCAACGAACCAATGCGGAGGCGAATGATGAGTACCGTAGGGGGGATCGAGATCGAAGAGCTCCAGCGCAGCCTCAGGGGCGCCCTGCTGCTGCCGGGCGAAGCGCAGTACGACGAAGCCCGCAAGATCTGGAATGCAATGATCGACAAGCGTCCAGCCATGATCGTGCGTTGCGCCGGCCCGGCCGACGTGCGGACTGCGGTCGATTTCGCACGCAGCCATGGCCTGCCACTGGCGGTGCGGGGCGGCGGCCACAATATCGCCGGCAGCGCCCTGGTCGACAACGGCCTGGTGATCGACCTGGGCATGATGCGCTCGGTGCGGGTGAACCCGCAGGCCAGGCGGGCCCGGGTCGAGGGCGGCGCGACCCTGCGCGACGTCGACCACGAGGCGCAGTCGTATGGCCTGGCAACGCCGTTCGGCATCAATTCGACCACCGGCGTGGGCGGCCTCACGCTCGGCGGGGGCTTCGGCTGGCTCACGCGCAAGTTTGGACTGGCCATCGACAACCTCGTCTCGGCCGACATCGTCATCGCCAGCGGCGAGCGGCTGCACACCGACCGCGACAGCCACCCCGACCTGTTCTGGGCCATCCGCGGCGGCGGCGGCAATTTCGGCGTCGTGACGAGCTTCGAATTCGCGCTCCATGCGGTCGGTCCGATGGTCACCGCCGGCCTGCTCGTCTTCCCGTTCGCGCAGGCCGGATCGGTGCTGAGGAAGTACCGCGACTACGTCGAGGCGCTGGACGAGGATGTATCGGTCTGGGCCGTCCTGCGCAAGGCCCCGCCCCTGCCCTTCCTGCCGCCGGCGGTGCACGGGACCGACATCGTGGCGCTCGCCTTCTTTTCGCCGCTGCCGCCGGAAGATGCGGACGCCGCCGTCGCCCGGGTGCGCGGCTTCGGCGAGCCGGTGGGCGAACACATCGGCGCCGTGCCTTACACCGCGTGGCAGCAGGCCTTCGATCCCCTCCTGGTACCGCCGGCGCGCAATTACTGGAAGTCCCACAACTTCAACAGGCTCAGCGACGACGCCATCGACGTGGTGATCGCCTACGCCGGCAAGCTGCCGTCCGATCAGAGCGAGATCTTCCTCGGACTGCTGGGCGGCGCGGCGAATACCCACGCCGCGGACGAGATGGCCTATCCGCATCGCGAGGCGCTGTACGCGATGAACGTGCACACCCGCTGGCAGGACCCGTCCGAGGACGCCAGGTGCCTGGCCTGGGCGCGCGAATTCTTCAAGGCGGCGGCGCCCCATGCCGCCGGCGGCGTCTACATCAACTTCCTGAACGAGGACGAAGTCGACCGGATCGCCGAAGCCTACGGCCCCAACTACCCCCGGCTCAAGGAGATCAAGGCGAAGTACGATCCGGACAACCTGTTCCGCAGCAACCAGAACATCCGGCCCGGGGCCTGAGCGGGCGCTTCAGGAATCGCCCGGACGCGGGATCGTGCGGATCACCAGTTCATTGCAGCCCGATTCCGCATCCGGCGCGCGACTGAAGCAGACATCCGGCAGGTGCGCCAGCAGGATGATGTCGTCCGCGGACAGCATCGCTTCGAGCGCGATGCGCAGGTCCTGTTTCGGACGAAGACGCACAGGTAGGGGTCGCATGAGGACGGGAATGGCAGGGGCGGTGCAAGCCGGAGCGGTATCGGAAGATCGATTGTACCGGCTGATTGCGCTGCACGGCGGACATCCTGCAGCGCTTCATCTGGCGCCTTACCGCTTGGCGCCATGCTCCTGAGCATACTCCCAGATCTTGAAGAAGCGGTCTCCACTACTCGCTGGACAGTGTTGTAGAACTTCTTCCTGCTGCTCTGGTGTCATGGCCCTGACCACACGGTTGATGTGCTCCACGTCGCGTTGATCGACAACAGCACGTGCGTGCGCCCACCTTGGACGCCCTGGGTGCCTTCCGAAGAGAATGCGAGGCAATGCGGTGATCAACAGCGGCGGCCCCAATATGGGGATCAGGACGTACCACCAGGGCGCCCACATGAATCCGATGAGAAGTGATACCAGGAAGCATATTGCCAGCGTCGCTCCGTACATTGCAACGCCATCTCTTTCCAGGCAATCGGATGGATATTTCGTGGCAAGTCTCTGCCTGACATCCTCCAAGACAGCGACGTTCTGGGCCGACACGGGATGCTTCGTATCGCCTGTCTTTTTCGCCACATGATGGGAATGAAGTTTGGCCGAAGCAAGCGATTTCAGGATCCTTCCCGATGCTTCATCGACTTTCTTACGAATTCGAATCGACTTCATAGCCGGATTTAATACATGGAGTTAATATCACCCAGTACAAAAATACTGCACCGATACGTTATATGCTTACCCCTGCATCACTTTCCCGAAACTTTCCCGCGTATGCGCTGAGCGTCCATCTCTTTCTGATGCGCTGACGCTGGCCCTGGCGTCGTCTCATGAGAATTCAAGCGATGTTAAGAATGCGTTCAGAAAGCGTGAAGAACAGGTTAATTTTCTATTTGGCAAAATGATTCTTGTTTGAATTTCCTCGCTTCGATGACCCGGTCCAGGCCAACGGCCGGACCCAGGGCGTGCAGCACCTGTGCCCGCCGGGACCGGGTCAGTCCGGGCAGTCGCCCCATCCACCTCGGCGCTTTCATCGTTCCTCCGCCATCGGCTCGAACGGCGCTGGACCACGCAAAAGCTCGACAGTCCATCGCGGACCAGCAGGATACGGCGACCGGCGCCAGAATATTTCACGGCCCGCCATGGACGCCTAACAACACACTGCTTGCCACGAAAGCAACTCTCCTCGTACACTGAGCCTTGGCCGATCTTTGCAATCGGCTGGAACCGGCCGTTCAGATACCTGAAGGAGCTGAGACGAACGATCATCGAAGGACGATCGCGAATAACCGGACAGGCGGCCATGCCGGTCATGCATGACCTGACCGCCTGTGCAAGGATTTCCCAATTTGAGAACTGCTCTCTTCACCGATCGCGCCCCCTGGCGAATGCGCATTGCGCTGTCATTCTCCATGCTGGTTCACGCTCTGCTGTTGAGCATTACCCTGAGTGGCGGGGGTTTCGGACTTCCCGGTCTCCAGTTTCCGTGGCAGGAAAGGCGCCTGGGGGCCAACGACCTGCACGTCCTGCTCATGACGGCGCCGCCCCCCGCGCCTGCCCCGACGCCGGCGCCTGTCCCGGCGCCTGCCCCGGTGGATACGCCGCGTACGGACCTGCCCGCGCCGGCGCCCGCCGCACCGGTCGAGCGCCCGGTTGCCAGCAAGCCGGCACCGGTGACGATGCCGGCTCCCGTCCTTGCACAGCGTGCCGCGCCCCCCGTGTCGATCCCCCTGCCGGCGTTCGCACCGACGCCGGCAAGCGATCCTGCACCGCTGCCGGAGCCGCTCATGACGGCCGGAAAGCGGCCCGAGGTGAACCTGCCGGTCGCGCCCGACGCGCAACCGCTGCAGGCGCCCGACGATCCCCTTGCGCGCGCCCTTCCTGCCGCAGGGGCTGACCTGCCTGTACCCGGCAATACGGGTGATGCCGTCCAACAGCAGCTCGAACAGGACAGGCAGCAGGAAGCGGCGCGGCAAGCGCTGCTGCGGCAGGACGCCGCCCGCGCGGAGGAAGCGGCCAGGAGCGAAGCGGCGCGCCTGGAAGCCGAACGCCAGGAGCTTGCGCGGCAAGAAATCCTGAGCCGGGAGGCGCTGCGACAGGAACAGGCAAGACAGGACGAATTGGCCCGCCAGGACGCCGCCCGGCAGGAACTGGAACGGGCCGAGGCCACGCGACTGGAAGCCGCGCGCGTGCAAGCCATGCGGCAAGAGCAGACCAGGCTGGCCCAGCTTGAAGCGGCGCGCCAGGAGCAGCTGCGACAGGACGCCGCCCGCGCCGAAGAAGCGGCCAGGAATGAAGCGGCGCGCCTGGAAGCCGAACGCCAGGAACTTGCGCGACAAACCGCCGCCCGGCAGGAACTGGAACGGGCCGAGGCCGCGCGCCTGGAAGCCGCGCGCAGGGAAGCCATGCGGCAGGAACAGGCAAAGCTGGCGCAGCTCGACGCGGCGCGCCAGGAACAGCTGCGCCGGGAATCCGCCCGCGCCGAGGAAGCGGCCAGGAGCGAAGCGGCGCGCCTGGAAGCCGAGCGCCAGGAGCTTGCCCGGCAAGAGAGCCTGCGTCGCGAGGCGGTGCGGCAGGAACAGGCAAGACTGGAAGAGAAGGCCCGGCAGGACGCCGCCCGGCAGGAGCTGGAACGCGCCGAGGCCGCGCGGCTGGAAGCCGCGCGCAAGGAAGCCTTGCAACAGGAACAGGCAAGGCAGGCGCAGCTCGAAGCGGCGCGGCAGGAGCAGGCCCAGCGAGAGGCCGCGCGCCAGGAGGCATTCAGGCAAGAGGCGGCGCGACAAGAACAGGCAAGACAAGAGCTGGCGCAGCGGGAACAGGCGCAGCGTGAACAACAGGCGCAGCAGGCGCAGCAGGCGCAGCAGGCGCAGCGGGAGCGGGCCGAGCAGGAGGCGCAACGCGAGGAGCGCCTGCGCGCGATCGGCAGGCAGCTCGACCAGGAAACCGCCCAGCGCGATGCCGGATTAAATCGCCCTTCGCAGACGCTGCCGCCCACGACAAGCGGCCTGCGCCGCGGATGGCTTTACGGACGCGCCGACCCGAATGCCGACCTGGTGCTCTACGCGGAAGCCATGAGCCGCAAGATCGAGATGAACATCAGCTTCGACAAGGTCCGGGACACGGTGAAACAGCCTCACGTCCAACCGATCGTGACGGTGGCGGTCCGCGCCGACGGCTCCGTGGAGAAAGTGAGCTTCGTGGTCTCCAGCGGGGTGGCCGCGATCGACGAACTGATACGCGAGGTCGTGGCCAGCCAGGCGTCCTATGGCGCCTTCCCTCCCGCCCTGGCGCGCCAGTACGACGTGATCGAAATCCGCCGCACCTGGATATTCGACATCGCCATCCGCCTGCAGTGATGATGACGTCGGCTGGCGCGCCTAATCCGCCAGCCGCGCCCCCGCCGACACCATCCGCTGCAAGGCCTCCTGCGACAGGGCCGGGCTGAAGTAATGCCCCTGGATCTGGTCGCAGGAGAGATCGCGCAGGAAGGCGAGCTGTTCGCGCGTCTCCACCCCTTCCGCGATCACCTTCAGCCGCAGGTTGTGGCCGAGCGCGATGATGGCCCGGGTGATGACCGAGTTGCCCTCCTGCTCGAAGGTCTCGACGAAGGAGCGGTCGATCTTGATGTAGTCGAAGGGGAAGCGCTGCAGATAGCTCAGGCTGGAAAAGCCGGTGCCGAAATCGTCGATCGACAGGCGCACGCCCAGGGACTTGAGGGCCAGCAGCGCCTCCATCGCCTCGGCCGGATGGTCGACCAGCTGGCTTTCCGTCACTTCGAGCTCGAGGCTGGACGGCGCGATCTGCATGCGCTCGAGCATCTCGCCCAGGCGCTCGGCGAACTGGTACTGGCGCAACTGGCGCGCCGACAGGTTCACCGAGATCACGAACTCCTCGACGCCGATCGCCTTCATGGCCTTCAGCGCCCCGCAGGCTTCCAGCAGCACCCATTCGCCGATCGGCACGATCAGGCCGGTTTCCTCCGCGATCGGAATGAACTCGTGCGGCGGGATCACCCCGTTCTGGGGGTGCCGCCAGCGCACCAGGGCTTCCGCCCCCACGACCTTGCCGGTGCCCAGGTCGACCTTCGGCTGGTAGGCGAGCTCCAGTTCGTGGTTGTTGATGGCCTGGCTCAGGCTTGCTTCGAACTGCAGGTGCTGGTGCACGATCTGGTTCAGCTCGATCGAGTAGAACTGGCAGTTGTTCTTGCCCAGGGTCTTGGCATGGTACATGGCCGCATCGGCGGCGCGCATGATGCGTTCGACGCTGTCGCCGTCTTCGGGGAACACGCTGACCCCGATGCTGGTTCCCGGCACGATGGTCTTGTCGCCCACGGCCACCGGCATGCAGACGCTGCGGCGGATCCGCTCGACCAGGTCCGCCACGTGCTCGCGGCTGGGCTGGTCGGTGATCACGAGCACGAATTCGTCCCCGCCGATCCGCGCCACCGTGTCGTCTTCGCGCATGTTCGCGCGCAGGCGGTCGGCGACCTCGCGCAGCACCGTATCGCCGGCGTCGTGGCCGAAGTTGTCGTTGATGTACTTGAAGTTGTCGAGATCGAGGTAGGCGAGCGCGCCCACGCCCTCGCGCCCGGCGGAAGACTCGATGGCGAACTTCAGCCGGTCCTGCAGCAGCATGCGGTTGGCCAGCCCGGTCAGCGGATCGTGGTGGGCCAGGTGGTGCAGGCGCCGTTCGTGATGCCTGGCTTCGGTGACGTCGTTGATCACCGCGACGAAGTGCGTGACGTTGCCGTCGAGATTGATGACGGGGTCGATGCGCAGGTCGTTCCAGAACACTTCGCCGTTCTTGCGCGCGTTGCGCAGCACGACCCGGACGCTCGCCTTGCGCTCGATGGCCTCGCGGATGCGCGCGTGCTCCTCGACGTCGCAGCCTTCGATGCGCATGAAGCGCGGATCATGGCCCTTGATTTCCATGAGCGTATAGCCGGTGATCTGCTCGAACGCCGGGTTGACGTACTCGATCTTGTTCGTCCCGTCCTCGAAGCAGGTGATCACGATCGCGTTCACGCTCGAGTACATGGCCCGTTCGCGGACCCGCAGGCCGTGTTCGGTGCGCTTGCGCGCCGTGATGTCCAGGCCGGTACCGACGACACAGGGCAGGTCGCCCAGGTCGCTCCGGGCGCAGTGGAACAGGAAACTGGTGCGCCTGCCGTGCTTGCCGACCAGTTCGGCTTCATGCGAGGACTCGCCGTGTTCGAAGGCTTCGTGGATCTTGCGCTCGATCTCGCCCCGCTCCGCCTCGTCGAAGAAGGCTCGGACGTTGACGGTCGGCAGCTCGTCGCTGGCCATCTCGAGCGCCTGTTCGAGCTGGCGGTTCCACAGCAGCAGGTGGCCGCTGCGGTCGATCACGTAGAAGACGCAGGGCAGGCCTTCGATGAATTCGGCAATGGGCAGGTCCTGGATCAGGGCGTAGCGCGACGGCAGTTGTCCGGCGCGCGGCATCACGATGACGCTGTAGGCGCCGGCCTGGCCGGTGTCGAAGGCCTGGGCGGCGACCGTGATCCGGACTGGCAGCCTCTGTCCATTAGCACAGATCAACTGCCCGCAAACATCACTCTCCGCACGTTCAGGGATGGGCTTGGCGGCGCCGGCCGGGTCCTCGAACTGGATCACCCGGTCGAGCGACTGCCCCCGGATGTCATCCGCGGCATAGCCTGCAAGTTTCTCACAAGCCTTGTTCCAGCTGACGATGGCGCCGTCCGCATCGACGACGAAAACCGCGATGGGCAATGTCGAGGGATTCAAAAAACCCTCCTGTGTACCAGAGAGTGGCATTACGACCTGAACTCATGATAGTCCGATAATGATAGCGCAGCAAATACCGCTCGCGTATTCGATACGGGTAGTTAAGCATGTCTGGTCTTCGACCATCCCATTTGATTCCGGCTGGCACGCTTCATGCGCGGGCAAGCCGCTCCGGATGGCTGTACAGGACGTGCCGTCCGCCGCGCACGAAGCCCGCCAGTGTCAGGCCCGCGCGCTCGGCCATCCGCACTGCCAGCGCCGTCGGCGCCGAGATCGCGCCGAGCACGGAAAATCCTGCGCGCGCGCACTTCTGCACCATCTCGAAGCTGGCGCGGCTGGTGACGACGGCAAAGCCGTCCCCCGCCGGCAGCCCGGCGCGCGCCAGCGCGCCCACCAGCTTGTCGAGCGCATTGTGGCGGCCGACGTCCTCGCGCACCAGTTGCAGCTGCCCCTCCCAATCGGCCCAGCCGGCCGCGTGCACCGCGCCGGTCGCCTGGTGCAGGCGCTGGCTGGCGGCCAGGCCTTTCACGGCCCGATGCAGGGCGTCCGGCGCCAGCAGGCCCGCCGCCGGCGGGCCTGCACGCGCCTCCTCCACGCAGCTGTCCTGCTCGAAGTGCGACAGGCTGTCGACGCCGCACAGGCCGCAGCCGGTCCTGCCGGTGCGCGCCCGCCGCGTTTCCTTCAGCTGCGCCATGGCCCGGGCGGAGATCCGCATCTCGATCGCGATTCCCGCCCCTGCTTCCTCGACCTCGATGTCGTACAGCTCGCACGGATCGCACACGATGCGCTCGCCCAGCGAGAAGCCGAGTGCGAAATCCTCCAGGTCCTGGGGCGAGGCCAGCATCACCGCCTGGGTGATGCCGTTGTAGACCAGGGCCACCGGCACCTCTTCGGCCACCAGTTCGCTGCCCGGCTCCAGCCGGCCGTCGCGCCAGGCGCTGGCCGGCAGGCGGCAGGCTGCTCCTGGCGCCAGGCCGGCGAGCAGGTCGGCGGCGTTCATGTCGGCCTCACGCGTTCGATCCGCACGTCGATCGCCTTGGCGGCCGGCACCTTGCTCTCCTTCGCATGGTGCCAGAGCGGGATCAATGGATTGCACTCGGGGAAGTAGCCGGCCACGCAGCCGGCCGGCACGTCGTAGGGCACCAGGGTCAGTCCCTCGACGCGGCGCACGACGCCGTCGTGCGTGGCGGAACACAGCGTCACCTCCTCGCCCGGCGCCAGCGCATAGCGGGCCATGTCGACCGGCGCCATGAACAGCACCATGCGGCTGCCGTGCACGCCGCGGAAGCGGTCGTCGTGGCTGTAGATCGTGGTGTTGAACTGGCCGTCGCTGCGTACCGTGAACAGGCGCAGGACGGCGCCGTCGCCGCTCAGGTCGGGATCGCCCTCCAGCTCTTCCGGCACGGTGAACTCGGCCTTGCCGCTGGCAGTCTTCCAGACCCGCTGCGCCGCCGCGATCGGCTTGCGGAAGCCGCCCGGCTCCCACATGCGCGCATTGAAATCGTGGAAGATGTCGGGCCAGGTCGCGGCGATGGCGTCGCGGATGCGGCCGTAGTCGGCCACCCAGGCGTCCCAGTCCACGCGCGGACTGGGCTCGAGCGTGGCCTTGGCCAGGCCGGCCACGATCGCCGCTTCCGACAGCAGGTGCGGCGAGACCGGCGCCGCCATCCCGCGCGAGCCGTGCATGCAGGCGGTGCTGTCCTCGACCGTGACGGCCTGCTGCCCGCCGGCCTGGCGGTCGATCTCGATGCGGCCCAGGCAAGGAAGGATGTACGAGGCCTGGCCGTGGATGACGTGGTTGCGATTGAGCTTGGTGGACACCTGGACCGTCAGCGGCAGCTCGCGCCAGGCCGCTTCCATCAGCGCGGTTTCCGGGACGGCGCGCACGAAGTTGCCGCCCAGCGCCACGAAGGCCTGCACCCTGCCCGCCAGGATGCCTTCGCAGGCCTCGACCGTGTTCATGCCGGGCTTGCGCGGCGGTTCGAAGCCATACAGTTCGCCCAGCCTGTCGAGCGGCGCCAGCTCCGGCTTCTCGGTGATGCCGACGGTGCGCTGGCCCTGCACGTTCGAGTGGCCGCGCACCGGGCAGACGCCGGCGCCGGGCCGGCCGATGTTGCCGCGTAGAAGCAGCAGGTTGACGATCATCGCCACGTTCTGGACGCCGTTGCGGTGCTGGGTCACGCCCATCCCGTACACGCCCATGGCGGCGCGCGCGCCGCAGTAGATGTCGGCCACGCTTTCCATCGCCCCGCGCATCAGGCCCGACTCGCGCTCGATATGGTCCCAGTCGGCCGCGCGCAGCGTGCGCCGGAAGGCCTCGAAGCCATGCGTGTGCTCGCGGATGAAGCCGACGTCGAGCACGCGCGGCCCGCCGCCGGCGCGGGCCGCGTCGTCCAGCGCCACGATGGCCTTGCAGATGCCCAGGATCGCGGCGGTGTCGCCGCCGGGCCTGAGCTGGTGGTACTGGGTGCTGATCGGCGTTTCATGCCCGGTCAGCATCTCGATCGGCGACTGCGGGTTGGTGAAGCTCACCAGGCCGCGCTCGCGCAGCGGATTGAAGGTGATGACGTGGGCGCCGCGCCGGCGCGCCGCCTGCAGCTGGTGCAGCATGCGCGGGCTGTTGACGCCCACGTTCTGGCCGAAGAACAGGATGCAGTCGGTCTGCTCGAAGTCGGACAGCTGCACGGTGCCGACCGCCACGCCGATGGTCTTCTGCAGCCCGACCGAGGTGCTCTCGTGGCACATGTTCGAACTGTCGGGCAGGTTGTTGTTGCCGTACATGCGGGCCAGCAGCTGGTACAGGTAGGAGGTTTCCAGCGAAGCCCGCCCGGAACTGTAGAACACGACCTGCTCGCGGTCGCAGGCGCGCAGCCGCGCGCCGATTTCCGCGAAGGCCGTGTCCCAGCCGATTTCGCGGTATTTGTCGGTGGCCGGGTCCCAGCGCAGCGGCGCCGTCAGCCTTCCCTGGTCTTCCAGCGCGTGGTCGGACCAGGCTTCCAGTTCGGTGACCGTGTAGCGCTCGAAGAAGTCGGCGCCGATGGCGCGGGTCGTGGTTTCCCAGGCGGTCGCCTTGGCGCCGCTTTCGCAGAATTCGAATGGATGCGGATGGGCCGGCTTGGCCCAGGCGCAGCTGACGCATGCGTAGCCGTCCGGCTTGTTTTGCCTGATCAGGAGGCGGCTGTCCTTCAGTGCCGCTTCCTGGTCCAGGAGAATGCCCGTGACTCCCCCCAGTGATCCCCAGCCCCCCGCCGGCATGGTTGCCGGCTCGATGCGTGGCTTTCCTCCATCCTGACTCATGATGCCCCCTTGCTTGGATTGTTCACCCTAGTGGCCTCTTCACTGCTTATCCGTGCGTTTGCGCACCGACCTCCAGCGCGTTCGGGGCATTCCCGGTTCACGCCGTTCACGCCGTGATTCGTTGAGCATAAGCAATGACGCTTCGTGCACCGAACCATTCGCATATCATCTGCCCTTTCGGCGAAGGGGCGCGCATGGATGATCTCGGTGTCGCGCCGGCAATGCTGCCGGGCGGGCGCGCCGCCGCTGACAAGGTTATGTCGCGAACGGTAGGCCAGCGCGTGCCGGCGTAGCATCGGCCCTGGATCAACTCGGACGGACCTGCCTCATGCACAGCGATACCACCCCGGCGACCGACGCCACGCCGGCCGACCCGCCCGCCGCCGCCCGCGCGGCCGGTTTGCGTTACGTCCGCGACGACCGGCCCGGCATCCGGCGCGAACCCGCCGGCGAAGGATTCCGCTATCTCGACGCCGGCGGCGACGCGGTGAGCGACGAAGCCACGCTGGCGCGCATCAGGAAGCTCGCGATCCCGCCGGCCTGGACCGAGGTCTGGATCTGTCCGCAGGCGAATGGCCACCTGCAAGCCACGGGACGCGACGCCAGGGGCCGCAAGCAATACCGCTACCACGCGACATGGCGCGCCGTGCGCGACGAGGTCAAGTACGAACGCATGCTCAACTTCGGCAAGGCGCTGCCGGCGATCCGGGCCGAGGTCGACCGCGCGCTGGCGCTGCCGGGACTGCCGCGCGAAAAGGTCCTGGCCACCATCGTCTACCTGCTCGAGGCGACCATGATGCGGGTCGGGAACGAGGAATATGCGCGCACCAACAAGTCCTTCGGCCTCACCACCCTGCGCAACCGCCATGTGCAGGTCGAAGGCAGCAAGGTCGAATTCCGCTTCCGCGGCAAGAGCGGGGTCTACCACAAGGTCAGGGTGCAGGACCGGCGCCTGGCCCGCATCATCGCCCGTGCGCGCGACCTGCCGGGCCAGGAACTGTTCCAGTACGTGGACGACGAAGGCGAGACCCACAGCGTGGACTCGGCCGACGTGAATGACTACCTGCGCGCGATCACCGGCGAGGACTACACGGCCAAGGACTTCCGCACCTGGTCAGGGACCGTGCTGGCCGCCCTCGCGCTGCAGGAATTCGAGAAGTTCGATTCCGAGACCCAGGCCAAGCGGAACATCGTGCAGGCGATCGAATCGGTGGCCGAAAAGCTCGGCAACACGCCGTCGATCTGCCGCAAGTGCTATGTGCACCCGGCCGTGCTCGACGCCTATCTCGAGGGCACCGTGCTCGAGGTGCTGCGCGAGCGTACCGAGCAGCAGCTGACCGACGACCTGCACGCGCTCACGCCCGAGGAGGCGGCCGTGGTCGCCATGCTGCAGCAGCGCCTGCGGCGCGAACAGGAGCAGGACACGAAACCGGCGCGCCGCGCCGCATGAAGCCCTGACCGGCATCACCTACAAGGAGTGGCATGTTCTTATTCTTCTCGAACAAACTGGGCTGTCTCGGCTCCATCCTGGTATCGGTCGTCCTGACGCTGGTGCTCCTGCTGGTATTCGGGGTGCTGTAGCGGGCAGGCGCCCAAAGAAAGCGGGATGGCAGCACGCTGCCATCCCGCTCGGGTCACCCGGGCCGAACAGGCATCCTGTTCGGCGAGGCGCAGGTTCAGTCGACGGTCGCGCCGCTATCCTTCACCACCTTGCCCCACTTGGCGGCTTCGGCGGTGACGAACTTGCCGAAGTTTTCCGGGGTGTCGCCGACGAAGTCGGAACCGGTGTCGGCCAGCACTTTCTGGAACTCAGGCGCCTTCATCACCTTGATGGTCTCGGCGTTGATCTTGGCGATCACGTTCTTCGGCGTCTTGGCAGGCGCGAACATGCCGTACCAGGCGTAGGATTCGATCGCCGGCAGGCCCGCTTCGGCGAAGGTCGGCACATCCGGCAGCAGCGGCGAGCGCTTGGCGCTGGAGATCGCGATCGGCTTCACCTTGCCGCTCTTGATGTGCGGCATGATGGCGATGGTGCTGTCGAACATGATCGGGATGTGGCCGCCCAGCACGTCGGAGATCGCCGGCGCCGAACCCTTGTACGGCACGTGGACCATGTTCAGCTTCGCCACGCTGTTGAACAGCTCGCCGGTCAGGTGCTGCGGGGTGCCGCTGCCCGACGAGGCGAAGGAGAAGTTGCCCTTCTTCGACTGGATGTGGGCCATCAGTTCCTTCAGGCTCTTGGCAGGAACGGAAGGATGCGCCACCAGCACCAGCGGCACGCGCAGCAGGTTGGTGACCGGCGCCAGGTCCTTGGCCGGATCGAAGGCCATCTTCTTGTACAGGCTCGGGTTGATCACGATGGGCGCGCTCGAGGTGATCAGGATCGTCTTGCCATCGGGATTGGCGCGGGCCACGGCGGCGCTGCCGATGTTGCCGCCGCCGCCAGCACGGTTGTCGATGACGAAGGTTTTACCCAAGCCTTCGGTGAGGCCCTTGGCTACCGGCCGGGCCGCGATGTCCGACGGTCCTCCCGGCGGCCACGGCACCACCACCGTTACCGTCCCATCGGGCCAGTTCTGTGCGAGGGCGCTGAGCGACACGACCGATGCCGCGATGGCGACGACGAGGGATTTGCCCGTGCTGGGAAAGAGGCGCATTTTTCACTTCCTTTCAATGATTGTCCAACTGACTACAAGGATTTTACACCATCATCAGGCCGGATCGCAGACGAGCTGCACACCCTTTTTCCAAGCTGCAGCGGCGCCGGTTCACCCCTGCGCCACGGCGAACCCGGCGCCTGGCGATGGCGCGTGCACCGGGGCCGCGGTCTCGACCCGGTTGCGCCCCTTGCGCTTGGCCGCGTACAGCGCCGCGTCGGCGCGCAGCAGCGCCATGCTCACCACGTCGTCGGCGGCCAGCTCGGCCACCCCGATGCTGACCGTCATGGAGCAGGCTTCGCCATCGGCGTCGAGCCTGGCCGCCGCGACGGCCAGGCGCAGGCGCTCGGCCGCATCGAGGGCGTCGCCGATGTCCGTCTCCGGCAGGAACACGGCGAATTCCTCGCCGCCCAGCCGGCCCAGCACGTCGTGCCGGCGCAGCGTGGATTGCGCCGCCCGCGCGAAGACGCGCAAGGCCTGGTCGCCGAACGCATGCCCGTAGCGGTCGTTCAGCCCCTTGAAATGGTCGATATCCATCATCAGGAGGGTCATCGGCTTGCCCAGGCGCCTGGCCAGCGAATGCGCGCGTTCGGCCTCGCCCAGGAAGGCGTGCCGGTTGACCAGCCCGGTCAGGCCGTCCCGGGTCGCCAGTTCGCGCAGCCGTCGCTCATCCTTTTGCTTGCACAGCAGCAGGAAGCCGAAGCCGTTCACGATCAGCAGGAAATACGCCCCCAGGTAGAGCAGCGTCTGCGGCAGTCCCGGAGAGAAGACGGTCAGCGTGCCTTCGGTGAAGCCGACCCAGGCGCGCCACAGGAAGCCCAGCGCGATCAACAGGTTGGGCACGCCGATGATGAAGCGCAGCAGCGTCAGCCCGGCGCCGATCAGGAAGAAGGCGTTCAGGCCCGCGATCGCCGCGACGATCAGGGACATCAAGCCGGCCAGGTTGACCAGCGAGGCATTGCCCAGCACCGCCGCCGCCAGCAGGAGTTCGCACAGCACGGCGATCACGACCAGGCGGCGCCGCCACTGGTAGCCCATGAACAGGGAGTACGCAGCCAGCTCCCCGACCGCGGCCACGATCAGCAAGCCGTTGGAGAGGAAGGCGCCGAGCGCCGGGGGCAGCTCCGGGCGCAGCCAGAAGGTAAAGAAGGCGCATCCCTGGATGACCTTGGCCCAGGTCCAGATTCGCATGGAAGCATCCGGGGTACCAGACCGCGCATAACCGGCCATCAGGATGGCATAGGTGATGTTGCCGATGGCAAGCATCAACATGAATGCTCTGATTTCACCCACAGGATGCCTTCTTCAAATGAGCGTCCTCCCGCATGTTCGTTCCAGCACCCGGACCAGCGGCATGCGTTCGACCCATGGGCGGAGGAAGGCGCGCGGCTGGCAAAATATATTGCCCTATTGAAATATTATCGCATGATTTCCCGCCGGCCGCCGGGTTCCGCTCGCCTGTTTTCCGGACCGGAATACCCCTCCAGGCACGGACATGCGGCATGGGTTACCGTTACCCTGGCAGGCGACGATATCATGTCGATGGCGCAAGAAATTACGTCAATTTTCACACTTGTGGAGCGCCCTGCCTACCCCGGCGGGTGCGAACTTGCGCGATCATGCGGAGCGCATGGCCGCCGGCCCGGAGCGCCGCTGCAGCGCCCGCGCCTGCGTCGGCACCGCTGGCAGCCGGCGCCTGCGGGGCGCCTTATTTGACGTAGTATCCAGAGACCTTCCAGCTGCCGTCCGGCTCGCGCATCGGCGTCACGGTTTCGATCGCGATGCCGCCCGCGAAGCTGGTCCGGTACTGGATGACGACATACTCGCCGGCCGGTGCGCCGGGCAGCGAGCGTGTCAGGGTAGCGGACTGCTGGGTGCGCGAGCGCACCGGGCCGAGCGGGCTGCGCACCGACTCCAGCGCGGCCGCCCACTGTTCGCGCGAGACCGCGGCGCGCAGCGAGGGCGAGGCCTCGGTCCAGCTCTCGCCTGCCTTGCCGCTGTCCACCAGTTCCAGCCAGCGTCCGGCCGCTTCGCCGGCCGCCTGGACGCGGTCCTGCGCCTGCGCGCGGACGGCGAACAGGGAAAGCAGCGCGGCGATCGCGATGCCCGTTGCGAGCTTCACGGCGTTCTCTTGGTGAACGAAAGGTGAGCGACGAGCATAGCGTGTCCCGGCGCGCGAATTCTCTCGAATTCTTGCCGGGATCGGTTCTCAGTGCTCGGGGTGGCTGAACACCTGGCGCAGGTAGGCGATGAAGGTGGCGTCGTTGCACTGCGACTTGCCCGGCTCGTCCGACAGCTTGGCCACCGGCTGGCCGTTGCAGTGCACCAGCTTCATGACGATGTTGAGCGCCTTGAACTGGGTGTCGTTGGTCAGCTTGGTGCCGATGCCGAAGCCGGTCATGACGCGGTCGGCGAAGTGCCGGTACAGGGACAGGGCCTTGTGCACCGTCAGCGCGTCCGAGAACACCAGGCGCTTGGTGCGGGCGTCGATGCGCAGCTTCGTGTAGTGCGCCAGCGCCTTCTCGCCCCACGCCACCGGGTCGCCCGAATCGTGGCGCAGGCCGTCGAACAGCTTGGCGAAATACAGGTCGAAGTCGGCCAGGAAGGCGTCCATGCCGACCACGTCGGTCAGGGCCGTGCCGAGGTCGCCCCGGTATTCCTGCACCCAGCCCTCCAGCGCCATCTTCTGGAAGTCGCGCAGGCGCACGCCGAAGGCCTGGTAGGCCTGCAGGTATTCGTGGGCCATGGTCCCGATCGGCACCAGGTTGTACTTGCGCGCCAGGTAGACGTTCGAGGTGCCCTTGAAGTACTGCGGCAGATCGCGCGCCAGGGTCGCCACCACCTCGTCGTGCCATTCGCCGGAAAAACGGCGGCGCACGCCGAAGTCGAAGAACTCGAAGGGGTTGGCGCGCGGCGCTTCCAGTCCGAACGCGCGCAGTTCGCGGACCTTGTGTTCCAGCCGCGCGCGCGCCTCCTGCAGCGCCGCCGCCTGGTCGACGCGGCGGAAATACAGCTCGTTGACGATGTAGAGCACGAAGATCTCGAAGCCCATCACGTGCACGATCGGCCCGGCGGCGCGGATGCGCAAATGCGGGCCCTCGGTCTCGACCCGGATGAACTTGCGCTGGAAGCGGAACAGGGTCAGGAAGTCGGCGAAGTCGCTCTTGATGAAGCGCAGGCCGCGCAGGTACTCGACCTCCCCTTCGGTGAACATCATCGAGCACAGGTGATCGAGTTCGCGCTCGATCTCGTCCTTCAGCTCGGCCAGCGGAAAGGCCGGCTCGTTGCGGCAGCGGAATTCGTATTCGCCATGCGCGCCGGGGTGGCTATGCAGCAGCGCCTGCCACATGGTGAACTTGTACAGGTCGGTTTCCAGCAGGCTGCGCACCACGGGCTTCATGTCGGCTCCTTCAGGCGCCGGCGGACTTGCGGCCGGCGCGGCGCTTGGGCGCCAGCATGGTGCCGGTGCAGCCGGGTGTGCCGCAGCGGCACGCGAACAGCTTCTTCAGCGCCGGCGTATGCCGCTCGTCGTATACGAGCGCGTAGTTGTAGTTCAGTTCCTCGCCCGGCTCGATGGGGCGCATCGCATGGATGTAGACCCGGCCTTCGTCCTCGAAGGCCTCGCAGTTGGGCGAGCAGGCATGGTTGATCCAGCGCGCGTCGTTGCCGCGCCGGCCGCCGTCGATCACGCGCCCGTCGTGCAGGCTGAAATAGAAGGTGTGGTTGACCGGACCGCCTGCCTTCGCGGCGCGCTCGGTGGCCTCGTCCCAGCTGATACGCTCGCCGCGGTATTCGATGATGCGCTCGCCCGCCTCGATGGTGCGCAGGGCGAAGACGCCATTGCCGTGGACGGGGGACTTCCTGACTTCATAGGCCGGAGCAGGCTTGCTGGATCGCTTGGTGGTGGTCATCGATGGCTGAAAGGTGGGCGGCGCCGCAGGTGCAGGCGGGCGGCGCCTGGAGTGAACACAATGCCTCCATTATGAAGCCAATCGTCCCGTCCGTGCCGCACTCTTTCTCACACACCTGCCCCGTCGCCCCGCCC
This sequence comes from Massilia niastensis DSM 21313, assembly GCF_000382345.1. Lineage (GTDB taxonomy): Bacteria > Pseudomonadota > Gammaproteobacteria > Burkholderiales > Burkholderiaceae_D > Telluria > Telluria niastensis. The sequence continues at coordinate 26,183 of NZ_KB908122.1, forward strand.
GCCCGCGGCGAGCAGCGCGGCCAGGTCGAGCTTCTTCATCGGCATCAGCGCCGCCATCACCTGCTCGCTGCGCGGGCCGACGATCAGTTCGTCCATCACGCCCGGCATGACCTGCCACGACAGGCCGTAGCGGTCCTTCAGCCAGCCGCACTGGCGCGCGGCCTCGTCGCCGCCCGCGCCCAGCACTTCCCAGTAGCGGTCGATCTCGTCCTGGGTGTCGCACCTGACCTGGAACGAGACCGCCTCGCTGAAGCGGAAGGCCGGGCCGCCGTTCAGGGCCGTGAACGGCTGGCCATCCAGTTCGAAGGCCACGGTCAGCACCGTGCCCGGCGCCATCCCGTGCACCTCGCGGCCCTCCTCGCCGTAGTGCGAGACCTGGGTGATGCGCGAGTTCGGGAACACCGACACGTAGAAGTTGGCGGCCTCTTCGGCCTGGGTGTCGAACCACAGGCAGGGAACGATATGTGCTTTCACTTGCATGCTGCTCTCCTCGACAAGCCCGGCCGCCAACGCTCAGCCGGGACAATCCTCCTCGCGGAATTCGATGCCTTCCGCCGCACTCTGCCCGTCGCGGCCGGCCTCCTGCTTGCGCAGCTCGACGCGCCGGATCTTGCCCGAGATGGTCTTGGGCAGCTCGCGGAACTCGATGCGGCGGATGCGCTGGTAGGGAGCCAGCCGCTCGCGGGTGAAGGCGAACAGCGCGGCCGCCACCTCGCGGCTCGGCTCCACGCCCTGGCGCAGGGTGACGAAGGCCTTCGGCACGGACAGCTTGAGCGGATCGGGCGTGGGCACGATCGCCGCTTCCAGCACGCTCTCGTGCTCGATCAGCACGCTCTCCAGCTCGAACGGGCTGATGCGGTAGTCGGACGACTTGAACACGTCGTCGTTGCGGCCCACGTAGAAGTAGTAGCCCTCGTCGTCGACCGTGGCGGTGTCGCCGGTGTGGTAGTGGCCTGCGCGCATGACGCTGGCGGTCTTGGCCTCGTCGCCCTCGTAGCACAGCATCAGGCCGACCGGGGCCGGGTCGAGCTTCACCGAGATCTCGCCTTCGCGCGCCGGCTGGTCGTCGATGTCGAGCAGCGCGACCCGGTAGCCCGGCAGCGGGCGGCCCATCGATCCGGGCTTGAGCGGCTGGCCCGGCGAATTGCCGATCTGGCAGGTGGTCTCGGACTGGCCGAAGCCGTCGCGGATGCGGATGCCCCAGGCGCGCTCGACCTGCTCGATCACTTCCGGGTTGAGCGGCTCGCCCGCCCCCACCAGTTCGCGCAGCGGCGGCTTCCAGGCGGCCAGGTCTTCCTTGATCATCATGCGCCACACCGTGGGCGGCGCGCACAGCGAGGTCACGCCGCAGCGCACGATGGTGTCGAGCGCTCCCTTGGCCGAGAAGCGCTCGTAGTTGTAGACGAATACGGTGGCGCCGGCGTTCCAGGGCGCGAACAGGCAGCTCCAGGCATGCTTGGCCCAGCCCGGCGAGCTGATATTCCAGTGCACGTCGCCCGGCTGCAGGCCGATCCAGTACATGGTCGACAGGTGGCCGACAGGGTAGCTCTGGTGGCTGTGCAGCACCAGCTTGGGCTTGGCCGTGGTGCCGGAGGTGAAGTACAGCAGCAGCGGGTCGGTGGCGCGGGTCTCGCCCTCGGGCGCGAACACGCTCAGCACGTCGCGGCTGTCGTCGAAGTCGCGCCAGCCCTCGAGCGCGCCGCCGACCGCGATGCGCGTGTAGTTGCCGGGCAGCGCCTCGAACTTGTGGGCTTCGGTGGCCTGGGCGATCACGTGGGTGACACGGCCGCGCTCCAGGCGGTCGGCCAGGTCGGCGCCCGAGACCAGCATCGTGGTCGGCACCAGCACGGCGCCGAGCTTGATCCCGGCCAGCATGATTTCCCACAGCTCGACCCGGTTCGGCAGCATCAGCAGCACCCGGTCGCCGCGCTTCACCCCGCAGTTGCGCAGGAATTCCGCCACCTGGTCGGAACGCGAGGCCATGTCGGCGTACGAGATCTTGCGTTCGGAGCCGTCTTCCTCGACCACCCACAGCGCCGGGGTCGGGTTGTTCCTGGCCTGGTGGTCGAAGAAGTCGATCGCCCAGTTGAAGTTGTCGAACCGGGGCCGCTGGTAGCCGCGGTAGGCGGTGTCATAGTCGGTACGGTGCTGCTGGAGGAAATCACGCGCCTGGACGAAGCGCTGGGTTGGGGTCATGGTGTCTCCTGATCGCTTGCGGTGGATGCAGGGTGGACGGCTCTGCGGTCCACCCTACGTGGTCATTCTGCCACCGATTGGGCGCCAGCGGCTACACCATGTTCAGCTGCGCCGCAGCGTGGTCACCCGCATCTCGCCTTCCGGCTCCATCATGTCGATCACGCGGCAGTCGCCGCACATCTGCAGCCGGTCGAGGTGGCCGGCGAAGGCCGGGTGCGCGGCCAGCCGTCCCAGCATGATCTCGACCGCCCGCAGCGTGCCGAACGGCTTGTTGCAGCGGATGCAGTGGAAGGGCTGGGTTTCGTTCAGCACCACCGCCTGCATGCGGCTGGGCGCGAACGACATGCGCGGGACCAGGGTGATCGCATTTTCAGGGCAGGTCGAGGCGCACAGCCCGCACTGCACGCAGTTCTTCTCGATGAAGCGCAGCAGCGGCGCCCCCTGCCCGTCCTGCAGCGCCGATGCCGGGCAGGCGCCGACGCAGGCCATGCACAGGCTGCAGGCGTCGCGGTCGACAGCCAGCGCGCCGAACGGGCTGCCTGCCGGCAGCGGCACCTGTTCCGGCTGCTCGGGCGCATGCCTGTACAGGTGCTCGAGCGCGTAGTCGAGCGTGTTGCGCTTGTCCGCCGCCAGGTGGAACACGGCCGGTTCCAGCGGGACCTCGCCGCGCGGCGCATGGCGCAGCGCCAGCGCCAGCTCGTCCAGCGCCCCCGCATGCAGCAGCTGGAAGTGCGGCCCCGCATAGCCGAGGCCATCGAGCACGGCCTGGGCCACCGCCATCTGCGCGTCGAGCGCGGCCACGTACTGGGGCGCTTCCTCGCCCGTGGCCAGTACCGCCACCCCGGCCGCGCCATAGGCCAGCGCCGCCAGCCAGACATCGATCCCGGTCGAGGCCATGTGGTGCAGGCCCAGGGGCAGCAGCCGGCCCGGCATGGCCGCGCCCAGCTCCTCGAGCATGGCGGCGCCGGGTCCGCCGTCGTGCAGCAGCAGCACCGGTTCGCGCCCGCCCGCTTCGCGGAAGGCGCGCAGCATGGCCTGGATGCGCTTGCCAGCCAGGGCGGCGGGAGGATAGGCGTAGCTGATCGCGCCGGACGGGCACACGGTGCCGCAGGCGCCGCAGCCCGCGCACAGGTAGGGATTGACCTTGATCCTGTCGCCGTCGCCCTGGATCGCCTCGGCCGAGCAGATGTCGATGCAGGCGTTGCAGCCCTGGCGTCCGTTGCGGCTGTGGGCGCACAGCCTTTCCTTGTAGTTGAAGTATTTCGGCTTCTCGAAGTCGCCGACCATGTCCTGCAGTTCCTCGGCGGCGCGGGCCCGGGCTTCCTCGTCCTCGCCCGGCGCGTAGTAGCCGTGCGGGCGCTGGTGGCTGGGGATCAGGCGCGCCGCGCACAGGTCGAGCACCAGGTCGAACCGGCCCTGCCCGACCGGCTGGCCGGCGGCCTGCCAGCGCGCCTCGAAGGCGCCCAGCCAGCCGGCGACGGCCACGCTGCGGGCGCCGTGGACCGGATAGGCGCGCGCGGCGCCGCCAGGCGCTTCGTCGAGCAGCAGCGCCGTCACCGGCATGGCGGCCGCCAGCCGGTCGGCCCAGGGCAGGGCCGAGGCGGCCGGGCCGACCACCAGGGTCCGGCCGGCCGAGCGGTAGCCGACCGTCACCGCGGGCTCGAAGGCGGGAATCGCGTTCGCGGCCTGCATGGCGGCGCTACGGGCGAGCGCGTCGCGCTCGTTCTGGACGGGGTCGGTGGCCGCCCCGTCATTGAGTCGGATGTTCATGCGTTCCCTTGTTGTGGTGGTGGCGGCAGCGTCTCTTGCGCTGCCTGCGCGGTGTCGCCGTCCTTCTCCTCCTCTTCCTTGTCGCCCAGCAGGCGCGCCACGACATCCTGCGCATGCTGGAGCGAGGCGAGCATCGCCGGGGACAGCGGAGAAGGCTTGGTGAAATCGTCCATGTAGATGTCGAGCCCGTCCTTGATGTTGAAGTGCGGGTCGGTGAACAGCTTCCTGAGCGCGAGGCGCTGGATGTTCTTGTCCACGCCCCGGGCGACGAAGGCCGAGTAATCCGAGTCCGCCGTCAGCTGCGCCACATCCTCGAGCGTGGGGGCCGGATGCGCCGGGCCGTCGTCCGGCGGCGCGGCCGGTTGCGGCGCAGGCGCGACCGGCGCGGCAGGCGCCGGCGCCAGCGGATCGGCCGGGCTCGCTGCGCCAGCCGGCGCGGCTGCCGGCGCTTCCTGCGGCGCGGCGGCCTCGCCGCCCGTCGATTTCAGCCGCGACCAGCGGCGCAAGAAGCCTTCGCCTTCCATCGGTGCCCCGCTCATCCGTGCTGCCGTCCCTTGCGCGGCTTCGGATCGTAGTTGGCGCGCAGGTAGTCGGCCACCCAGGCATGGATCTCGGCCGGCATCGCCACGCCGTCGGCCGATTCGCCGTTATCGAACATGCGCGTGCCCTCGACATAGCTGACCGAGGCGCGCACCGGCATCGCCCTGCCCTCTTCCATGCGCCACATGACGAAGACCTTCGATTCGGGCGCCATGCAGTTCTCGAAATAGCCCTCGTTCTCGTCGGTGTAGAGCTCGAGCTCGAGGCCCGACACCAGGTAGTAGTCGCGCTCCGGGCTTTCGCTCAGCACCTGCAGGCGCGGCAGGTCGCCGCGGTCGGGCACGATCCCGACCGCCTCCCAGGCTTCGTCCGCCCAGCGGTGCTGGACGGCGCGGCGCTGCATGATCACCGCGATCGGCATGCTTCCCATTTTCATGCGCTTCCAGCCTCCTTCACTTCTTGTTGGCCGTTTCCGGCGTACCCTTCTTTTCGATGGCGGGCGGGGTGCCGGCCGGCACCGGCCTGGTCGGCCCCTTCTTCACGTCCTCGCTCGGGCGCGCCGTGCCCAGCTTCTCGCTCTTCACCGGCACGTTGGCGGCGTTCAGCGCCTGCGGGCTGTGCGGCGCGGCGCCGGTGGCCGGCGCCACCGCCGCGCCGCCTGGCGCCGCGTTGGATGGCGCCGGCGCCGGGATGCCGGCCGCGGCCGGCGTCACCCCCGCTGGCGCGGCGCCCGGCGCGGCGGCAGCGGGGGCGGCCGCGATGGCGACCGGCGCGTTCACCTTCCAGCCCTCGCCGGGCGCCTTGGCGCGCCAGCGCGCGCTGAGCCTGTCCATCGAGGCGGCCAGCAGCTCCTTTTCCTTGGCCGCCTTGGCGTCGGCCTCGGCCTTCTTGGCCGCGGCGGCCTGCTTCTGGGCCGGGGACGGCGGCGGCAGCGCCGCCCATGCGCCCTGCGCCAGCGCCAGGCCGGCCGCGAGCGCCAGTTTGATTGCCGTAGTCGGTGTCATCATCTGGTCTCCTTGCTCGGGGCTGCCGGCCCCTGCGGGGAAGCGTTGCTGGCCGGGGCCGTGGGCGTCGGGCCGGCAGCCGGCGTCTTGTTGTCGCCCGACGGCAGCGTGGTGCCGGCCTGGCCGGCGCTGGCCGGCTGGGTGGTGCCGCTCGACGGGCCCTGGCCGGACTCCTGCACCGTGCCGCCCATGGCGGCGCCGCCGGTGGTGCCGCCGGAACCGCCGGCGATCCCCGGCGTACCGCCGGCATAGGTGGCGTCGGTGGTGGGACGCGCGCTGCGCGCCAGCACCTCGCCGCTGCTGCCGCCGCCGGACGTGACCTGGCCCGGGAACTTGGTCTGCAGGACACCGTCGGCGGCCGGCGTGCGGCCGCGGTCGCAGCCGGATGCGAGCAGCGCGAGCGCCGCCAGGCAGGAGGACATCAGGATGGTGGTCGGTTTCATGGGCCTCCTCACAGCGCTGGACCCGGACGCGCCGGCGTCGGTCGTCCCGGTTCCGGACGCGCCGAAGGCGGCACGCTGCCCGGTCCCGTGGGCGGCGTGGCGCCGGGAGCGACGCCCGCCTTCACCTGTTCGTACCACAGGGCGTGGTGGGCCCTGGCCCATTCCTCGTCCACGGTGCCGTGGCGCATCGCCTCGTAGGCGCCGGGGGTGCCCCAGGTGCCGATGTAGATGTGGCCCATCGACGCCACGATGAACAGGGTGGCGGCGCCGAGGTGCAGGTAGTTCGTCATCTGCATGAGGTAGCGGGTCTGGCCGAAGTTGACGAAGTTGAGGACCAGGCCGGTGATCGACATGATCAGGCCGAGCAGGATCACGCCCCCCCAGAACCAGGCCTTTTCGCCGGCATTGAAGAAGCCCGCCGGGACGTGCTTGTGCGACACCAGGCCGCCGCCCTGCTTGACCCATTGCCAGTCGGTGCGGTTGAAGAAGTTGCGGCGCACGAAGGTGAAGAACATCAGCAGGGTGCAGACGATGAACAGCGGCCCCACGAAGTTGTGCAGGTACTTGGAGATGATCGCCACCCACGAGAACAGGTCGTGCCCCATCCACGGCAGCATGATCTTCTTGCCGAACAGGAGGATGATGCCGGTGACGGCCAGCGCGATGAAGGCGAAGGCGGTCACCCAGTGAATCTGCCGCTCCCAGCGGTTGAAGCGCTGCAGCTTGCGTCCGGAGCGCGCTTCCTCGCGCGCCGGTCCCACGGTCTTGTAGAACACGAAGATCAGCAGCGGCACCACCAGCAGCAGGGTGCCGGCGATCGAGGCCAGCGGCCCGTTGCGCAGGTGGCGCCAGGTATTGCCGCCGCGCTGGACGATGACGTTGGCCTCGTTGCTGCCGTACTGGCCGAGGAAGTGGCGGTCCATGTGGACCCGGCCCGAGGCGGCGCTGCCATAGCCGGGATCGCGCACCCGCGAGTCGGCCTCGAGCTGCAGCATGGTCTGTTCTTCCGCATAGGCGGGCTTGGCTTCCTTGTTCGGCACGCCGGCCCAGGCCGACGGCAGCAGCAGCGCCACCGCCAGCAGCAGGATGACGCGCAGGGCTATCAGGTTCGCTCGCATGGTCGGCTCCTCCTCAAGGGTTGGACCGGTTGTACTCGTTCTGCCTGTTGTTGCGGTTGGCGATCGTCGCCCACCACGCCAGCCGGTCATTGTGGAAGCGGGTCTGGTAGGGACGGTGGTCTTCCTTGCCCGCGTACTCGCCCCGCACCCACTCCGGATGCTGGTCCACCTCGAGGCAGCCGGCCAGCAGCATGAGCGGCAGCGCGGCGATGCAGCACTTGAGCCGTCTCATGTCGGGATCCTCCCGCCGCCGTTCTGGAAGTCGTTCGGCACCTGGTTCTCGCGCGGCAGGTCGCCCTTGGCCTTCACTTCACCGCCGCGCTTGGGCCTGCCGTAGGCGATCTTCCAGCCCCACAGTTCCGGACCATAGCCGCGGGTCTCGACGCGCTGGCGGTAGATGTCGGCGATGATCTCGGCGTCGCCGCCCAGCAGCGCCTTGGTGCCGCACATCTCGGCGCAGGCCGGCAGCTTGCCTTCGGCGATGCGGTTGCGGCCATACTTCTTGAACTCGGCCTCCGAGGTGTCCGGTTCCGGCCCGCCGGCGCAGAAGGTGCACTTGTCCATCTTGCCGCGGTGGTTGAACAGGCCGGTTTCCGGGAACTGCGGCGCCCCGAACGGACAGGCCAGGAAGCAGTAGCCGCAGCCGATGCACTGGTCCTTGCTGTGCAGGACGATGCCGTCCTCGGTGTGGTAGATGCAGTTGGTCGGGCACACCGCCAGGCAAGGGGCGTCGGTGCAGTGCATGCAGGCCACGGACACCGAGCGCTCGCCCGGGACGCCGTCGTTGATGGTCACCACGCGGCGGCGGTTCACGCCCCACGGGGTTTCGTGCTCGTTCTTGCATGCGGTAACGCAGCCGTTGCAGTCGATGCAGCGCTCGGTATCGCAAATGAACTTCATCCTAGCAGCCATGCCAGTCTCCTCCGTCTTGTCGGCTCGTCAGGCGCGCACCACGCGGCACAGCGATACCTTGGTTTCCTGCATCATCGTCACGGCGTCGTAGCCATAGGTCCAGCCCGTGTTGCAGGCCTCGCCGCGCACCGTCGGCGCCGAGCCTTCGGGGTAGTTGCGCTCCTGGTCCTCGCCCATCCACCAGCCGCCGAAGTGGAAGGGCATCCAGACCAGGCCGATCGGCACCCGCTCGGTCACCATCGCCATCATCTTCAGGCGGGCGCCGGTCGGGGTCTCGACCCAGACGTAGTCGCCGACCCTGGCCTTGATCTGGACTGCGTCGTGCGGATTGATCTCGACGAACATGTTCTGCTGCAGCTCGGCGAGCCAGGGATTCGAGCGGGTCTCGTCGCCGCCGCCCTCGTACTCGACCAGGCGGCCGGAGGTCATGATCAGCGGGAAGTCCTTCGAGTAGTCGACCGCCTGCACCGACTTGTACAGGGTCGGCAGGCGCCAGAAGGCGGCCTTGTCGTCGTAGGTCGGGTACCTGGCGACCAGGTCGCGGCGCGGCGAGGACAGCGGTTCGCGGTGGACGGGAACCGGATCCGGGAAATTCCAGACGTTGCAGCGCGCCCGCGCATTGCCGAAGGGCGAGCAGCCGTGCGAGATGACGACCCGGATGATGCCGCCCGACTGGTCGGTCTTCCAGTTCTTGCCCTCGGCCATGGCCTGTTCCTGGGGCGTGAGCTCGCTCCACCAGCCCAGCTTCTTCAGGAACACATGGTCGAATTCCGGGTAGCCGGTGTCGAGCTGGCTGTCCTTGTTGGTCGAACCGTCGCCCGCCAGCAGGCTCGCGCCGTTGTGCTCGACGCCCCAGTTGGCGCGGAAGGCCAGCCCGCCCTCGGCCACGCTCTTGTTCAGGTCGTACAGGATGGGCGTGCCCGGGTGCTTCAGTTCCGGGGTGCCCCAGCACGGCCACGGCAGTCCGTAGTAGTCGCCCTTGCACGGACCGGAATCGGCGCGCATGGTGGTCGGGTTGAAGGTGTGCTTGTTCTCCATGTGGAGCTTGAGGCGCTCCGGCGAGCAGCCGGTGTAGCCGATGGTCCAGCAGGAACGGTTGATCTCGCGCAGGATGTCCTCGATCACCGGTTCGTTGTGCACGACCTTGATGTTCTTGCACAGCTCGTTGGCGAAGCCGAGCTTGCGCGCGAACAGGTACATGATCTCGTGGTCGGTCTTGCACTCGAAGATGGGCGCGATGACCCGCTCGCGCCACTGGATCGAGCGGTTCGACGAGGTGCACGAGCCCTGGGTCTCGAACTGCGTCGCCGCCGGCAGCAGGTAGACCCCGTCGGTGCGGCCGTGCATGGCCGCCGTCATGCTCGGATACGGGTCGACCACGACCAGCATGTCGAGCTTCTGCATCGCCGCCTTCATGTCCGGCAGGCGCATCTGGCTGTTGGGGGCGTGGCCCCAGTAGATCACGGCGCGCAGGTTGCTCGGCTGGTCGACGAACTCGTTCTTCTCGCTGACCGCGTCGAACCAGCGCGACACCGTGATGCCGGGCTTTTCCATCAGCTCCTTGGAGCCGTAGCGCGACAGGATCCAGTTGTAGTCGACGCCCCAGACCGAGGCGAAGTGCTTCCAGGCACCCTCGGCCAGGCCGTAGTAGCCCGGCAGCGACTCGCCGTTCGGGCCGACGTCGGTGGCGCCCTGCACGTTGTCGTGGCCGCGGTAGATGTTGGCGCCGCCGCCCGCGACGCCGATGTTGCCCAGCGCCAGCTGCAGGATCGAGAGCGCGCGCACGTTGGCGGTGCCGACGTGGTGCTGGGTGATGCCCATGCACCAGACCACCGAGGACGGACGGTTCTTGGCCAGCATCTCGGCGGCCATGCGCACCGAGGCCTCGGGCACGCCGGTGACGTCGGACACCTTGTCGGGCGTCCATTTCGCGACTTCCTTGCGCACCTCGTCCATGCCGTAGGTGCGCTCCTCGATGTACTTCTTGTCTTCCCAGCCGTTGTTAAAGATGTGCCACAGCATGCCCCACACCAGCGGGATGTCGGTGCCCGGGCGCACCCGCACGTAATGGTGGGCGAAGCGCGCGGTGCGCGTGAAGCGCGGGTCGATCACGATCATCTTCGCGCCCAGTTCCTTGGCGTGCAGGAAGTGCAGCATCGAGATCGGGTGCGCCTCGGCCGGGTTGGAGCCGATGAACATCACCGCCTTGCTGTGATGCAAGTCGTTGAACGAGTTCGTCATCGCGCCGTAGCCGAAGGTCTGGGCCACGCCCGCGACCGTGGTCGAGTGGCAGATGCGCGCCTGGTGGTCGCAGTTGTTCGAGCCCCAGAACGATACCCATTTGCGCAGCAGGTAGGACTGCTCGTTGTTGTGCTTCGAGCTGCCGATCAGCATCAGCGCATCGGGTCCCGCCTGCTGGCGCAGTTGCAGCAGCTTGTCGCCGATCTCGTTGATCGCCTGGTCCCAGGAAATGCGCTGGTACTTGCCGCCCACCAGCTTCATCGGATAGCGCAGGCGGTGCTCGCCGAAGGCGTGTTCGCGCACCGAGGCGCCCTTGGCGCAGTGCGCGCCCATGTTGATGGGCGAATCGAAGGCCGCTTCCTGGCGCACCCAGACGCCGTTGGCGACCACCGCGTCCACCGAGCAGCCCACCGAGCAGTGGGTGCAGATGGTGCGCTTGATCTCGGTCGGCACCGGGGCGCCGGCGACCGGGTCGGAGGCGCCGGCCGATTCGATCACGTTCAGCGGCAGGTGCCGCGCCAGCGCGCCGGCGCCGACGGCCACGCCGGCCCCGACCAGGAAGCGCCGACGCTTCAGGCCGCTGTCGCGTGTCGTTTTGACGAGGGACATGTGCTCCTCCTTTATACGCTCACCAGTAGGCGGCGCTCTGATAGTAACGACGGATGTGGTCGGTTTCGTGGTAGCCGCGCTTGGCTTGCGGATCGGCCGGGGCCGGCGCCGGTGCGGGCGCCTCGGCCGCCTGGCCACGGCCGGCGACCACGGCCAGCGCCCCGAGGGGCGCCGCCTTCAGGAAGCTGCGCCGGGCGGCGTCGGGTTTGCCCTGCGGCGCGGCGCTCGCTGTCACTGACGTGCCGGTCGCTTCCGGCAGTTGCGGATGCTGGTCCATGCGTGTTGCCTCATCATAGTTAGTCATCGGTCTCCTCCCCTACCACGAAGGCCTCGGCCTCGATGGCCAGGAAGGCCCCGGCCAGCCTTGCCACCAGCCGGTAGTAATTGGCGCCCTCGGCGGCCGCGATGTCGGCCACGCCACGCGCATACCAGGGCCCGATATGGGCCTCGAAAAACTGTTGCTGCCGCGCCAGCGGCTGGCGCGCGATACCCGGGCCGCCCGCGATCAGGACCCGCATGGTTTCGCACAGCGCCCCCAGGTGGTCCTCGAACTCGCCCACGCCGCCCACGCGCGCCAGCTTCAGGTGCGCCAGGTCGGCGCGCAGCGCGGCCAGCGGAGCGTCGTTCATGAAGCCGGACAGGTAGCGCGAAGCGTAGGGATTGACGGGCGGCGTGCCGATGCTGATGAACAGCGCGTCGAATTCGTCGGCCACCGCCTGCGGGTCCATCACGCCGGAGGCCAGGGTGAGCTGTTCCCAAGCCTGTTCCAGCGCCAGGTCCTCGCCTTGCGCGAGGATCGGATCGGATGCGGCAAGCGCTTCCAGCAGCCCGGCGTCGGGAGGCGCCAGAAGCAGCCTTGACAGCAATGCGTACAGGTCGGCGCGGGCCTGCTCCTCGCCACTCAGGGGCAGGGCCAATCTTGCGCCTGCGCTAGGTCGACCGTTGACAGGCGCGCTCTGTTGAGTCACTGTGCTGCTCTCCTGATAGCAAAGGTTGTTGGAAAGTGTATTCTTCTAAAGTCATAGGCCGCGCACAATTGCTGCATCAACGCATCCCCGCCGCATGCATGATCACCCGGATGAGGAAGGCCATGATCGACAGGGTCACCACGCCGCCCGCCCAGAGCACCAGCATCCAGCCGATCCGGCGCAGCCATTCGCGCGGGCCGATGGCGCGCGCACCGCGTTTTGCTTCCTTCCGTGGCGCGTTCATCAGTGGTACCCCGCGTCGGCTTTGACCTTGCCCCGGAACACCCAGTAGGACCAGGCCGTATACATCAGGATGATCGGCAGGATGAACAGCGTGCCCACCAGCGCGAAGCCCTGGCTGGCCGGCGGCGAGGCGGCTTCCCAGATGCTGATCGCGGGCGGCACGATGTGCGGCCAGATGCTGATCGCCATGCCGCTATAGCCGAGGAAGATCAGCCCCAGCGCCAGCACGAAGGGCAATCGGAACGGCACGCGCGTGGCGTTCCGGCTGAGCGAACGCAGCATCAGCACCAGGCAGGCCAGCACCAGTATCGGCACCGGGGCCAGCAGCACGATGTTCGGGAAGCTGAACCAGCGGTCGGCCACCGCCGGGTCGCGCAGCGGGGTCCAGATGCTGATCACCACGATCGCGCCCAGCAGCAGCAGGGTGAACGGCCGCGCGACCTGGACCATGCGCGCGTGCAGCTCGCCCTCGGTCTTCATGATCAGCCAGGTCGCGCCCAGCAGCGTGTAGGCGATCATGACGCCCACCCCGGCCAGCAGCGGGAACGGCGCGATCCAGTCGAGCGGGCCGCCGGCATAGCTGCGCCCGGACACCGCGATGCCGTCCAGGAAGGCGCCCAGCGACACCCCCTGGAAGAAGGCCGCCACCACCGAGCCGCCGATGAAGGCCTTGTCCCACAGGTGGCGCTCATGCTCCTTGGCCTTGAAGCGGAACTCGAAGGCCACGCCGCGGAACACCAGCCCGACCAGCATGAAGATCAGCGGCAGGTAGAGCCCCGACAGGATGATCGCGTAGGCGACCGGGAAGGCGGCCAGCAGCCCTTCCCCGCCCAGCACCAGCCAGGTCTCGTTGCCGTCCCAGACCGGGGCCACCGTGTTCATCATGGTGTCGCGGTCGCGCTTCTTGGGTGTGAAGGGGAACAGCATGCCGATCCCGAGGTCGAAGCCGTCCAGCAGCACGTACATGAAGACGGCGAAGAAGATGATGACTGCCCAGATGATGGAAGTGTCGATCCCCATGCTCAGCTCCTCGTCGGATGTTCTTCTTCGGAATCGTCGTTCGGCACGTCGGCCGCCGACATCGGCCGGCTCGGCGTGCGCTCCTCGCCGGGCCCGCCCTGGGGCGCGCGATGCAGGTCGACATGCTGCGGCCCCTTGCGGATCAGCCGCAGCAGGTAGATGGCGCCGGCCCCGAACACGAAGAAATAGGTGACCACGAACAGGACCAGGGTCAGGGCCAGCGACACGGCCCCGTGCGGCGAGACGGCATCGGCGGTGCGCAGCACGCCGTACACGGTCCAGGGCTGGCGCCCGACCTCGGTCGTGACCCAGCCGGCCAGGATCGCCAGCAGCCCGGCCGGGCCCATGTACAGGGCAAAGCGCAGGAAGGGCCGCGTGCTGAAGATGCGCTTGCCGCGCCGCAGCCACAGGCTCCAGGCGCCGAGCACGATCATCAGGCTGCCCAGGCCGACCATCAGCCGGAAGCTCCAGAACACGATCAGCGAATTGGGGCGGTCTGCGCGCGCGAAGTCCTTCAGCGCCGGGATCTGGCCGTCCAGGCTGTGGGTCAGGATGATGCTGCCCAGGACCGGGATGCCGACCGCGAACTTGGTACGCTCCTCTTCCATGTCGGGGATGCCGAACAGCAGCAGCGGGATCGCATGGCCTGGCTTGTTTTCCCAGTGGCCCTCCATGGCCGCCAGCTTGGCCGGCTGGTGCGCGAGCGTGTTCAGCCCGTGGAAATCGCCGACCACGGCCTGGATCGGCGCGACCAGCAGGATCATCCACATCGCCATCGACAGCATCTTGCGCACCGCCGGATTGTCGCGCCGGCGCAGCAGGTGCCAGGCGCCCGCGGCCCCGACGATCAGCGCCGTGGTGAGATAGGCGGCGAGCACCATGTGCACCAGGCGGTAGGGAAACGAAGGATTGAAGATGATCGCCAGCCAGTCGACCGGCACCATGCGCCCGCCTTCGATGGCATAGCCCTGCGGCGTCTGCATCCAGCTGTTGGCGCCCAGGATCCAGGTCGCCGAGATCAGGGTGCCGACGGCCACCATGCAGGTGGCGACCACATGCAGGCCCGGACCGACGCGGTTCCAGCCGAACAGCATCACGCCCAGGAAGCCCGCTTCCAGGAAGAAGGCGGTCAGGACCTCGTAGGCCAGGAGCGGCCCCATCACGCTGCCGGCGAATTCGGAGAGGTAGCTCCAGTTGGTGCCGATCTGGTAGGCCATCACGATGCCCGACACCACCCCCATGCCGAAGCAGACGGCGAAGAACTTCAGCCAGAAATGGTAGAGGTCGACATAGACCTGGCGCCCGGTGCGCAGCCAGCACAGTTCCAGCACGGCCAGGTAACTGGCCATCCCAATTGTGATCGCTGGAAACAGAATATGGGCCGACATCGTGAAGGCGAACTGGACGCGTGCAAGATCCAGGGCTGACAGACCGAACATGAATGCTCCTCTGTACTGATGGGTGTGTGCGAATCTAGCACGGCCCTGCTGTGTGCACGCTTGACCGATGTCTTTTTTATATCACCACTCCCCATCCTATTCCCGCGCTGATCAATACGCAACGAGATTCTGTCGAATAGGCAAGGATAGGACGATTTGTCGCGCCGGGTGCACAAAAGGGGCGTCTATAATTTGGACTGCCATCGATAACAGGACCCATTCCATGATCCAGACCGTGTCGTTCCAGACCGAGCCGCCCGTCAGCATCCATGCGCTGAAGGCCAGCTGCGGCGCGTGCAGCATGCACCAGCTATGCCTGCCGATGGGGCTCGAGGATGCCGACATCAACCGGCTCGACCAGATCATCGGCCGCCGGCGCCGCCTTGTGCGCGACGAGCGCCTGTACCAGATGGGCGAACCGTTCCGCAACCTGTACGCGGTGCGCTTCGGCCACTTCAAGACCTACCAGGTGAACGCCGCCGGCGAAGCCCAGATCACCGGCTTCCAGATGGCCGGCGAGCTGCTCGGCATGGACGCCATCAGCGGCAACCACCACTGCGACGCGGTGGCGCTCGAGGACAGCGAAGTCTGCGAGATCCCGTTCGCGCGGCTGGAAGAGCTGTTCGGCGAGGTGCCGGCGCTGCTGCGCCACTTCCACCGCATCATGAGCCAGGAAATCACGCGCGAGCAGAACGTCATGCTGCTGCTAGGCAATATGCGCGCCGAGCAGCGCTTCGCCGTCTTCCTGGTCAACCTGTCGGCGCGCTACGCCACGCGCGGCTATTCGCCCAACAGCTTCCAGCTGCGCATGTCGCGCGAAGACATCGGCAACTACCTGGGCCTGACCATCGAAAGCATCAGCCGCCTGCTGTCGCGCTTCAAGAAGCAGGGCTGGCTGCAGGTCGACAAGCGCGAAGTCACCCTGCTCGACCCGGCCAAGCTGAAGGCCATGGCGGCCGGCACCGACGCCTGCAGCCCGATGGAGTGACAGCGTGGAGCCGCTGCCGCCCGTCGACCTTCACCTGCGCAGCTACGGCGGCGGGCGCGAGGGCGACCGCCATGCCTACGCCCAGCTGGTGCTGCCGGTGAGCGGCACGGTCATGCTCGACATCGAAGGCCGGCAGGGGCGGCTCGATCCGGTCCACGGGGCGGTGGTCGCGGCGGGCGCCTGGCACGCCCAGTGGAGCGCGGTGGCGAACCGCTCGATCATCGTCGACATCGACGGCGCGGTCCTGGAACAGGGACCGTGGCAAGGCCTGCTGGAGCGGCCGTTCGCGCCGCTCGGCGCGGCGGCCCGCAAGCTGGTCGAGTTCATGGGCATCATGGCGGCCCGGCCCGGCCACGCGCCCTCCCTGGTCCAGGGCTGGATGCCGCTGCTGCTCGACACCCTGGCGCTGGACGCGCCGCAGCCCGCCTCGCGCCTGGCCGCGCTGCTGGCGCGCATGGAAGCCGAGCCGGGCCTGCCCTGGACCACCGAGGCCATGGCCCGGGCCGCGCACCTGAGCGTGAGCCGGCTGCATGCGCTGTTCCGCGAGGCGCTGGACACCAGCCCGCATGACTGGCTGCTGCAGTGCCGGATCAGGCGGGTGTGCGAATGGCTGGCCGGTACCGAGCGCACGGTGGCCGAGATCGCCCTGGCGGCCGGATTCTCCGACCAGAGCGCCCTGACGCGCGCGCTGCGCAGGACCATGGACTGCACGCCCGCCGCCTACCGGCGCGCAAGTCGCGAGACCAGGCCAAAAAACCAGTAGGCCCGGCCAGGATTTCTTCCCCTCCAGCGCCGAGAATCTCCCTTGTTTTCAGGAGATTCGATCCATGTCTGCTTTGACTTCCACCCGGCTCGGCGTCGGCGCCGGCATCGCCGCGGGCGCGCTCTGGGGAGGGGTGTTCCTCGCGCCCATCCTCACGCCCGGCTTCCAGCCCCTCCAGCTCTCCGCGGGGCGCTACCTGGCCTATGGCCTGGTCGCCGCGGTGCTGGTCGCGCAGGCCTGGCCGCGGCTGCGGCGCACGCTCGACTGGCAAGCCTGGCGCGGCCTGCTCTGGCTCAGCCTGACCGGCAACATCATCTACTACCTGTTCCTGGCCAACGCGGTCCAGCGCGGCGGCGTGGCCATGACCTCGATCGTGATCGGCCTGCTGCCGATCGCCGTCACCCTGGTCGGCAGCCGCGACCGCCACGCCGTGCCGCTGCGCCGGCTCGCGCCCTCGCTGGCGCTGAGCGGCGCGGGCCTGGCCTGCATCGGCTGGCAGTCGCTGTCCTCGATCGGGATGGCGTCGCTGCCCGGCCTGCTGTGCGCCGTCGGTGCGCTGGTCTCGTGGACCGTCTTCGCGGTCGGGAACAGCCGCTGGCTCGCCCGGCTGGAGGGCGTCACGGCCCACGAGTGGAACCTGCTGGTGGGGGTGGTGACCGGCCTGCTGGCGCTGCTGCTGGCGGTGCCGGCCTTCGTCCCGGCGTCCGGCGGCCACAGTGCGTTCGACTGGCTGCACTTCGGCGCCGTGGTCAGCGCCGTGGCCATCTTCTGCTCGGTGCTCGGGAACGCGCTGTGGAACCACGCCAGCCGCGCACTGCCCCTGAGCCTGACGGGACAGATGATCGTGTTCGAGACCGTGTTCGCCTCGCTGTACGGCTTCCTGTGGGAGGGGCGCTGGCCGAGCGCCGCCGAGGGCGCGGCGCTGGCGCTGCTGGTCGCCGGCGTGCTGTCCTGCGCCGCGGCGCACCGCGTACGTGACTAGAGATCGATGACCAGGTCGGCGCGGAAGGCTTCCTGTTCGCCCTTGCTCAGGTAGCCCAGCGGATTGGCGACCACGCGGCAGGACCAGGGCCGGCCGTCTTCCCTGCCCTCGACGGTGTAGTCGTTCATGCAGTGCAGGTGGCCGTGCATCCAGACGTCGGCGAAGGGGAACAGCGCGTCCAGCGCGTTGCAGAAGCCGGCCGTGCCGGGCGTCAGGCCGTAGCGCGGGTCGGCGCTCAGCAGGCTGGGTGCGAAGTGCGTCACCGCGACGGTGACGCCGTCGAACGGCGCCGCCAGCGCCGCACGCAGCCAGTCCTGGCATTCCAGCGCCATCTCGCGCATTTCCTCGGCCATCACCGGCGCGCCGGCCTTGAGCGTGGTGTTCTTGCTCAGGTAGTAGTTCGCCGCGCGGAAGGCCTTGTTGCGCTGCTGGAGCTGCTTGCTCAGGTCGTCGTGGCGGCTGGCCAGCGCGTCGAAGTCGCTCCACAGGGTGGTGCCGACGAA
This sequence comes from Massilia niastensis DSM 21313, assembly GCF_000382345.1. Taxonomy (GTDB): domain Bacteria; phylum Pseudomonadota; class Gammaproteobacteria; order Burkholderiales; family Burkholderiaceae_D; genus Telluria; species Telluria niastensis. The sequence continues at coordinate 43,922 of NZ_KB908122.1, forward strand.
GCGCACGTGGTCGATCGTGACCACCTCGCGATCGAGCCAGACGATGCCGAGCCGGTCGCACAGGGCGCGCAGGCGCGCGTAGGCTTCGTCGAATTCGAAGGCGTCGAACTCGTGGTTGCCCGGCAGGTAGAGCACCCTGGCGCGCGGCGCATCAGGGCGCAGGGGAGAAAAGCGTTCCAGGCCGAAGTCGTCGCCGCCGAGGCGGGAGCCGGACTGGTAGGAACCGATGTCGCCGGCCAGCACCACGACGTCGGTGTCGTGGGCGATCGCGGGACGGAAGTCCGGGTAGCGTTCGAGATGGAGATCGGAAAAGAGCTGTATGCGCATGATCCGCGCAGTATATCGCGCAGTACCTCAGTTTATCCGCAACATTCCGCGTGCAGCACGACAGGCCGGCCGGGAAGGCGTGGATAATGCATCCATACCACCCCGAACGCGAAAGGAGTTTCCATGGAAGTCCGCAACGTGAAGTCGATCCCGGCCATCGAACTGCCCGGGCTGAAGCACCAGACCCTGGCGTCCCATGCCGGCGGGATCCATGCGTTCGAGGTATGGCAGCAGTCGCTGGGTCCGGGGGCGGCCACGCCGCTGCACCGCCACGATTGCGAGGAAGTGATTGTCTTTACCGGCGGCAACGGCGTGATGCACCATGCCGGCATCGAGACGCCGTGCACGGCCGGCACGGTGCTGCTGTGCCAGCCGAACGAGCTGCACCAGATCGTGAACACCGGCAGCGAGGACCTGACCCTGTACGGCATCCTGGCGGTTTCGCCGGTGCCGGTGGTCGACGCCGCGGGGGCGCCGATTCCGCTGCCCTGGTAGGATCCGGCCGGAGGGCGGGTCAGGCCTTCTTCTGGCGCGCGATCCACTGGTCGACCAGCTCGCCCAGCACGTCCAGCGGCACCGAGCCCGCGCCCAGCACCAGGTCGTGGAAGGCCGGCAGCGAGAACTTCTCGCCCAGTTCCTGGCGCGACTTCTCGCGCAGGTCGATGATGCGCAGCATGCCGATCATGTAGGCGTTGGCCTGGCCCGGCCAGGCGACATAGCGCTCGACTTCCTGGGCGCCGATGCCGTAGTCGATCGCCTGCTGGCGGGTCCAGCCCTTCGAATGCAGGCCGGTGTCGACCACCAGGCGGCGCGCGCGGAACAGTTCCGAGCCCAGTGCGCCCAGCAGGCCGGGGACGTCGCCTTCGTACCAGTTCTGTTCCACCGCCAGGCGCTCGGTGTACAGCGCCCAGCCCTCGGCATGCGCGCTGCCGCCGCTGAAGATGCGCTGGCTGCGGAATTTCGGGATGCCGGTCAGTTCCTGCTGGATCGCCAGCTGGAAGTGATGGCCCGGCACCGCCTCGTGGTAGGACAGGCTGCGCATGCGGATCATGTCGAAGCTCGGGCCGCGCAGCGGCACCCAGAAGATGCCGGGACGGCTGCCGTCCGGCGCCGGCAGCGAGTAGTGGGCGGCGGCCGAGGGCTCGGTCAGCGGCGGTTCGCGGCGCACGTCGACCGGCGCGCGCGGCTTCAGGTTGAACAGCGAAGCGCTGCGCTTCTCGGCGTCGCGCACCATGTCGGCGTAGCTGGCCAGGATGGCGGGACGCGGATCGCCCTCGCCTTTCGGCTGGAAGCGCGCGTCCAGCTGCTTCATGCGGGTTTCGATGTTGCCCTCGGCGAGGCCCAGCGAGCGCAGGTGCTTGTCCATCTCGCCTTCGATGCGCGCCACTTCGCGCAGGCCGATCTCGTGGATCTGCTCGGCGCTCAGTTTGGTGCTGGTGAAGTTCTCGATCGCGCGCGCATAGGCGGCGCTGCCGTTCGGCAGGCGCGAGATGCCGGCCACGTCGCCGGTGCGCGGGTGGATCCCGGCCATGAATTCCTTCACGCGGGCGTAGGACGGGCGGATCTTGTCCTCGACGATGCGGGTCGCGCGCGCGACGGCGGCGGCGCGCGCCTCCGGGCTCAGGTCCTTCAGCTCGGCGCTGCGCTGCTGCAGCGTGGTGACCAGCACGTTCTGGGCCGCTTCCGGCTTCAGGAAGTGGTCGACCTGGAACTGGGCGCGTTCGAGGATGAAGCGCGGCGGAATGAATTCCTTCGCAGCGGCGCCGCGCGCGCGGCCCAGGGCCTCGTCCATGCGGGTGCCGACCTGCTCCAGGCGCGCCAGGTAGCTGTCGACGTCGGCCGCGTTGCGCAGCGGATGGGTAGTGGTCATGAAGTTGACCAGGCCGACCTGCACGCCGCTGAACTGCGAGAAGATGAAGTGATGGTCTTCGAAGGGTTCGTTGGCGACCACGTTCTGCAGCGACCAGCGCATCACCGCGGCCGAGATCTTCTGGCTGTCGTCGAGCGCAGCCGGCTTGAACTTGTCGAGGCGCGCCAGCCCGCTCTTCGCCAGCGCCAGCACCTTCTGGCGCTGCGCCTGGGTCAGCGGCGTGAGCTCGCGGTCCAGTTTCGCCTGCTCGGCGCCGCTGAAGTACTGGGTCATGGTCGCCAGCTGCGGATTCATGCGCACCCACTCTTCCGCGAACCGGTCCGCCCAAAGATCGAACGCCTTGTTCGCCTTGACGGCGGCAACAGCAGCGCTCGGCGCCGCCAGCGCCGTGCTCGGCAAGACGGCGCCCACAAGAACGGCGGGAATGAACAGGGCGGCAACGGTGGCGCGCAGGCTGCGCGAGCGGATGGCTGGCATCGTGGGTCTCTCTTCCATATGTTGATGTAAGCGGCTTTTCGACTACGACAACTGTCCTGTCGCAATCCTTGTTGCGGTGTTGTACACCGCTTTTGCCGCGCTGAAATCTAACACGGAAAAGATCCATCCACCAACATCCTCTGTTGCCACCCCGCGTCTGTACAGCCCTTCCGCACCCGCCCCAAACAGTGAGGGTCAGAGTCTAATGCGGTTAAGTTAAGCCGCCTTTGATCATTTGGCTGTTGTAAACGTGTAGCGGCTCTGTTAACCTGCGGTTCCGATGCTAGCCGATACCCTCCCACTTGTAACCGCAGATCTTCCCGCTCCTGATTGGCAACGGCTGGGTGAGCATCTGCCAGTTGAGTGGATCGAGCAGGCGCTCAGCCATACAGGTAAGGCGAGCATTCGACGAAGACGTTTGCCAGCACAGCAGGTAGTGTGGTTGGTCATTGCGTTG
>NZ_KB908123.1 GCF_000382345.1 Massilia niastensis DSM 21313
GCTGGCAACGGGTGCTCGACGCCGGTGTCCTGTCGACGCCGGCGCTCCTGCTGCGCGCCGCCCTGCGGCGAACTCAGCAGTAAGCAGTTGGCCGAATCCACAGCCAACGCGAACAGAGCCTTGGGTATAGTAAGGCCATGCCATCCCGAAGCTATCCACGCACGCCGGACGGACGCTACTTCGTTGTCGCGGGCCGTCTCTGGCGCATGAGTAATCCCGCGCTTGCGCCGGAAGAGCGGCAGAAGCTGGTCGACCAGCTCATGCAGGCGCGACGGCAGGTCGGCGCCGCCGTCAAGGCTGGCGATGCCGATGCCGAACGCAGCGCGCGCGCTGCGGTCGATGCGACCAAGCGCGCCCTGGGAGAGCGCGGACCCGTGTGGTGGAGCGATGGCGCTCCGGATTTCAACCGGCGGATGGTCGCCAGCACGCCCTACGCACAGTGGCACGCGACACTGTCGACGAGCGGCTCGACGTGATTCCCGCTTGCCCGATGAGCTTGGCGCACCGGCATCGGCACGCTGTCACGATGTTGCAATTTGGAAAATAATCTTAATGTCGAGAAATTTTACACTACGCACATAAAATTGCTTTGTGTTTACTGATGTTTTCCAAAAGATCAATGAGTTAGCAAACATGGCACAGTCCTTGCATTATTCTCATCAAAACCAAAACACTCGTGTCTTGACGAGATTCTCCGAAATTAATGAAAGTGGCCGCCATGTCCAAGAAATCCATGAATCCCCTCATCCTGGCCGCTGTCGGCGCACTGTTCGCCATGCCGGCGCTGGTCCACGCAGCACCGCAAACGCTGACCACCAGCAACGTCGCATTCAATGTCAACGACCAGCTCTCCGATACGAGTAGTGCGGGCGGTCAGACGGCACTGGACCTGCTGAGTACTGCCCAGATCAGTCAGTTCAACGCGAGCACCGGCGTGCTGACCGGTGTCAAGGTCAACCTGCAGTCCACCCATACGCAGAAGACCGAGGTCAAGACTGTCGCCGGCGGGAACGGTAACGGTGGCGCGGTCGCCAGCGGGACCGGCAGCAGCCATGTCAAGGTCCACCTCGCGCCGACCAGTCAACTGGCCTACAGCGCGGCACGGACAGCGACCGATTCCTGCAGCGGCCCGAAGAAAAGTGCCTGCTCGGATGGCATGACTGCCGCGGGAACGAATACGGGCGCCTACAACCACACGATCATCGCGAACTCCCTGTCGTCCTTCGTAGGCAACGGCACCTTCGGCGTGAATCTCCTCGCGGCGACCTCGGCCACCACGACGCAAAACCAGTTCAACGGCACGGCAACCACGAACTCGACCGTGCTCTGGAATGGCTTCCTGAACGCCAGCTATACCTACCTGCAGCACGCCGCCCAGTCCTTCGACGGTTCGTCGTCGACCAATGTCCTGAACCTGGACTTTGGCTCGATCTTCCTGGGCGATACGGTCGATAGCCAGGCCTTCTCGATCTTCAACCTGGCAGCGGGCGCGGGAGGCGAGCGCGTCGGAATGAAGCTGACGAACATTGCCGAAACCGGCGACAGCAACAACCTGTTCTCGACCAACCTGGCGGGCTTCAGCAACCTGGCCGCCGGCGGGAGCAAGGACTTCAGCGCCTCCTTCCTGGCGAGCATGCTCGGCAGTTTCAACGCCTCCTACGAGCTGACCCTGGCCGACGTGGCGCCGAACGGTTCCTATGCTGCGAATACCTTGGGCTCGGGCTACAAGCTGATCCTGAACCTCAGCGGCAATGTGCTCGAGCGTCCGGCTGAAGTGCCGGAACCGGCTTCGCTGCTGCTGCTGGGCCTGGGCGCCGCGGCCTTCGGCATCAGCCGCAAGCGCCGCCAGGCGTAAGCGCAGGGACCTTCGCAGGCCTGGCCTGCCGGGGCTGTAGTAAAGAAAGGGTTGCATGCTTGCATGCAACCCTTTTTTACTGTGGTGCCGTTCCCATCAGATGGATAAGCCGGCGCAGCAGGGGATGTCACATTGCTGCTCTCAGGAAAGTACACTTATTGTCGAGAAATTTTACAGTATGGCAGGAGATTACTTTTGCATTATTGATATTTCCCAAAAGATCAATCAGTTAGGAAATGTGGCATGGTCCTTGCATAACTATTATGCAAACAATAATACCCAACTCGTGTATTGACGAGATTTTCCAAAACTGATGAAAGAGTCTGCCATGTCCAAGAAATCCATGAATCCCGTCATCCTGGCTGCTGTCGGCGCACTGTTCGCCATGCCGGCGCTGGTCCACGCAGCCCCGCAAACGCTGACCACCAGCAATGCCGCTTTCGATGTCGGCGGCTGGCTCCCCGACACGCTGATCGGGAACACGAATAGTTCGAACAGCGGCGTGTCGGGAACGGGGACCCTCGGCACCGCCCAGCTCAGTCAGTTCAACGCGAGTACCGGCGTGCTGACCGGTGTCAAGGTCAACCTGCAGTCCACCCATACGCAGAAGACCGAGGTCACGACTGTCGCCAGCGGCAACAGCAACGGCAACGCGGCTGCCAACGGTACTGGCAGCAGCAATGTCCGCATGCAGGTGACGCCGAGCAATCAAACGGGCGCCTACAGTGCGACGCGGACGGCGGCCGATGTCTGCAACGGCACCAAGAAGAATGCCTGCTCGGATGGTGTCGCGGCAACGGATGCGGCCGCCTTCAACCAGACGATCATCGCGAACTCCCTGTCGTCCTTCGTCGGCAGCGGCACCTTCGGCGTGAATCTCCTCGCGGCGGCCGCGGCCACCACGACGAAGAACCAGTTCGCCGGCACGGCAACCACGACCTCGACCGTGCTCTGGAATGGCATCCTGAACGCCAGCTATACCTACCTGCAGCACGCCGCCCAGTCCTTCGACGGCGCGTCGTCGACCAATGTCCTGAACCTGGACTTCGGCTCGATCTTCCTGGGCGATACGGTCGCCAGCCAGGCCTTCTCGATCTTCAACCTGGCAGCGGGCGCGGGAGGCGAGCGCGTCGGAATGAAGCTGACGAACATCGCCGAGACCGGCGACAGCAACAACCTGTTCTCGACCGACCTGTCGACCTTCAGCAACCTGGCCGCCGGCGCGAGCAAGGACTTCAGCGCCTCCTTCCTGGCGAGCATGCTGGGCAGCTTCAACGCATCGTACGAGCTGACGCTGGCCGACGTGGCGCCTGGCGTCGCCTTCGCTGAGGGCACGCTGGGATCGGGCTACAAGCTGATCCTGAACCTCAGCGGCAATGTGCTCGAGCGTCCGGCTGAAGTGCCGGAGCCGGCCTCGCTGCTGCTGCTGGGCCTGGGCGCCGCAGCCTTCGGCATCAGCCGCAAGCGTCGCCAGGCGTAAGCGCCGGGGCCTTCACGGGCCCTTGCCGGCCGCGGTGGCAGGGAAAAGGGTGACATGCAGGCATGTCACCCTTTTTTCGATGTGAACGACAGGCCCGCGCACTACGGCCGCAATATCCGCCGCGCGGCCTCGACGATATGCCGCGACATCCCTTCCATGCGCGGCGACTGCACCTTCCAGGTATGCCAGTAGAGGGCCACATCGGTCGGGTGCCTGGGCGCCAGGTCGACCAGGGGATCGTCGCCGCCGGCGGCGGACGGCAGCAGCCATTCCGGAATCATCGCGTAGCCCACGCCGTAGCGGACGGCGGCGAAATGGGCTTCGATTCCGGGCACGTAGTGGCAGGGATAGGCGCCTTCCGGCAATCCCAGGTAGTCCAGCAGGAAGCTCGACTGCAAGGTGTCCTTGCGCGTATACGCCACGACCGGCGCCTGGCGCGCGGCCTCGCGCGTGAGCCCGCCGGCCAGCCAGCGCTGGCGAAACGAGGTGCTGGCCATCAGCCGGTAGCGCATGGTTCCCAGGACTTCGGCGGTACAACCGCGCATCGGCTGCGCCACCGTGCTGACGCAACCGGCCGCCATGCCCGTCTTCAGCAGCTCATACGTGTGGTCCTGGTCCTCGACGATCAGGTCCAGGATGAACTGGTCTTTCACCAGCAGGCTTGCCAGGGCCGGGAAGAACCAGGTACCCAGGCTGTCGGAATTCAGGGCCAGCGCCACCGTGGTCGGGCCGGTCTCCAGGTTCAGCAGGTCGGCCTGCAGGTCGGTCTTCAGCAGCAAGGCCCGGCGCAGGTATTGCAACAGCCGCTGTCCCATCTGGGTCGGACGGCAGGGGCGGGTGCGCAAGACCAGCGCGGCGCCGAGCGCCGTTTCCAGTGCCCGCACGCGCTGCGATACCGCCGATGGCGTCACGCTCAGCCTGGCGGCGGCGCGGTCGAAGCTGCCCAGCTCCACGACTGCCTGGAAAGCATCTGTTTGCTTTGGGTCAAGGTCCATCTCGTACCATAAAAAAGTTTAACTGTAGCGGAGAAATGCTTCAGTTTATTCATGAACGTCCTCCAAGCGGTCAAGATCGGACGTTTCTTGCGTGCCACACCACCGCTTCCTCGCGGCAGAGGGCACGCAAGCGTTGATCACATCTTCCGACCTTGTCATGACCCTGCTTTATATCATCTACCTGATCGCCATCTCCGCCGAAGCCGCATCCGGCGCCCTGATGGGCATGCGCCGCAGGATGGACCTGTTCGGGATCGCGGTCCTGGGAACGGTGACCGCCCTGGGCGGCGGCTCGATCCGCGACATGCTGCTCGGGCATTATCCGCTGGGCTGGGTCGCGCATCCGGAGTACCTGCTGTTCACGACCGGTGCGGCGATTGCCGCGGCCCTGCTGGCGCGCCTGGTGCATCGCCTGAAATCGGCTTTCCTGCTGCTGGACGCCCTGGGCCTGGTGGCGTTCTCGGTCATCGGCTGCGACATCGCCGCCACGACCGGCGCCCACGTCGCGGTCGTCATCCTGATGGGCATGATCACCGGCATCGCGGGCGGCCTGCTGCGCGACGTCCTGTGCAACCAGGTTCCGCTGGTGCTGCGGCGCGACCTGTACGCCACGGTGGCGCTGGTCACCGGCGCGCTGTACATGGGGCTGCTCCACCTGGAGCTCGGCCAGAACCTCGCCACCATCGTTGCCCTCGGCGTGGGATTTTCCCTGCGCCTGGTCGCGATCCGCCTTGCGCTCGCGCTTCCGGTGCTCGAGGCCGATACCCCCGCCTTCGACGAGCTTCCAGGCCGGCGGAGCTGATGGCCAGGCGTCCAGGTTCCCGCACTGCGACCGGCAAGGGCGTGCAGTTCAGCACGAGTCCGGTCCTCGCGCCGGCGCTGCCCGCCTGGCGCTCGCGGCTGCTCATGCTCGCGCTGTTCGCCATGTTCGCCGCACTGGCCGGCCGCGCGCTCTGGCTGCAGGCGATTTCGGATGAGTTCCTGCAAAAGCAGGGTGCCTCGCGCTATGCGCGCACGCTGGAGCTGCCGGCGACCCGCGGCCGCATCACCGACCGCAACGGCAAGGTGCTGGCCGCCTCGCTGCCGGTGAAGGCGGTATGGGCGATCCCGGACGAGGTGACCAGGGCGCCGCCGGAGAAGCTGCGCGAGCTGGCCCGCCTGCTCGCGCTGAGCGTGCACGAGCTGGACCGGAAGCTGGCCTCCGACCGCGGTTTCGTGTACCTGAAGCGCCAGGTCGGGCTGGACCAGGTCGACCGGATCGTCGCGCTGGGCATCGGCGGCATCCATACCAGGAAGGAAAGCAAGCGCTACTACCCCTACGGCGAGGTCATGGCCCACATCGTCGGCTTTACCAATGTCGAGGATGCCGGGCAGGAGGGCATGGAACTGGCCTGGCAAGACAGCCTGGCAGGCAGGAGCGGCAGCCGGCGGGTGATCCGGGACCGGCTCGGCCGCATCGTGGAAGACCTGGGCGCCACCAGGCTGGCGCGCGACGGCCAGGACCTGGCGCTGGCGATCGACCGCAACATCCAGCACATCGCCCATGCGCACCTCAAGGCGGCGATCGACCGGCACCAGGCCAAGGCGGGCGGCATCGTGGTGCTCGATGTGCGGACCGGCGAGGTGCTGGCGCTGGCCAACCTGCCCGACTACGATCCGAACGACCGCCGCCGCCTCACCGGCGCCCAGCTGCGCAACCGCGTGCTGACGGATACCTACGAGCCGGGATCGGTGATCAAGCCGTTCACGATCGCGCTGGCGCTGGAGAGCCGGCTGGTGACGCCCGCGACCCTGGTCGAGACCGCGCCGGGCCGGCTCGCCATCGGGCGCGCCACCATCGGCGACGCCAGGCCGCACGGTACGCTGACGGTAGCGCAGGTGCTGGAAAAATCCTCGAATGTGGGCGTTGCGAAGCTGGCCCTGCGGATGAAGCCGGAGCAGATGTGGACCCTGTTGACGGGCGTCGGCTTCGGGCAGGCGCCGGTACTCGGCTTCCCGGGCACGGCTGCCGGACGGCTGCGCCCCCACGGCTCCTGGAAACCGATCGAGCAGGCCACCATCGGCTACGGCCACGGCATGTCGACCTCGTTGATCCAGATGGCGCAGTCCTACCTGATCTTCGCGCGCGACGGCGACATGATTCCGGTGTCCCTGCTGAAGACCGGGGAGCCCGCGCCCGCCAGGCGCGTGATTTCCAGCAGCACGGCGCGCGCAGTCCGCGCCATGATGGAAATGGCCGCCGGTCCCCAGGGAACCGCCCCACGCGCCCAGGTGCCGGGCTATCGCGTGGCGGGCAAGACCAGCACCGCGCACAAGCCGGTCAACGGCCGCTACACCAATACCTACGTCTCCGGCTTCGTCGGCTTCGCGCCGGCGTCCAGTCCGCGCATCATCGTCGCCGTGATGGTGGACGAGCCGACCGTCGGCGGATACTTCGGCGGGAAGGTCGCGGCGCCGGTGTTCGCCGCGGTCACCCAGGATGTGCTGCGGACGCTGAACGTCGCGCCCGACTCCCCGGTAACCGACATCATCGCTCCGCTCGACGGCCAGCTGGAGGGCTAGCACTACAGGTCGAGCACCAGCTTCTCCGAGGTGCATCCCGAGCAGCACAGCATGATCGCATCGCCGGCGCTCTTCTCGCGCGGGGACAGGTAGGAATCGCGATGGTCCGGCGTGCCTTCCAGCACCCTGGTCTGGCAGGCGCCGCACACGCCTTCCTTGCAGGCGTGACCCACGTCGAGGCCGTCCGCGAGCAGCGCGTCCAGGATGCTGGCGCCCGGCTGGATGCGCAGCGAGCGGCCCGAGCGCGCCAGCACGACCTCGAAGCCGCCCGCCAGCGCGGCGTCCTGCTGGGCGCTGAAATACTCCACATGCACCGTTCCCGGAGGACGAAGCGAAGCCGCTTCCTCGAAGGCATGCAGCATCGGGACAGGGCCGCAGCAGTACAGGTGCGCTCCCGCCGGACTGGCGCCGACCAGCGCAGCGAGATCCGGCAGGCGGCCGCCGCACTCGTCCACGACATGGAAGTCCAGGCGCCCGCAGGGCTCGGCCAGTTCGCGCAGCACGCCGAGGTAGGCGGCCTTGGCGCGGGTGCGCGCGCTGTAGTGCAGGGTCCACGCGCGGCCCAGCGCGTTCAGGCGCCGGATCATGCACAGCAGCGGCGTGATGCCGATGCCGCCGGCGATCAGCACCACGTGCGGCGCGTCCTCGACCAGCGGGAAGTGGTTGCGCGGCGCCGACACCTCGAGCGCCTGGCCGGCCCGCAGCGCCTCGTGGACATGGCGCGAGCCGCCGCGGCTGGCGGGATCGCGGTTGACCGCGACCACGTAGCGGTGGCGCTCCGCCGGGTCGTTCACCAGCGAATAGCTGCGTACCAGCCCCTTGCCCAGGCTGAGGTCGATGTGCGCGCCCGCCGTGAAGGCCGGCAGGGCCGAGCCGTCGGGCGCGGCGAGTTCCAGGGACACGATGTCTTCGGCCTCGGTGGTCTTTGAACGGATGATCAGTTGCATGTTTCCCTCGCTAAGCTTGTCGCCGGTCTCAGATCGGTGCGGCCAGGATCTGCAGCGCGCGCTGGACCACGGCGGTCTGCTCGGCCACCGGCGCGCGCGCCTGTTCCAGGCGTCCGATCTCGATCGAACTCTCCACGATCAGGCGGCAGCGCTCCTCGCGCCGCGCCATGAAGGCCAGCAGCGCTTCGGGAACGCTGGCGGCGCGCGCCACTTCCTCGGCCAGCACCAGCGCGTCCTCGACCGCCATGCCGGCTCCCGACGCCAGCTGCGGGGTGGTCGGGTGGGCCGCGTCGCCGATCAGGAGCACGTGGCCGCAGTGCCAGGGGGGCGGCAGGAAGAAGCCTTCCAGCGGGCGGAACACGATCTCCGATGCTTCGTTCAGTCCGTCGCGCACCTTGCCGACCATGCCGCCGTAGTCCTTCAGCAGCGCCGCCAGCGGTTCATGCAGGCCGGTCTTCTGGCGCCAGACCTTGGGCGACTTCTCGAGCACGAACAGGTACATCTGCTGGTCCGACACCGGCGTGAAGCCGACCTTCAGCGGTCCCCCGAGGTAATAGTGGCGGCGGTCGATCTCGGGCGAGCGCTCGAGGGTGACGCGCCACGAGTTCTGGCCCGTGTACTCCGGCGTGGGGGCGGCCGGGAAGATCAGTTCGCGCACGCGCGACCAGACCCCATCGGCGCCGACCACCAGGTCGTAGTGGCCGGTGCGGCCATCGCTGAAGGCCACGTCGACGCCGTCGCGCCGCTCGTGGAAGCCGTCGACCGTCACGCTCAGGCGCACCTCGACGCCGGCCTCGCGCACCCGCTTGGCCAGGATCCTGTGCAGGCCCGGCCGGGTGAAGCCGCCGCTGCCGGGCACGCCCGCTTCCGGGGGCATGGGCGTATCCAGTTCCTGCAAGGTCCGGCCCTCGACGTCGCAGACCCGGATGCCGTTGCCGGTATAGGCGTTCGCCATGATCTCGTCGAGCACGCCGAGCTGCTTGAAGGCGCGCAGGGTGGGGCCGGTGATCGTGATGCCGGCTCCCGACACGCCCCAGGACGGGTCGATGTCGACCAGTTCCACGCTGGCGCCGATTCCGCGCATCGTGATCGCCGCGGACATGCCGCCGATGCCGCCGCCCACGACCAGTACCTTCAGCGGCTTGTTTTCCAGTGCTGCATTCATGCTGTTGTCTCCTGTTGTTCTCTATCCGGACTGCCTACGCCGCCTGGCCAGGCTGCCGCCCGCGCGCCGCCAGCAGGTCGAGCGCCACGTCCACGATCATGTCTTCCTGGCCGCCCACCATGCGGCGCCGGCCCAGCTCCACCAGGATGTCCACGGTCGGCACCCCGTACTTCTTCGACGCCGCCTCGCTGTGGCGCAGGAAGCTGCTGTACACGCCGGCGTAGCCCAGCGCCAGGGTCTCGCGATCGACCCTGACCGGCCGGTCCTGGAGCGGACGCACGATGTCGTCGGCCGCATCCATCAGCTTGAACAGGTCAGTGCCGTGCTTCCAGCCCATGCGGTCGGCCGCCGCGATGAACACCTCGAGCGGGGCGTTGCCGGCGCCCGCGCCCATGCCGGCCAGGCTGGCGTCGACGCGGTCGCAGCCTTCCTCCACCGCCACGATCGAATTCGCCACTCCCAGGCTGAGGTTGTGGTGGGCGTGCATGCCGGTCTGGGTTTCCGGTTTCAGCACGTCCTTGAAGGCGCGGAAGCGCTCGCGCACGTCATTCATGCCCAGGGCGCCGCCCGAATCCACCACGTAGCAGACGGTGGCGCCGTAGCTCTCCATCAGCTTGGCCTGCCGGGCCAGGCCCTGCGGCGTGTTCAGGTGGCTCATCATCAGGAAGCCGACCGCTTCCATGCCCAGGTGGCGCGCATACTCGATGTGCTGGCGCGCGACGTCGGCTTCGGTGCAATGCGTCGCCACCCGGACGATGCGCGCGCCGGCATCGTAGGCGGCCTTCAGGTCGTGCACGGTGCCGATGCCGGGCAGGAGCAGGGTGGCGATCTTCGCGTGCTTCACCACGCTGGCCACCGCCTCGATCCATTCGAGGTCGGTATGGGCGCCGAAGCCGTAGTTGAAACTGCCGCCCTGCAGGCCGTCGCCGTGCGCGACCTCGATCGAGTCGACCTTCGCTTCGTCGAGGGCGCGCGCGATCCGTTTCGCCTGCTCGACGCTGTACTGGTGCCGGATCGCATGGCTGCCGTCGCGCAGCGTGACGTCCGAGATGGTGATTTTCTTGTCCATGTCTGTGGTTCCTCAGGCCGCCATCGCGGCGCTGGCGAGCAGGCGCGCGGCCATGCGTTCGGCCGTGCGCAGGGCGGCGCTGGTCATGATGTCCAGGTTGCCGGCATAGGCGGGCAGGTAGTGGGCGGCGCCTTCGACCTCCAGGAAGATCGAGGTCTTCAGGCCGGTCATCGAGCGGCCCACGCCGGGAATGTTGATGGGCGTCTCGATGCGGTCGAACTGGACCCGCTGCTTGAGGCGGTAGCCCGGCACGTAGGCCTGCACGTCGGCGACCATGCGCGCCACCGACTCGGCGACTGCTTCTTCCGGCACGAACTCCGACAGGGTGTACACCGTGTCGCGCATGATCAGGGGCGGCTCGGCCGGATTGAGGACGATGATCGCCTTGCCTTTCGCCGCGCCGCCGACGGTCTCGATGGCCTTCGAGGTGGTCTCGGTGAACTCGTCGATGTTGGCGCGGGTGCCGGGACCGGCGCTCTTGCTGGCGATCGAGGCCACGATCTCGGCGTAGTGCACTTTCGCGACGCGCGCCACGGCGGCCACCAGCGGAATCGTGGCCTGGCCGCCGCAGGTGACCATGTTGACGTTGAGCGCGTCCAGGTGCGCGGCGCCGTTCACGACCGGCACGCAGTAGGGGCCGATCGCCGCCGGGGTCAGGTCGATCATGCGGATGCCGGGCCGGGCGGCGCGCAGGAAGGCGTCGTTCCTCAGGTGGGCGCCGGCGCTGGTGGCGTCGAACACGATGTCGATCTCGCCGAACACGGGAAGCCGGGCCAGGCCTTCGGCGCCCTCGTGGGTGGTGGCGACGCCGAGGCGGGCCGCGCGCGCCAGGCCGTCCGAGGCCGGATCGATGCCGACCATCGCGCCCATCTCCACATGTTCGCCGTGGCGCAGGATCTTGATCATCAGGTCGGTGCCGATATTGCCGCTGCCGATGATGGCAGCCTTGAGTTTCTTGGTCATGGGATCTCGCAGTCTGTCGTGTCATTCCTCGCCGAACACCGCCGTCACACTGCCCAGGCCTTCGATCTGGGCGGTGTAGCGGGCGCCGGGGCGTACCGGGGCCATCGGGCCGAGGGCGCCGGACAGCACCAGGTGGCCGGCCCTGAGCGGGGCGCCACGGCGCGCCATGGTGGCGGCCAGCCAGGCGACCGCGTTCAGCGGATGGCCGAGGCAGGCGCTTCCCTGGCCGGACGACACCGGCTCGTCGTTGCAATCCATCTGCATCGCGCAGTTGCGCAGTTCGAGGCCATCCAGCCGGCGCGGCGGGCCGCCGAGCACGAAGGCCGACGAGGAAGCGTTGTCGGCCACCGTGTCGACCAGGCCGATCTCCCAGTTGCGGATGCGGCTGCCGACGATCTCCAGCGCCGGTACGGCGTACTCGATCGCGCGCAGCACATCGGCGATGCTGGGGCGCTCCATGTCGAGGTCGCGCCCCAGCACGAAGGCCACCTCGGCCTCGATCTTCGGCTGCAGCAGCTGCGCCATCGGGATCGGCAAGTCCTCGCCGTAGGCCATGTCGTCGAACAGCATGCCGAAATCCGGCTGGTCGACGCCGAGCTGGCGCTGGACGGCGGGCGAGGTAAGGCCGACCTTGCAGCCGACGATGCGCGCACCCGACGCCAGGCGGTGTTTGGTGTTCAGTTGCTGGATCGCGTAGGCGTCGTCCAGGTCGAGGCCCGGGTAGCTGAGGCGCAGCGGCGCGATCGGTGCGCGCGTCTGGGCGCTCACGCGCAGCGCGACGGCGGCCGCGGCGAGGTCATGGGGCTGGTTCATGCCGCCTCCGGTCGGGATGCGAGGAAATCGCGCACCAGGCTGCAGAAGCGCGCGCCGTGCTCGATCTGGGTCCAGTGCCCGCAACGGGCGAAGACGTGCAGTTCGCTGTTGTCGATCCAGTCCAGCAGGGTCATCGAGGACGACAGGGGGATCACCTTGTCGTCGCGGCCGTGCACCAGCAGGGTCTGGTGGGGCAGGGCGCGGATCGCCTCTTCAGGATGCGACATCGCGTCGACCCAGCGCTGGCGCGGGGCCGGGAACATGGAGGCATAGGCTTCCTGGACGCCGGGCCGGGCGCTGGCCTCGTGGCGCATGCGCACCAGCGCGTCGCCCACCAGCGACTGGTCGTAGGCGAAGACGCGCATGATCGCCTCCATGTTCTCGACCGAGGGCTGGTAGCCCCACACCGCGTCCAGTCCGGGCGTCAGCGCGAAGGGTACGCCGACGCTGCCCATCAGCACCAGCTTGCCGACCCGCTCCGGATGGGCGATCGCCAGCGCCAGCGCCATCGAGCCGCCGAAGGAATTGCCGATCACGTCGACGCGCCCGATATCGAGGGCGTCCAGGAAGCGCACGATCTGCTCCAGCCAGGACTGGCGCGTATGGACCGTGCCTTCCGGCGCCTGGCTGTAGCCGAAGCCGGCCAGGTCCGGGGCCAGCAGGCGGAAGTCCCCCTGCAGGGCCTGCAGCGCCAGGCGCCAGTTGGCCCAGGCGCTGACGCCGGGACCGGAGCCGTGCAGCATCAGCACGGGCCTGCCCTGGCCGACGTCGTGGTAGTTGGTCAGCACCGCGCCGGTGGCGATGGTCTTGCCGATTTCGGGATTGCTCATGCGGCCTCCGTGGCCTTGCCGTCGTGGCGGCGCCATGCCAGGCGCGCGGTGCGCGCCTGCGGCGTGTCGTCCTCGAGCCGGGCCTGCAGCACCAGGGTGCCGTCGTCCTGCAGGGCCCAGCGGCGCTTCTGCACGCCGCCGATCCAGTTCGGGAACAGGCTGGCTTCCACGCTGTGGGTGATGGTGTCGCCCTCGACGTGGTAGCGGCCCGCATAGCTCAGCATCGAGTCGTAGGCGCGCGCCTTGTCCTCGACCGGGGCGTGCCATTGGCCGCCCTGCGCGAAGGGCTTGCGGTCGGCGCGGCTGATCATGCACACCATGTCGCCGTCGGGCAGGTAGCGGATGAAGCCGGACGGCTGCTCGCCCAGCGGCAGTTCGCGCCGGCCGTCGTCGTAGAGCTGTTCCCAGGACACGATGTCCCAGCGCCCCGCCAGGTTGATGGAATCTGTCACACTCTTCTCCTTGTCGTCGTTGTCGGCGGCGTCCTGCAGGAAGCGCAGCACCACCGCGTTGTGTTCGTCCGCGCTCTCGAACTGGGCCCAGTGGCCGGTGTCCTCGGCGCAGTGGAAGCGGCCATCGGGCGCCTGCTGCGCCAGCCTGCGGCCCAGCGCGGGCGGGGTGCGGTTGCGGTCGCCCCAGTACACCAGCACCGGCTGGCGGATGCGCCGCACCTCGGCATCGGTCACCAGATACTTGCGGATGGTCTCGCCGGCCAGGTATTCGCTGATGAATTCCTGCTGGACCGCCGCCAGCGCCGGGTCGAGGTACAGGGCCTGGCGCACCCGGATGGCCTCGTCGGTCAGGCGCTCGGGATGGGCGAGGATGCGCGCCATGCGCGAGCGCACGTTGTCCATGCCGGGATCGCGCAGGACCTCGAGCGAGCTGGGAAGGTTCTGCGACCAGTCGGGTTCCACATAGCCCTCGATGGCGCCCTCGTCCGGCTGGTAGCCCATGGTGGTGGCCAGCACCAGGCCCCGCACGCGCCGTGGATGCGCCAGCGCCAGCCGCATCGCGACCCAGCCTCCCAGCGACTGCCCCTCGACGAAGGCGCTGCCGATCTCCAGGCTGTCCATGACATCGATCACCTGGTCGACCAGCAGGGGAATGATCTCGCGGTCGAAGCCTTCGGTCTGCGAGCGCCCGTGCCACAGGAAGTCGAGGGCGATGACGCGGAAGTGGCGCGCCAGCGGCGCGATGTTGCGGGCGTAGTTTTCCAGGTGGCCGCCGGTCCCGTGCAGCAGGACCAGCGCCGGTCCGCTGCCCGCGCTCAGCACGCGGCTGCGGTAGCGGCCTGCGACGGTCCTGACCTCCGCGCCGAGCAGGTCGACCCAGTAGCCCGGTCCGGTAATGGCTTGCTCGTTCATGGCGTCTCCGTTTCCTTGCTCTGCGAGATAGGCCCGCGCAGGCGCCCGTCCGATTTCTCGAGGCCGAAGGTCCATTCCGAGAAGATGTGGGCGGTGGCCGCGAAATCGGTCGATTCCCAGCTGCCGGTGACGATGTCCTCGTCGGCGGCGTACTCCCAGGCGCAGCCGAGCGGCGTGTTGAAGTACCAGAAGCAGGCGGAGGACACCGCATGGCGTCCGGGGCCGGCGAAGGTCTCCCAGCCTTTCGCGGAGATGGTCTGGCCGCCGCCGATCACTTCGTGCACGTCGCGCACCTTGAAGGCGAGGTGGTTCAGGCGCGTGCCCGGCGCGCGGCCGTTCATCAGGAACAGGTGGTGGTGGTTGCCGGCCGGGGCGCAGCGCAGGAACAGGCCGCGGTTCGCATAGCGGTCCGAGACCAGGAAGCCGAGCCGCTCGAGGTAGAAGGCGGCGGCATCGGCCGCATCGTCGACGCCGATGGCGATATGGCTGATCTCGTGCGGACAGGCCTGGTCGTAGCGCGCCCCGCGGCGGTCGATGCGTTCCGGGTGGCCCGGGCTGTTGTAGCGGGTGGGTTCCAGCGGCAGCCTGTGGCGGCGGGTCAGCCGGAAGGCGATGCGGATGCCGAGGTCGTCGCTGCTGTGCAGGGTGCCCTCGGCGTCGACGCTCACGGCGCGGTCGCGGCCGAGTTCCTCGGCCAGCTCGTCCAGCGCGGCCGGGTCGGTCACGCCCCAGGTGATCTCGCACAGGCCGCTGCTGTTGCCGATCGGGCGCCGCGCCGGATCCTGGTCGTCGGCGCGCAGGATCTCGATTTCCGAGCCGTCCTGGGCGCGGAACAGCCGGCTGTCCTGTCGGGAAGAGGCGACCGGGGCCAGGCCCCAGTCGGTGGCGAAGCGGATGGCGTCGTCGGGCCCGGTGACGCCGAACGTGACCTTGTCGACGCCGCTGATCCGGAAGCGGTTGTGCATGGATGTCTCCCTGTTGTGGGTAATGGCGGGTTCGTCGGGAGTGCGGAACTCCCTGGAGATGGGCTTACTGTAGGGGAGGGGGCGGCGCCGAGCTAGGAGCCGCCAGCGAAAGCAGATATCCGCCAGATAGATAGCTGACGGTGTTGTTTCTTGAAGAAAGCTTCAAATTCCTGCCCGGCCCAGGGCGCGGCGAAACGGCTATCATGACGGCCATGCAATCCATTCTCGACCCGAAGTGGCTGTTTTTCATCAAGGTGGCGGAGCAGGGCAGCCTGACGCGGGCGGCCGATGCGCTCGACGTGCCGCAGTCGATGCTGAGCCGGCATATCAACCAGCTGGAAATCCAGTGCGGGAACCGGCTGTTCCGCCGTACCGGGCGCGGGGTCGTGCTGACCGAGTTCGGCGAGCAGCTGTTCCCGCGGCTGCAGGCGCTGATCGCCGACGCCGACAGCATCACCGATGCGATCCGCACCACGGGCGGCATGCCGACCGGGGAGGTGAGGGTGGGCATGCTGCCCTCGACGGTGCCGATGCTGGCCAGCACGCTGTTCGCGACGGTGCGCGAGCGCTTCCCGCGCGTGAAGCTGCACCTGTCGGACGGTTCCAGCGCCCAGCTGGAGGAACAGCTGCGCGAGGGCCGGGTCGACATGGCGCTGCTGCTGCGCGAGGGGCCGGTGTCCGACGCCGGCGAGTCCGTGCTGGCGCAGACCACCCTGCAGCTGGTCGGGCCGCGTGGCGACGCGGTGCTGCGCGAAGGGACCATCGCGCTCGGCGACCTGCAGGGACTGCCGCTGGTGGTGCCCAGCCATCCCCACCCGCTGCGCGCCCGCCTCGATACGCTGGCCGAGGCGCGCGGCCTGCGCCTGCGCTTCGAGGTCGAAGCCGACTCGATCCGGCTGCAGCACGAGATCGCCGCGGCCGGCGGCGGCTATGCCATCACTTCCGGACTGTTCGAACTGCGCGACGACCCGCGCCTGGGCAGCGCGAGGATCGTCAAGCCCGAGCTGCTGCGCAGCGTCGTCCTGAGCCAGACCATGCGCCGGCCGCATACCCTGGCCACCCGCGAGGTGCAGCGCCTGATCGTGCAGGTCGTGCCGACCCTGCTGCCTGGCGGTCAATGATGGTGCATCAGGCTTAGCGAGCTATCTATCCCGCAGATATCTGAATTCGCTGGCGGCCGCTAGCTCCTCCCCAACCCCTCACATACAGTACAGGCATCTTCAAGGAGCCTGTACATGAGTCAAACCTCTCAGCATCCCCAGGGACCGACCCTGTTCGTCGCCGATGCGGACGTGGCGGCGCTGGCCGAATGGCCGGCCGCCGTCGCCGCACTGCGCGACGCCTATTCCCGTCCGATCGCACCGGAAATGGTGCCGCCCCGCGTCATGGCGCGCGGTGCCGGCTTCTGGCTGCGCGGGCTGTTCGCCGTCTCGCCGTCCGGCCGCTACGTCGGCTGCAAGCTGATTTCGGCCTCGCCCAGGATCCGCCGCGCCAGCTACCTGGTCGCGCTGTTCGACCAGCAGACCATGGACCTGGCCGCGCTGATCGACGGCAGCCGCCTGACCGGCCTGCGCACCGCGGCCACCGCCGCCGTCGCGGTCGACCTGCTGGCGCCGCACAAGCCCCTGCGCGTGGCCGTCATCGGCTCCGGCTTCGAGGCGCGCGGCCTGCTCGAGGCGCTGCTCGCCACCCGCGAGGTGGAATCGGTGCGCGTGTTCAGCCCCACCGACGCGAGCCGCGAGCGCTTCGCCGCCAGCTTCCGCGAGCAGGGCGTCGCGATCCAGGCCGTGCCCGAAGCCCGCGCCGCGGTGGAAGGCGCCGACCTGGTGTTCTGCGCCGCGCGCAGCCGCGACGAGTCGCCGGTACTGCGCGGCGCCTGGCTGGAGCCGGGAATGACGGTCGTCTCGATCGGCTCGACCCTGCCCGAGCAGCGCGAAGTGGACGCGCAGACCATGGCGCGCGCCGCCCTGGTCGTCGCCGACATGCCGGAAGAAGTGCTGCACGAGACGGGCGACGCGCTGGCCGCCGCCGCCGAAGGCATCGACGTCGGCGCCAAGCTGGTGGCGCTGGCCGACGTCGCGGGCGGCAAGCCCGGCCTGCGCCGCCGTCCGGAGGACATCGTCCTCTACAAGTCCGTCGGCGGCGCGCTGCAGGACGTGGTGATCGCCGAAATGCTGCTGCTGAAGGCGCAGGCCGAGGGCCGCTACCTCACCATGCCGGCCACCATCCAGACCATCGACAAATAACACACCCGAAGGAGACATTGCATGGCCAATTACGCCAAGAAGGACGCCCGCGCCTGGGCCCGCGAACACCTGAGCGGCTGCTCGTCGGTGACGATCCCGAGCTACAGCGCCGACCTGAAGCGCCTGAACGAGAAGGGCATCCGGCACGACATCGGGCGCGTCATCGACCATGGCTTCAAGTACACGCTGCTGTGTTCCGAGGTCGCCATCACGGCCGAGGAGAACGCGCGGTTCACGGCCTGGGCCCGCGAGACGGCGAACGGCAGGCTGGGCCTGTTCTTCCACGCCGCCTTCGACACCCTCGAGGAGAACATCCGCGCCGTCAAGCTGGCCGAGAAGGAGGGCGCCGACATCGTCCTGCTGTCCTATCCGGCCCAGTTCTGGCCGACCAGCGAGCAGGAGATCTTCGACTACACCAAGTCCTTCTGCGACGCCACCGACCTGGCCGTGATGCTGTTCCCGATCCCGCTGTGGGGCTTCGAGCGCGTCCACCCGGCCGGGATGCCGGTCGCCCTGGTGCGCCGCCTGCTGGACGCCTGCCCGAACATCGTCGCCATCAAGGCCGAGCAGGGCTTCCCGCTGGTGGCCGGCCTGATGGAGATGTACCGCCACTTCCGCAACGAAGTCGTGATCAGCTGCCCGATCGAGGGCGACGCGCTGCCGCTGATGAGCCTCATGGAGCTGCAGTTCTCGGGCACCAGCTACACCCAGTGGATGGGCGACTACTTCCCGAAAGCCTTCGAACTGGCGCGCCGCGGCGAGTGGGACGCGGCGATGGCGCTGTACTGGAAGGTGCAGCCGGCGCGCCTGGCCTCGGGCGCGGCCACCGCCGCCTATATCCCGGGCACCAACTACATCAACCGCACCAACTGGAAGTACATGGACTGGCTGGCCGGCTTCAACGGCGGGCCGCTGCGCGGACCGGCGATGCGCATCCCGGACCGCTGGATGAAGACCCTGCGCCAGGGCCTGGTTGCCTCCGAACTGCCGGTCACCCCGGATCCGGACAGCCAGTTCATGCTCGGCCGCTTCCCGTGCTGAAGGAGCGAGCATGAAGAGCCTGTTGAAAGATCCGACCCTGTGGCGCGAGGCGGCCCTGATCGGCGGCCGCTGGATCGCGGAGACCCCGCACGGACGCTACGCCCTGCGCAATCCGGCCAACGGCGAGCTGCTGGCCGAACTGCCGCGCTGCAAGGAAGCAGAAACCGACCTGGCGATCACCGTGGCCGACAGCGCCTTCCGCAGCTGGCGCAACACCACCGCGAAGCACCGTTCGGAAGTGCTGCAGCGCTGGTACCAGCTGACCGTCGACAACCGCGACGACCTGGCCACCCTGATCACCCTGGAAGAAGGCAAGCCGCTGGCCGAGGCCCGCGGCGAGATCGACTACGCGGCCTCGTTCCTGCAATG
Source organism: Massilia niastensis DSM 21313 (assembly GCF_000382345.1). Taxonomy (GTDB): domain Bacteria; phylum Pseudomonadota; class Gammaproteobacteria; order Burkholderiales; family Burkholderiaceae_D; genus Telluria; species Telluria niastensis. The sequence continues at coordinate 18,665 of NZ_KB908123.1, forward strand.
GTTCGCCGAGGAAGCCAAGCGGGTGCGCGGCGACGTGATCGCGGCGCCGAAGGACAGCCAGCGCATCGTGGTGCTGAAGCAGCCGATCGGCGTGTGCGCGGCGATCACGCCCTGGAACTTCCCGGCGGCGATGATCACCCGCAAGGCCGGCCCGGCGCTGGCGGCGGGCTGCTCGATGGTGGTCAAGCCGGCCAGCCAGACGCCGCTGACGGCGCTGGCGCTGGCCGAGCTGGCGCTGCGCGCCGGGGTGCCGGCCGGCGTCTTCAACGTCCTCACCGGCAACGACACGCGCGCCATCGGCGGCGCCCTGACCGCGCACCACCTGGTGCGCAAGCTGACCTTCACCGGTTCCACGGAAGTCGGGCGCGTGCTGCTGGCGCAGTCGGCGGCGACCGTCAAGAAGTGCTCGATGGAGCTGGGCGGGAATGCGCCCTTCGTGATCTTCGACGATGCCGATCTCGATGCCGCGGTCGAGGGCGTGGTGGCGTCCAAGTTCCGGAATACCGGCCAGGCCTGCATCAGCGCCAACCGGGTGCTGGTGCAGGACGGGATCTACGACCGCTTCGCGGAAAAGCTGGCCGTGCGCGTGGCCGGGCTCAAGGTCGGCAACGGGCTGGAAGCCGGGGTGCAGCAGGGGCCCCTGATCGACGAGGCGGCGGTCGCCAAGGTCGAGTCGCATATCGGCGACGCCGTCGCCCATGGCGCCCGCGTGCTGTGCGGCGGCAAGCGGCACGCGCTGGGCGGCTGCTTCTTCGAACCCACCGTGCTGACCGAAGTGACGGGCGCGATGGCGGTGACGCGCGAGGAAACCTTCGGTCCCCTGGCGCCGCTGCTGCGCTTCTTCGAGGATGCCGAGGCGGTGGCGATGGCCAACGACACCGAGTTCGGCCTGGCGGCCTATATGTTCAGCCGCGATGCGGCGCGCATCTGGCGCGTGGCGGAGGGGCTGGAGGCGGGCATGGTCGGCATCAATTGCGGCCTGATCTCGAACGAGGTGGCGCCCTTCGGCGGCGTCAAGCAGAGCGGTCTCGGTCGCGAAGGCTCGCAGTACGGCATCGAGGAATTCCTCGAGATGAAGTACCTGTGCTGGGACGGCATCGCGCCGCAGTAAGACGGCAGCACCGGACGCGCCCTGCAGAAGGCGCGCCGGCGCTGGCAGGCATTCCAACAATCACCAAGGAGACTAGCCGTGAAATCACTCACCCCGCGCGTGCTGGCGCTGGCCGCGGCCATCGCAGCGATACCGCAGGCATGGGCCCAGGAAGAGCCGGAAGCCGGCGAGGGCGTCAGGTTCAGCTGGACCAATACCCTGCGCTACGGCGCCGCCTTCCGCGCCGAAAAGCCCGAACCGGCGCTGCTGGCCAATCCCAACACCGACGACGGCAACCGCAATTTCAGCCGGGGCCTGGTGTCGAACCGCATCGAGCTGCTGAGCGAACTCGATGCCGTGCTGGCGTCCGGATTCGGCGCCCGCGTCAGCGCGCTGGGCTGGTACGACCCGGTCTACCGCCGCCATAACGACAACCCCGGCTTTGCCGGCGGCGCGGCGCCGAACCACGCTTCGACATCGTTCGATGCATTCCCCGAGCGCACCCGCGACCTGCATGGCCGGCGCGGCGAGCTGCGCGACGCCTTCGTCTTCGGGAAGGTCGACCTCGGCAAGGTGCCGTTGACGGTGCGCCTGGGCCAGCACGCCGTGGTCTGGGGCGAGAGCCTGTTCTTCGCGAATAACGCCATCGCCGGCGGCCAGAACGCCTTCGACATCGGACGCCTGCTGGCCGACCCGACGGCCCAGGCCAAGGAATTCGTGCTGCCGGTGCCGCAGCTGTCGGCGCAGGCCCAGCTCAGCGCCACGCTGACCCTCGGCGCCTATTACCAGTTCCGCTACCGCTCGAACCGTTTCCCCGCGGTCGGCAGCTACTTCTCGATCAACGACACCAACGTCGACGGCGCCGAGCGGCTGCTGCTTGGCCCCACTGCCTTCGCCGTGCGCGACCCCGACCTGCTGCCGCGCGACGGCGGCCAGTTCGGCCTGCAGCTGCGCTGGCGCGTGGCCGAGACCGACCTGGGCCTGTACGCGATCCGCTTCCATGACAAGGATTTCCAGCAGGTGATGCGTCTTGGCGCGACGCCGGTTGGCGTCCTGCCGACCAGCTACTACCTGGCCTACAACGAGGACACCAGCGCCTACGGCGCCAGCGCCAGCTTCAGCATCGGCGAGGTCAACCTGGCGCTGGAAGCCTCGCTGCGCACCAACCAGGCGCTGGCCTCGACCCACGCGGCCGATGCCTCGGCGCTTGCACCGGGCTTCATCGCCCCAAGCGACAACAACGACAATCCGGCCTATGCGCGCGGCAGGACCGCCCATGTGAACGCCTCGATGATCTGGGCGCTCTCGCCCTCGCTGCTCTGGCGCGAGGCGAACTTCATCGGCGAGCTGGCGTGGAACCGCCTGCTGGGCTGCCGCCAGCACTGCGGCGCGGGGGGCGCGCCGTCGCCGCTGGATCCGAACGCCTCGCGCGACGCCTGGGCGCTGCGCGCCGTGTTCGAACCGACCTACCGCCAGGTGGTGTCGGGCCTGGACCTGGGCGTCCCGGTCGGCATCGGCTGGACGCCGAAGGGTTCGCGCCCGGTGCTCGGCCCGGCCTTCCCGGCCGAGAACGGCGGCGACCTCACGCTCGGCCTGAACGGCGTCTACAACCAGGTGTGGCGCTTCAGCCTCGCCTACACCCACTTCTACGGCAAGGCCGCGCCGATGCTGGACGCCACCCAGTCGTTCAGCTACCAGCAGGCGCGCAAGGACAGGGATTTCGTGGCGTTCAACCTGCGCCGCAGCTTCTGACCCAACCAACAAGGAGACAAGACATGAGCAAGCATATCGGAAGCATCCTGGCGGGCGCGCTGCTGGCGGCGGCGCTGCCGGCCGGCGCCGCGACGGCCGACGAGGCGGCGAAGCTGAAGGGCGAACTGACGCCGCTGGGCGGCGAGCGGGCAGGGAACAGGGATGGCAGCATCCCGGCCTGGAACGGCGGCTTCACGACGCCGATCGCGGGCGACAAGGCGGGCGGACGGCGCGGCGATCCGTTCAAGGACGAGAAGCCGGTCCTGACGATCACCGCGAAGAACGCCGAGCAGTACGCCGAGCGCCTGACCGACGGCACCCGGGCGCTGCTGAAGAAGTACCCGGACAGCTTCCGCGTCGATGTCTACAAGACCCACCGCACCGCGGCGGCGCCGCAGTGGGTGTACCAGAACACGCTGCAGAACGCCACCCGCGGCAGGATCGAGGACGGCGTGCCGCGCGGGGTGTATGGCGGAATTCCCTTCCCGGTACCGAAGACCGGCGAGGAGGTGATGTGGAACCACATGCTGCACTGGCGCGGCACGTCCTGGAAATTCGCCAACACCTGGTACCAGCTGACCGCCGACGGCCGCCCGGTGCAGGTGTCCGACACCGAAGGCGCCCAGCAATTCCCCTACTATTACCAGGACCGCACGCTGGAAGACTTCCAGAAGGGCGACGGGGTGTTCTGGACGGTCCGCATCCGCAACATCGGGCCGGCGATCCGGGCCGGCGAAGCCCTGCTGGCGCACGAGAACCTGGATCCGGACAAGCTGCAGACCTGGGTCTACCTGACCGGCCAGCGGCGCGTGCGCAAGCTGCCGAACGCCTGCTGCGACGCGCCGACCCCGGCCGCCGCCGGGGTGATGAGCTTCGACGAGATCTATACCTGGACCGGCCGCCTGGACCGCTTCAACTGGAAGATCCTCGGCAAGAAGGAAATGTACATCCCGTACAACAACAACCGCTTCATGCAGGCGCGCACCGACGCCGAAGTGCTGGGCAAGAACCACTACAACCCTGACCACATGCGCTGGGAACTGCACCGGGTCTGGGTGGTCGAGGCGAGCCTGCGTCCGGGACAGCGCCACCAGGCCCCGCGCAGCCGCTACTACTGCGACGAGGATACCTGGATCTGCGTGCTGGGCGACCGCTGGGACGCCAGCGGCCAGCTGTGGAAGACCTTGTGGTCGCAGGTCTTCGTGGCGCCCGACATGCCGGGCCTGGTGATCGGCTCGAACGGCTTCAACGACCTGCTCAGCGGCGCCGCCTTCGTGGGCCAGCTGTACAACGCCAAGCCGAGCCAGGTGGCCCTGCAGAAGCGCCTGCCGGACAGCCACTTCAGTCCCGAGGCGATCGCGGGCGAGAGCCTGCGTTGACGGGAGCGACGGCGATGATGAAGCATGTATTTGCCGGCGCCATGCTGGCCGGCCTGTCGCTCGCACTCCATGCGGCGACGGTCTTTCCCGCGCTGTCGCGGCCCGCGCTTGCCGTGCGGGCTCCGCACACCCAGGTATTGCTGGCGGCGGCGCAGGCGGGCCAGCGCATCGTCGCCGCCGGCGAGCGCGGCATCGTCGTGCTGTCGGACGACGGCGGCGCCAGCTGGCGCCAGGCCAGGCAGGTGCCGGTCAGCACCACCCTGACGGCGCTGAGCTTCGCCGGCGCCGGCCTTGGCTGGGCGGTCGGCCATGGCGGCGTGATCCTGCATACCCGCGACGGCGGCGACACCTGGACCCGCCAGACCGACGGCGCCGGGCTGGCCCAGGGCGCACTGCACGCGGCCGACCAAGCCCTGCAAGCCGATCCGGGCGACCCGGCGGCGCAGCGCGCGCTGCGCGACGCGCAGATGCTGGCGGCGGACGGGCCGGACAAGCCGCTGCTCGACGTGCACTTCCGCGACGCCCGCAACGGCTGGGCCGTCGGGGCCTACAACCTGTTCGTCGAGACCAGCGACGGCGGCGCCAGCTGGCGCAGCGTCGCCGCGCGCCTCGACAATCCCAGGGCGCTGCACCTGTACACGATCCGCAGCGTCGGCCAGGCCGTGTTCATCGCGGGCGAGGGCGGCCAGCTGCATCGTTCGCTGGACGGCGGGCGCAGCTTCCAGGCGCTGCCGAGTCCCTACAAGGGCAGCTGGTTCGCGCTGGGAATCCGCGGCGACGGCGTGCTGGTGGCGGCTGGCCTGCGCGGCAACGCCTGGCAGTCGCGCGACCGCGGCGCGACCTGGGAGCGCCTCGCGGGCGCGCCGCCGGTGTCCTTCGTCAGCGCGGCGCCGCTCCAGGACGGCGCGCTGCTGCTGGCCAACCAGGCGGGCCAGCTGTTCGCCAGCCGTTCCGGCGCGGCGCTGGCGGCGCTGCCGGCGCCGCGGCTCCCGCCCCTGTCGGCGGTCATGGCGCTGCCTGACCACACATTGCTGGCCCTCGGCGCGGGTGGCGCGCAGCGCCTGCCCAAGGGTCCCCGGAAGGAGGCAACACGATGAAACCATCCGATTCGAGCGAACCGGTGGTCGCGGACCTGGCGGCGTTCGACCGCTCCTCCGGTTCGGCCATCGAGCGCGCGCTGTTCAACCACCGCGGCCTGGTGGTCCTGCTGTGCATGCTGGTCACCCTGGCGCTGGGCTGGCAGGCGACCCGCCTGCAGCTCACGGCCAGCTTCGAAAAGACGATCCCGGCCTCGCATCCCTACATCGTCAATTACCTGGCCCACCAGAACGAGCTGCAGGGGCTGGGCAATGCGGTGCGGATCGCGGTGGCGAACCCGAAGGGTTCCATCTACGAGGCCGGCTACCTGCAGACCCTGCGCGACCTGAACGACGAGCTGTTCCTGCTGCCGGGCGTGGCGCGCGGCGGCATGAAGAGCCTGTGGACCCCCGGCACGCGCTGGACCGGGGTCACCGAGGACGGCCTGGAAGGCGGGCCGGTGATCCCGGACGGCTACGACGGTTCTGCCGCCAGCCTGCAGCGGCTCCAGGAAAACGTGGCCCGCTCGGGCGAGATCGGGCAGCTGGTGGCGCGCGACGCCCGCTCCACCGTGGTCTATGTGCCGCTGCTGGCGCGCGACCAGCACGGCGCGGCGCTCGACTACGCGGCCTTCGCGCACAAGCTGGAACGGCTGCGCGCGAAATACGAGGTGCAGGGCGTCACCCTCCACATCACCGGCTTCGCCAAGCTGGTCGGGGACCTGATCGACGGCGTGCGTTCCGTGCTGCTGTTCTTCGCCCTGGCCGTGCTGATCGCGGGCGCCGCGGTGTACTGGTACACCCGCTGCGTGCGCTCGGTGCTGCTGGTGGTGGCCAGCTCGCTGGTGGCGGTCGTGTGGCAGCTCGGCCTGCTGCCGCTGCTGGGCTATTCGCTCGATCCGTATTCGATCCTGGTGCCTTTCCTGGTGTTCGCGATCGGCATGAGCCATGGCGCGCAAAAGATGAACGGCATCATGCAGGACATCGGACGCGGCACCCATCGCCTGGTGGCGGCGCGCTACACCTTCCGGCGCCTGTTCCTGGCCGGCCTGACCGCGCTGCTGGCCGACGCCGTCGGTTTCGCCGTGCTGCTGGTGATCGACATCCAGGCGATCCGCGAACTGGCGATCGCCGCCTCGCTGGGCGTCGCGGTGCTGATCTTCACGAACCTGATCCTGCTGCCCATCCTGCTGTCGTACACCGGCGTCAGCCCGAGGGCGGCGGCGCGCAGCCTGCGCGCCGAGGCGAGCGGGCGCAGGCACGCGCTGTGGGCCTTCCTCGACCGCTTCACCGGACGGCGCTGGGCGACGGCGGCGGTCGTCGCCGGCGCGCTGCTGCTGGCCGGCGGCTTCGCCGCCAGCACCCGGCTGTCGATCGGCGACCTCGATCCCGGCGCGCCGGAACTGCGCGCCGACAGCCGCTACAACCGCGACGCCGCCTTCCTGAACGCGGCCTATGGCGCCTCCAGCGACGTGCTGGCCGTGATGGTGACCACGCCCGACGGCGCCTGTACCCAGGTCGCCACGGTGCTCAAGGTGGACGAGCTGGAATGGCGGCTGCGCCAGCTCGACGGGGTCGAGTCGAGCAATACCGTGGCCCTGCTGAACCGCCGGGTCCTGACCGGCCTGAACGAAGGCAATCCGAAGTGGTACGAGATGCTGCCGAGCCAGGACATGGTCAACTCGATCGTCTCGAACGCCCCGCGCGGACTGTACAACGATTCCTGCAGCCTGCTGACCCTGTACGTCTACCTGCGCGACCACAAGGCCCAGACCCTGGCGCGCGTGGTCGGCGAGGTCGAGCGCTTCGCGGCCGCCAACGACACGGAACAGGTGAAATTCCGGCTCGCCGCCGGCTCGGCCGGCATCGAGGCCGCCACCAACATCGTGGTCAAGGAGGCCTGGAACCGGATGCTGTGGCTGGTCTACGGCGCGGTGGTGGTGCTGGCCTTCATCACCTTCCGTTCCTGGCGCGCGGTGGTGGTGGCGGTGCTGCCGCTGGTGGTCACCTCGTTCCTGGCCGAGGCCCTGATGGTGGCGCTGGGCATGGGCGTCAAGGTGGCGACCCTGCCGGTGATCGCGCTGGGCGTCGGGATCGGCGTCGACTATGCGCTGTACATCCTGTCCGTGATGCTGGCGGCGCTGCGCCAGGGCGCCAGCCTGTCGGAAGCCTATTACCGGGCGCTGCTCTTCACCGGCAAGGTCGTGATGCTGACCGGCGTGACCCTGGCCGCGGGCGTCGTCACCTGGGTCTTCAGCCCGATCAAGTTTCAGGCCGACATGGGGATCCTGCTGGCCTTCATGTTCCTCTGGAATATGCTCGGCGCCCTGATCCTGCTGCCGGCGCTGGCCCACTTCCTGCTCCGCCCCAGGGCCGCCGCGCCGGCGGCGCAGACCACCCCGCACGCGGCGCCGGCCGACCTGCAAGCTGCCATCAACCTTCATCCACATTCATGAACACTCTGCCATCATTGAGCTACAAGGTATCGGGCCTGGCCCGCGCCCCCTGGCTGACCTTCATTCCGGGCATCGGCAACGACGCCAGCTTCTGGGACGCCCAGGCGGCGGCGCTGGGCGAACGCTTCCGGATCCTGCAATTCGATCCCTGGGGCCATGCCGCCAGCCCGGCGCCGCCGCCCGGGTGCCGCTTCGAGGACGTGGTCCGGGGAGTGGTCCAGTTATGGGACGCGCTCGGGATCGGGCGCTCCGCCGTGGCGGGACTCGGCTTCGGCGGCTCGGTGGCGCTCGCGCTCGGCCTCGGGCATCCGGACCGGGTCGAACAGGTCGTGGCCTGCTGCTGCCGGCCGCGCCAGCCCGACGACCGGCGCGATTTCTGGCGTGCGCGCCGCGCCGCCGCCGGGCTGGGCATGGCGCCCCTGGTCGAGGCGACGGTGGACCGCTGGCTCGGCGCCGACTTCCGCGCCGCCCACCCGGAAGTCGATGCGCGCCTGCGCGCCATGATGCGGCGCACGACGCTCGCCGGCTACCAGGCGGCCCTCGACGCCTTCATCGACATGGATTTCGAGGACGCGCTGGAGAAGATCGAGGTGCCGGTGCTGCTGGTCGCGGCCGAGCATGACCACGGCGGCGGCCCGGTGCAGGCCATGCGCGCGATGGCGCAGCGCATTCCCGGCGCCCGGCTGGCGATCGTCCCGGACAGCGGCCATATCTGCAACCACGAGGCCCCCGAGGCCCTGAACGCGATCCTCGCCGGCTTCCTCGGCGAGCCCGCCCTGGCGCGCTAGCGCCCTAGCAAAAGGAAAAACAAGATGGAGACATGCATTGACAAGGCGCTGGTGGTCGGCGGGGGATTCTCCGGCATGGCCGCCGCCATCGAGCTGCGCAAGCGCGGGATCGCGGTCGACCTGGTCGAGATCGATCCGCACTGGCGCAACTATGGCGCAGGCATCAGCATCGGCGGCCCGACCTTGCGCGCACTGCGCACGCTCGGCGTCCTCGAGCGCTTCGTGGCCGAGGGCCACGCCTGCGACGGCATCGACATCTTCGCGCCGGACGGCCGCCTGATCGCGCAGATGCCGACCCCGCGCATCGCCGGCGACGAGGTTCCCGGCAGCGGAGCGATCATGCGCCCGGTACTGGCGCGCATCCTGGCGGACGCCACCCGGGCCTCGGGCGCCACGGTGCGGCTGGGCTGCAGCGTCGCTTCGCTGCGCCAGGACGAGGCCGGGGTGGATGTCGTCTTCACCGATGGACAGGCGGGGCGCTACGACCTGCTGGTCGGCGCCGACGGGCTGTATTCCGCCATGCGCCGGATGCTGCTGCCGGACGCGCCGGCGCCGCGCTACAGCGGCCAGGGAGTCTGGCGCGCGGTGCTGCCGAGGCCGCCCCAGGTGGTGCGCACCATGTTGTGGAACGGTCCCGGCCTGAAGGTCGGGCTGAACCCGGTGTCGCAGGACGAGATGTACCTGTTCATCAACGAGCACCGCGAGCACAGCGACTACGTCGCGCCGGAGACCTTCCTGGCCCGGCTCAAGGCCCTGCTGGCGCCGTTTCCCGATCCGCTGCTGCGGGAAGCGGGCGCGCAGCTCGATGAGCGTTCGCTGGTCGTGTTCCGTCCGCTGGAAGGCTTGCTGGTGCCGCAGCCGTGGTATCGTGGCCGCGCCGTCCTGATCGGCGACACCGTGCACGCGACCACGCCGCACCTGGCCTCGGGCGCCTGCATCGGCATCGAGGATGCGATCGTGCTGGCCGAGTCGCTGGAGACGGCGCGGGACGCCGGCGCCGCGCTCGCGGCCTTCCAGCAGCGGCGCTGGGAACGCTGCCGCATGGTGGTCGAGAATTCCTGGCGCCTTGGCGAGATCGAGATCCGCCGGGGCGACCTGGATGAACATGCGCGCATCATGCAGGCCTCGTTTGCGGCCCTGCTGGAACCGGTTTGAACATGGAGGAGAACGTGCAGATACTTGAAGACCATACCGTCCTGGTGACGGGCGGAGGTTCCGGGCTGGGCCTGGGCGTGGCGCGCCATTGCCGCGCTGCCGGCGCACGGGTCGCGATCATGGAGCTGGCGCATGACAAGGTGGCGCGCCTGCGCGAGGAATTCGGCGACGCGGTCCTGGTCGTCCAGGGCGATGTCACCAGGCTGGCCGACCTGCAGGCCTGCCGCGATGCGGTCGTCGCACGCTACGGCCGGCTCGACGCGCTGATCGGCACCCAGGGCATCTTCGACGGCAATGTTCCGCTGCTGGAGACCGCGCCCGAGCGGCTGGACGCGCTGTTCGACGAGATCTTCCACGTCAACGTCAAGGGCTACGTGCTGTCGGCGCGGGTGTTCCACGAGCTGCTGCGCGCCAGCGGCGGCGCGATCGTGCTGACGACGTCGACGGCCGCCTATGCCGCGGACGGCGGCGGCGTGACCTATACCGCCAGCAAGGGTGCGATCCGCAGCCTGGTCGGCCAGCTGGCCTTCGAGTTCGCGCCGCACGTGCGCGTCAACGGCGTGGCGCCGGCCGGCATCGCCAACAGCCAGCTGCGCGGCCCGCGCACGCTCGGGCTCGAGGGACAGCAGCAGTCCGACATCCCGAAGGACGCCTTCCTCGGCATGTTCCGCTCGCTGAGCCTGATGCAGGAACTGCCGACGCCGGAGGAGCATGGGCCGCTGTATGCGTTCCTGGCCTCGCGCCACAACACCATCATGACCGGCCAGACCGTGGTCGCCGACCAGGGCCTGCTGAACCGCGCGGTCCTCACGCGCCAGGCCTGATGTCCGACACCGGCCCGCGCCGATGGCGCGCGGCCGGTTTCTCATTGTCGGTCAATCGTGCGCCGTCACGCCGCGCGTCATCCTGTAGAAGCAGGCTGCGGCGATCATCCCGAAGAGCACCACCCCGATCCCGAGTCCGCGATAGCCGACCGTGAGCACCAGGGTGCCGCCCAGCAGCGGACCGACGGTCGAACCGATCATCACCATGGCCGGCGTCGCCGCGACGGCGCGTCCGCTGGGATCGAGACGGGCCAGCAGCCCGAACAGGAAGGTGTGGACGAACAGCAGGGGCGTCGCGATCATGGCGACGCCGGCAGCGTAGGCCTGCACGCCCGGGACCTGGGTGATGACCAGGATGATCGCCGCATGCACGGCGATGCCGGCCAGGATCGCCAATTCGGCCCGCACTTTCCGTTCGAGCGCGGCGGCGATCGGCGTCGGGACCAGGTTGGCGAAGCCGATCGCCATCAGCACCGCGGCGACCATGGCCGCGGAGTAGCCGCGCTCGGCACCGATCCTTTCGACGAAGGGAAAGATCATCGACTGGGCCAGGCAGAACACGCCCATGCCGGCCATGCCGAACCAGATCCGTGGCGACAGGGGCGCGCGGGCGGCCTGCTGGTCCGCGGCCCGGAGCGGGAGCTGCGGGAAGGCGAGGGCGCACAGCAGGGCGGCGCCGGCCATGATGCCGGCAAAGACCAGGAACAGCGCATGGCCGCCGGAATCGGCGATGATCGCCTTGCCGCTGCCCAGCACCGCGATCGCGAAGCAGCCCAGGGTCAGGCCGGCGCAGGCGAATAGCCGGTGCGGCCGGGCGCTGCGTCCCATGGTGCCGTGCACCATCGTCAGGGCGCAGCCGGCGCCCAGGCCGCCGATGAAGTGCAGGGCGGCCATGACGGGATACTCGGCGCCGCCCAGGGCCAGGGCGAGGAAGGCCGCGCCGGCGACGCCGTAGCCCGCGACCGCAAGCAGGCGCGCGGGCAGGGCGCCGAAGCGCGGGGCCAGCACCAGGCTGCTGACCACTTCGCCCAGCAGGAACAGCGTGGCCAGCAGGCCCGCCTGCTGGGGATCGAGCTGGAAGAAGCCGACCAGGCAGGCGCCGACCCAGACCGGCAGGCCGACCAGGTCGAGCATGCCGGCGCAGTGGCCGACCATCAGCGCGGCCATGTTCGGGACCGACAGCCTGGGTGCGCTGGATGCGGAAGGATGCGGGGGAGCGTCGAGGGACGCGGATGGGGAATGCGGGGCGCCAAGCGGCGCCGCGGATGGATTTTTCATGGGAGGCTTTCGGCGATGCCGCGCGCTTGCCGGACCCGCCCGTGCCGGCGGCGCGCGTTGCCGCCGGCACTCCGGCAGGGGACTCAGGAGGTGATGCTGACGTTCTCGCCGCGCTTCAGGCGTTCCATGCGCGCGGCGATCTCGCCATCGACGTAATACAGCTCGGTATAGCAGCCGATGCTGGCGCGGGTGTCGAAGTAGGCCCAGCGGCAGTTGCCGAACGGTCCCTGGAACAGGCCCGCCATCGACTTCTCGATGCCCAGCTCCAGGTAGTGCGCCTCGGCCTGGCGGTATTCGGCCTCGCTGTCGAGACGAAAGCCGATGTGGTGGGGACCCGAACCCTTGGCCTCGAGCCAGTCGTTGTAGACGCTGTCGCCGCCGTCGTGGCGCGCCAGTTCGACCAGGGTCTCGCCGGCATAGCCGTAGGCGCAGCTGAACTGGAAGTCGCCGGGCTTGCCGCGGTATTCCTTCTCGGTCTGTTCCCGGGCCAGGCCCTCGGCCACGTTCCAGGCCTCGATGCCGTTGGTGCGGCGCCAGAAGTCGATGGCCGCGTCGAGGTCCCTGACGACGAAGCAGATCTGGTCGAATTTGCGGCCGAGGATGGTCTTGATGTCTTGCATGGTGTCTCCGTTGTTGTCGTTACAGGAACACGCCCAGGTTGGGTGTGCTCAGCACGGCTTCCGCCAGCAGCGCGTTGCGCTTCAGCAGGCGCAGGCCGCCGTCGGTGATGCGCAGCAGGTCCTGGCGCCGCACCGGGATCACGTCGCCGCGTTCGTCATGGCCGCGCTGGCGGTACAGCAGCAGCGCGCTCTCGACGGCGATCACGTCCTCGCGTTCGGTAGGGGCGACCAGCACGCTGCCGACCACGCGCAGGGTGCGCGAGGGCGGCGTCTCGGCCCAGCCGGCGCCGGAATCGACACGCTTGATGCGGACGTGGATGTGCTGCTTGTTGTCGCTGATGCGGTAGGAGCCGGCTTCGACTTCGTCGCCGAAGGCCAGGCGCGACTGGCGGATCGGCACGTAATACTCGAGCGCGTCGTCGAGCAGGGCGTACCAGTCCCAGAAGCGGCGCTCGTCCAGGAACTTCGCTTCCCGGGCCAGGAATTCCTGGGCCATGGCCATCAGTTCGAGTGTGGATGCGGGCGCGTTCATGCGGCACCTCCCTGGCTGGCTTCGCCGCGCATGTCCTTGACCCAGCGCCGCCAGAACAGCTCCTGCAGGTATTCGCCGTAGATCGACTTGTGGAACTTGCCGGGACCTTTCCAGTCGGGGTCCGGGCCGGTGCGCTTCTGCTGGTAATGCAGCATGACGCCGTCGCGCCGGTTCCACGGGCTGGCCGCGGCCTTGGCGATGCCTTCCCAGACCGCGGTGTCGTCCTGCTCGAAGATGCCGCCGGAGCCGAAGCCGAACTGCGCGGCGAGGTAGGCTTCCTGCGCCTGTTCCTCGGAGACGCAGGCGTATTCGAGCTGCCAGGTCCACAGTTCCATCACGCCCGGCGCCACCGGCTGCCACATGCGGATCATCGTGAACGGCACCGGACGCCCGCCCAGGGTGGCCGGCTGCGGGAAGCGCAGGTAGCTGAGATTGGGGAAGATGGTGCCGATGGTGGGCGGCGTATTCCTGATCATGTCGAGCTGGACCTCGTCGAGCTTCGACAGGTCGAACTGCTCGCGCACTTCCTTCGGGTAGGCCCACATCTCGAAGTCGGGACCCCACTGGGTGAGCTGGTGGCCGATGAAGCTGTGGCCGTTGTCGAACTCGTAGCCGCGCGCGATGGTGCTGACCTGGCGCACGTCGGGAATGAACTCGGTCAGGCCGGCGGACAGGTGGGCGGTGCTGACGTGGTAGGCGTCGCCGCAGAAGTTCTCGGCGCCGCTCTTCCAGTCGGCACGCACCTGGAAGCGCTCGGGCACGCCGAGCACGCGCATGCCCTGCGGATGCAGGCCGACGATCGCCTCCAGCGCCCAGGCGGCGTCGCCCAGGTAGTCGCGCAGGGTGCCGCCGTCGGTGGACAGCGAGGCGAAGATGAAGCCATGGAAGCTCTCGACCTTGGGCGCGCGGCGCAGGCCCCATTCCTTGCGGTCGAAGTTCTCGTAGGCGTCGTTGAAGTGCGGTGCCCCGGCGAACTCGCCTTTCAGGTTGTAGGTCCAGCCGTGGTAGGGGCACTTGAAATGGCGGGTATTGCCCTTGTCCTCGTGGCACAGTTCCGTGCCGCGGTGGCGGCAGTGGTTCAGCATGACGTTGATGCCGCCTTCGGCGTCGCGGGTGACGATCACGGAGTCGAGGCCGATCTTGCGCTGGACGAAGTCGCCGGCCTTGGGAATCTCGGTCTCGTGGCCGATGAAGACCCAGGCCTGGCCGAAGATGCGCACCATTTCGGCACGGAACACGGCGTCGTCGCAGAACACGTCCACCGGCAGCAGGCCTTCGTCCATGCCTGATTCGACCCGGTCGACCAGGGCCGCCAGGTCGTCCGTCTGTCCGCCCGATGAGATGGGAATGAACTTGTACATGGTGCTCGTCTCCTTGAGTGCCGCCTGTACCTGCAGGCGGCTTGATAAAAAAATGTCGGTTGATGCGATGTCAGTACGGATCGGAGCGGGGGGCGTTGCACGGGTTCCAGCGCCGGTGCTGGAACCGCTCCAGGGCTTGCGCGACGCTGGACGCGCCGGCGAGCTCGCGCGCCAGCAGCACGGCGTCCCCCATGCCGCGGCTGCCCCCGACGCCGTAGCGGCCGACCGTGCCATGGACGGCGTCGCCGGCCAGCAGCACCCGCCCGCTGTGCCATGGCGCGCCGAGCTCGATGCGTTCCAGCGCGCGGCAAGCGGCCTGCGAGCGGCCATCCAGCGCGGCCGCGATGGCGCGCACGGGAGCGGCCGGGAAGCGCGCCAGCAGGCCGCGCAGCATGGGCAAGACCTGTGCTGCCGGCACCGGGCCCGGGGCGCCGTCCTGGCGGAGCAGCAGGCAGGCCTCGTCCGCCGCGACCGGATGCAGCGCGAGCTCCAGGTCGCCGCCCTGCCAGATGGTGGCGCGCGCCAGGGCCGGCGGGCGAGGCAGGCGCGCATGCCACAGCGCCTGCCCGCTGAACGCCGGCTGCGGCGCGCCGCGCCAGGCCAGTTCGCGCAGCCGCGAATGCACGCCGTCGGCCCCGACCAGCAGGTCATAGCGGGCGCCATGCGTATCCGAGAATTCCACCTCGACGCCATCCGCATCCTGGCGCAGCGACCTGACGGTGGCGCCGAGGCGCACCTCGACGCCGGCCGCCAGGGTGGCGTCGGCCAGCAGGCGCGCCAGCGCCGGGCGCAGCATGAGGGCGCCGCGGGTGTCGCGGGCCATCCCTGCCGGGTCATGCGCGAGGAGGGCGCCCGAGGCCGACCTCAGGTCGATGCCGTCGGCCTCGCGGATGGCGGCCAGGCCGGCGCCGTCGATGCCCAGCGCCTCCATGGCCTGCAGCGCCGCGGCGTCGATCCGCACCGGCCCCGTGGCCGGGCGCCAGCCCGGATCGATCTCGACCAGGTCCACGCGCACGCCCAGCCTGCTCAGGCAGATGGCGGTGGCCATGCCCGACAGTCCGGCGCCGGCCACCAGCGCGTTCGCGAGCGGCGGCCGCTTCATGGCCGCCCCGCCGCGCCGGGATCGAGATCGGCCAGGACCTCGCCCGCGCTGCCGACATGCAGGGCGACCCGGGTCAGTGCCAGCCCCAGGCAGGGCCCGGCCAGGCCTTGTCCGGTCGCGATGTCGAACTGTCCGCCATGGGCGAAGCAGACGATGCGCGTGCCGTCCCGGTTCAGGTAGCCATGCCGGCGGTAGGGCAGCGGGGTGTCGCCTTCGTGCGGACAGCGGTCGAGCCAGCCGTGCAGCTCGCCGTCGAGCCGCACCAGGA
Organism: Massilia niastensis DSM 21313; assembly: GCF_000382345.1. Classification (GTDB taxonomy): domain Bacteria; phylum Pseudomonadota; class Gammaproteobacteria; order Burkholderiales; family Burkholderiaceae_D; genus Telluria; species Telluria niastensis. Next base: position 34,346 of record NZ_KB908123.1, read on the forward strand.
ACAGGGCGTCGCGCCCGCTCTGCTGCGGATCGAAGCCGCGCGCGCAGCGCTCCTGCAGCTCGTCCACGTGGCACAGGCGTACGGATCGCGTCATGGAATCCGCCGTCCTCAGGCGTGCTGCTGGCCGGCGGCTGGCGGCGGGCCGCCTACCGGCGCCCACTTCTCGCGGGCCTGGAACAGGAAGACCTGGGTGGAATCCGCCTTGGCCGGCAGCTCGCGCGGAATCCAGGTGTCGTCGTGCAGGTCCATGTCGGCGTCGTATTCGAAGCGGCAGCCCAGCGGGCTGTTGAAGTACCAGAACCAGTTCGAGCCCATCGTGTGCCGGCCCGGACCCCAGAAGCTCTGGTAGCCCCTGGCGGCAAAGCGGGTGCCGGCCATGAAGACCTCGTTCGGACCGCCGAGGTGGAAGGCGAGGTGCTCGATGCCCTGCATGTGCGGCGGGGTCTGGATCAGGAACAGCGTGTGATGCTCGAGGGTGCCGGCGGGCTGGAGGAAGGGGCCGGCGCCGACCAGGCGGTCGGTGCAGCGGAAGCCGAGCCGCTCGATATAGAAACGCTCGCCCTTCTCGGTATCCGGCACGAACAGGGCGATGTGCGACAGGGCGCGCGGCAGCGGGCGCGCTTCGGTATCCACGCCCAGCTGGTTCGGGGCGCGCTGCGGCGCCGCGCCGGCCGCGTTGATCGCTTCGGCCCCGAGTCCGATGCTGCGGCGCACCGCCACCTTGAAGCCCAGGCAAAAGCCCAGGTCGTCCTCGGCTTCGATCGAGCCGTCGGGAAGCCGGCGCACCTCGCGGTCCGTGAGCAGTTCGGCGGCGATGGCGTCGAGGGCGGCCGCGTCAGGCACGCCGTAGATCGTCTTGCGCAAGGCGTTGCCGCTCGCGAGAGGGCGGGGCAGCTGCGGATCGTCGCGCTGGGCGATCACGATGGCGGTGCCGTCCAGCGCTTCGAAGCGGCCGGCGCCGGCAGGCAGCAGGCCGTAGTCAAGCAGGTAGGTCGCGGTGGCGTCCACCTCATCGACGGCGAACACGAGCGTGTCCAGTCCAGTGATGTTCATTCTGTCTCCTTCATGTCCGGTTGTTCTTGTGCCGCCGGCCCTCGTCACCGGGCGGCTGGCCAGGTATTACTCTAGGTGAGCGCCTGCCGGCGAGCTAGAAGTCGGGAGCGAAAGCAGTTATCTATCCGGTAGATAGCCGGGCGGCCCATAGGCGGCGAGGAAGACGCCGACCGCGCGTTCCACGATGGCGGCGATGTCGGCCTCGGTGACCGGGCCGAGGGTATGGAACAGGTATTTTTCGGCCAGCTCCGCTTCCAGCAGGCCCCTCAGGTGGACGCTGGCGATGGCCGTATCGGCCGGGCGCAGCTTGCCCTGGGCGATGGCCTGCTGCAGGAAGCTGTCGAGCATGGCCAGGCAGCGTGCGGGCGCCATCTCGTAGCACTTCCGTCCCAGCCCGCCGCGGCCGCCTTCCGCGATCACGAGGCGGCGCGCCGCCTGCACGTCGGGCGAGTACAGCATCGCCAGGAAGCGTTGCCCGAACCGTTCCAGCGCCACGCGCAGGTCCGGCTCGCCGCTGTCCAGCGCCGCCTCGGTCGCCGCCAGCTGGACCTCGGCCGCGCGGTAGACGACGTCGAAGAACAGCTCCTCCTTGCTGGCGAAGTAGTTATAGATGGTGGCCTTCGAGCCGCCGCCGCGCTGGCTCACTTCATCCATCGAGGCGCGTTCGAAGCCCGTCTCGCGAAATACCTCGGCTGCGACATCGAGGATCTTCTGACGCCGGGATGCTGTCTTTGCTTTCATCGTTGTACCTAAACTGAACCGTATAGTTTAGTTTAGCGGGCGGGCTGCCGATGTCAATACCCATGTCAGTGCTTACTGATAGGATGTCTGACAACCATCCCGGCCGGCGACACACGATACTGTCGTGCCGATGCCACTTCGAGCGCATGGCCGGAGGCGGCGCATGAAAAGAGTGATTGCCCTCCTCGTACAAGTTGATATACTAATGTCAGTCATCAGACGACTGACCACGCTAAGCAAGCACTACCATTATCAGGAGACAGAAAATGAAGACCAGAAAGTTGCTGTTGGGAGTAGTCATGGGGATGTCGGTCGCGTTCGGCGCGCAGGCAGCCTATCCGGAACGCCCGATCACCGTTGTCGTGCCGTTCCCGGCGGGCGGCTCGACGGACGCGATTGCGCGCGCAATCGGACCGAAGATCAGCGCCAAGTTCGGCCAGCCCTGGGTCGTCGATAACCGCCCGGGCGCCACCGGTGCGATCGGCGCCGCGATGGTCAAGCGCTCGGCGCCGGACGGCTACACGGTCCTGGCCGCGTCGATCGGTGTCTACGCGATGAACCAGTGGCTGCAGAAAAAGCTGCCCTACGATCCAGCCAAGGACTTCGACCTGCTGACGGTGGCGGTGCGCGCGCCGAACGTCCTGGTCGCGAATCCGTCGGTGCCGGCGAATACCGTGTCGGAGATCGTCGCGTACCTGAAAAAGAATCCGGGCAAGATGACCTTCGCATCGTCCGGCAACGGCAGTTCCGACCACCTGACGGCCGAACTGTTCTGGCAAAAGACCGGCACCAGCGGCCTGCACGTGCCCTACAAGGGCGGCGCGCCGGCGATCACCGACCTGCTGGGCGGCCAGGTCGAAGTCTCCTTCGTCAACATCAACACTGCGCTGCCTTACCTCAAGACCGGCAAGCTGAAGGCGCTGGCGGTGACCGGCGAGCATCGCGCGGCGATCCTGCCGAAGGTGCCGACCCTGACCGAAGCAGGCGTGCAGGGCGTCGACATCTATTCGTGGCAGGCCTTCGCGGCGCCGAAAGGGCTGCCGAAGGACGTCAAGGCCAAGCTCCACGGTGCGATCGTCTCGGCCCTGAACGAACCGGACATCAAGAACAAGCTGGTGGAGCAGGGCTTCGAGGTCGTGGCGAATACGCCGGAAGAGTTCGAGAAATTCCAGCTGATGGAACAGGCCCGCTGGAAGAACGTGATCGAGGTCGGCAAGATCACCGCCGACTGATCGTTCCCGGCGCCGCCGTCCATCCGCCTCGCGGCGCGGCGGACGGCGCACCGATCGCATGGACATCGACCATCGCCAGGATTGCCAGGCCGGGCTCCCGTTCGCGGAGTCCGGCCTGTTTTTTTGCGGCGCCGGACCCTTGCGCGACCGGCTGCGCGAGGACGCTCCGGTTGCCGAGCTTCGTCGCGGGGCCTATGATGGAGGAAATCCCCGGTGCGCGCCCTCCGGTCCAGGCGCCAACAGACGTTCCATGAAGAGCAGGAGACCGTGACCCGCAACGCTGATCCGCACAACCCGCCGCCGCGCCCCGCCGCCGCGGCCGACAAGGCCTCGCTGTCGGCGCTGGCGCCGCTCGCCAATCCCGCCTACCGCAAGCTGTGGGTCATCTGGCTGACCGCGAACATCTGCATGTGGATGAACGACGTCGCCGCCGCCTGGATGATGACCTCCCTGCAGACTTCGCCGTTGTGGGTGGCGCTGGTCCAGACCGCGTCGACCCTGCCGATGTTCCTGCTTGGCCTGCCGAGCGGCGCGATGGCCGACATCCTGGACCGCCGCCGCTACTTCATCGTCACGCAGTGCTGGGTCGCCGCCGTGGCGCTGCTGCTGTGCCTTGCGGTGCTGTCCGGCGTCCTCACGCCGGCCTTGCTGCTGGTGCTGACGGCGGCCAACGGCATCGGCCTGGCGATGCGCTTTCCCGTCTTCGCGGCCCTGGTGCCCGAGCTGGTCCCGCGCGCCCAGCTGCCGGTCGCGATCGCGCTGAACGGGGTGGCGATGAATTCCTCGCGCATCGCCGGTCCCCTGATCGCGGGTGCGCTGATCGCCAGCGTCGGCAATGTCTGGGTGTTCGTGCTGAACGCGCTGCTGTCGATCTGGTCGGCGGTGCTGCTGGTGCGCTGGCGCCGCGAGCATGTCCAGAGCGAGCTCGGTCGCGAGCGGCTGCGCAGCGCGATCCGGGTCGGCATCCAGTTCGTGCGCCAATCCGAGCGCGTCAAGCTGACCCTGGTGCGCACCGTGGTCTTCTACTTCCATTCGATCTCGATCCTGGCGCTGCTGCCGCTGGTGGCGCGCGGCTACGGTGGCGGCGCGGCGCACATCTTCACGCTGCTCCTGGCCAGCATGGGCGCGGGCTCGCTGATCGGCGCGCTGATCCTGCCGCGCCTGCGGGTGCGCCTGAGCCTCACCAATGAATGGCTGGTGCTGTCCGGCGCACTGCTGCTGGGGGCGTCGATCGCGGCGGTCGCCGCCGGCTCCTCGCTCTGGCTGGCCGTTCCCGCCATGTTCCTGGCCGGGATGGGGTGGCTCATCGCGGCCAATGCGCTGACGGTGTCGGTGCAGCTGGCGCTGCCGGACTGGGTGCGGGCGCGCGGCATGTCGATCTTCCAGATGGCGATGATGGGCGCCAGCGCCGTGGGCGCCGTGGCATGGGGCCAGCTGGCCACCAGCACCAGCGTCCAGGCCAGCCTGCTGGCGGCCGGCGCCAGCACGGCGGTGGCGACGCTGGTCGCCCACTGGCTGGGCGGCGAGCGCAGCATCGAGGAGGATTTCACGCCCTCGAAGGAATTGCAGGCCCCGGTCGCCGCGGCGCCGGTGCGGCCGGGAAGGCTGCAGATAAGCATCGAGTTCCGGATCGATCCGGAGCGCAGCGAGGAGTTTCGCGCAGTGATGCAGGAGAGCCGGCGCAGCCGCCTGAGGCAGGGCGCCCTGCGCTGGGAGCTGATGCACGACGCCACCGATCCGGGGCGCTTCATCGAATGCATCGTCGATGAATCCTGGACCGAGCACCTGCGCCGCTTCGACCGCGTCAGCCGCGCCGACGTCGCGCTGCGCGACCGCAAGCGCGCCTTCCACATCGGCCCCGAGCTGCCGCAGGTGACGCGCTACTTCATCGATCCCGACTAAAGCGGCGGCTCATTCCTGGACGATGCGCTCGGCCAGCAGTGCCGGATCGACGCTGTTCACGCCGCCGCTCAGGCGGAGCAGGTTGAAGAAGGCAGAATGCGGCATCGGCACGCCCGGGGCGGGCGCCGCCGGCGCTGCCGCGAGCGCCGCGACGAAGCGCGCGAGGTGGCCGAACACGGGCGATGAAGGTGGTGCGGCAATGGTGGTGGTCGACATAAGTATCCTGATAGCAATAAATCCAGGCTGAAGTATGCCGCCGGTGGGTCATCAAATCCAATGATGAGTTCTCATATCGATCATGCGCAAAGCGCATAAGTGTTCAGACGTCTGACGAGATGTCCCTTTCCGACACGGCGGCCCCAGATTCTTCGTTCTTCTGGTTGCATTCGTGATTACACCGCCATATACTCATACCATGTTGTACGACGACTGATAACTAACAGGAGACTCACTTATGTCCAGCACGAATTCCCAGGCAGTCCGCCAGAGCGCGCCCATCGTTACCGACATGCGCGTTGTGCCGGTCGCGGGCCGCGACGGCATGCTGCTCAACCTGAGCGGCGCGCACGGGCCATATTTCACCCGTAATATCGTGATCCTGACGGATAACGCGGGCAATACCGGCGTCGGCGAGGTGCCGGGAGGCGAGCCGATCCGGCAGACCCTGGAAGACGCGCGCCAGCTGATCGTCGGCCAGTCGATCGGCAATTACCAGGGCATCCTGAACAAGGTGCGCTCGACCTTCGCCGATCGCGACGTCGGCGGGCGTGGTCTGCAGACCTTCGATCTGCGCATCGCCGTCCACGCCGTCACCGCGATCGAATCCGCGCTGCTCGACCTGCTCGGCAAGTTCCTCGGCGTGCCGGTCTGCGCACTGCTGGGCGAAGGCCAGCAGCGCGACAAGGTCGAGATGCTGGGCTACCTGTTCTACGTGGGCGACCGCCTCGCCACCGACCTGGAATACGCGAGCGAGCCTGACCAGCAGGATGACTGGCTGCGTGTTCGCCACGAAAAGGCGGTGACGCCGGAAGGGGTGGTGCGCCTGGCTGAAGCCGCGTACAAGCGCTACGGCTTCAAGGACTTCAAGCTGAAGGGCGGCGTATTCCGCGGCGACGAGGAGATCGAGGCCGTGACCGCGCTGGCCGAGCGTTTCCCGGATGCGCGCGTGACCCTGGATCCGAACGGCGCCTGGTCGCTCAAGGAAGCGATCCGCCTGTGCCGCGGCAAGGGCCACATCCTGGCCTACGCGGAAGACCCGTGCGGCGCCGAGGAGGGCTACTCGGGACGCGAAGTCATGGCCGAGTTCCGCCGCGCCACCGGCCTGCCGACCGCGACCAACATGATCGCCACCGACTGGCGCCAGATGGGCCATGCGATCCAGCTGCAATCGGTCGACATCCCGCTGGCGGACCCGCACTTCTGGACCATGCAGGGTTCGGTCCGGGTGGCGCAGATGTGCCACGACTGGGGCCTGACCTGGGGTTCGCACTCGAACAACCACTTCGACATCTCGCTCGCCATGTTCACCCAGGTCGGCGCCGCCGCACCGGGCAAGATCACGGCGCTCGACACCCACTGGATCTGGCAGGACGGCCAACGCCTGACCAGGGAGCCGCTGCAGATCAAGGAAGGCATGATCGAGGTGCCTGCCAAGCCGGGTCTCGGCGTCGAGATCGACATGGACGCCCTCGAGGCCGCGCACCAGCTCTACCTGAGCAAGGGCCTGGGCGTGCGCGACGACTCCGTGGCGATGCAGTTCTTCTACCCGGGCTGGAAGTTCGACAACAAGCGTCCGAGCTTCGTACGCTGACCGTCGACGCCCAGGCTGTCCCGATGGGATGGCCCGGTGCGGGGCAATAAAGAACACCACCGGATGCGTCCGGTGGTTTTTTTTGCGCTGTCGCCGGAGCGAATCGGCTCGTCCGAATCACGACGATCGAGCGCACGACGCAACAGGCAGGGGAGGGTGGTGCAGCATTCCGAAGCGGCGCTTGCGTGCCGGTGCGCAGCCTGGCAACGAAGCTCCGGAAGCACAAAAACGTCGTTCCCGCGCAGGCGGGAACGACGTCTTGAAGATGCGGGGCCGTCGCTGGCGCTTGATCAGCCGCGCCGCGACAGCCGCCCGGTCAGAAGGTGTGGCGAACGCCCAGGTTGAAGGCGCGGTCGCCCGAACCGGTTTCCGTATTGTTGGCCACGGTGTAGCCTGCGCCGTTCTCGTTGTCGATGGCGCCGTAGACTCCGTACAGGCTGGTGCGCTTGGACAGCGAATACAGGTAGCCCAGGCCGACCGAGCGCGCATCCTGGTTGCGGAAGGTCTTGTCGTCCTTGCGCATCAGGGTGACCACGACGTTACCCGGGCCGGCCGGCACCACGGCGCCCAGCAGGATTTCGTTGCCATCAAGGGAGGCGGTCGGTGCGACGCCGCCGAACGGGTTGTTGTTATTGCCGAGAGGCGCGCTGCCGAAGCCCTTGTCGACGCTGAACGCCAGGTAGGCCTTCAGCACCTTGAAGTCGTAGTTGGCGGCCAGCAGCTTGTTGCTGCCGTTGCCGCGCGTGACAGGGGGCACGCCCGGCGCCGCGGCGACGTCGGAATTCTTGTGGTTGTACGCGAGGCGCACATTCAGCGGTCCGGCCACGTAGCCCAGCGAAGCGCCCATCTGGCGGCCCGATTTGCTGCTGCCGGCCTGCTCGCCGGCGCTGTAGGCCACGTCCGCGGTGAATCCGCTCATGACCGGCGTCGTGTAGATCACCGTATTGCTGGTGCGGACGTTGGTGCCGAAATCCGGGAACAGGTTCTTCGAGCCGCCGGCGTAGCCGGTGCTGAACGGATCGCCGACCTGGGCCAGGGCCTGGTGCCACGGCGTGTACTGGCGGCCGAGGGACAGCGAGCCGGCCTTGCCCTTGATGCCGACGAAGGCCTGGCGGTTGAAGATGGTGCCGGCCGCGTCGACTTCACCGGTATCGAGACGGTTGCCATTCTCGAGCGTGAAGTAGACCGAGGTGCCGCCGCCCAGGTCTTCGGTGCCGCGGAAACCGATGCGGGAGGCCGAGCCGACGCCGCTGGTGATCTTGTTCACGCTGCCGGCCACGCCGCCGCTTTCATGCACGAAGCCCGCATCGACGATGCCGTAGATGCTGACGTTGGTCTGGGCCTGAACTGCCCCGGTACCGGCGGCCAGGACGGCTGCGGCGATGATCGTTTTTTTCATTATGTCTCCTGGAGGCAGGCCGTGAGGCCTGCTGTTGGTATGTCCCGCTGGGGGCCTTGCTGCTTTAGGGGACCTCGAAAAACCTGCTGCGCGTTGCACTGTTGGCCTGCGATGCTCGCTGTACTCCCGTACAGCTGCGCTTCTCGGCCAACATTGCTGCCGCTCGCTACGGTTTTTCGAGGCCCCTTTACTGCTGGATTAGTGTTGCGCCAGGCTGCCGTCGCGGACGCGCCACAGCGCGAGCGGATTGTCGTCCTGGAGTTCAGGCGCTAGGAGATAGGAAGGCAGGTCCTGGTAGCTGACCGGGCGCAGGAAGCGGTCGATCGCGCCGGCGCCGACCGAGGTGCTGCGGCTGTCCGAGGTGGCCGGGAACGGGCCGCCATGGACCATCGCGTGCGAGACTTCGACGCCGGTCGGGAAACCGTTGGCGAGCACGCGGCCGGCCTTGCGTTCGAGGACCGGCAACAGGTCCAGCGCAGCGGCGCGGTCCGCTTCGGTCAGGAACAGGGTCGCGGTCAGCTGGCCGTCGAGATGCTCGGCGATCTGGCGGAACTCGGCCAGGTCGCGGCAGCGGATCAGCAGCGACGCGGCGCCGAAGATCTCGTCCTCGAGGGCCGGATTGGCGAGGAAGGTGGCGGCGTCGGTGGCGAACAGGGCGGGCTGGCCGGCGCATGCCGTGGTGCCGCACTCGCCGCGGGCCAGCAGCTGCACGCCTGCTTCCTTGCCGAGTTTCTCGACACCCTGGTTGAAGGCCTTGTGGATGCCCGGCGTCAGCATGGTCGCGCCGACCTTGCCCTGCAATGCGGTGCTTGCGGCGCCGATGAAGGTGTCGAGGTCTTCGCCTTCGAGCGCGATCACCAGGCCCGGGTTGGTGCAGAACTGGCCGGAACCGAGCGTCAGCGAATCGACGAAGCCGGCGCCGATGCCCGCGGCGCGCTGCGCCAGGGCGCCCGGCAGCAGGAAGATCGGGTTGATGCTGCTCATTTCGGCATACACCGGGATCGGCTCCGGACGGCGCGCGGCGGCCTGCACCAGCGCCACGCCGCCCTGGCGCGAACCGGTGAAGCCGACGGCCTTGACCGCCGGGTGCGTGACCAGGGCCTGGCCGATGCTGCGTCCATCGCCGTGCAGCATCGAGAACACGCCTTCGGGCAGGCCGCAGGAAGCCACCGCCGCCTGGATCGCCTTGCCCACCAGTTCGGAGGTGCCGGGATGGGCGCCATGGGCCTTGACGATGACCGGGCAGCCGGCTGCCAGCGCCGACGCGGTGTCGCCGCCGGCGACCGAGAAGGCGAGCGGGAAGTTGCTGGCGCCGAAGACGACAACCGGACCGAGGCCGATCTTGCGCAGGCGCAGGTCAGGGCGCGGCGGGGCGCGTTCCGGCAGGGCCGCATCGAGCGCCGTGCCGAGCCAGCGGCCGTCGCGCACCACTTTTGCGAACAGGCGCAGCTGGTTGACCGTGCGTCCGCGCTCGCCTTCGAGGCGCGCTTGCGGCAGGCCGGATTCCTGCATCGCACGCTCGATCAGGGCCGGGCCCAGACCGAGGATGTTTTCCGCGATCTGCTCGAGGAACTGGGCGCGCTGCTCCAGCGGGACGGCGCGGTAGGTGTCGAAGGCCTGCTCGGCCAGTTCGCAGACGCGCTCGACGTCGTCGAGGGTGGCGCTGCCGAAGGCGGGTTCGATCTCGCGTCCGGTCGAGGGATCGACTGCGCGGAATTGTCCGGATGCCCCGGCCTGGACCGTAGCCCCGATCAGCAAATGGCCATTGAGTGTAGTTGTCATATCACTAAATCATACAGATGAGAGCGGTGACGCGCCAGCAAATGCAAGGCGCGTCGGGGAAATTGCGGTTACTACTTAGTACACATTTACAACATATTTACAGCGCATTTACTGCGGGCCGAGCTTCTTGATCAGGGCGTTCAGCTGTTCGCATTCCTGCGGGTTCAGGTCGATCAGCGGGGTGCGCACCGGGCCTGCGGTGTGGCCGACCAGGGTGGCGCCGGCCTTGACGATGCTGACGGCGTAGCCGGCCTTCTTGTTGCGGATGTCCAGGTAAGGCAGGAAGAAGGTGTCGATCAGGCGTTCCTGGGTCGCCACGTCGTCAAGGCGGATCGCTTCGTAGAACTCGATCGCGGTCTTGGGGATGAAGTTGAACACGGCCGAGGAGTAGACCGGCACGCCCAGCGCCTTGTAGGCGGCGGCATACACTTCCGCGGTCGGCAGGCCGCCCAGGTAGGTCAGGCGGTCGCCCAGCTTGCGGCGGATGGTGACCATGGTTTCGATGTCGCCGACGCCATCCTTGAAGCCGATCAGGTTGGGGCAGCGGTCGGCCAGTTCGAGCAGCGCCTCGGCGGTGAGCTTGCAGACGTTGCGGTTGTAGACCACGACGCCGAAGCTGACCGAATTGCAGACGGCGGCGATGTGCTCGACCAGGCCGTCGGTGCTCGCCTCGGTCAGGTAGTGCGGCATCAGGAGGATGCCGTGGGCGCCGAGGCGCTCGGCTTCCTTGGCATAGCGAATCGCGGTGCGGGTCGGGCCGCCGGCGCCGGCCAGGATCGGCACCTTGCCGCGGCAGGTTTCCACGGCGACCTTCACGACCTGGGTATAGTCTTCCGGGGTCAGCGAGAAGAACTCGCCCGTGCCGCCGGCGACGAACAGCGCCGAGGCGCCGTACGGGGCCAGCCATTCGAGGCGGTCGGCGTAGGCGGTCGGGACGAAGTCGCCCTGGGCGTCGAAGTCGGTGACCGGGAAGGACAGCAGGCCGGAGGAAA
>NZ_KB908124.1 GCF_000382345.1 Massilia niastensis DSM 21313
ATGTACATTCGCAGCATGCGCTCCAGTCCAACTGGCGGACGGCCCCGCCCATCACCCTTCGGATAGTGCGGCAGCAGCGCGGCGACCAATGTCGCCCACGGCGTCACGGCCTCGATCTCGGCGAGAAAGCGGTCGCGTCGTGTCTGCTTCTTCTTCTGGGCGAACTCGGCGTCGGAAAAGGTCGATTGCTTCATCAGGTACATGCCAACATTGGATGCGCTATTGTGCCAGCTGAGCTCGCTGCCGTGGAGTGGCGCCGATTAAATCAGTGCTTCCTTAACAATGGTGAACAGGTATCTTCCATGGAAAAATGTCCCCGGCAATGCATCGGCAGAAAATTGCGTTGCTATTTTCAAGGATCTGGATGACGTCTTAGTGCGCTTGAATGTAGTTGGAAAAGAACTGAATCCGCTGCAGCGTCACCTGATCAACCGTTTTATTACCGCATGTAAGGTGTTCAGTCGCGAGCTCCTTGCTGTAGATGATGATGCGAATGTTAAGCACGCAGCGTTTAACCTATCGGTCGACGATAAGTTTCCTTTTAGAGTTAGTACACCAGAGGCCGGTCGAGCAATGATCGACGATATTTGCAAGAGCACTTTCAGCGACCTCGGGGCTATTGGTGACTCAGTTCAGAAGGAAATCATTGAAGGGGTAGCTGATGTGATAGAAAGTATCCGGGCAGAACAGGAAGACGGCTTGCCGCACTGTGATGGGTTAGACACGATTGCCTCGTCGGTGCGGTACCTGGCACAGCAAGTAGCAGTACTGTTCGAGGCACAGATTCATACGGTGAGGCGACTTCAGCTCGTCAATCAGGCTGAAAACGACGACGCAAGCGACAAGAAGAAAACTACCTGCCGGGTTACTGCGGAAGAATTTATGAAGAGCGTTAAACCTCCCGTCCGCCGACCTACCTTACGAGATCTTTTGGAACCGTACATTCCGCAGCTCATGCATCTCCGTGATTCCGGCTATACCTATGAACAGTGCGCGAAGTTCTTGTATGAGAACGGCGTTGATATTAAATTTGCGAGTATAAGTCCTATACTTTTTGACGCCCGAGCACGACTAACTGAGCGAGGTGAAGCCAGCCGTTTGGACGCTTGATTCAACTGCGTAGACATCCAGTTCAGGCCGATAATCATGCGATTATCGGCCTTTATCAATTCGATCAGCTATAGAACGTATATTCGGTGTCGTCAGGTTGGAGCTTTAGGAGGAGCGTCGTGTACTTCTCTTGAAGAACCAATGCGCAGAGCGATACTGTAAAAAATATTGCAGCAGTCAAGAGATACTCCATCGAAAAATCGTTGAAGAAGATCGCTATCAGTGTGATTGCCGAGAAGAGGGAAAAGACTCGGCACACGATCGATAAGACGGTCTTTGCTAAGGGATGAAGATACAATAACAAGTAGAAGGTGATGCTTTTCATTGGCCGTCTCCTTTTTTGTCATTTGTCTTCGATCGCTTGAGGCGTGAAAAAACGGCTCTGAAGAGCCGCCGAATAAAGCGGCCTACCGTCATGTACGGTTCAAGGAATAGACGGCTGTCTGCGATGGCAATTTTTTTGATATGATCGAGAAATTCTTTCATTTGGTATTTGCCTTGATGTTGTTGACGTGAATCGATGTTTTCAATGCGGGTGCCGCACTTTCGACGGTTCAGCACCTTGTGTCTGCCGTATTACATGCAAGTACTGCATTTAAACGGGCGTGTTCTCATCGCTTAAGGAAACCGCACGGCGGATCCCTGCTAATATCCCGTGGGAATGGATGACTGTTGCTACCTTCTTCACGTCAGCCCAATACTTTAGGTTCAACAGGGTCATTACATGATGCCGCGAATGGAAGCAATACATAATCATCGCCAGCGAAGCCTTAGGGCGAAGTAATTGGTGAGTCAGACGGTTGATGTGCCACCACAGCACGCGACCGTCACCATTGCCAGCTAGGTAGGCGTTTACAGAACGTCGATCGCCTTTTGCCCAGTTAATCGTAAAAATAGTTCGATTGGTGATCTCTTTAGTATTCATTGGAATAGCTCCTTTAGTCTTCGGCATTGAACGGTATGTGTAACCGTCACAAATCAATCTTAAGTCCCAACCGTCTTGGCGCAAGTTGAGTTCTGGTATAAGGGATTTTCGTCGCGTTAAGAATTAACAGGACTTGCTGTCGCTGGCGGAAGGCATAGCTGTAATTGTCATCAGGAAAAAATGGAGAGTTAAGCTGTCGGGTTTTCATAGCGCAATGCACGCATTTCGGGCAATTACGGTAACTGCGGCGCGCACTCAAGGCTTCGAGCGATACCTCCACATATGCTGAGTATCGAACTAGCAAAACCACACGACCTCTGCTGAGGCCGGCTGTCGCACGTGGGAAACGCTTGATGACCGCAGGCCGCGTTAGACAATTTTGAAAAAATGCCAAAGGGGGGCAATACAGAGGGATTGCGATTGGGACTAATGCCACGCCGTTCCAGGGAAATTACCGGTGCTGAAACATCTTATGAATTGCAGGCTAGGCACAGCGTTGCCTTAATGAGACCGAGCCATAACGCCCGCACCCGGCGTATCTGTCCATAGACTGCAAAAGCCGTTGTTGCAGGTCGGCGCTATCACACTCGACTGAAGCCGAACTGGGAGAATGTCGAGCTGTCTTTGCTGCTAATTGAAGATCGGTTTGGGTTAATTTCCAGCTGAAAGAGCAACGGCATGTCACATGGTGATCGCCAGCAGTAGGTACATCAGAAACGCCTCCGCGAATGCTTCCTGCGGTAGAGCATGCCGTGCGATGAAAGCTGAACTCAAGCGCGACAATAGGGCTTGTTCAGACAACAGTCAGGTTGCTTCGCAAAAATATTTCTTGACAAATAGAAATGTATGGTGGTATCGTAGCTTGTCGCTATGCGGCATTGTTTTAAAATTTCTCTGCGGCTCTTCAGACCGCAAACTAAAAGTCTACTTGCGTCCGGAATGGTTCCGACTCACTACGAGTCGCACTATCCATGATTTGGCGCTATCTCCATACCGCTCTCAGTAACCTTCAAGTCATGTTTGGGGTGCTCGCATCTGTTTTTGCGTGCGTCTTCTCGTCCGTCGCGTAGGCGCTTTTCCGTCCGACGCTTCGCTGCACCTTCCCATAAATCTCTTGCCCCGTTCGGATCATGCCGTGTACTGCTCCACGGCCAATTCCGCTTGTGCATGTGCAAGGTTTACCCGAGTACGATTTCGGGTGGAAGGGATGGCCGCCCTTCTAGTTTCACAGAGCTTATGTCACTTTTTAGTTAAGCCTGTACTACTTTGTCGAGAAGGAAAACATGTCTCTTACCCCAAGCGAATTAGCCAAGCTTGCAGTTACTTTCCCTGAGGAACACGCAGATCAGATCAATGCGAAATCGGCGAAATATGGTGAGCCGAAAGAAGATGTTAGCCAAGGAGTAAGCTGCATCATTCTAGAAAAAGGCGCAGAGTTCGATCCAACTAAGGGCACTTTCTGTCAGTTTATTTTTGGGCATTGGGAAAAACAAAAGCGAAGACAAAAAGGAGCTCACACTTTCGCGGTTTCGTTCGACCGTGACGACGTTGTTGGCGAGGAAGCACGCGCACGGATCGAGAATATGACGGTCTCTACATACGGCGGTGACAATGTGCTGTTCGTTTCGGATACTGTTGAAGCCGAAATTCTAGCTCTTGCATGCCTCCTCAGCGGAATGTCGACTGAGGAAATCGCTCAGCTTCTGAAAGTTACCCCACGTCGCGTGCGTCAAATGCTGCAACAGTTACGCGAGCAGCGAACATTTTCAGAACGGTTCAAGCTTCTCCTTAAGAAGGGTCGCTAATTATAGCTTTACCCGATGAGAAATTATGGCTGCGCAGCGAACGTATGTGGTCATAGCCGTAGGTTCCAAGTGGGCCAAAGTTCAGAGGCATGCGAGCGTGATCTGGTTTTTTCGGGAGGTACTGTGCTTGATGCTTTGTGAGAGCTTAAAAGACCTAGGCTTCAATTAGTAATGGTTTGCCAAAAAATTCACGTAATGTAACTTGCGTCTGCACGAGGCGCCGGCGCAATTCCTGCGTTTGGAACCCTCGCTCTAAAACGTCTTTGACTATGTTAAGAATACGGTCGTCCTAAACCTCAATTTGGGGCGACCGCCGACCTTCGGTGAGGTGCTAAATGAATCAGCAACAGCAATATGCCGGCGAGAATGACTGTGAAACGCATTCAAAGTTTCATCTAGACTTCGTCGCGCTTTCGTCTGAGCGGCGAACACATGTGAACACGGCGTGTGCGGCTTTTCACCTTGGACGAAAACCTCAAACGCTGCGAGTTTGGGCGTCGTACGAAACAGGGCCCCTGCGACCGGTTCGGGTCAACGGTCGACTAGCTTGGCCGGTGGCGGACATCCGTCGAGTTCTTCGAATGTAAGCGTCGGTTCGAACAAGATGCTGCGCACCGCTTCTGCAGGAAATGAAGATGTCCGCCACAACCGTTCTAAGCCATCGTAGCCTGCGGTAACCAATAGCCGGTCGCCGGTGATTGCCGTCGCCATCGAAGCTGCAGTGAACATTTACGGAACGTTACGACTGGCAGCTAAGAGGGGGTGCAGGGAAATTGCAACAGTGCATCCTGACGGAATTGCCAAGCTTGGATCTTTTCCTTGTGCTGCTGACGTTATTGCCCGCTTGGTCATGATCCCAATTGCTTCACCTTCTTTGTTGACAACTGGACCTCCGCTGGCGCCTGGGTTCATTCCATTGTCGACGAATATGACCTCGCACGAAATTGTCTTGCCAGAACCTGAGTCTCGAGCATATATGCCGCGAGAGTTGCCGATTACGCCACGCTTAATTAATGGCCCAGTCATATCAGCCAAGTAGCCCCTCGACATAGCTCTATAAAAATCTTCAGCGCCAGACACATCACTTCGCAGCAGCTTATCGACGCCAAACGGGATTTCGAGTTCTTCTGAGTAACCTGCCAAAAACACTTCTTCGCCGAGGCTAGGCGACAGCACCCTAGATTTTAGAAACGGTACGGGGGCCGGCAGTGCGTGCATTGGAACAAGCGCGGCGAAATCCACCCACACTGGTTTGCTGAACGCAGACACGCGAATTTCAAGGCCACAAATTGCAAGCTTGCACTCGTACTCGGATATCCCAGGAAGTTTCGCGATAATTTTTGTATCTCGATCTGCGTACTTTTTTAGGTCCACAGGCCATTGTCCAAGTGCGACATGTGCCGCAGTGAGAATTTGTCCGTCAGCGTTGATGGTAAAGCCTGTACCTTCGCTTACCACTTCGTCGTCTTCAATAACAGTGATCGCACAACAAGCTTTGGCGATATGGCTATACAGCTCTTGGTACATACTTTCCTTGGTAATAATAAATGACTGCTTCGGACCCCGATAGCGGACGTTGAATTGCTCAGCGTACGGTCTTGTTGCCGTCAAGCCAAGCAAGAGCTTTTGTTAGGCGCTCTTAAGCGACTCCAGAGTCTACTCAGCCTTACTTAATGGATAACGTCAGCGACATGACACTACTGCGGCCCTGCTTAATACCGGTAGCCGTGCAACGGCGGCCCCACAACAAAATGTAATCGTTACAAAGGCCCGGGGTAACCCCTCAAAGGCACATCGTCGGGTTCGAACCGGGCCGGGTACGGATCTCCTAAGGAGGATGCCGTTACGGGTTGTCGCAGAAATTCCTGCCAGCCGGGACGCGTCAAACTTACTGCCTTGTCGAAGCTGCCCTGAACGCATCGGTCGATTTTCTCTTCGACAGCGTGCTTGCGTTCAATGAATGAACCGACCTGGTCCTCGTCGAAGCTGTTCTGCAGGTAAGGGTAGTTGATATCGAGCGTTGACACCTCTGTGCCAGGCCCGTGTTCCTTGACCATCTGGTTCACCTTGCCGAACAGCCGGTCGACACGTCCGACCCGCTGTTCGTTGTCACCTGGCGTCCAGGCGATCCCGTAGTGATGGACCTTGCGGCACTGGAGGTGAAGGTTGATACCTTCCTGAAATACGGAGGTTGCCACTAGCGTGTTGGGATAGAAGGGGGTATTGAAACCCAATATTAGGTGCTGCCGGTGACTGGATTCTCCGCTCGCATACCATGCCGGGCTGGACAGTGTAGTGAGCGTCCGCCATCCTTTTTTCCAGTCGTCGACCTTGTGTTTAACGATCTTGGTGCAGAGTTGTTCAAAGCTGTCCAAGGCAGCGGCGAAATACTTCAGCAGCAATGAGTCCGCAATTCGCTCGCGGGCGTAGGCGACGAATTCCTGGTATCGCTGCTGTACGTTCGCATGCTGTTTCCTGACCGGCAGGGTGCGCTGAAACCGCGTGTGCCAACAGTAAAGCTCCACGACAACGGGACTGGCAAACAGGAGCCCAGCTTGGATATAGTTGCCAAAGTTCTCAGCGATCTTCGGTCCGTTGGTCGCCCAGCGACGGAGCGTCGCTCGCTGCTTATCGTTGAGGTGAGGGTAGACCAATGACCACAGCGTTTCGACTTCGACATCGTCGTCGTACCGGCGCATGGCCGCGTCAAGCGGCCGCATCCTTTCGCGCTCTTCTACTTCCAGTAGACCGTGCGCCGATAGGCGATGGATTCGTGCCGCTTTCGTGTAATCGGCACGCAGCTTCTCCCTTTGGCGAATCTCGTAATACTCAGTGTAGCCACCAGCCATGTAGTCGGATGCCGGCTCCATAAACATCGCGTGGATACTTGTCGATCTGCGAAGGGAGAGACTGAAGCGGGAACAATCCGTGGGCGGTGGTGGTACCTGCTTTTCCTTGGCCTTTTTCGTCACGAACAAATCGGCGATCTTGGAACCGAGATATGCGTCATTTGCACCTGCATCTCCAACGTCGCTGTCTCCCTCGCCATCGCTGGTCTCGTCCCCTTCGGGGCTGTCTGGGATGGCTAGATTGTACTTGACCAGTTCGTTAAATCCATCGCGCGACCAGTGTTGAGTACTGCCCCAGCGTAGTACTCGCGGATCGTTCGCATCCAGGTCCCACGCTTCGCAGATTTGCCGGGCTAGCACCCGGTCGTAATGCTCGTTGATCCGCTTAGTCAGCTCCCGCACGGATGGGATGCGCCGCACGAATACCAAATGCTTGTCCTCATGCAGCGGGCGATTCGTATTAGCCGCGAACAAGCCCTGCGGCGCGCATTGTTCCACGATCCCGCCATATTTTGGATGGTCGGGCGCTCGCCCGAAAATTGCGCGATACTCCCGGCTCATGTCATGCAATAGCTTAGTGTCGGGAGCGACAGAGAAGTCTTCCGCCCGGTCATGATCGGATGGTTCGCCATTGCCGCTCGTTTCCGCTTGCGTGTGTTCGTCTGGGCCTGAGGATTCGAATCCCTCAAGAAAACCGTAGAGCACACGACGGCCTTCGCTCAGTACCCCGAGCTCGTGAATGAGCCTGCGCTGGTATAGCGCGAAGAACGCCTCGGCTTCTGGGCGGTGCGCGAAATCGCAGGGCGTGGCGATTTCTCGCCGGTACTGATGCTTTGTGTACCCGGCATCGACGCCGGCCATGATGCGGAAGCGACGTAAGGCGAATTTGCACATCAATTTGTCGGCCGGTGGTCTGTGCTCCGGTGGCCCCAAATCAGTGAAATAGCCCAGGATGTTGGCGACGTCGCCCAGCTGGGTATGACTTGGTGTTGCCGTGAGTACCAGTGTGCGGAGGCCGATCCGGCTCTCGGGCTTACCGAAAAAAGCTTTCGCGGCGGCCGCGCGTTGCGAACCACCTTCTGTGTTACGGAAATAGTGCGCTTCATCGACGATGACAAGGTCAAAGCCTGTACCATCGAGCGCAGCGAGGATCCGCCGGTGGACATCCTCGGCGGCCCTGTTCGCGGCTCGCTGCTTGTCGCTCTCGTTTGCGTCGCCCACGAGTCCGCTGAGCGAATGTATCGTCGTCACATACAGTTGTGCGGGATGCTCCTGTTCCGAACGATTCTCTATGGCGTTGGTCAGGCTTTGCAGTTGGTAATGTACTTCTACTTGCGGTACCGGCTCTCCGTTTTCGCTGCGTTTGACGCGATCGTCAGTCTGACGATAGTGCCGGCTGACGAAGGTCTCGAACTCGATCAGCCAGTGGCTGCAAATATCGCGGTTTGGCGCCATGACGAGTATTCTTGCATCGGGCTTCATACGCCACAGCAGCGTAGCAACGCCAAGCGCTTGGAAGGTCTTGCCCATCCCGACTTCATCCGCAAGCAAGGCCACGCGGTGCGTCGACAACAGGTTCCACAAGTGCGCGACTCCTTCGGCCTGGCGCGAAGGCATGCTCGGCGCCGCATCGGCATCGTAGGTCCATCCAGCATCTTCCTCGTCGAAATTGATGACCTTCGATACCTGGGCCGGCTTTAGCCCTCCCCAATGCTTACTCATAACTGCACTGTTTCCTGACATGGGTTACATATTTTTCGTGCACGCCGCTGGGCGCTGCGGGCAGGTCGATGCACAGAGTGCGCCATCGCGACTTTGGGATTGGCGTGTAGCCTCCCTCACGCTCATTCGCGCCACGGATCAACGAGCGGCGCCGTGCTTGTGCGTGTTCGCACAGCGAGCGCGCCTCGTTCGCGAGGAACCAATTGAACACCTCTCGTCCAGGCTTCCTGACTTCGTCCCGCGTTTTGTCGAGCAGTTCCAGCAGACATCCGGGCCAGGAAAAGACATGGTTGTCCAGCTCTTCCAATTTTTCCAGCTTCGACAGCTTCTCGTGGTACACGTGCATGGCATGGAACAGTCGAAAATAGCTGATGCCGCCAAGGCCGGGCGTGACGCTACCTGACACGGCATCCACCTCGGCTGCCACGGTGGCGGGCACGGCCAAAGGGTCGTTGTCGAGCGGGGCACGAAATGGCAAATCGTGGAGCGAGCGTGGATCGTCGTTCTGCACGAATGCATCGATCAAAGCCTGCAGCGTTTCGAAGGCCTGCGCACGGCGTGATCGTACATTCATTTCCTGCACCAGCGCCGAATAGACTTCCTGGTCACCGCGATACACGATATAGACGCGGTCACGCAGCAGGGCGAGGTCGTCGATCACTAGCACACCGGGCTGCTTGGGATCGCATTGCGCGTTCCATTCGAGACGCACCCGCTCGTCCACGCCAGGCAGCCGCACCGAGTAGCCGTCCTGTGTGCCATCCCCTAGCCATCTGCCGTCGAAACTGTACCCGTGTTCACGCCAGTCGAAGCGCACGTGCAGGTCGAAAGGTGGTAGTGGATCGACCGTGAGACCCTCCTCGTCGAGCATCGTCGGCGAGGCGCAATCGCCGGCGTCGAGGACCAGCTGCTTGCCGCAGGCATCCTGCCAGTTGTGCCTATCCTCGATGATGAATCCGGCCTCGACATTGTTGTCGAGGCTCCAGTTGCCATCTTCGTCGCGAAGGCTGTTGGAGCCGGGACCCGTAAAATTCCAGGATCCGATGGCGAGTTTGCCTGGCAGCTTCCATATTTTGGCGTGACACAGATCAGTTTTCTGATGACGCGGAGCAGGGTTGTCGTAGGCCGTCAGGCGCCCATCCTCCAGCATCCGGGCTAGGTCTTCACTCCATTCAGTGCGCAGATACTTACCATTGACGCGGTCCGGCACCAGATGGATGTCGAGATTTTTGGCACTTGCAGCGGTATGCAGGTTGTCGATGAAGCCAGCAAGGTCGCGCGGCAAGTAAGGGGACCATACCGCCAAATCGGTATCGATCGCATCGCCGAGCAGCTGTTTTGGGAAGGTGTCATTCTGGTAGCTGTGTACGAAGCGCCAGTTTTCGGTCTTCCCCTTGAAGCCTGGGCGCTCCTGCAGCGTGCACGAAATACCGGCTGCATCACACAGTCGCGCGAAGAAATCTCGGATTTTGCGATAGTTCTTGTAGGTGGTGACGTCGTTAAACGTGAATACCTCGAGGTTGCGTCCCCACCCGGACACGGTGAGGTTCGCGCTGCCTGCGCCGATGACCCGCTTGCCGTTGACGTCTTCCAGGTAGACGACCTTCGGATGAAACAAGCTAGTGTCGGAAAAGTAGTCTGCCGTGCGCATCGGCCGTACCCCATGCACGGGGATACAGGTCCGCTTTACACGGTTTGTTTCGATGAAGCGTGGGTCGCAAAACACACGGAAGTCGATGGCATTGGTCGTCAGTTCCTGTTGCAGCTGTTCGTACTCGAGCCGATTGCGCGGCGGGTTTGCCCCTATCGTTGCAGGCAATATATAGGTTTCGACAAACTCAATGTCCGCGTTGAAGCTGGTGAACCAGGCGTGGCGCAGTTTGCCCATCCCGCTCACCTGTTTCTGCAGTTCGGCGAGAAGCTTCATGTCGCGTCTCCTTTCAGGCCGTTCACGAAGCTTCTAAATTGTGGCAGATAGTACCCGTTATACCAGGCGCCCGGCGGCCAGGCCTCCGGGTCGGGGCGCCGCAAGGTACGTGCCTTGACCTTGATCGTACCGTTGTCCTGGACCGACAGCCACGACACTTGGCCGCGCATCTGCATGACCCCTGCGTGGTAATCCGACAGCAGACGAATCTGCTGGTCGAGGCCCTTTGCGTTAGCCACGCACTGCAGCTGCGTCAGGCGCTGCGCAGCCGCGCTGCCTTTTACGGCCGGCAGGCCTGCATGGGTCTTTACACCTTCCGCGAGCTGGCCCAGGCGTGCGTCGTCACGTCCGAATCGATGCCAATGGTCAACAACGTCGGCAACGTTGTGCGTCCGTTCGGCAGCCATCAAGGTGAACAGGAGGGCACAGTCGGAAAGGAAAGGCTCGAGCTGCGATATTTCCCGCAGTTTGGCACGATCTGTGGGCGGCAGTGTCTCTTGCAGCGCCTGCTCCAGCATTTGCTGGGGATCTAGCTGATTGGCTAGCTCTGTTTCGAGCACACTCAGCAAGGCGCCAGCTGCCCCGCTGTTCAGCTCAGTTTGTGTCAGCCAGAAGCTGCGTGCGTAGCCGCCCACCACGGCCGGCGAGGCAAATGCGCCAGCATAGGCTTTCGATAGTGCGCCCGGCATTCCCTCCGAGAAACTCAGCTTGCCGCGGTGGCCCAGGGTGGCCACGCATTCCTTGAGGAAAGGATAGGCCTTGAGCGCGAGCTTGCTGAGCAGCTTGTTCTGGCGGTCAGTGATGAATTGCTCGGCGGCTATCCAGCGCGACTGAAAAGTGGGCTTGTTATAGTTGTAGGCGCTGTCGAAGAACCCGATGTCCATTAGCGGCGACTTGTAGCGGCCGCTCACGCCCAGGCCTAGTTGACGTACCAGAATCTGGCCGTCGGATTCATGTGTGAACTTGAGCGTCGGATCGCCATTGTCCTTTTCCCAGCTGCGGCGCGCCTTCGAGATGCCGAGGATACCGCCAGACGTCAATTCGTTCGCTTTTTCATGGCGGAGTATCGAGTATACGAACAGGTTTTCCAGAAAAATGAGACAGGCCTGCTTGAAATGCAGCGAGTCCTTGCCGTGGTATTTATTCTGCAATGATCTGCTCAGTACGGCCGAATCATCGTTCACCAGTTTCCTGATGAGGAAGTGGTGAAACAGATTCAAGGTGTAGTTTCGCACATCGTTCGAAATCGAATTGATCCGATTGCTGAATACCTGTCGACCAAAGGCGGACCAAATGATCAACGTGCCGATCGGATCGATATATGAATCGCCCGACAGGTCCTCGTCGAACTCTGTGAGATATCGGTCTAAAAATATACTCATAACGCTTGCTTATTCGGCCACTGCTGCATAAGCCTTATCTATCGATGGGCCTTCATGATCAGCCTGGTCATTTCCTTTCTCTAGTAATTGTCGACCTTGTTTGCCGGGATTTGCTTTATCCGTCTTCTACACCAGCTCGCGCGCTTCCGCATCGGTAACGGCTTTTGCTGCGCGTCTTTTCCTGCAGCTGGTGCATTCCTTCGCTTCGATACTGAAAGCGTTTGCGATGTCGGCACTACAGTCATCTAGTGATAAGGCAGCACCGCTGCCTTGTCGGTTTCTAGTCCGCGCCTTTTTGCAGCTGCTGGTATCCAACGCTAGGCAAGCACCGTAATGTAAGTCGGCCAATTTACCGAGTTACTGACTAGGGCACTTCGCATGCGCTCACGCATTGCCTCGATCTGTACCTCCGTTGTAGCGTTGAAATCGAAGTTCAGTTCGTCCCGGTATTGGGTTCGCGCGGTCCAGTAGCCCATCCCCTGGTCCAGAATGATTCGGCTTTGCCTGCCGGATGCCCAATGAATAGTGAGAACCCGTCCGTGCTGTACTTCGTGGTTCATCTGCCTGAGGTCGATCGCCAGCGATACATCTAGACGTTCGGACAACCACGAGCGAATCATGTTGGTGAGCGCTTGCCCTGTGGCCCAGTCGTGCTTGAGCTGCCATCGGGCTTTCGTGTTCGTGGGGTCGGGAGCGACCGTCTGGAGCTCCACCGTCCTAAGTTCTTCGTTGTCGAATACCGACAGCACACTGCTGAGCAGCATCAGTGACCACGGCGATTTAACGTAGCGGTCGGAGTAGCTGAGCGCAACGGCCTTATCCTGCCGCAGCAGCTCGGCCAACGGCGGTGCCTTCGCAGCAAATACATTACGCAGGCGCGCACTAAGTTCATCGACAGGTCCGTTCAGTTCGGAGGTCACTTCTAGGAGGACGGCGCCGCTCGGCATCTCGTTCCAGCCGTTCGTGGCTACCGGAGCGGCCTGAATCCACTCGATCCGTTCCGAAGTTGCCCACACCGTGGACTCATCTGTGGCCAGCCAACGCTCGCCGGGAACAAGAGGGCGCTCATCGTTGGCGAGCAACGTATGTATCTGGTCGGCGGCCATGATTTGCAAGGCGACCGGCAGGCCAGCCTGACTCCAGCTGTGGTCGAGCTGCACCACATGGATACCCATCGCGGCGTAGATCGCAAGGGCGCGGCAGGCAGGTTCAGTCAGCTCAGCCGGGGCATCAATGCCAAGGCTGACGTCAAGCTTGTCCACGACAGCCCAGGTCAGAATACGGTTGCGGAATTCGGGTAAGCTCAGGTCCCATTCGTCCGGGTTGCCGCGCAGCGCGATCCGGATCGCGCTGCCGCCGTAGTTGATCGCCTGGCGAATGAAGCGCTGCGGCTCGATCGAGCAGTAGCGCGCGCCCGGAATGGTGGCGAAGGCTAGCGGCAGCTCAAGGTGGCGGAGCAACTCGTTTTCCAGCAGCCAGGTCTTGGCGCCGTTGCGGTCGAGCTCGTCTGTTTCGGCGCGGCTATCCTGGCCGGAGAGGCAGGAAGAACACACGTTGTCGCAAGTGCAGGTCAGCTTCTTGTCCAGGTCTTTCAGCAACTGCACGATATCGTCGAGGGTTGCCAGCACAAAGCCGGCACCACCGCTGACTTGGTCGAACAGTTGGATCACTGAACGTCCCTTTCGCGTCACCAGATCCTTGTCGAGCCGAATGCTGTAGCCGATCTCGCTGGTGGCAATGCCCAGCTTGCTGGCCATGGTGTCGCGCAAAGCCAGCGCCATCGTGCGCGCGATGACTTGGTGGTGCGGCGAATCACTCAGCCACTGCTGGGTGACCGGGCTGCGCAGGAACAGTTCCAGCACGTCCGTGCGCGTCTGGAACCCAAGGTGAACATGCGCCTGCACACCGGTGCCGGGGCAGATTTTGTCTCGTTTGCTGCCGGTGATTCCGCCTACCGGACGGTGTGGCCGGTCGGCACGCAAGTCGGGTGGGACCCGACCGTCGGCGGTCATCGATTCAGCTCGCCCACAGCTCAGGCAAACCGCGTAGCCTGTCTCATGCTCGCCTGAGGAGTGATGGAAGACCGTTCCTTCATGTCCGAAGCGCAGGTAGCCGCAGCGCGCGTCGGGTAAGGCCAGGACTTCGCCGTCGAGGCTGATGCGTGGACGCGCCACCCGGATAAATTTCTGGTTGTCGATGTCGTTCGTGCTCGGCTCGTAGAAGTCGGTCACGAACCCAAGCGGGCGCAGGACCAATTTCTGTTCGCAGGGCGGTATCGCCGCGCCGCAATTATTGCAGTGAATCGAGGACCCGTTGACGTACGCGTTTTCGACCACGCCGGTGGCGCCGCAATCCGGGCAGCGCCACGCCTTGTCGAACTTTTGCGCCTCGCGCCGTTCGCCATCGGGCCGCCATGGCAACGCGATACCGGCCGAGCGATGCACGCGACCGTCGATGACGAGCTGGGAGCCGGGCGCGTATTCGCGGATCGCCACATCTAGCCCGCGGGTCGGATGCCCTTTCAGCGTGAAGATGTTGTCTTCGCGGTCCTTGGTTTCGCGCCGGCGCTGCTTGTCCATGAAATCCGCGATGTTGTAGGTGTTCAGGTTCACGATGCTGGTCGGGAAGCCGTACCCGGGCAGGAAGGCGCGCGCTGCCAGTTCATGTAGCAGGAAGGCCTCCTCGTGGCGCTCCAGCTCGTACTTCAATGCGCGCTTGTACGGCTCGTCGGTAGCGCCCTCGATCCGGTCGGTCAGCTTGGCATGCTCCGTGATCCAGTAGTCGGCGATCTGGCGCAGCGATGCTACCGCGTCGCCGGCGACCGATTCGAGCGATCGGCCGGCCAGCCCGGTCCCGCGAACGATCGTGCGCAGGCCCGGTTCGATGGAAGCAGGCAGGGCACCCAGCCATGCTGTGAATTGCTGGGCCGGCGCGCTGTCGCCGCCATCGAAGAACCACTTCACCTGCAGCTTGGTGCGGTCGCCATCCGTCCCCCGGTCCTGCTCCTGCAGGAACGCTGACAGCAGGAAGGAATTGACGTGGCGCTGCACAATCCGTTCCGAGCTGAGGGTTACCGACGGCGCCGGAATCGCCGTGATGAACGGCCACTTCGGCGTCTTGAATGCGCGCTGGTTGTGCGGGTCCGCCTTGCAGAGCGTGTAGGCGATCGCACGGGCTTCGCTGCGCCGTCCCGCGCGTCCGGCGCGCTGCAGGTAATTGGCCGGATGGGGCGGGACATTGTTCATGACCACGGCCGAAATGCCGCCGATGTCGACACCCATCTCCATCGTCGTCGAGCAGTTCAGTACGTTGATCTTGCCGGCCTTGAACAGGTCCTCGTACATCTGCAGCTTTTCGGCCGACTGCTGCGCCGAATGTTCCGCGGTGCGATAGTAGAAGCCACCCTCGACAGTGCGGTCGGACACGTCGCTCCACAGGTTCTCGCCACGCAGACGCGCGATATCGCCGTTCGCCGCCACCAGCGCACGGATCTGCGACAGCTTGGCGGCGTCGCTGCCATCGGTCCGCAGGGACGACAGTTTCGGCAGGTCGATCCTGCGGCAGCGGAACGATCCCGGCACCCTCTTGCCGGGCAGGTAAGGCGTGAGGCCGCGAAACGTCGTGTCGAACAGGCGGTTGGTCAGTGGGCAGATCCAGGCCTGCGCCGGCAACGAAAACTCCAGCCGCGCCAGGTTCAGTGCGTAAGTGCCGTTGGTTTCTTGCAAGATTTGGGCTGCAATCAGGTCTTTCCATGCGTATTCCAGCCACAGGTTGATGAGGTTGCGTTGCTCGGTGCTGTCGCTTGCATCGAAGCCTGTCGCGCGCTCGATCAGCTTGACGAGGCGCCCGCCGCCCGCACCCCGCCATTGCGGCCAGCGTTTGTGCCGGCTGCTGTCGGCCATGTCCACCGTCGGCGGGGCCAGCGTCTTGGCGCTGAACCGGCTTCCCATCCAAAACTGCATCGTCGGATCCAGTTGGATGAAAGTATTCTCGCGTACGAAAAAGTCGAGTGCAACCTTCATGAAGTCATTCCAGTCGCGCGCCGTCAGGCTCTCCCCAAACTCGCCGGCCTCGCCAGTCCACGCTGCGCGCGTCTCGAGCCAGTGCGGCGGCGCGTTAGTTTTCTGTTCCAGTCCTTGGTAACCGACCTTCACCAAGCCGAGCGTTTCGGTGCTGTTCTGGTTTTTCGGCCGGCGTGCGTACTCCCGTGCCAGAAGCAGCCGCGCGATCGTGTACTCGCCGCCGCCGGCTGTGAACAGGGCAGGGTTGGCGTAACGGTTGTAGTTGAGGATGGATTCCTTGATTTCCGACTGGGCCGAGAGCCGTTCGACGAGAGTTTGCCACGGCATCGCCGTAACCGCGGCCACGACGGCTGCTCCGCTGCGCATCTCCTCTGCCTGTTTCCGCAGCCCGGCCGCCGTTGACGCCATGCCCATTGCCTCGAGGTTGCGGGCCGACGCAATCAGTTCCTCGTAGGACGCGGTCGGCACATCCTTGGGACTCGCGTCATGCGCGGCCTGCTCGTTGCGCAGGATTTCGAAGACCAGTCCGCGCAACTTCGAGCGCTCCGCCTCCTGCTGCATGCGCACCGCCATCCGCGCCGTGCCCTGGCGGCTGTCGGTGAAGGTGATCAGCCTGCGGCCACGAGCCGGCAGTTCCTCGGCCGAGCGCCCTTTCAGGTCGTCCTTGTCGGGCTCCGGGCAGTACTCCAGCACGGTGGGCACGACGTTCGCGACATAGAATGGCGCGCCGAGATATGACTTGCGCATGTACACAGGCTGCTGCTGGCTGCTGCAGCAGGCACACTGACTGTCCTGCTCGTCAGCAATGAGTACCGTCGCGTGGCGCGCCGCCGTCAGGCCGCCGAGATCGGCACTGTCGAGGTCCAGCCCGACACTGACATAGGCATCGCATTGGGTATCGCCCATCGGCCGCACCAGCTTGCGCACGGCGCCGCGCCGCGAGCCGTGCGCCGCTTCGTCACCCGAGGCGGCGTCGTCGCCACCCGCTTCGTAATTGAGGGCAAATTCGTCGCCTGCGAACGGGCTGCATTGAATGAGTTTGCCGCCGGCGTCTTCGGCGAGCAGGTGGGGGGTACGGCACTCGTCGCAGAACGCGAGCTCGTAGACCGGGGCGCCGCAAGTGCAGCGCGCGCGCCGTCCGACATAGATGTTGCCGAAGTCCCAGCCTGCGAGCGATTCCGGTTTTGCGGTGCAGGCCGGGTCTACGCACGACCAGAGTCCGTGCAGCATGCGCTGGAACAGGTGGATGCGCAGCTTCAGGAATGGCGGCTCGTCCGCAGCGCGCGCCGTCCCCGTCATCAGGTCGAGCCAGGCGAGCACCTCGCGCTGACGGGCGGCGCGGCCGCCGGGCGGCAGCGCCTCTTCTACCTTGGACACAAGCTCGTTCAAGTCCACAGGCTTGTTACTGCTGACGATGTGGTGGCGCAACTGCCGGGCAATCGCGTTGTTGCGGAGGGCATCGAAGCGTGTGGCCGATACCGTTTCGCCGGCATCAATGGAGCGCGGGTCGATGGCCTGCTCTAGGCGCGGTGCGGCGGCCGGGGCTAGATCAGGCACCATACGGTTGCCGGTGATGACCACCACGTTTTCCGGCCGGATGCCCGCCAGGCTGGCAAGGTAGGCTTGCAGCCGCTCGCTCGCGTTGTCGTCCGCGATGGTTGCCGACGTGGCGACGAAGCGGATGTCTTCCGGCCGCTTGCCGAAGGCGTGCACGACGCGGCGCAGCAACAACGACAGCTCAGCCGCTTGCGAACCGACGTAGGTATGGGCCTCGTCCAGGACGATCCAGCGCAGTGACTGAGCCTTGCGGGAGATATCTAGGATCGGATTGTCGACTTGGCGCACCAGCATGTACTCGAGCATGGTAGCGTTGGTCAGCAGGATTGGTGGCGGTTCACGGCGCAGGACTTCGCGCGACAGCACCTGGTTTGCGCCATATTTCTTGGGTTCATCGCGCCGCAGGTGACGCACCTCGCTTTCTTTTTCCTTCGTCTTGCCGTTATAGAGGCAAAAGCGCAGCTTTTCGCCAAACTCTTCCGTCCAAGCGTTCAGGCGCTCCTGTTGGGAATTGATCAGGGCGTTGAGCGGGTAGAGGAACAGCGCGCGCACGCCGACGAGGGGCTGGTCAAGCTCGGTCTGCTCGCGGGCCAGGTCTTCCAGGATCGGGACCATGAAGCACTCGGTTTTGCCGGAGCCGGTGCCGGTAGTGATAACCGCCGAGGTTGGTTTTTTGTCCAATAAATGGCGCCAGGCCTTCAACTGGTGGGTGTACGGGTGGGCGCTCCGCTTGAAGCTGTAGGCTGGCGCTTGCGCCAGGTTGGCCACCATCGTCTCGGATAACAGTGGCGGCAGATCGCCGAAGGTCTCGGCAGCCTGCTCCCAGCCGAAGGTATGTTCGAACACCGGCGGCGCGAGGAAGCACCCGTCGGCGCCCAGTTCGTCGTTCATCTGCGCCTGCAGGTGGGCGCGCACGGCGGCGTCACGGATTCCGAGCACGCTCAGGCTGGCTTCGCGGTTGCGGTCGAGGCTCTGCTTAATCAGGTCACTAAAGTAGTTCATGTTTTTCTTTCGTAGGGCATTAGCCACGCGACAACAAATAGCTGACGAACAGTGCATACACGGGGTCGTACCACAGCGCCCTGTCGAAATCGGCAAGACGTTTCAGCGCGAACTTCTGCGCACCGCTGTCCTGTACCAGCTCGTCAAGGGTGGCTTTGCCGGCGGTCACGTGCGCCATGAAGATCGGCAGGTAGCAGACCGCATCGGAGAAGCTGG
The DNA here is from genome assembly GCF_000382345.1 of Massilia niastensis DSM 21313. GTDB lineage: Bacteria > Pseudomonadota > Gammaproteobacteria > Burkholderiales > Burkholderiaceae_D > Telluria > Telluria niastensis. The sequence continues at coordinate 18,518 of NZ_KB908124.1, forward strand.
CGGTGGACAAGTGTGTGACGACGCTTGGCAACAGTTTCTGGCGCTGCCTCACCCAGGCGGCCAGATCCTCGCCCAATTGCATCGGCCAATCCCTGTTCGCGCAATGAGTTTGGCGCAAGGTCTGATACCAGCCGGGCAGGACAAAGTCGACCGGGGCCGGTGGCAGGCGCCGTGGGTTTCCTGAGTCGAGATAGGCGGTGAACTCGTCAAACTTCGGCGCAAGCGACCCGAATACTGCGCGCCGGTGCTCCAGTGCCAGGGCAACATAGTTTTCCGCCAGCCCGGCGCGCGCGAGCCAGGTGCGGAATCGTTCGTGGATACCGAGCCACAGGGGCAACGGAACGCATTCCCAGATGACAGCAAGCTCATCCCGGATCCGTTCGCAAAACGCACGATCCAGTTCTAGCCGGAACACGGCGGCCGCCAGGGCTTCATGGTTATTCGCCAGCGCAATCCAAGCGTGGAACGTTGACAATGGCAGGTGCGCGACATGTTCGCGAAGGTCGGCCAGATATTGCCAGTTCGAATGGCTGAAGTCGCGCGCCATTGCCGCGATCTGCGCGTCCATGACGTGTGGGGCGCGTGCCGGGTGGTAAAGCCGCGCTGCCTCATGCAGAGACTGCACTGGCTCGGCGGCCGGTTCCGCGTCGGCAGGCGCAGGCTCGAACACGCGGGGGCGGAACAGCACCGGGGACGTGCTGTCAGGGAAGAGCAGCCATGGACCGTCCTTCTGCATTTCGTCAGGTACCTCGAAGTGACCGGTACCGACGCCTTCGCTAAGGCGTTCCGATAGCATCACTTTGGGCTGGCTCGGCGCCGCCAGGAGCATCGCCGACATCTTAGCGGAGGCCAGCTCGCGTTGCGAGCCCTCTGGCACGACCACGAAGCTGCCATCCTCGGCCCTAGCCAGTCCGGCATCATAGCGGCAAATGTCCAGCACTAACAGGCGCTGCTTGCCCATCAGGGTCAGTCTGACATAAGCATCCTGGTCGCTGACGACAGCGAGCATCTCGGCAATGTCGTGCTGATAGTTGAACAAATTCAAGGTCAGCGGCGCTTCGCCGGCCTGCAAGCGATGGCAACGCCAGGGACGCTGCTGTAGACATGAGCTGAAGAGTTCGAGCTGGAGTTCAAACAATTGTCCGCCTTCCCGGCCCGAAAAAAGCACCACGCTTGCGCCCAACAGGTCGTCAAGCACAAGCGTGCCTGGGTCACCCGTATGACCGGCAGCGTCGATGAAGGTGGCTCCCTGGTAGGGATAGGGCAGTCGCAATTCGATTCCGCCCGCGTGGGCCGGGTGTTGCAACTCGAGCAGCAGGGTCTTTGGGGGCTGGCTGGCATCCGCTTCGAGGCTAAGTGTAATCGTGTCTGTCCCCCGCAACGCGCTTGCCTTCACTGCTGCATTCAACACTCTCGGTACGATCGGCCCGGGATTGAGCAGCACGACGCGCGCGCTCACGCCGGGACGCAGCGTAATTTCGAACTCGCCCGGAACCACGCCGAAGCGGCGGCGCAACAGGGTTTCGCCAGCCGGGCCCTTGACGCTGTAACGCACCGGCCCGAACCGCTCGTGCATCGGCACGGACGGTAGTGGGCGGCTATCGATGAATTCGCGTAGCTCTGCTCGGGCGATGGGGTAGTCGTGTGGCACCTCTAGGCGCGGCCAGCCGGCATACACGAGGCCGGGGACGGATTCATACGGCAGGCATCGGCCCTTCAAGGTCAGTTGAGGGCTGGCGGCCGCATCGCAATTAAGTCGAATGTCGAACACGTCGGTACCGCTTACGCAGCGCAAGCCGGTCCGGCTTTCGATCCAGTACGCGCCATCGGCCTCGTCTGCGATATGCCGCCCCGCCTCCCCGGGGGCGGTAGTGCCGTTCGGGACCCGCACGCGTACTTCCTGCGCCGCAAGGGAACACGATGCGGTGGCGACTAGTTGCCAGCCATCGTCCACCGGCGCGAAGACGAGAGGCAGCTCGTCGAACTCGACCACATCGCCCTCAAAAGTGAAACTGTGGACTGGCACACCTGCTTCCAGCAGGCAGAGGTTGAGCGGCGAAGCCGGATCGCGGCGCTCGACACTGAATCGCGTGCGTGGGAACCGAACGGCCCAGCCGCTCCCCTTGGGCTGCGCATAGACTGCCCCAGCCCTCGCCAATAGCCGCCCGCCTTCGAAAAAGGCCAGTTCGAGCCGGGTGTTGCGCAACGGTTCCCCACTGGGGTAGAACTCGGCGATTTCTGGCACAACCAGTTCGGTCGATAAGCCCCAATGTGGCGGGTCGCCACGCAGATAATGGGTGCAGCTAAATGCGAACGCCCGGGCGACTTCCTCCGCTCGCTCCTGGCGGCGCTGTTCGGCGTCCCTTAGCCAGTCGTTCAACAGGCGTCGGCCATTTGCCTCGTCGAGCGGGATCGGAAAATGCGAGCGCCAGCCTCGGTTTTTCTGGTCTAGAAATGACGAGGGATCGGTCTGGCCGTGCAGCGGAAAGTTTTCTGCCAAATACATCAGCTGCTGTACGATGCCGGCCAGGAGCTGGCGAGTTTCCAGATTCTGAAACACTTGCGGCAGGGCGTGCTCCGCGCCGCCCATCAGGTCGATAACGCTGCGCCGCTCGGCCGCAGCACGGTAGTAGTTGCGCAGGCCGGCTTGGATTGCTTTTCCAAAACCATGCGTCTCGTTTTGAAGCAGTAACCAGGGCAAACCCCCTTCTGCGAAGAGCGAGCCTAGCAGGTCGCGTCCATGTCCGCGGTGGCGGATCGGGCGTTCCCAAAAGCCCTCGAGGCCGAGTTCCGTGAGTTCGGCGTGCTGGGGAGCGTTAAATTCGACATGTGGTCCGATGCGCCTTTCGAAGGTCGCCCATGTCCAGCTGAAGGCGCGGGCATCGTATTCCCGACGGTAGCATTCGGCAACGAACAGGCAAAACACCGCCGCCCAAGACACTTTTCTACCCAAGGTCAGGGAATCGCGTCTGCACTCATTCAGGCAAATCAGCATTTGCTCATATTCTGACTGCGTGACTCGGTAGGCATGCAACGGCCGGCCGTCCGGCCTGGTGAGCCCACGGCTTGCTAAGAACCGAGCCAGCCAGGTTTTGATACTTGTGACTTCAGAACGTTGCATTTTTGTATTTCTGTCGTTTTTGAAATGACATTGGCCGTATCAAGTGCGTTTTTGCGCATCCCGATATAAATGACATCTGGTAACTATACAGCTATTACTCTGCTAATTGAATGAAGGAAATGGTCTGTTAGGGTGCAGGCAGCAACGCTATCCGGCGAACCAACAATTCGCGTGCCGCGAGGAGCTTGCAGGCATTTGTTTTTGGCGAAACGCGACCTGGTTGCTTCAACCCTAGGAAGCAGTGGATTCGCTCGATGTTGGCAGGCGACGGGTGAGGGAGGCTTGGCAGGATCCGTTCGCGCGCAAGCACCCCTTGCTCGGCGAGGAAATCGAGTGCTGCTGCCACTTTCGCGCCGAGCGGAAGAAATACCGCTTGGTCAAGGCAAGCGATTTCCGCCACAAAGTGGTCGTAAATGTGCTGCCGCAGGATCGGATTGCGCAGCATCGAAGGTGTGCCGTTATAATTCTTTCCTTTGCGAAACACTGCGTGACGCAACACGGAGGTCGTGTGCACAAGTTCATGCGAGCCCGCAAACAGCTCTGCGGCACTTGTAATGCGCAGCCAGCGTTGGATGCCCACGTCATCCAGCAATGCCACTAAATGCCGTCGCAAATCGCCACTGAACGCGCCAGTCTGTTTGGATGCGACAAGGGCCTGCTCAGCCGCCGCGCCCGATGCGAGCTGCGAGCGCGCGGCAGCCAGGCCGTTGATCAATTGCGTCTCGCCGGGAGTTATGCCAACCAGCACTAGCTTTGCCGACCTGTTGATGTGATCAAAAGGGGTGTACCACGCCTCCAAGTCGCCTTTTTTAAAAATGCATAGGCGTAGCGGCAACTGGTTGCGGGAAGACAGGCCGGCAGGCAACGTAGCAATGTCGGCAGCGAATTTCGAAAACAAGGTTCCGGAGCCAAGGTGCGGCAATGTAGCTGCCCGCACGGTGTGGGCTCGGCTAACGTCATTCGGCCACGTACGTGGGTATTCAGTGTTTGGCGCTGATGGCAAAAAATGCATAAGTCGTCCTTACGGTAGTTAGATAAGCTTTGTTAGAGCAACTTATGTGCCAACCTGCTTTTGTGAAGGACTCCAATTCAAATCCTTGAAATCCCTGGGATGGTCGAGCAATTTCCAGGAGCGACAGCGAATGGGTGATAAATATTTTTATGTTCACATAAAAATATTTGTGGGAGTGGCATCGGCGTCAGTCGTTGGCGCGACAGCCACTCAAGCTGCTAGCTTTGCTCGTTCCAAGCTCGGTCGTGTTGCGTAATGGCCGAAGCTATACGTAATTCGGATGTACCGTTTACGCAATAATTACCTGAAGTAGCTAAAAAGCACTGGGCGTTTTGTTTGCGCAAGCGTAAGATTGCTTAGAATAAAGCAATCATACACATATGAAAAAGTGGCTTATCTCATGGGTGGGGGAAACCGACCACCGCGCGGCCGAAGGACAGTTAGCACGGGGTGTTGGTCCCATTGCCGCAGCGCTCCAAAGTGAACATTTCGACGCTGTCCGCTTGCTGACGAACTACCCCCACGAACGCAGCAGTCAGTACTGTGCGTGGCTACGGAACTTGACCTCGCATCCGAATATCGAACTCACCGATATCACGCTTGCTAGTCCCATCGATCACGCAGCCATTTACCGCGAAGTCACCGCACAGTTAGCCCACGTCCAAGAACAGCACGGCCCCGTCCACCGAACCTTTCACCTGTCCCCCGGCACACCAGCCATGGCCACCATCTGGGTGCTGTTGGCAAAGAGCCGCTTCCCTGCGCGCCTGATCCAAACGCATACCGACGGCAGAGTGTTAGATGCAAACGTCGACTTCGACCTCGCCAGCGACTTTCTCCCCGAATATTTACAGCGCAGCGATGCGCGGGTAAACCGCGTTGTCGATCTACCGTATAGCGTCCCCAAAGAATTCGCCGGCATCGTCCATGAAAGCAAGGTGATGCAGACGCAGATCGCGCGGGCAAAGCGGATCGCCGTCCACAATTTACCTGTCTTGATCCTCGGTGAAACCGGTACCGGCAAAGAGTTGTTTGCTGAGGCAATCCACGAAGCCAGTGGCCGCAAAGGCAAATTCATCCCGGTCAACTGCGGTGCGGTGTCCAGTGAGCTGATCAATTCCGAACTGTTCGGCCACAAAGCCGGCGCTTTTACGGGCGCGAACAAAGACCGCAGAGGCCATTTCCGTGAAGCCGAGGGCGGCACCCTGTTCCTCGACGAGATCGGCGACCTGCCGCTCGACGCCCAAGTCGGCCTGTTACGCGCGCTCCAACAAAAGCAAATCGTTCCACTCGGCCAATCGACACCGCTGCCGGTCGACGTGCGCATCATCGCCGCGACCCACCGCGACCTACAAGCCGATGTCATCGACGGGACATTCCGCGAAGATCTGTTCCACCGCCTGGCTGTCGGCATCTTGCAGCTGCCACCACTACGTGAACGTGAGGGCGACGTGCAACTGCTCGCCGCCTACCTGATGGACCTGATCAACCGCGATAGTGCCTTGGCCCCCGAATGGCAGGAAAAATTTCTTTCTCCACACGCAAAAAAATTTCTGCAGTACTACCGCTGGCCCGGCAATATCCGCGAGCTGTATCACACCTTGACGCGCGCGGCGGTGTGGGGGCATCAAGCCGAGCTCTCGGTCGAAGACATCAAAGACAACCTCCTGGGACTCGGTAGCAGTCGCCCTGATCCGTCGCTCACACCGATTGCGCAAGGCATTGATTTGGATGCGTTTTTGCTCAACATCGAACGCCATTACCTACAAGAGGCTATGGAAACGGCGGGCGGGAAAAAGAAGAAAGCGGCGGCCCTGCTGGGGATCAGAAACTACCAAACGCTGGCGCATCGCCTAAAAAAACACGGGTTTACGGTGGAGGACGCTGACTGATGGGGCGGCTGGCACGCTTTTCGCAATACCTGTGTTACCTGCGCCCGCAACACAGCAGGAGCTGGTGCTCGATGCAGGCTCACCGTACTGGACGCAGATCTGAGCACGCTGACCACACCGATCGAGCACCTGACGAAACCTAACCCAAGGATCGCGCAATGGGCTTTGCCAAATATAACGAAGACATCGTCAGTCGTTACGTCAACGACACCAGAGATCGTGCGTCGCCAAGTGCGCCCAAAGAAATTCAACCTAATGCTGGCACCAAAGGAAAAAAACCAATGAGCGGACTCAAACAGTTCCAAATGAATACGGCACGCCCCCTACCCGTGGTCGTCTTGGCCGATGTGAGCGGCAGCATGGGCTCGGACGGAAAGATCGAGGCGCTCAATGCCGCGCTTAAGGAAATGGTCCAGTCGTTCGCCGAACAAAGCCGCCTGCGCGCCGAGATTCAGGTGACCCTGATTACCTTTGGCGAAGTCGCCCAGGAGCACCTACCCCTCACGCCCGCGAATCAAGTCGGCACTCTCACGCCGCTACGAGCCACGGGCCGGACCCCGATGGGGCAAGCGTTCGAACTTGCCACGGCCTTATTGGAAGACCGCGAGCGCATTCCATCGCGCGCCTATCGCCCGGTGTTGGTGCTGGTGTCGGACGGCCATCCGACCGACGATTGGCAAGAACCATTCGCACGCTTACAAAGCGCCGAGCGCGCCCAAAAGGCGGTGCGCTACGCGATGGCGATCGGCGCCGATGCCGACCAAGCGATGCTGGCGGGTTTCGCCAACGACCCCGAAGCGCCCCTCTTTAAAGCCCACAATGTGCGCGATATCCAGCGCTTCTTCCGCGCCGTCACCATGAGCGTCGCCGTCAAAACCCAAAGCCCGGTCCCGGACCAAGCGACCCCGTTCGTCATTCCAGACGCACCGGACGACGACCCACTGGACATCGAATTTTGATGCGTTTTGCCGTCGCCAGAAGCAGCGTGCGTGGCCCCGCCCACGTTGACCAGCAGCTGCCTAACCAAGATGCCGTGCTATTGCGCGGGCAGCGTGGCGGGTGGGTGGCTGCGGTCTGCGATGGACTGGGCTCCGCTAAGCAAAGCGATATCGGTTCAAAGACCGCCGCGCTGGCAGTCCGCCAGGTATTAAAAGGTGTCGACAAGGCTGATGCCAGCCTGATCAATGCGAACATCCACGCCCGCTGGCGTGACCAGACCGCCACTTATCGGGCCAGGGATGTTGCCACTACGTGCCTGTGGCTATCGGTCCAACCCGACGGCAACGCGGCCTTCGGACAACTGGGTGACGGACTGATCCTGTTTCGCCAAGGCGGACGCTTTTACCAGCTGACGCCACCACGTCAAGGCTACGGCAACCAAACCCAGGCTTTATATGACACGCATGCCCCCGCCCAGTGGCAGCAAGCGACTTGCACCCTCTCGCAGCCCGGGGACGGCGTCGTGCTAATGACGGACGGGATCTCCGACGACCTCGTGCCGGACGCGCTCGATGGCTTTTATCAAGCCATGTTCAACAATGTGCGAGCGCGAAGCCGGCGCAATGCCCAGCGCTGGCTAGATCGCGAGCTCGAGCAATGGTCGACCCCGATGCACGGGGACGACAAATCACTGGTCGCAATTTTTAAAACAAGCTAGATGAACAATGCCGATACCAACTTACGCCAGGTGACCGACAATTTGGGCCACACCTATCTCCTGACGAGTAAGCTCGGCCAAGGAGGGCAGGGCAGCGTCTGGCGCACCGACCAAGCGCAAGTGCTGATCAAACAGCTCACTGCGCAAGGGAGCGAACAGCATCAGCGTGCGATCGAACACCTGTCGTGGTTGATGCGCCAAGAGCTCGACAGCCTGCACATTGCTAAACCTCTGGCCCTACTGAAGGCGCCCGACGCCGGCTACGTGATGGAGTTGATGGAGGGCCTCACCGCGCTCACCGGATTGCTCGAGCAAGTCGCCGACGAAGGCGTCGAAGGTTTTTTACATAGCGGCGGGCTGGCCCGCCGCCTGGCCCTACTCAAGCAACTGGCGACCACGCTGGCGCTGTTGCACGCGCGCGGCATGATGTTCGGTGACATCTCTCCGGACAATATCTACGTCTCTTCGAAGGTCGAGCACGCCGAACTGTGGCTAATCGACTGCGATAACATCAGTTTCGAAGCGAGCCCCTGTCGCGCACTCTACACGCCCGACTACGGCGCCCCTGAACTGGTCGCGGGGCGCGCCGATTTTTCGACCCGCACCGATGTCTGGAGCTTTGCCGTTCTCGCCTTCCAACTCTTGACCGGGAACCACCCCTTTAAAGGCGATCTCGTCAACGATGGCGAGCCTGACCTCGAAGAGCAAGCGCTGGCCGGCGCACTACCTTGGATCGGCCATGCGCACGACACCCGCAACGCCAGTTCGCACGGGATGCCGCTCTCCATGAGCGCAACCGGCAAGCTGGCGCTGCTGTTCTCGCGCTGCTTCGAAGCCGGCTTGACCGATCCTCTCGCCCGTCCTTCGATGGCAGAGTGGCTCGAAGCTTTAGTGGAGGCCTCGGAGCGCTCGATTCACTGCACCGCCTGCACCAGCACTTACCTGCTGAACCCCACCAAAACCTGTCCGTTTTGTGACCACGTACTCGAGCCGGAGCACGTGCTGTTCAGCGAGTACCAATTTATCCCGCCCGAGCAACTGCCTGACTGGCATCCACGCAGCACCGCCGATAGTTGGCACAGGACCGGGCGCGTCGTGCTACTGCAAGCGGAGCAAGCGTTGACACTGCGACGCAGCATCCCCTCGATGTGGGCCAGCGAATCGTTGGCGCCACTGGCCCAGGTCACGCTGGCCGACGACAAGCTGACCTTCACGCCGCTGGACGTGCCGCTGACCTTGCAGCGCGCCGCTCAGGTCGTACACCTCGCTAAGCCGATCTCGCTCGAACGACAAGGGGGGCCCGACTATATCCTGCATGTCGGTAAGCTCGATGCGCCGCACATGGCTTGGCGTTTCCAATGGTGACGCGATGAACTTGCATGACTCTCCGCTGCTGGCGAGCGACATCGTCACCCTCGAGTGCCCGGAAGGCCAAGAGGGACTAGAGCCAAACCAAGAGGCTGGATTTTTCCTGGAGGGCGATCAATGGTTTATGCGCCAGAACACGGTCGTCAAACCGGTTCGACCTGGCAAAGATAAACACTTATTTGAGGGGCTCGCCAGGCGCAGGGAGACGCTTTGGCTGTTGACCCGCGCCACTGCCAAACAAGTTTTCATGGGCTTCCTGGCCCCGAGTGACCGACTGGACGCCGCCATCAAGATCGGTGTCGATGCATTCGTCGCAGAATTTTTATATGAAAAGCGAGAAATTGCGGAAGCGACCGTAGCCCAGGCCTGCGCGTGGCTCACCAACGAATTCCTGATCGAGACCACGCCGCGTAAACTGATCGTTGCGCGCTTTACCACCGGCGCGACGGCCGACTTCCAGGTGCTTGGCCGACTATGGCGTGCGGATGTGCAACCAGTCGACGGCAAGGGTTACCTGATCCGGCGCTTAGCGCCGCGCCCGGCGCAAGCCTCGCGCCTGACCTTACTGGAGGGGTACAGCGAATTCGTTGATGCCAGCGCAGCAGCCCAGCTCGAAGACCCGCAGCAAAAAGCAATGCTCGAGGCCGCCTTACAGAACAACACCGCCTACCTCGAGTTGTGGAAGCTGTATAACGACTTGTCTTGGAAGCGTGCACAGGAAGAGGCCAGCCGCCTAGGTGTGCTGTCCTACCAAGCCTGCGAAGGCCGGGAGTACAAGGGCGGGAACGCATGGCGCCTGATCCCGAAGAACTGCGAAAGCCTGCAAACATTTAAGGAACGCTGGGCGCAGTTGGAAATCGCCGATGCCACCCAGGTCGAAGTCACCGAAAGCGCGCCGGATTGGACCGTCGACTTGCCCGATGCGACAGCGCAAGCGCGTGCAGTGCGCGGGCGCCTCGTGTTCGAAGCCGATAGCGTTCTGGTGGTCCCCGACGAACGACGCAAGGGCGACGCCCCTCCGCATTCCGGCTATGTGTATTACTCGCTGGCGGGCGATCGCACGGTCGGCAAGCGTCGCGAAGAGGCCAAGCGCGCGATCGATAGCGGCAGGCGCCTGCCCCAGTTGCGGTATCTGCTGGAAGGCGTTTCCGTGCCCGTCGAGCGGCACCGAAAACTCGATGACGTCACCCCCTATGCGCAAGAAACCTTCAAAGGTGGCAAACCTACCGATCGCCAGCGCGATGCGCTGCGTGTCGCACTCAATACGCCAGACGTCGCCCTAATCATCGGGCCACCTGGTACTGGCAAGACCCAAGTCATCGCGGCCCTGCAGCGACGACTCGCCGAAGAAGGTGAAGGCCGCAGCCTGCGCGGCCAAGTCTTGATCAGCAGTTACCAGCATGACGCCGTCGATAACGCACTCAGCCGCAGCAACGTGTTCGGTTTGCCGCCAGTGCGCGTCGGTGGCCGCCAGGGTAGCGGCAAACTGAGCGTGCAGTTTGCGCATTGGGGTCAAGAGCGTGCGAACTACCTTGACGAGCGCGTCGACGAACTGGAGCGCAGCGAGCCCTTACTCAAGCAAATGAAACTGCTGCGTCATGAACTCCAATTGCTGCGTATCGCCAAGCTGGACGCGAGTGGGCGGGTGCAAGCCCTCACTAGGGTCGCCGCTTTGTTGGAGCAGGCAGCCGACAGCGGTGCCCGGATTCCATCTGAGCTCGAGTCAAGGTGGACCGAATACCTGGACACCCAACAGTCACGCGAAGTCGCCAGCGGCGATGCGAGCGACCGGCGCGCCGTCTTGCTGCGCGTGCGGGCGTTACGTGTCGACCCGATTGGCTTCGCCGATGATGGCGATTCGCAAGCGCATGCCTTGGCTCGTGCACTGTATCGAGAAAAGGTAGCGCTCAGCGAACCGCAACAGCAAGCCCTCGAGCGTGCGGCGGACGCCGACACACCGGAACCGGCCCTACTCGCCGAATTACGGCAACTGCGAGATCACCTGCTGGACCGACTGCTACCCGACTACCGCCCACCGTCGATACGCAGCCGCCTCGATGATGAGGGCAGGGCGCTGCTCACCGAACTCGAGAATGCGCTCGAAAAAAAGATCAGCGCCAGCCGCAAAGGCATTGCGGGCGTCCTCACGCAGTTGAGCAATGCGTTGCGTTTCGACCCGTGGCAGGCGCAAAGTACGACCGAGGAATATGCGATGGTGGTCGGCGCGACCTGCCAGCAAGCAGCCGGCAACCAGATGAGTAGCCTCAAACAGGTGGCTGGACTCGAACACGCCTCGATCTCGTTTGACACCGTGGTGATCGACGAAGCAGCGCGCGCCAACCCCCTCGACTTGTTCGTCCCGATGGCGATGGCGGAGCGCCGCATCATCTTAGTCGGCGACGATCGCCAACTGCCCCACTTGCTCGAGCCCGACATCGAGCAAGAAGTCGCGCGTCAGAACGAGTTGGGCGACGTCGAACGCAAGGCCTTCGAAACGAGCCTGTTTGAGCGCCTGCGGGTGCAACTTCAGCGCCTAGAAAAAGAAGATTCGGTCCAGCGCGTAGTCATGCTCGACACGCAATTCCGCATGCATCCGGTGCTAGGCGACTTCATTAGTAAGCACTTTTACGAAAAGGTCGGCATGGAAGCCGTGAAGCCCGGCCGCGAAGCTGAGGTGTTCCGTCATACCTTAGAAGGCTATGAAAACAAAGTGTGCGCCTGGCTAAACGTCCCGGCTGATGCCGGCAACGAGCGCCGCGTCGGCACGAGCCGGATTCGTGCCGAAGAGGCCAGCCTGGTTGCGCAAGAGGTGGCGCGCTTGCTTGAGCAAGCCGACCAAGTGTCGATCGGCGTCATCACTTTCTATAGCGCCCAAGCACTCGAAATCATGCGTGAACTCGAGAAGTTGCGCATCATGGGCGCGACCCAGCACGGCTATGAGCCTGCCGAAGCCTACCGCATGACGCTAGACGGCGAAGAGCGCTTGCGAGTCGGGACCGTCGACGCATTTCAGGGCAAAGAGTTTGACGTAGTCTTGCTCTCGAACGTACGGACCAGCCGCAAAAGGTTCGACAACCAGGCGCTCGACCCCGAACAGCGCGAGGCCCAACGCAACGCGAGATATGGCTTCCTGCGCTTGCCGAACCGGATGAACGTGGCCATGAGCCGCCAGCGCAAGCTACTCATCGTCGCCGGTGACTTAGCGCTTGCCGAAGGACCGGAAGCAGAAGAAGCCGTCCCAGCGCTGGCGGCGTTCGCGACACTGTGCAGGGGGGAACATGGCTGCATTCGCTAAACGCCACCTGTTACTGCGCAAAAAACCGGCGCAGCATGGGGTCGCCCTGTTGTGGCCCGTGCACGCCTACCGCGTTCAATATGCAGAGGCGCAGGGCAAGACCTTGAACCTGTTCCAGCGCGCAGTGCTGGGCCTGGCACGCGCCGGTTGCCGCGAGCCGCTTGAGATGTCGACCTTACTGGGCTTGCACCAGCAAATGGTGCTGTTAATCCTGGCGCAGTGTAATAGCCACGCTTGGATCGATAGCCAAGGTAGACCTACCGAAAACGGCCTAGCCCTACTCGACGAAGAAGAGGACCGCAGCGTGGACCTGAAAGCGGGGGTGCTGTTTCGCGATGCGCTCAGCGGCGCCTTCTGGCCACGCATCGTCAGCATGGACGGGTTAAGCGAAATCGAGTCGGCCGCGCAGGCTGGCGAACTTCCGATGTTCCGGCTGAACCGTGCAGAAGGCGGAGAAATCAGGCCCCATGTGTTCGCCGCACACCAAGATCTGCCAGCGCCATTTGATACGCGCGACATCCAACAAGCTTATCGCGCTTATCGACTGGACTATTTCAACGCCCGCCAACTGTATGGACGCGCTGAGGTCGGCGCCGAAGTACGCGCGCAAGGGATCGAACTCATGCACGAACAGGCCGAGCCCATGTACGTGCTAACTTGGGTCACACCGGACCAGACAGGCGAGCGGTCGTGGCGTGTATGTGACCCGCTCGCCTTACGCCAGCAAGTGCCCTGGCTGGACGACACCTTCGACAGCCTACTCAGCCAGCCAAGACAACAACGGCTGGCCAGGCGTCTGGCAACCATGATAGGCAAGCCGCAGGCAGAGCAGCAGAACGTCAAGGAATGGATGCAGCAACTCGAGCAAGAACTCGACCTCGAACTGCTGACCGAGCATCCTTGGGCCGGCAGAGAAAAACTGATTGGGCGTTACTTCCGCGTCCTCAGTTGGCGCACGCGGGTGATGGAACAAGCGTTTGGACGGCACGAGCTCGAGAGTGCGCTGACGGACGCGCAAAAGCTGTGCGAGGCGGTGTGCCAGTGGATCGTGCGGCGCTACCCGGGCAAGACCGATCTCATTCCCAACGTCGGGTACCGGGACCGGGCGCTGAATGAGCGCCTGCTCGAAGCAACCGAACTACCGGCTCTGACGCCGGAGCTGATACGCAGGTTGGCGAGCCAGGATACCAAGAAGGTACGCGACGTGTTACGAGGCAGAAGTGAGTCGCTGAAGGCCATGTTGTTTGCGGCGCTCGTCACCACAATGGACGAGCCTGAGCACCCGTTCCGGCACCTAGCACCCGAGGCTTTAGCGTTTGACCGCCTCATCAAACTTGCTGATTTGCGCAATGAAGCAACCCATGCGAGCGGCAAGGAATTTCACATGACAGAAGTCGTCCAGGCAGCCAAGTTCGCCTTGCAATGGACGTCGCAACTGAAAGAATGGATGTAATGGCTAAGAAGAAACCACACCCAGCGATGCAGAAGGCCGGTCCCCCACAGCCCGCGCAAACGACAAACACGGCAAAGATGCCTCCGTTCATGGCAGCGCTCTTCAAGGGCGCCAAAGTCACGGAACAACCGGTGCCAGAAATCTTGGAAGACGTTGACGGGAGCTTCCTGGACGAGTTGGCGGCCGCGTTGGCGCCCGAGAAGGCCACCAAATTTACGGCTTGGCTTGAGCGCTTCTCGACCTTTTGTAAGGCGTTAGATAAGAAGAGCGAAACGCTGACGCAGGATCGTGCGGCGTGGCTCCTCGAAATCGAAGCCGACAAACAAGCGCTAGAGCGGCAGCGCAGCGAGCACGACCAGCAGCGTGAGCTGGCGACGGCCAAGCTGGAACAGGAGCGTGACCAGTTGCGCTTGCAACGCGAACACACCACCACCGAACAGCAAGCATTCCAAGAGCGTGAAGCGACCTTGATGCCGCGTCTAGAAGCGTTGACCAAGAAGCAGGCGGCCCTGCAAGAGCTGGAGTTGTCGCTGGAAGCACGCGAATTGGAGGCCCGCAACGGTTTCGTCGGCATCCGACAGCAAATGCTCGATGGCTTGAAAACGGAAATCCGCGCGTTAGAGGCGTCGCGCGAAGAATTGCTCAAGGCGATTGATCTGCACAAAGGGAGCTTGAACGGGGCGCAGCAAGCCCGGGAGGCCGAACTTGAGCAGCGCGACCTGACTTTGCAAGAAGAGACCGCCAAACTCGAACGGGCCAAGCAACGCCTGCAGCGTCAATCGAACGTACTGGAGCAGGAGCGGCGTCAGATCAGAGACGAAATGGATCACGCCCTCAAGGACGAGCGTGAACAGCATCGTAAGGAATTAGAACGGTTTGAAGCCCGTGAGGCGCGTTTGAACCAGAACCTGGACGCATTGCGCGGCGAGGCCGACGGCTTACGGGCGCTGCGCGCCGCATTTGGCGAGCGCGACCCGCAGACGCTGCTCGATGAATTTCACGCGTTGCAGCGCCAAAATGAGGCACTGCGCAGCAACGGTGTGGCAGCGGAAGCGGAACATCTGGCACTGGAAAACCAGGGTATGCGCGAACAACTGTCGATTTTGCAGGGCAGAATCCGCGAGCTGACCCAAGAACATGAGCAAGCAAAAGCCGAACTCAGTCGCAAGCGCATGGGCGCCCTCGAACTCGAGACACTGTCGATGGAAAAGCGTGGTCTCGAAAAGCACAAGCAGTTGCTTGGCGCCGCGCTGGTCGACCTGGAAGCCCGCGTCGACAGCCTGACCGCGGCCAGCAAAACACAGTCGCCGTTCCCGCAACTGACGGTGATGGATGAGCATCCAGACTACCGTACCAAGGCTGCCCTTGAACCGGTGCCGGAAGACCTGACAGCGTTTGCCACCGAGTTACAGCAGCGGATCGCCGTCGTCGAACGCGGCACCAAGTTGTACTACCGGGTGGACGACATCCGCGCCCTGCTTGGTGGTCTGGCGATGAGCCAGCTCCACGTGTTTCAGGGGATTAGCGGTACCGGTAAAACCAGTTTGGCCAAGGCGTTTGCCAAGGCCATGGGTGGCTTTTGCACCGATATCGCCGTGCAGGCTGGATGGCGCGACCGCGACGATCTACTCGGGCACTACAACGCCTTCGAGAAGCGCTTTTATGAGAAGGACTGCCTGCAAGCCTTATATAAAGCGCAGACCGACGCCTACGAAGATCGCTGCAACGTGATTCTGCTGGACGAAATGAATCTGTCGCGGCCCGAACAATATTTTGCCGAGTTTCTTTCCGCACTCGAGAAGAACAACCCGAGTGAGCGGCTGATCACGCTTAGCGAACACGCTGTGGCGCAGGCGCCCAGCCTCTTGAAAGAGCAGCGCAAGATCCTGGTGCCAAAAAACGTGTGGTTCATCGGTACGGCAAACCACGACGAAACCACCAGCGAACTGGCCGATAAAACCTATGATCGCGCCCACGTGATGACCCTCCCGCGTCAAGAAGAAAAGTTCAAGACCGCGCGCATGGATGCCGTTCACTATTCCTACAGCTCGCTCCAAGACCGTTTTGATGCAGCGGAAAAACATCACGCGAAGGAGGTCGCCGAGCTGCTGGATCAACTAAAGCGGGACGCGCTAACGCCGCTCCTCGAGGAACAGTTCCAACTTGGTTGGGGCAACCGCTTCGAACGTCAAGCCAAGCGTTTTATCCCCGTTATGATGGCGTGTGGCGCCAGTAAGCAAGATGCACTCGACCATCTGCTGTCGACCCGGGTCATGCGCGCCGGTAAGGTCACCAAGCGCTATGACATTACGCTCGACACGCTCAACGCACTCGAGAGCGCGTTCGACAACTTCTGCACGGCGATTGGCGGCGACGCGCCCAAGTCCAGGAAACTGATCGACGAAGACCGCCGTCACAAGGAACAGATGGTATGAAGCTGTATGACCGGATCAGTGGTACGCCGTTAAATCGCCTTCCCGACCTGATCCATCCAGGGCGCTATGTATTGGAGCAGGCAGTCTCCTTCAACGGCCATACGCAACTGGCTAGCGGCGATCTGCTGAGCGATGATGGTAGCGAGCGTTGCGTACTAGACCAAGAGACAGCCCGTTTTTGCGGGTTCGATGCTGCATTGGGCGATGACACGGTTTTTCTCAGCCGCGTCCTCGACAGCATTGCGCGCACCGGCGGGCATGGTCAAGCCTTACCGTCGCCCTTGCTGCCGACCGCACTCATCAATGAAGAGAGCCATGCGAACGATTTGGAGCGGATGCTTGGCGACGTTTTGACGGCCGGGCACCTGCATACGATCTCGAAGCGTCCTCGCATCGACCTGCGCTATGACGAGACGGTGACCGACGTGTCACGGGCGCGACGCCTTACCAACAAGACGTATACCCACCTCGCCTCGCGCTCTGAATGTTGGCAAAGGCAGACGCTGCAAGGGATCCAACCGAAGCGCGTCCTCGCCAGGTTCAGTGAAGACGAATACGCGATCTACGAAAACGTCGTGTATGCCCGGTTACTGGATAAGCTCGAACATTATCTGACCGGACGGCTGCGCCGTCTCGACCGGCTCTGTCAGCGCCTAGAGCGATCCTTAGCGTTCTCGTCGAGTACGGATCTGAACCATCTTTTGTTCCAAGACATTTGCCTGTTGTGGGGAGAAACCTACCAGCCCGAAGCAACGGCTCAGCAACTCAAGACCACCAAGGACACGCGCAAGGCGATTGCGACGCAACTTAAGAGCCTGCAAGGCTTGCGACAAAGCGGCCTGTATCGACAGATCGCGCGTGAACGCCAGATTGGGCAGATTCTGCACCGGACCAATATCTTGATGCATGACCAGCACTATCGGCACGTGAGCGTACTGTGGGATGCGCTGCGCCAAACCATCCAGGCAACTTACCTGTCTCCAGCAGAGCGCTTACAAAGCAGCCAACAGCGCGAGGCCGACTACAGTGCCTATGTCGGACTCGTACTGCGCCACGCCCTACGTCGCTACGGCCTGGCGCACGACGATGAGGTGAGCTGGGCTGGTCATGTCCTCAGCGTGCGTCGTGACCGTTTGAATTGGGAGTTGCGCGTCGATGGCGAGCGCAAACTCGCTTTGGTGCCCTGGGCGTATCCAGATGCACTGTCCGCTGACATCCAGGTACCCGCAGGTTGCCGGCTGTGCTGGCCCGGCATCGAGTTGAACGACACATTGGACCACGCCGTCACTGGCCCAGCGCTGCGCCTGTCGCCGATGGATGTCTACGTGGTCGAGCACATGGGGCATCTGGTCGACCGCGTGCTTACCGAAGCGCTGTTGGACGACTATGCGGTCCCGATCAAGCCGCTACCCAAGATCGTCGCTGAGGAGGGGAAGAAAGTACGCGGGATCGTCGTGCAGGCATCGACCTTGCAGGTGTTATCGCCATTGGCGCCCGACGACGCCCTCACCATGCAAAGCCTGTTCGATCAGCACACGCGGCCAGAACTGGCGCAGGCCTTCAAGTGGCAGGCGCAACACGTGCAAGCGCTGCGTGAGTGCCCAGTATGCGGTGACACCGCTGCGCTCACGCCGCAAGAGAACGGCAGCTTTAGCTGCCACTGCCGGCGTGCCGGTTGCGGCACCAAACGCTTTTGGCGCCGGACCAACGAAGGGCATTGGATATATCAGCAGCTGCTTGGCGACGACCTGAACTTTCGAGTCAACGGCCGGCGCAGCATGGAATTCTCCATGCCGCGTCGAACCTGAACAACAAACGAGACGCTACAGAAGCCAGCCGAGCAGGGCGCCGCCGACCGCACCGATGGCGGCGCCGATCGCCTCGCCGCGTTTGCCGAAGACTTTACCAATCTTCGCGCCGACTGCAGCGCCAGTGGTCACGCCTTTGAGAATGCGGTCCCAAACCGTTTTCTTGACACGTTCTTGCTGCTCGGGGTCGAGATCGATGCGTGGTTTCGCACGTCCCGGCTCGGTTGTAGTAGCGCCAGCCGCAGGCTTGTCCGCCGCGGTGTCGCTAGCCGCAGGGTCGGCCGCCGCAGGGGCCTCGGCCCCCGTTTGCTGTGCGGACGGATCAATGCCGACGTCTTTCCTCATCGAATGCAGAAACGGCACGGTGGCGTCGTGTCGCAGTCGCGTCAACACCTGGGTAAATAGCTCACTCAGCCACGGTTTGCCGTTCGGTAGCTTTTCAGAGGTGTTCGATACTGCCAGGGCGGGAATGTAAGCTGCATGCAGCGGCGCATACGCCGCTATGGTCTCCCGCAGCAGGCCCGTACGCTCTTTGAAGTCGGCCTCGAACTCCTTCGCCTCGACCTTATCGGCCCGGGTGAAGACGAGCAAGGCGTTTTCCCATACCGACGCGCCCAAAGCCTCGGTGAGCATCTGAATCCCCCGACGTTCATCACTCGACACGCGCGTCGCATCGAGTTCGGTGATGAACAGCAGGCAATCGGCTTGCGCACTGGCTTCGCGGATCGCGGCGAGATAACGTTGATCGTTACCGACCTCAGGTAGATCGTCGCACAGCCCAGGCGTGTCGACGATATCGTAGTGAAGACCGCCGTGTTCATGTGGATAGCGCGCGACGCTTATCGTCGTCGGTCTGAACTTGCCAACCGGAGCGACCTGCGTGCCGAGCAGCGAATTGATGGTACTAGATTTGCCGACGCCAGTGCGCCCAGCCAGCAAGATAGTGATGCTCGTTTTCGCATCGAGCATGGCGTCGATGTGTTGTTGCGCGAGAACGAGGTTGTTTTGTTGGGTCATGGTGAGCCTTTAGTAAGGGTTGAACGGGAAATGAACGTCGGAATGCAAAAAAATGTCAGTAATGCGAGTGCTTGCGTTTGCGCGGGCGGATACTGCGGAGGTCTTGGTTGCGGTAGGTCGTGATGACCTGTCCTCCCGTGGACAACAGGACGTGGACGCCTTGTGCTCTACTGAGGTCGATCCCCCTGTCTTTGTACCGATCGACCTCTTTGCGTCCAACCACCATGAAGGTCGCCCCACGTGCATGGATTTTTCTGCCATACGTGGTCACCAGATCGATGGTCGGGAGCGAAATACTGCGCTGCTGAGAGCGCAGCGACGCATGGTGCGTCAATTGAAGGCTGGAAGAACGGTCAGTAATGGGCATCGTATATCTCCAAGGACATACAATGTATTAGCGATAACTGTGCCAGCCACGCATTCGAAAGAAATAGCTTTATTTTCAATAACTTAATAGCAGCAATACGGCGGTGTAATCACTGTTCGACGGAGAAGGAATTTTCCATTTCAAGAAATATTTTTGTTAGCTTCCTTTAAAAGGAAGGCGAGGCGGCGAGTGTCAAAGTAACGCACTAATGGCACTCAAAATTAGTCGGCCACCAGTCTTTGCAGGGGTAATGGCGCTAAAACCAGTCGCTGCCCTTGCACGGCCGTTCCCGCGATTCACCGGCGACGTCGCTTTGATGGAGCGACTACCGGCTGACGACGAGAGTCATTGGCTCCGGTGGGCACAGGTCACGCGCAACGAAGGTACACTGACCTGCGCTTACCGCCTGCCCCCCGGTTGCACGGCAATGGCGGAATGGCAAGACGGCCAGGACTGGTACCCGTTTCCGTCTGCCGCGAAACAAGGGAAACGATGGATCGCAACCCAATCGCTGGGACGGCCTGCAGTCCGAGAAAGTCAGGCTAGTTTACCCGGACGCGGATGGCGAACAGTTCGCGCTCCCGATCACCGACATCCGGCCCGAAAGGCCACTGCCAGCTGGCCTTGGGGATGATGTGGTGCACCTAGGGGAGGACATCGAACTGGAGCAATATGGCGGCCCACCTGTTCCCTCCGGCCCACCCCGCTCTCGCGGCAAAAAGGGTGAGAAGCGCGCAGCCAGCAGTGCCGATTAAGGCCTGTCCTGGCTGCTGGCGGCCCGTCGCTGGCGGCAGGTCGTCGATACATGGCGCGAGGAGATCGAATTCCAACTGCCAAGGTCCATCTGCCTCTAGGATTGCGTCTCGCTGCTGCGCTCGAGCGCCGCGCCGGGGATGAAGATCCACAAATTCTATAAGGACGTGACCTATGAAACGCTCAAGAATAAGGACTTCGCCGAGCGTGTGATGAAAGTCATTCCGCAATCTGTTCTGGAGGGTTCTCTGCTGCGTGAGGAAGTCGCTGCAAAAGCAGGGGCGGCAACGCTATAAGTGGTAACGCAAGCGTTGCGCAGTCGGGGAACGTGAGACCTCGCCGAGTTGACTGAGCCCGTGAAGTTGGTGTCCAACTTCACGGGTTTTTTTCTTCCATCAGGCCGCCAGGCCGTGGCCGGCCTCGCTTGCGGGACCAGCAGGGGCGCCTGTCGGCGTGGCCAGCACGGCCGGCGGCCATGCCTGCGACGTGATTCCGGCAAGTGCCGCCGCCATGCGTGCGACCAGTTGCGCGTCGGCCCCGGGCGGCAGGGCAGGGGCCGGCGCCTTGCGCTTCCAACTGGCGGGTTTGAATGCGGTCCGCCATGACGGCGCGGCTTCTTCCACCAGCGTATCGCGCATCTGCGGCCGGGCCATGCAGGCCATGAAGCTGACAACGACCACGTGCTCCGGCCAGGTCGTGCCGAAAGTGACGCACAGCCAGTCCACGACGGCCCGGTCGATGCCGGATGCCAGCATGTCGCCATAGGTCGTGTCCCACAAGGTGCGCGGCGTGGAGGCCAGCATCCCATGCAGTGCCAGCGGCGCTAGGCAGCCGCTGGCGCCGGCGCTGCCGCCGCCCTCTGCGCCCCACCACCATTCGGCCACCCGCTGCACGAGCGACTTCCCCCGGTAATGGCTGGGCATGCTGCAACGCAGGTCGTCACCGGCCTTACGCAGGAATGCGGGGATGTCGTAATCCTCGACGCCGTTGGCTTGCATTGCGCGGACCTGGTCCGATACCGACTCGCGCCGCCAGACGGCCACTTGTTTTGGAATGCCACTGCCGACGACCGACCCGGCGCCGCCCCAGCCCGCTGGCAGCATGTGCGCGACGCGTTGCAGCTCCGGCATGGCCTGCGCCTTGTCGCCGGCCCCGCGCTCGAGTGTCAGCAGGAAGTTGGTGTGCGCCGTCATCAGCCCGTAGTCGCAGGCAAACTGCGTGCGCTGCGCGGCGCCGAGCGGCGCGCCCTCCTCGTGCAGCCTGGCGTGGATGGCCATGCGGGCCAGGGCGCCGTCGTCGGGTGTCGCTGTCACGGCGGCCACGCCGATCTCGTGCTCGGCCCCTTCGCCGTCGCATCCGTACAGGCGCAGTTCGTCGCCGGTGGCTTCGCCTTCCACCAGTGCGTAAACGTGAACCGTGTCGCCGCTGAACACGGCGTCGGGCAGCGACGCCCAGCGCGCACTGTGCCCGCTGGTCCAGGCCAGGCGTAGATCGCCCAGGCGGGGCGAGCGAAGGCGCGCGAACATGCGCCGGATCGCCGGCTCCACGCCTTCGCCCGGCGCCACGAAATCGACCGCGCCGCCGGTGGCGCGCGCCAGCCGGCGCAAGTGGCCTTCCGAGGCGGCGCTGCCGATCGCGACGATGAACAGCCGGTGCCGGGCGCCGCGCGCCGCCTCGATCACGCTGTCGATTGCGTGGATGTGGCCATCGGTTACCAGCAGCACGTCGCTGGGCGCGGCACCGTCGAGGGCAAACGTGGAGGCGAGCGCCGCCTCCATCTCCGTCCCCCCGAGGTTTGCCTCCAGGTCGCCGATCCAGCGCGCCGCGCTCAGGCGCGTGACCTCGGTCGTCTTCCAGAGATGGTGGTTGCGGTGCTCGACGGTATCGCCGAAACGCGATAGCGAGAAGCGGTCGCCCTGGTCGAAGCCGGCGACCACGGCCTGCAGCGCCTTGCGCGACGCGGCAATGCTGTCGCCCGCCATCGAACCCGAACAATCAACGAGGATCTTGACGCGGATCGGCCGCGCGGCCGTGTCCGCGAAGCGCGGCCGGAACCCGGCGAGTACCGCCGCCTGGCCGGGCGCGACCGGGTCGGGCGCGGCAATCGCCATGGAGGAGCCGGCCAGTCCGGCCAGCGTGAGCACGAAATGGCGGTCGAGCGCGGCGTCCCCGGGCAGGGCGACGCTGATGCCGGTGCTGGCGGCGCGGGTGGCGATCTTATGACTTGGAGATGCCACCGTCGCCGCGGCGAATTCAGGGCCGAACTGCAGCGCCAGTGAGAACGGATACTGGACGAACAGGTCGTGCGTCGGCGCCTGGTGCGAGGCCAGGCCGGCGTCGCGCACCGGATCGCCATAACGCGGCGCGATAACGGTCGGGATGCACATGCGCAGGGCATCGCCCTCGAAGCGCAGCGCCTGGGCATAGCGCAGGGTGATTTCGCCGGTTTCGCCGGGACCGAGGTTACCGAAGTTCAGGCAATAGGAGCCGTCGTTCGCCCGCTCCAGCATGATGGCAGTGTCGCCCTCGGCAAGCGTGTCCTCGTAGCGTCCGCTTGCTTCTTGTTTTTCCACGACCTTGCCGGTGAGCTGGCGTTCGCCCAGGCGCACCGTCAGCGACAGCAGCACGGCGTCGGCGGGAAGCGGGAAGGTATAGACGAGCTCGATGTGCCTGGTGCCGGGATTGCGGAAGGTCTGCACGCTCGACACGTCGAGCAGCATGCCGGCTACTTGTCCGTCCACCCGCACGCCATCGAAGATGGCCTGGCCACCGTTGCGTGATTCGAGTCGTGCGCGAATGTTGTCGGTCATGCGGGTCCCCCTTCGTTTGGATGGCTCGTTTGTGCGATTTGCCCGTACAGCGCCAGGGCACCGGCCAGGAATTGCCTTAACTGCTCGGGCGACAGCCCGGCGCGCCCCGGCTCGACGACGACTTCGATGCCGTCGGCAACGAACAGGTGGCTGCAGACTTCGATCGACCCCGGAGTACGCGGGCGCGGCGGCAGCGGCGCCTCGGCGCCGTGAAGCAGTTCGCGGATGCGCTCGAGCGACAGCCCTGCCGCGGTCCATTTCTTGATCAGAAGGAGCTGCTCGAGATGGCGCGCGCCATAGCGCGCAGCGCGCGTTTCGCCTTGCGGGCGATCGACCAAACTGATCTGCACGTAGTAGCGGACCGTGCGCGGCGGCAGGTCGGCGAGGGCGCACAACTCGGTCAGGGTATGGACAGGATCGATATCTGGAATATTCATACAGTTAATTAAATCAGTAGTTGTGTATGAATGCAAGCATTCGGTGCTGTATGCCGTCGTGGGCTGTCATCAACTATTTCATAGAAATCGAGCTAGATCGCGCGGGAGACGTTAAGACGGCGGGCGTCAGATGCCTTCGTCAGCGCCATCAAATCGCGCTAGATATAGCGGGTGCTTGGAAGGCTGCGAACGTCGAAAAGGCGTGCGCTCAGGCATCAATGACCAGGGGGGGACGGAAACTGTTTTCGTCTTCAGGAAAATATCGTGGGAGTACGTGTCGCGTAAACTCGTACATGGACGCCCCCGGTTTGCCAAGCCCTCAATTCATGATGACGCCGAGGTAAAGATTGCACCCGTACATTCGGACTTTGTGTGCGGCTGCTTGCCGCTGTCCCTGATGGGATGTGCTGGTCAGCGCCTCAATCGACTTTGCGCACTTGGTGTGCCTCAAGCTTAACGGGCTTTGCTAACCACGGTCTCACCTGTTTGCCATCACTTCTTGATTGCCTGTGCAATCGGTGGAATCAACTGCCTGATGCTACTGTCTTGACTGTCTGCTTCAATTTGCTGAGCCGATCCGATTACGCGGCAACGTAATCGGATCGGAATTCCCGCTCGCGCGCCAACAACGCCCACACGATCCGGGCGTTCTTGTTGGCCAGCGCCACGGCCGCCACATTCTTGTTGCGCCGGCCAATCAGCCGATGCAACCATGCTTGCGCATCGCGCTTGCGCTCGGCACAGCGAATCACCGCCCGCGCCCCATGGATGAGTAAGGTACGCAAATACGTGTCGCCACGTTTGCTGATGCCCTGCAAATTCGTCTTGCCTCCGCTCGAATGCTGTTTCGGCACCAGCCCCAACCACGCCGCCAGCTGCCTCCCATTCGCAAAATTCTTCGCGTCGCCGATCGAGGCCACCAGCGCGCTGGCCGTGATCGGACCAATGCCGGGTATCTTCTCCAACTTGCGCGATAGTGCATTGCTACGGTGCCACGTCTGAATCTGGACTTCCAATTCGCCAACCTGCCGATCCAGTTCCTTCAGATGCCCCAGCAAGCGCTGCACCAGTTCCCGAAACGCCCCTGGCAATTCCTCGTTCGCTTCGTCCAGCAGCACCGGTACGCGCTGGTACAGGTACGCGATCCCTTGTGGCAGGATCAGTCCGAATTCACTCAACAAGCCGCGTATCTGGTTGGCTTGCGCCGTTCTCGCTTTCACCAATCCTTGTCGCACCCGGTGCAGCGCCAACACCGCCTGCTGTTCCACATTCTTGATCGGCACAAACCGCATGGTCGGCCGGGTCACCGCTTCGCAAATCGCCTCTGCATCGGCCGCATCGTGCTTGTTGGTCTTGACATACGGCTTGACGAACTGCGGCGCCATCAGCTTGACCGTATGGCCGAATCCTTGCAGCTTCCTTGCCCAGTAATGCGCGCTGCTGCACGCTTCCATCCCAATCAGGCACGACGGCAAATTGGCAAAGAACGCCGCCATCTGGTCGCGCTTGAGCTGCTTCTTGAGTATGGCCTCGCCGTGCGCATCCACGCCGTGGAGCTGGAATACATTCTTTGCCAGATCGATGCCAATTGTCGTAATCTTCATGGCGACGCCTCCCTCGCTTCAAGTGGTTGTTCGACACTTCCACTTTGGCACATTCGATGCCGTTACGGGTGGGGGCGTCCATCCCATTGACTTTGGTAATGCACGGCTTGCTGGCGTCGCGTTCACGAATGAATGCGAGCGCTTGTTTAAAAGCATGTTCATGCGGCAGACTTGCATTGACTTCGTGAGCACGGCCAGATCATGTGTGATCGAGCTGGCATTGGCGCTGCCACCATTCTGGCGCTTGCGCAGCGAGCACGTTGGTAACACTCGACTGATCGTGGCGTACTCGACTGCAGCCCTCACGTCGTTGTGGATCAAAACAGACTGCTCCCTGGCCGCTCGAATCTCAGGTGCGCAAGTGCACGACTCGCAGCTATTCGCACCGCTTGTCGAAGCGATTTCAGCTATTAAAGACCTTTTAGGTCGAGCTTGTCCCCCGGTGTCAGAATAGTTGTCGCGTCACCTGATGAAGTAAAACGATATCGGGGACGGGCAAGAGAGATCGTGTGAAGCAGTATTCAGCAGAACGGAAAGAAGCGCTGTTGCGGCAGATGATGCCGCCGCAGAACAGGCCGGTGTCGGAGCTGGCCCGCGAGAGCGGGATCACGGAGCAGACCCTTTATACTTGGCGCCGTCAACTTCGTAATCAAGGAACAGCGGTGCCAGGTAGTGGGAAAAATGCCGAGGAATGGACCTCGGAAGA
>NZ_KB908125.1 GCF_000382345.1 Massilia niastensis DSM 21313
CTTCCGCGGATTGGCCAAGGTAAAGGCACAGGCGCTGCTTGCCGCTGCATGCCAGAACATGAAGAAGATGGCGTGCCTGCTGGAACAGGCCTTGCGCCTATTTTTGCGCCGAAAATCAGGCTCACCGCGCCATCACAAGCTCTCGTATGGACTCCACACGGACTTGTTGCGGTACCAGCGAATTTTTTCGCCAGGTACGCTCCCAATGTCCTGGGCAAGCTGCCTCAAAATGCAACAAACCCTGCCTTCGTAAAAAAGACGGGGTTTGTCAGCGGTCTGAGGCAGCCAATGGCTGCCTTTTTATCATCGGGACGACCTGCCCGGCGGGGGATCAGCTGAACTGCAGTCCCGCCAGCGGGAAGCCCTTGAGGAATTCCTGCGCCGCCAGGCGCTTGCCGCCCGGCTTTTGCAGTTCCGTCAAGCGCAGGCAGCCCTCGCCGCAGGCGACCAGGATGCCGTGCTGGGCATCGGCCGCCAGCACCTGGCCCGGCGCGCCCTTGCCGGCGGCCGGCTC
The DNA here is from genome assembly GCF_000382345.1 of Massilia niastensis DSM 21313. Taxonomy (GTDB): domain Bacteria; phylum Pseudomonadota; class Gammaproteobacteria; order Burkholderiales; family Burkholderiaceae_D; genus Telluria; species Telluria niastensis. Next base: position 515 of record NZ_KB908125.1, read on the forward strand.
GGCGTGCCAGATCTTGACCGCCACGCCATTCGCCAGTCCCTGGGCCCCGGGGAAGGGATTGAAGGCGCGCACCTTGCGCGCCAGGTCTTCGGCCGGCAGGGTGAAATCGAGCCTGGCTTCTTCCTTGCTGATCTTGGCCGCGTAGGTCACGCCTTCCTCGGGCTGCGCCACCGCTTCCAGCCGGCCGGCGGCCAGTGCATGCAAGGCTTCGACGATCATGCGGCCGCCGAGCGCGGCCAGCTTGTCGTGCAGGCTGGCCGTGGTGTCGCTGTCCTCGATCGCGACGCGCTCGATCAGCATCATCGGCCCGGTGTCGAGTCCTTCCTCCATCTGCATGATGGTCACGCCGGTGTCCCGGTCGCCGGCCTCGATCGCGCGGTGGATCGGGGCGGCGCCGCGCCAGCGCGGCAGCAGGGAGCCATGGATGTTGATGCAGGGCTTGATGTCGAGGGTGCTGCGCGGCAGGATCAGGCCATAGGCGGCCACCACCATCACATCGTAGTCGAGCGCCGCCAGGCGCTCGTGGGCGGCGCGCGCTTCCTCGGCGCGTTGCGGGTCCTTGCTGTCCATGCGCAGGGAGAGCGGCTGCAGCACCTCGATGCCGTGCGCCAGGGCGTACTGCTTGACGCTGGACGCCTGCAGCTGCATCCCGCGTCCGGCCGGGCGGTCGGGCTGGGTCAGCACCAGGGGAATCTGGAAGCCGGCCTCGTGCAGGGCACGCAGGGCGACGGCGGCGAACTCGGGGGTGCCGGCGAAAACGACTTTCATGGGACCGGGCTCGTTAGCGGCGGCCGGAGGAGCGCTGTGCGGCTTCGCGCTCCAGGCCACGCTCTTCCTTGAGCAGCTTGGCCTTGATGCGGTTGCGCTTGAGCGGCGACAGGTATTCGACGAACACCTTGCCCATCAGGTGGTCCATCTCGTGCTGGATGCACACGGCCAGCAGGCCATCGGCCTCGAGCTCGAATTCCTTGCCGTCGGCGTCGTGGGCGCGCACCTTGACGCGCGACGGGCGCTCGACGCCGTCGTAAATGCCGGGCACCGACAGGCAGCCTTCGTCGTAGACCTGCTTTTCCTCGCTGGCCCAGGTGATTTCCGGGTTGATGAAGACGATGAGGCCGTCATGGCTGTCGGTCACGTCGATCACGATCACGCGCTCGTGCACATCGACCTGGGTCGCGGCCAGGCCCACGCCCGGCGCATCGTACATGGTGTCGGCCATGTCGGCGACCAGGCGGCGCAGGCGCTCGGTGCCGAATTCGGTCACTGGCTTGGCGACCTTGTGCAGGCGCGGATCGGGATAGCGGAGGATGTTCAGTAAGGCCATATTCAGGTAAGGGTGTCGGTTGTTCGGCGATGCTTGTACGGACAGAAACGCAACACATGGCCCGAGGAGCAAGACGCGGTTTGTCTTGCTAGTTCAGGGATTTATGTGCAGAATTTGATTCACTACGGCAACCCTTTTTGGCCAGGGAGCGGTTAAATCATGCTGTTCTCGTGCCACGGCTGGGCGGATCGGGCGGCGCAGCCAGCTGTCGGTCTCAACGCCGCACTTTACGGACGGACGTCTTCGATGAAAAATTTTAGCACAGTCGTGACCCGCGCAGCTGCCGCGGCCCTGGTCGCATGTGCCGCAGCCAGCGGGGCGCAGGCTGCCAACTGCAGCTTCCGCCCGGACGCTCCGGACCAGCACGTCGTGGTCAAGCGCGATACCCTGTGGGATATCTCGGCCACCTTCCTGCGCAACCCGTGGTGCTGGCCCCAGGTGTGGGGCATGAACCGCGATGAAATCCGCAATCCGCACTGGATCTACCCGGGCCAGGTGATCTATTTCGACCGCGCGCGCGGCCGCCTGTCCCTGAACCGCCCGGGAGCGGACGGCCAGGGCGAGCCGCCGCTGGCCAGGCTGTCGCCGCAGCTGCGCAGCGAATCGCTGGAACTCGGCGCGGTCCAGTCGATCCCGGCCGGCGCGATCGAACCCTACCTGACCCAGCCGCTCGTGATCGAGGCGGACGAACTGGCCGGCGCGCCGCGCATCATCGCGTCGCAGGAAGGCCGGGTCTACCTGGGCAATGGCGACCGTGTCTACGTGACCGGCGACCTGCGCGGCGCCGGCAGCTTCCAGGTGTTTCGTCCCGGGAATCCGCTGAAGGATCCGCAGACCGGCCGGGTGGTCGCGCACGAAGCCGCCTACCTGGGCACCGTCAGCCTGGTGGCCGAGGCCAGGCCGGGTGTCGACGCCCACACCTTCCGCGTCACCGACACGCTGCAGGAAATGGGCGTGGGCGACCTGCTGGTGCCGGCGCCGCCGAGCCCGGTGCGCAACTACGTGCCGCACGCGCCGCAACAGGCGGTCGATGCGCGCGTGATGTCGATCTATGCAGGCGTGAGCTATGCGGGACAGAGCCAGGTCGTCACTGTCAACCGGGGTTCGGTTGACGGACTCGATATCGGCGCCGTGCTGCAGCTTTATCATCTCGGAAGAACCGTGACCGACCCGGCCAGCAGGCGGGGTTTCCTGGGCATGGGCAAGACACTGATCAAGCTGCCGGACGAACAATACGGCAGCCTGTTCATCTTCCGTGTGTTCAAGAACGTCTCGTACGGCTTGATCATGCAAGTGACGGAGCCGGTGCAAGTCGGCGACGTGGCCAAGTCACCGGAGTAAAGCCGCCGTGCAGGACACGGACCCCCAAGCCCCTGCCGACCGCGCCGCCACCATCGCCGACTGGCTGCGCCTGGAACAGGCGGGCGGGGTGGGGTGCCGGACCGCCCACCAGCTCCTGGCGCGCTTCGGCTCGCCCGCCGCCATCTTCCGCGCCGGCCATGGCGCGCTCGCCGCGCAAGTCGGGCCGGCCCGGGCGCAGGCGCTGTGTTCGCCCGTTTCCCCCGCGCTGGCGCAGCGCATCGAGACCACCCTGGCCTGGCTGGCCCGGCCCGGCCACCACCTGCTCACCCTGCACGATCCCGCCTATCCGGCGCTGCTCGCCGCGATTCCCGATCCGCCGCTGCTGCTGTATGTAACCGGACGCCGCGAGCTGCTGGCGCGGCCCGCGGTCGCGGTGATCGGCAGCCGCAATGCGAGCCTGCAGGGCAGGGCGAACGCCGGCGCCTTCGCGCAGGCCTTGTCCGACGCCGGGCTGTGCGTCGTCTCGGGCCTGGCGCTGGGCATCGACGCCGCCGCCCACGAGGCGGCGCTGCGCGGGCCCGGGTCGACGCTCGCCGTGACCGGCACCGGCGCCGACCGCGTCTACCCGGCCCGCAACCGCGCGCTCGCGCAGCACATCGCCCGCGACGGCTGCATCGTCAGCGAATACGCGCTCGGCACGCCTCCCGTGGCCGCCAATTTCCCGCGCCGCAACCGCATCATCAGCGGCCTGGCCGCCGGCGTGCTGGTGGTCGAAGCCGCCGCGCAGTCGGGCTCCCTGATCACGGCCCAGCTGGCGGCCGAGCAGGGCCGCGAGGTGTTCGCGATTCCCGGCTCGATCCATTCGGCGCTGGCCAAGGGTTGCCACCGCCTGATCCGCGAGGGCGCGCAACTGGTCGAGACGGTCGACGAGGTGCTGGCCGCGCTGCATGCCTCGCCGCTGGCGGCGCCGGCGCCGGACCCGGCCGCGCCATCGGGCGACGCGGCCCTGCTGGCGGCGCTCGGGTACGGTCCGGTGGACCCCGACCGGTTGCTGCTCGAAGTGGGCTGCGATGCCAGCCTGCTGGGCAGCCGCCTGCTGGCGCTGGAGCTCGCGGGACAGGTCGAAACCTTGCCCGGAGGCCTGGTCCAACGGGTGTGTCGCTGAGTAGTTGCGGCCTCGCAATTTTGCTGTCGAGCTGCAAAAGACTTGTGCTTTACGGCAGCTGTTTATGAAATGAATTTTCTTGTTTTCATTGGGTGTTCAGTAAGCTGTACGATCGGATAAGGCCGTCAAACAACGTTTTGTTTAAGGCCCCGCGCAGCGTGCGCGCCAGACTTGTGCCGTAGCGAGCTTAGCTGCTACAGTAGCGTCACTATGTTCGATATCCTGGTCTACCTCTACGAGACGTACTATCGTCCCGACGCCTGCCCCGAGCCGGCAGCCCTGGCTCGCAAACTGTCCGCCGTCGGTTTCGACGACCTCGAGATTTCCGAGGCGCTGGACTGGCTGACCGGCCTGACCGAGATGGCGTCGGCCGAGCAGATCGATGCATCGACCGGCACCCGTTACTACGTCGACGAGGAGTACATCGAGCTGGGCAGCGCCGCGATCGGCTTCATCCAGTTCCTCGAAAGCGCAGGCGTGCTCGGCCCCGTGCAGCGCGAGATCGTCATCGAGCGCGCGCTGGCCTCCGACGAGTCGCCGGTCGCCCTCGGCAAGCTGAAGATCATCGTGCTGATGGTGTTGTGGAGCCAGGGCAAGGAGCCCGACGCGCTCATGTTCGACGACCTGTTCGGCGACGACGACGACCAGACGCCGCGCCTGTTGCATTAAGCGCAGGCTGTTTCTGCATCACACTAAAACGGGGCGCTCAGCCCCGTTTTTCATTGGCGCCGCCCCGTTTGCGGGCGCTCAATGACGTTGCGCGCACCGTCATCCGGCACAAGCCAGACTTGCGGGGAGCGCGAGAAGGCGCTTATCATTGGCCGCTCAATCCAGACCGTTACCATTCAGACACTACGGCAAACAGGCCGTCCCGCTCGCGAGCATGTATGATGCGCAAGCCGAGCCACACCCCACTATATAAATAGTACGACGAGAAACACTATGACCAAATCCCTCATCATCGCCGAGAAACCGTCGGTCGCGAACGATATCGCGAAGACGCTGGGCGGCTTCACCAAGCACGATGAGTACTTCGAATCCGACGAATATATTCTCTCGTCCGCCGTCGGCCACCTGCTCGAGATCGCGGTGCCCGAGGAGTACGACGTCAAGCGCGGCAAATGGAGCTTCGCGCACCTGCCGATGATCCCGCCGTATTTTGCGCTGAACCCGATCGCCAAGACCGAATCGCGCCTCAAGGTGTTGAACAAGCTGATCAAGCGCAAGGATGTGTCCACCCTGATCAACGCATGCGACGCGGGCCGCGAAGGAGAACTGATCTTCCGCCTGATCGCGCAGAACGCGAAGGCCAAGCAGCCGGTCAAGCGCCTGTGGCTGCAGTCGATGACGCCGACGGCGATCCGCGAAGGCTTCTCGCGCCTGCGCAGCGACGAGGAAATGCTGCCGCTGGCCGACGCCGCGCGCTGCCGTTCCGAAGCCGACTGGCTGATCGGCATCAACGGCACCCGCGCCATGACCGCCTTCAACTCGAAGGAGGGCGGCTTCTACCTGACCACCGTGGGCCGGGTGCAGACCCCGACCCTGTCGATCGTGGTCGAGCGCGAAGAGAAGATCAAGAAGTTCGTGCCGCGCGACTACTGGGAAGTGCGCGCCGAGTTCGTGTGCGCCGCCGGCGTCTACGAAGGGCGCTGGCTCGACCAGGGTTTCAAGAAGGACGAGAACGATCCCGAGAAGCGCGCCGAGCGCCTGTGGAGCAAGGCCGCCGCCGATTCGATCGTCGCCGCCTGCCGCGGCAAGCAGGGCAAGGTCAGCGAGGAGTCGAAGCCGACCACCTCGATGGCCCCGGCCCTGTTCGACCTGACCTCGCTGCAGCGCGAGGCCAACGGCCGCTTCGGCTTCTCGGCCAAGAACACGCTCGGCCTGGCGCAGGCGCTGTACGAAAAGCACAAGGTGCTGACCTACCCGCGTACCGATTCGCGCCATTTGCCGGAAGACTACATCGGCACCGTGAAGGGCACGATGGAGTCGCTGCTGCAGATCAATAACTACCACCAGTTCGCCAAGCAGGTGGTCGACAAGGGCTGGGTCAAGCCGAACAAGCGCATCTTCGACAACACCAAGATCTCGGACCACTTCGCGATCATCCCGACCGGCGTGATCCCGAAGAACCTGACCGAGCCGGAGCAGAAGCTGTACGACCTGGTCACGCGCCGCTTCCTGGCGGTGTTCTTCCCGGCCGCCGAGTTCCTGGTGACCACCCGCTTCACCGAAGTCTCGGGCCACCAGTTCAAGACCGAGGGCAAGGTGATGACCAACCCCGGCTGGCTGGCGGTCTACGGCAAGGACACCACCGGCGACGACAAGGACGGCGCCACGCTGGTGCCGGTCGCCAAGGGCGAGCAGGTGCTGGCCGACAAGCTCAGCGCCAACGGCCTGGTGACCAAGCCGCCGGCGCGCTATACCGAAGCGACCCTGCTGTCGGCGATGGAAGGCGCGGGCAAGCTGGTCGATTCCGACGAACTGCGCGATGCGATGGCCGGCAAGGGCCTGGGCACGCCGGCCACGCGCGCCGCCATCATCGAAGGCCTGCTGACCGAGAAATACCTGCTCCGCGAAGGGCGCGAACTGATGCCGACCGCGAAGGCGTCGCAGCTGATGACCCTGCTGCGCGGCCTGGGCGTGAACGAACTGACCGCGCCCGAGCTGACCGGCGAATGGGAATACAAGCTGGCCCAGATGGAGAAGGGCCGGATCTCGCGTGAAGAGTTCATGCGCGAGATCGCCCAGATGACCCAGATCATCGTCAAGCGCGCCAAGGAATACGACAACGACACGATCCCGGGCGAGTACGCGACCCTGCAGACGCCGTGCCCGAACTGCGCCGGCACGGTCAAGGAAAACTACCGCCGCTTCGCCTGCACCAAGTGCGACTTCTCGATGAGCAAGACGCCGGGCAGCCGCCAGTTCGAGATCGCGGAAGTCGAGGAACTGCTGAAGAACCGCACCATCGGTCCGCTGCAGGGCTTCCGCTCGAAGATGGGCCGTCCGTTCGCGGCGATCCTGCGCATCGTGCGCGACGAGGACATCCAGAACTTCAAGCTCGAGTTCGACTTCGGCCAGGCCGACGAGGAAGGCGAGGACGGCGAGGGCGTCGACTTCAGCCAGCAGACCCCGCTCGGCCCCTGCCCGAAATGCCAGGCCGGCGTCTACGAGATGGGCCTGGCCTATGTGTGCGAGCACAGCGTGGCCAAGCCGAAGACCTGCGACTTCCGCAGCGGCCGCATCATCCTGCAGCAGGAGATCCTGCCCGAGCAGATGGCCAAGCTGCTCAACGACGGCAAGACCGACCTGCTGCCGGGCTTCGTCTCGCAGCGCACGCGCCGCCCGTTCAAGGCCTTCCTGGTGCGCGCCAAGGACGGCAAGATCAGCTTCGAGTTCGAGGAGCGCAAGGCCAAGCCGGCCGCCAAGGGCAAGGCCGCCGCCGCGGGCGCCGACAATGCCGAAGGAGCGGATGGTGCGGAAGTCGCCGTCGCCGCGGTCAAGCCGGCCCGCAAGACGGCCGCCAAGGCCCCGGCCAAGGCGGCGGCGCCCAAGGCCGCGGCCAAGACCGCCGCCGCGCGCAAGGCGCCCGCCAAGCGCGCCAGCACGGCCGCCGCGAAGAAGTAATTCCGGACTGCTGCCGGCCACGAACCGCGAGCCTCATGGCTCGCGGTTTTTTTTCGTCCATCTTTTTGGAGAGCAGTGGTTCAATTAATGCATGACCGTAATATTTTTCTTCTCTGTTGATTGCATTCAAGTAATAATCATTACACACAACACTTGTCACAAGTTTCATTTCACCGGTACTGGCTCCCACAAGGCGCCAGCTTCATTTCATTCTCCTGAACCGTCCTGAAACCGCACATGAAATTATCCGATCTGAAAATCACCACCCGGATACACCTGGGCTTCGGTGTGCTGGCGGGCGTGACCGCGCTCGTCGTCGCCATTTCGTACGCCAACTTCGCGCGCCTCGAAACGGCCAACGCCAGCAACGTCCAGGCCTACGAGGTGCTGGACGAGGTCAACGGGGCGCTGAAGGCCCTGGTCGACATCGAAACGGGCGAGCGCGGCTTCGCCCTGACCGGCAAGGACGGTTCGCTGGCGTCCTACGAATCCGGCAAGCAGGCCTTCCAGAAGAGCCTGGACCGGGCGCTGGCGCTGACCGCCGCCGATCCGGACCAGCAGCAGCGCCTGAAGCAGCTCGGCCAGCTGCAGCGCGACTGGATGGCGCAGGCGATCGACCCCGTCATCGCGCTGCGCCGCGACGCCGTCGACGGCGACCTGGCGGCGGTGGTCGCCATGGTGCGGGCCGGGAAAGGCAAGGCGGGAATGGATGCGATGCGCGCCCTGGTCGCCGACATCACCCGGGAAGAGGACGCCTTGCTGGTGCAGCGCGGCGAGGAGGCCGCGGCGCTGCACGCCGGCATGGGCCGCATCCTGATCGGCGGCGGCGTGGCGGCGGTCGTGCTGGCCCTGTTCATGGCGGTGCACCTGGGGCGCAGCATCGGCGTGCCGCTGCGCCGCGCGGTCGATGTGGCAAGGCAGGTGGCGCAGGGCGACCTGAGCGCCGAGGTGCGGGTGCGCACGAAGGACGAGGCGGGCGCGCTGATGGCCGCCCTGCGGGACATGAACGGCTCGCTGGCGACCATCGTGTCCCAGGTGCGCGCCGGCACCGGGACCATCGAGATCGCGGCGCGCGAGATGGCGGCCGGTAACCAGGACCTGTCCGCGCGCACCGAGCAGCAGGCCGGCGCGCTGGAAGAGACGGCGTCCTCGATGGAAGAACTGACCTCGACCGTCAAGCACAATGCCGACAATGCGCGCCAGGCCAACCAGCTGGCCGCCAGCGCGGCCGACACCGCACGGCGCGGCGGCGAGGTGGTGTCGGAAGTCGTCAGCACCATGGGCTCGATCAACGAGTCGGCGCGCAAGATCGCCGACATCATCGGCGTGATCGACGGCATCGCCTTCCAGACCAATATCCTGGCGCTGAACGCGGCCGTCGAGGCGGCCCGGGCGGGCGAGCAGGGACGCGGCTTCGCGGTCGTGGCGGGCGAGGTGCGCAACCTGGCGCAGCGCTCGGCCAACGCCGCCCGGGAGATCAAGGCCCTGATCCAGGATTCGGTGGCGCGCGTCGAAACCGGATCGCGCCTGGTGGACCAGGCCGGGAACACGATGGGCGAGGTGGTGGCGAGCGTGCGCCGCGTGTCGGACATCATCGGCGAGATCTCCGCCGCCAGCGACGAGCAGCGCGCCGGCATCGAGCAGGTGAACCGGGCCATCGTCCAGATGGACCAGGTCACCCAGCAGAACGCGGCGCTGGTGGAGCAGGCCGCCGGCGCGGCCGAGGCGATGCGCGAGCAGGCCGGCGGCCTGGCGCAGCTGGTCGGCACCTTCCGCCTGGCGCAGGGCCGGGAGGCCGCCGCCACGGCGCGCAAGCCGGCCCTGCCGCGCAAGCCGGCCGGGGTAGGGCGCGAGCTGGCCCAGGTCGAATAGTGCTATTCAGGGTCAGGTCTGTCATTCGGACATCGCCGCACGACCTTTGCGAAATCTCAGAACGGCTTCGAATATTTCGAGACTTGTTTTCCTTGGCCTCGGTGAGCCGAGATCCCCTGGTTATTCGCTTCCTGATGAACCAGCGTTTTGAGATAGATCAAAGGTGCTTGACTGGTGTCCGAATGTCAGACCTGACCCTGAATAAAAAACCGCGGTCGGGCCGCGGTTTTTTCATGGATGGCGCAGGAAGGATTTAATCCTGCCACTCCTGCAGGGCGCCGATCGCCGCCTCGCCATTGCGGATCGCCTTGACCCGGCGCACCACTTCATTGCGCCACGCCTCGTCGGGGTCCTGGTTGGCGCCATCGATCTCCTGCAGCAGCATGTTCAGCAGCTCCTGTTTTTCCGACACGCTCAGCGTCTGGATCTGTTCGGCGATCTCGGCCACCCGGTTAGACATGATAGTCCTCATACGTTATATGGTTTGATCATAACGCTAGAATGTTTGGTTGTCGACTGGAACCATATTGTCTGTCGGTTTCCTGTCAATTAACTTGTTATCGGGATCGATCCCGGCCCGGCCGGGACGCATGCCGACCACCAGGGTCACCGTCTGCCGGGCCGCGTCGACCAGGCGCCGTTCGCGCGCCAGCGGATTGCCGTTGCGGTCGTCGACGCCGAACTCGATGTAGTCGCGCAGGGGCGCCGGTTTCTCGTCGCCCAGTTCGCCCGCGCGCACCTTGCCGGCGCTGGCGCGGATCGTGACCTCGTACTTGCCGTCCGGGCGCTGGCGCGCGCTGGCGCTCTCGGCGCGGTTCTCGTACAGGACGATGGACTCGAACAGGTCGTCGATCAGGTAGGCCTTGTCCGGCGGCGTCACCGCGCGCAGGCCCTCGATCAGGGCGCTGGCGGTCGGATAGGGCGCGCCGCGGCCGGCGTGCTGGGCCAGCAGCTGGCGCAGCACGCCATTCACCGTGTCCTCGCCCAGCATGTCCTGCAGCAGGTACAGCGCCAGGCTGCCCTTGCGGTAGTGGACGTAGTCCTGGTTCTCGTTGTGCCCCAGCGGCAGCTCCTTGCGGCGCTCGTGGGCGCGGCCCATCAGGTAGGCGTCCAGGTTGTAGCGCAGGAAGCGGCGCATCTTGTTCGGCCCGACCGCGCGCTTCATCACCATCAGGGCGGTGTATTCGGACAGGCTCTCGGTCAGCACGGTGGCGCCGCGGGTCCCGGCGCCGACCAGCTGGTGGCCCCACCACTGGTGCGCGGTCTCGTGGGCGCTGACGTAGAACGGGTAGTCGATGTCCTTCGGCGAGGTGGGGTCGACGCGGGCGATGAAGCCGGCGCTCTCGGAGAACGGGATGGTGCCGGGGAAGGCCTGCGCATACGCGGCGTAGCGCGGGAATTCGACGATGCGCAGCTCGCGGTAGGGATAGGGACCGAAGCGGCGCGCGCTGTAGTCGAGCGCCATCTGCGCGCCCTTGATCATGCGCTCGACGTTGAACTCGTGGCCCGGCTGGTGGAACACGTCGATCGTCACGTCCTGCCAGCGGTCGTGGCGCACCTCGTAGCGCGCCGACTGGAAGGCGTAGAAGTTCAGGATCGGGCGCTCCATCCGGTAGTGGAAGTAGCGGCGGCCCTGGTCCATCCATTCGCGCTCCAGGGTGCCGGGCGCCACCGCGATCTGGTCCGGGCTGGTGCTGACCACCGCGTCGAAGCCGATCCAGTCGGCGTCCACGCCGGCCAGGTTGTTTGCGCGCGCCGCCGGGTCGTCGCGCTCGGGCATGCGCTCGCGCGGCGGCAGGCCGTGGCGGCGGCGGTCGCGGTCGTCGTCCAGCTCGACCTGGGGCTGGTAGCCGATGCGCGGCAGGACCTCGTTGGTGAAGAAGCTGCCGTTGCCGACCACCGGCGTGTCGCTGGCCAGGCCGAGCAGGCCGCCCGGCGCGTAGTCGACCTTGAACTCGAGCGCCAGGCGCGCGCCCGGCGCCAGCGGCCTGGCCAGGCGGTAATGGTAGAAGCCGAGCTCGGCGTCGGCGCGCACCAGGGTCGCGGCCTGCGCGAAGCGCAGGTCCAGCCTGGCGCCGCGGCGCTGGTAGAGCACCAGGTCGGAGATCGGCTGGCCGCTGCGGTTCTCCAGCTGGTAGGCGCCTTTCACGCCGAGGGCGCGCTGCTCCGGATGGATCCGGACGTCGAGGCTGACATCGGCGATGCGCGGCTGCGGCAGCCGCGCGAAGCGGTAGTAGCGCTGTTCGTAGTGGGCGCGCGCGGATTCCCGCTGCCAGGCGGTCTGCCAGTCGCCGGCGGCCATCTCGTAGCACAGCAGGATGCCGGTTCCAACGAATACCGCGAGGCCGGCGCCGAAGCCGGCCAGCACCGGCAGCGACAGGTTGCGCCGCGCCAGCCGCAATCGCTCGCGCCAGCCGGCGTCGACCCCGCGCGGCCACAGCACGCGCGAGGCGACCAGCAGCATCAGCGCGGCGCCGGCCCAGTACAGCTGGAACATGTGCTCGCGCAGCAGGAAGTGGCCGTAGCCGTTCATCGCCGAGTAGCTTGCCTGCGGGGTGATACCGTACAGCAGCAGCGGATGATCCAGGCCGAAGCCGCCCAGGGTGGCGGTGACCAGGTAGTAGCCGATCAGGATGAAGTAGGCCAGGTACTTCTGGTTGACGATCACCTGCACCGCGATCGCCAGCACCGCCCACAGGGCGTATTCCGGCAGCCGCACCGTGAACAGCGACTGCAGGTACAGGCCCGGCTCGAGGCCGAAGTAGCCCTTGGACAGCTGGATCAGCATCCCGACCAGCATCGCGATCACGAGCAGGAAGGCTTGCAGGCCGACCAGGGCCAGGGTCTTGCCGGCCAGCGGCAGCCAGCTCGGGACCGGCAGCGCGTCGAGCATCTGGGACGTGCGCAGGTCGCGCTCGCGCCAGACCAGTTCGCCGGCGAAGAAGGTCGTCACCGTCAGCATGAACAGCGCATACACGTCGCGGATCAGGTCCAGCACCTTGTAGGTGACGGGGAGGGTGGCGGTGCCGTAGATGGCGCCGAGGTCGATCGCGCTGGCCACCAGCAGCAGCACGCCGCCCACCGCCAGCGCGGCGAAATAGACGTTCTTGACCGACTCGCGCAAGTTGTACCAGGCCGACTTGGCCAGCAGCAGGGCCAGGCTGCGGCCGGCGAAGTCGGGCGCCTCGCGCGTGTCGCCGTTGGCGGCCGCCGGTTCGGGCGCCGCCTCGTCCTGGCTGCGCTGGCGGCCGCGCACGTCGACATCGCCGATGAAGTGGAAGCGCCAGTAGCCGAGCAGCAGCACCACGACGCCGAACGCGGTCCAGATCAGGCGGTTCACCAGGTACACGCCTTCCAGGGTCACGGCGCGCGTGTTGCGCTCGGCGATCGGCCAGTATTCCGTCATGCGGATCAGCGAGGTGGTGCCGAAGGGGTCGATCAGCGCCGCCAGGGTCTTGTAGTCGAGGTCGCGCGCCAGCGAGGGAGCGATGATGTAGCCGATCATCATGACCACGCTGGCCACGTAGACCGGCAGCATGCGCCGGGTCAGGGCCGCCAGCACGAAGAAGATGGCGCCGAAGATGAAGGTGTTGGGCAGCAGCGTGAACAGGTAGGGCAGCAGCCAGGTCGAGAGCTGCGAGGGGCCGAGGCGGTCGGGTTCGATGCCGGGGATGAAGCTGCCCAGCCAGGCGCCCAGCACGATGCTGGCGAAGATCAGCGCCAGCGCCGCGAACGCGCCCAGGAAGCGCCCGAACACGTAGTCGTGCTTGCGGATCGGGGAGCTGAAGAAGAAGTGCTGCATCTCGTGCTCGAAGTCCTGCTGCACCGAGCGGCCCATCACGGCGGCCGTCACCACCACGCCGAAGCAGCCGAGGAAGGCGGCCGTGAGCGCGATCTGGCGCGGCGCGTTGATCAGGACCCGGCCGCCGAAGGACACCACGGCGTCGCGGAACACGCCGCCGGCGGCGGCCATCCACAGCATGGCGAGCGCCATGAACATGCCGAAGTAGACCCAGGTGGAGAGGCGCTTGAGGCGCTGCACCGCCTCGAAACGGGCAATGGAAAGCAGGGCGCCCACGGTCAGCAGTTCCCTGCGGCGGGATTGTGGCGGCCGTTGATGGTGGCGAAGTAGACGTCTTCCAGGCTGGCGCGGGCCGGCTCGAAGCCTTCGCCGGGATCGTTGTCGGCATACACGTGGATCAGGGTGCGGCCGCTCAGCAGGCGGGTCGAGATCACCGCATGGCGCTTCTGGAACAGCGGCAGTTCCTGCTTGGTCACCACGCGCTCCCAGATAAAGTCCTCGATCCCGTAGATCAGGTCCTGCGGCTCGCCGCACAGCAGCACCTGGCCCTTGTTGATGATCGCCATGTGGGCGCACAGGTCGGCCACGTCGGACACGATGTGGGTCGACAGCAGCACGGTGCGGTCTTCGCCGATGTCGGACAGCAGGTTATGGAAGCGCACCCGTTCCTGCGGGTCGAGGCCCGCGGTGGGCTCGTCGACGATGATCAGGCGCGGGTCGCCCAGCAGGGCCTGGGCGATGCCGAAGCGCTGGCGCATGCCGCCCGAGAAGCCGCCCAGGCGCTGGTTGCGCACCTCCCACAGGTTGGTCTGCTGGAGCAGGCCGTCCACCACCTCGCGCCGCCGGCCCTTGTGCGACAGGCCCTTGAGCTGGGCGAAATGGTCGAGCAGTTCGTAAGCGGTCACTTTCGGGTAGACGCCGAAATCCTGGGGCAGGTAGCCCAGCATGCGGCGCACCTCGTCCTTTTCGTCGAGGACGTCGATGTCATCCAGGAACACCGAGCCGGAATCGCATTCCTGCAGGGTCGCCAGGATACGCATCAGGGTCGATTTGCCCGCGCCGTTGGGGCCGAGCAGGCCGAACATTCCCGCCGGGATGTTCAGCGTGACACGGTCCAGCGCGACCACGCCATTGGCGTAGGTCTTGGACAAATTGCGGATACGTAATTCCATGGAGACTCCTGATACTGGTGCGGTGGTGTATGTACATAAGGCAACCACCATTTCGACACTTGCATTGTATTAAATTGTCACAGTCGAGGTGGCTATAGTGCGACACACGGGCGAAACAGGGCACCAGATTGCGTTTTCGCGTGATAGTGTGCACGATGAATTTCTTTGCATAAACTTTTTTTCCAGCCGGACGAGCATGTCCAGGCGAAATGTGGATAATTGGCATATGAACACCGCCATCCAAGACAGGCTCCTGATCCTGATGCGCGAAGGGCGCAGCCGCATCGAATCGACCGACTGGTTCCGGGTCGCGCTGGGGCTGGTGTACCTGGCCGGCCTGATGACCAAGGAAGCGATCGATTTCAAGAAGGTCGACCGCGACTACAACCGCTTCATCTACCACACCCTCGGCAAGGGCCACAGCATCGCCAGCGTGCTGCAGTACATGAGCGGCGAGAAGGTGATGCCGGTGGTGGAGTCGGCGCGCTTCATGGAGGCGTTCCGGCGCCATTGCCCCGAGGTCCCGCCCGACACGATTCCCTTCCTGCTGGAGCTGAACCTGGGGGTGGCGAAGAACATCTCGGGCATCGAGGCGGCCGGGCCGCTGGCCGACTGGATCGCCGCCCGGAAGGCGCGGATGGGAGAGGCGGGCGGCCAGGGGCAGGCGCAAGGCATATAATAACGGGACGACTTGTTTCTCGATCATCCTATGTCAGCGAACCGTTTCATGAGCCCCCTCGACCAACTGATTACCGGCTTCGACAAGGCCCTGCGCGTGGTGGGCGGCGTGTCCACCATGTCGCGCCCGAACCCGGGCCTGCATGCCACCGACTGCGAACTGAGCGACGAGGAGCGGCGCCACAGCGCCGGCCTGATGCGCGTGAACCATGTGGGCGAAGTGTGCGCGCAGGCGCTGTACGACTCGCAGGCGCGCTTCGCGCAAAGCCATGGCATGCGCGCCCAGTTCGAGCAGGCCGGCCGCGAGGAAGAAGACCACCTGGCCTGGACCGCGCAGCGCCTGTCCGAACTCGGCTCGCAGCCGAGCGTCCTGAATCCGCTGTGGTATGCCGGCGCCTACGTGCTGGGCAGCGTGGCGGCCAGGATGGGCGACCGCCACAGCCTCGGCTTCGTGGTCGAGACCGAACGCCAGGTCGAGGCGCACCTGGTCGGCCACCTGGATTCGCTGCCGCCGCAGGACGCCAAGTCGCGCGCGATCGTGGAGCAGATGCGGGTCGACGAAGTGGCGCACGGCGCCAAGGCCCAGGCGCTGGGCGCGGCCGACCTGCCGCTGCCGGTGCGCGTGGCGATGAAGGCCATGTCGAAGGTCATGACCACGGCCGCTTATCACATCTGATGGCGTGAGCGCCGGCGGATACCGGCGTTCGGGCTCAGACTTCGACGATCTCGACCGTGTGGGTGATCTCGGCGGTCTTGGCCAGCATGATCGACGCCGAGCAGTACTTGTCGTGCGACAGGCTGACGGCGCGTTCGACGGCGGCCGGCTTCAGGTTGCGGCCGGTGACGGTGAAGTGGAAGTTGATCTTCGTGAAAACCTTGGGATCGGTCTCGGCGCGTTCGGCCTGCAGGGTGACGTCGCAGCCGCGCACGTCCTCGCGGCCGCGCTTGAGGATCAGGACCACGTCGTAGGCGGTGCAGCCGCCGGTGCCGACCAGGACCATCTCCATCGGCCGCGGGGCCAGGTTGTGGCCGCCGCCTTCGGGCGCGCCATCCATGACCACCATGTGGCCGCTGCCGGTTTCGGCCCGAAAACTCATGCCCGACGGGCCATTCCAGCTGACTTTGACTTCCATGTAGATTCTCCAATGACGATGCGCGATGCGCGATGCGGGTGCTCAGCCTATTGTAAGTCAGGCGCGCCATCGGCGTGGAGGGCGGCCCCGCCGCCCTCCGTCCATCTCAGACCGCGAGCACGTAGCGCTCGCTCTTCATGCGCCAGCTGGCGAAGGCCGCCACGAGCAGCGCCGGGATGGCCGAGCTCAGGAAGGTCAGCACGAAGGGCAGGGAGCCCATGTCGCCCTTCGACAGTTCCTTGACCAGGGTCTGGTTCGACAGCATCGGCACCATGTACATCCACTGGGCGGTCTTCAGCTCCAGCATCGACACGGCGAAGCCCGGAAGCAGCGGGATGACCATCACGAGGCTGAGCATGGTCTGCGCTTCCTTGAACGACTTGGCGTTCATCGCCAGCGCGATGTACAGCGAGGCCGCGAACATCGACAGCGGCACGGTCGCCAGGCACACCAGCAGGATATCGCCCCAGCCCATGGTCCACGACAGGCCGATTTCCTCCAGCGGCAGCCATTTCAGGATGGCGTGCGCCAGCAGCAGGTCGAGGGTGACGCCGACGATGGCGATCACGCTGGCGGCCAGCCACTTGCCGCCCACCAGTTCCCATGCATGCGCGGGCTGCGCCATCAGCACTTCCAGCGAGCGGCGTTCGCGCTCGCCGGCGGTGCTGTCGACCGCCGCCGACATGCACAGCATGAAGGCCGGGAAGAACAGGATGCCGATCATGCCGCCGATCAGGCCCGCCGAGCGCGAGGCGGTGGTGCCGGTGTCGTAGCGCTGCACCTTGACCGGCGACAGCGCGGCCGGCGACACCCCGTGCGCCAGCAGGCGCGCGCTGGCCACGTTGGCGCCATAGGCTTCCAGCACTTCCTCGATTTCGCGCCGCTGCGGCCCGTTCTCGGCCGCGGAGTCGAACCAGAGTTCGAGGCGCGCCGGGCGCATCGCCTGGTAGTTGTCGACGAAGTCGTCGGACAGGCGCAGCACGGCCACCTGCTTCTTGGCGCGCAGCAGCTCGCCGATGGCCCCTTCTTCCATCGGTCCGGACTCGCGCACGGTGATGTTCTGCTCGCGCAGCTGGGTCATCAGGGTCGGCGCCCTGGGCGCGCCGATCACGGTCAGCTCGATGCCTTCGCGCTCGGTGCGGGTGCTCTTGTCGATCAGCTGGTGCATCACATAGCCGATGGTGAGCGGATAGACGAAGGTGAACAGGGCCAGCATCGCCAGGGTGCGCTTCTCGCGCAGCGTCTCGCGCAGCTCTTTCAGGAAGATGATCAGGAGCTTGGATTTCATGCGATTCCTTCTTCGGTGCCGACCAGGCTGACGAAGGCGTCTTCCAGGCTGGCGATGCCGGTCTGGCGGCACAGTTCCTCGGGCGAGCCCTGGGCCACGGTGTGGCCGCGGGCGATCACGATCACGTCCTCGCACAGGTGGGTCACTTCCTGCATCACGTGGGTCGCCATGATCACGCAGCAGCCGTCGGCGCGCAGCGCGGCCAGGGCGGTGCGCAGCGCGCGCGTGCTCATCACGTCCAGTCCTCGGCTCGGTTCGTCGAGCAGCAGGTGGCGCGGCCGGTGCAGCAGGGTGCGCGCCAGCGCCGCCTTGATGCGCTGGCCCTGCGAGAAGCCCTTGCTGCGGCGCTCGAGGATGTCTTCCATCCCGAGCAGGTCCGAGACCTCGTCGATGCGCTGGCGCAGCGCGGCGCCACCCATGCCGTTCAGTTCACCGAAGTAGGTCAGGTATTCGCGCGTCGACAGGCGCTCGTACAGGCCGAACTGGTCGGTCAGGAAGCCGATGTTGCGGCGCACTTCCATCGGATCCTTCTCGGGGTCGACGCCGCCGACCGAGATGCTGCCGTGGTCGCGCTTCAGCAGGCCGACCAGGGTGCGCAGCAGGGTGGTCTTGCCGGCCCCGTTGGGGCCCAGCAGCGCGGTGATCTGGCCGTCGCGCGCGGTGAAGGAAACGCCTCCCAGCGCCTGGACGGCGCCGAACTGCTTGCGTACATCGTGGACTTCGATCATGGGGTGTTCCGTTCAGGGTTGCGGCCCGGCGCTGCCGAGCTGGAAGGTCGGCGCCGGGATCTCGGCCAGGCATGCCGTATCGAGCCTGTTTTGCGGGCGGTCGAGGAATTCGCGCAGCAGGCGCGGCGCGCAGCCGAGCTGCGAGACGCCGTGGCCGGCATTCGCCACCACGACCTGCTGGGCGTGCTTCATGCTCTTCGCGGCGGTGGCGGCGCGGTGCGGCGGCGTGACCGGGTCGAGCGCGCCGGACAGCAGCAGGGCGGGCGCGGCGATCGTGCTCAGGGCCTGGGCGGGCGCGGGCGGCACCGCCATGCTCTTGCACAGGGCCGGGAACTTCTCGGCCAGCGGCTTGGTCAACTGGCCGGCGTCGGATTTCATCAGTTCCGGCGTAAACCGCGGCATGTCCTCGGCGCAGACCACGGCCAGGTGCAGCAGGATGGCGATGTTGGCATCGCCGCCGAAGTCGGCGGCCAGGTTGTGGCGCGCGATGAAGGGTTCCCAGCGGCCGCGGCTGGCGCTGTGGATCAGGAAGGGCAGGCGGCGCGCATCGGCCGGCGAGTACAGGATGTTGTGCACGGTGCCGAGGAAGCGCTCCGAGGTCAGCGTGAACTCGACCTGCTGGGCGGTGCGCGGATCCGGCAGCGACAGGCGCATGCCGCCGGCGCCGAGCTTGTCGACCAGGGCGTTGAACTCGGCGCGCAGCGCCGGGAAGGCCTTGTTGCAGCCCGCATCCTTCGCGCACTGGGCGAACAGGCTCTCGAGCGCGGCCTGGCCGTCGCGGGCGCCCGCCGGGATCACCTGGTCGGGCGCGGCCACGCCGTCCAGCACCAGGCTGCGCACGCTGCCCGGGAAGGCGCGCGCATAGGCCTGGCCGAGGCGGGTGCCGTAGGAGCCGCCGAACACGTTCACCTGGCCGTAGCCGAGCGCGCGCCGCACCTGTTCGAGGTCGCGCGCGGCGCTGGCCGTGGTGTAGGCCGAAAACCTGGCACTGGTGCCGGCGATGCAGGCGCGCAGTTCGGCTTCCAGCTGTTCGTCGCTCATGCGCGCATGTTCCGGCTTGCTCTGGCAGTCGAGCTTTCCGGACAGGCCGGTGCCGCGCTGGTCGATGAACACGATGTCGCGGGTGGCGCGCACGCGCTTGAAGGCGGACGGCAGCGCCGACAGCACCTCGCTGCCTGCCTGGCCGGGCCCGCCGGCCAGCACGAACAGAGGATCGCTGCGCGTGCCCTGGCGGAAGGCCGGCGCCACCGTGACGTGCAGCTTGAGGGTGCCGGCCCCGGGATCGGCGTAGTCGAGCGGCACCGGCACGCTGACGCAGCGCAGGGCTTCGACCGCGCCGGGAAGGTGGCAGCTGCGGGTGGCGGCGCCGCTGGCGCTGGCTGCGCCGGGCTGTGCGGCTTCAGGCCCGGCTGCCGCCGGCGCCGCCGCGCCAGCGGCGAGCAGCAGGGGCAGGGCGATCTGTAAAAACGTTTTGTACACAACATCTCCTCGAGGGTTGCCATGATGGTAAGTTGACCATCTTTCCGAGGTCAATCAATAGTTGCACTGGTGTATGGCAAATGATGACTGTGGGGTAAGTCGGCCGGCACTGCGTTGCGCCAGCGCGTACGCAGGCTGTAAAAGCGACAGCGTCCAAGGCGCACATTGACGCGCGAGGGCTGATGGGCTATGATCGTCGGCTTTCCGTTTGCTCAGGAAAAGACAATAAGGACGAGTCCGCTGAAACACGGGGCGGAACCACCATTTGAGCAATTTTTCTATTAGGAAGTCAACATGAAAACTTTTTCCGCTAAGGGCCATGAAGTCCAGCGCGACTGGTTTGTGATTGACGCGACGGACTTGGTCCTCGGACGTGTTGCCAGCGAAGTGGCACTCCGACTGCGCGGCAAACACAAGCCGGAATTCACTCCGCACGTCGATACCGGTGACTACATCGTCGTCGTCAACGCAGGCAAGCTGCGCGTGACCGGCACCAAGGCCACCGCGAAGACCTACTACCGTCACTCGGGCTACCCGGGCGGTATCTACGAAACCAACTTCCTGAAAATGCAGCAGCGTTTCCCGGGCCGCGCGCTCGAGAAGGCTGTCAAGGGCATGCTGCCCAAGGGCCCGCTCGGCTACGCCATGATCAAGAAGCTGAAAGTGTACGCGGAAGGCACCCACCCGCACGCTGCCCAGCAACCTAAAGCACTGACTCTCTAAGGAACTGACATGATCGGTAACTACAACTACGGCACCGGCCGTCGCAAGAGTGCAGTCGCTCGCGTGTTCATCAAGGCTGGCACCGGCCAGATCATCGTGAACGGCAAGCCAGCCTCGGAATACTTCTCGCGCGAAACCGGCCTGATGGTCATTCGCCAGCCGCTGGAACTGACCGGCAATGTCGAGCGTTTCGACATCAAGGTCAATGTGCACGGCGGTGGTGAGTCGGGCCAGGCAGGCGCCGTCCGTCACGGCATCACCCGCGCCCTGATCGACTACGACGCAGGCCTCAAGGGCGACCTGGCACGTGCCGGTTTCGTCACCCGTGACGCCCGTGAAGTCGAGCGTAAGAAAGTTGGTCTGCGCAAAGCACGTCGCGCAAAGCAATTCTCGAAGCGTTAATCGTTTCTACAGCGCCTTGGGCGCTGTTCCAAAAGCCGCCCGCTGCAAAGCCGGCGGCTTTTTTATTGCCTGCAGCGCTACAAGGCGCTTGACTCTGCCACTAGCGGCAGGCTTCAGCATGGTGTTCCGCGCAAGAATCGCGCATCGACGACAGGACACCCCATGCCACGCAAGCACCTCTTCACTCTCCCCATGACCGCCGCGCTGCTCGCGCTGGCCCTTGCCGCGCCGGCCCAGGCCCAGAACAATCCGCTGGGCGCCACCGCCGCCTGCGGTCCGGACCAGGGCGCCACCGACGGGCACTCGCCGCAGACCGTCGTCAAGGCGCTGTACGAGATCGTGTCCGGCCCGGCCGGCGCGAAAAAGGACTGGGAGCGCATGTACCGGCTGTTCGCCCCGGGCGCGCTGGTCACGGCCACCACCCACGGCGCGGGCGGCTTCCTGGCCGCGCCGCAGACGCCGCGCCAGTTCGCGGACCTCAACGACCGGCTGCTCGGCCACCGCGGCTTCTTCGAGTCCGAAGTGGCGCAGCAGGTGCATGGATTCGGGCATATCGCCCACGTCTACAGCAGCTATGAAACGCGCGACCGGCCGGACGGCCCGGTGCGGGTGCGCGGCGTCAACAGCCTGCAGCTGCTGCACGACGGCGCCCGCTGGTGCGTGCTGTCGATTACCTGGGACGCGGAAACCGCGGCGCATCCGATCCCGGCCGCGCTGGACCGGGCGAAGCCGTGATGCTTCAGGGGCCGCCGCGCTCGCGCTGCTCCTCGAGAAAGGCCAGGCGCGCGGCGGCGCTGGTCCGGATCTGCTGCAAGGCCGCGATCCGCTGGTCCAGCTCGCCGAGCTTGCCATGGTAGAGGGAGATGACTTCCGGGCAGATGCTGCGCAGGTTGGGCGGCTGCGGATCCAGCATCGACACGACCGGGCGGATCTCCTCGAGCGTGAAGCCGTTGCGCAGCAGGATGCGGATCCGTTCGACGAACTCGGCCGCGGACGGGTCGAACAGCCGGTAGCCGTTCTCCTTCCTGATTGAGCTGAGCAGTCCCGCTCCCTCGTAATGGCGCAGCGAGCGCACGCTTGCGCCCGTTTGCCTGGACAGTTCGCCGATCGAGAGCATCCTTATCCTTGCCGGTCAAAAAGCAGTTTGATGTTCATTCGGCAATTATAGCGAGGGCTGGCGGCGCCATCCATGCCTGATCGAGCGGTTTGGCGCCCGCTCTGCGCAAGACTGTTAAAATTGCAGCCTCGTCCTGGAAAGGGCCCTACCACCATTATCGAAGGAAAGAACATGATCAAAGTTGGCATCGTTGGCGGAACCGGATACACGGGCGTGGAATTGCTGCGGCTGTTGGCCGTTCACCCGGATGTGCAACTGACCGCGATCACCTCGCGCAAGGAAGACGGCCTGCCGGTCGCCGACATGTTCCCCTCGCTGCGCGGCCGCGTCGAGCTGGCGTTCTCGAGCCCGGACAAGGCCGACCTGAGCAAGTGCGACGTGGTGTTCTTCGCCACCCCGCATGGCGTGGCGATGGCCCAGGCGCCGGCGCTGCTGGCGGCCGGCGTCAAGGTGATCGACCTGGCGGCCGACTTCCGCCTGAAGGACCGCGCCATCTTCGAGAAATGGTACAAGATCGAACACACCGCGCCCGAGCTGCTGGAAGAGGCCGTCTACGGCCTGCCGGAGCTGAACCGCGAAGCGATCAGGAAGGCGCGCCTGGTCGCCAACCCGGGTTGCTACCCGACCACCATGCAGCTGGGCTTCTACCCGCTGCTCAAGGCCGGCATCATCGATGCGGGCAGCCTGATCGCCGATGCGAAGTCGGGCGTCTCGGGCGCCGGCCGCAAGGCCGAGATCGGCACGCTGTTCTCGGAATCGAGCGACAACTTCAAGGCCTATGGCGTGCATGGCCACCGCCACACGCCGGAAACCTCGGCCCAGCTGGCGCGCTTCACCGACCAGAAGGTCGGCCTGATCTTCACCCCGCACCTGGTGCCGATGATCCGCGGCATGCATTCGACCCTGTACGCGCGCCTGACGAAGGAGATCGACAATGCCGCCCTGCAGGCGCTGTTCGAGGAGGAATACAAGGACAGCGAGTTCGTCGACGTGATGCCGTTCGGCTCGCACCCGGAAACCCGCTCGACCCGCGGCTCGAACATGCTGCGCCTGGCGCTGCATCGTCCGGACAACGGCGACACCGTGGTCATCCTGGTGGTGCAGGACAACCTGGTCAAGGGCGCTTCCGGCCAGGCGGTGCAGTGCATGAACCTGATGTTCGGCCTGGAGGAATCGACCGGCCTGCAGCAGATCGCATTGCTGCCGTAACGTCGCCGCAGGGGACGCGTGGGCGGCAAATCCGTCCGCGCGTTCAAGGTATGTTGCAGGCTGCAATGCCTGTCCCGCCATTAGTTGCGTAAGCGCAATCCCAAGACTCCGACCTAGATCAAGGCATCCCCTGTTGAGCACTGTAAATTGACCAATGCACGGTCCAGTGCGCTGCGTCGTTTCTTTCACAGGGGTACAGCATGTTCGGTCGACAAGCAAAAAGCGAAATTGACAGCCTGGTCGGCATTTCGGCCCGGATCGAGGGCGACCTGTGCTTCACGGGCGGCCTGCGCATCGATGGCGAGGTGCACGGCAACGTGGTCGCTCTGGAGGGCGTCGACAGCGTCCTGATCGTGTCCGAACATGCGCGCATCGAAGGCGAGGTGCGCTGCGCCAGCCTGGTGGTCAACGGCTATATCGCCGGCTCGGTTTATTCGTCGGAACTGCTTGAATTACAGCCGAAAGGCCGCATACATGGAGATGTACACTACCGGCTTCTCGAAATGCATGGCGGCGCCCTGGTAACTGGGAAATTGACCCACGAACCCGCCGGCGAGCCGGTGTTTCATCTAGCCGACGCTGCCGAAGGCTCGGCAGCATGACTTGCGCCAACAGACTATAATGGCGCGAGTTGAATTCAATCAGGAGTTATCCATGACCGCAGTCGCCGAAGTGCAAGAGCTTGACACGATACCCACGCCGATCAACTTCACCGACAGCGCCGCACAGAAAGTTGCTCAGCTGATCGAGGAAGAAGGCAATCCCGACCTGAAGCTGCGCGTCTTCGTGCAGGGTGGCGGTTGCTCCGGCTTCCAGTACGGCTTCACGTTTGACGAAATCGTCAACGAAGACGACACCACGATGGAAAAGAACGGCGTCCAGCTGCTGATCGACTCGATGAGCTACCAGTACCTGGTCGGCGCCGAGATCGACTACAAGGATGACCTCGAAGGCGCCCAGTTCGTCATCAAGAATCCGAACGCCACCTCGACCTGCGGTTGCGGTTCGTCGTTCACGGCGTAAAGTCCCCAGGCCGCCCGGCGCTTGCCGGGTGATGTCCACGGCCCGGCTCCTCCGCCGGGCCGTTCTCGTTTACGCCGGGTACAGGGCGCCCAGGATGCGCGCGCCGCGCGCCCCGGTGACGGCCGGCAGGTTGCCCGGCGCCCGGGTGGCGAAACGCCAGCCCAGCCAGGCGAAGGCCAGCGCCTCCACCCGGTTCGGCGCCACGCCCAGCGCCGCCGTCGATTCCACCTTGACGCCGCCGCCCAGCGCCGCGCCGATCTCGCGCAGCAGGGTGGCGTTGTAGGCGCCGCCTCCACATACATACACCGCGTCCGGCCTTGCGCCTTCGTCCTGGATCGCGCGCTCGATCGTGAGCGCCGTCAGGCGCGTCAGGGTCGCCTGCACGTCGGCCGGGGCGAGCTCCTGGAAGCGTGTCAGCTTGGCATCGAGCCATTGTTCGTGGAATAGGTCACGGCCGGTGCTCTTGGGCGCGGGCTGCTGGAAATACGGTTCGTCGAGCAGGACCTCGAGCAGCGGCTGGCTGACCGCGCCGCTGGCGGCCCAGGCGCCATCCTCGTCGTAGGCGCGGCCCTGGTGGCGCGCGATCCACAGGTCCATCAGCACGTTGCCCGGACCGGTATCGAAGCCGGTGACGCGGCCGTCGCCATGCAGCACGCTGATGTTGCCGATCCCGCCGATATTCACGACCACGCGCGCCAGTCCCGGCTTGCCGAACGCGGCCTCATGGAAGGCCGGCACCAGCGGCGCGCCCTGGCCGCCGGCGGCAATGTCGCGGCTGCGGAAGTCGGCGATCACGTCGATGCCGGTCAGTTCGGCCAGCAGGGAAGGATTGTTGGTCTGGCGCGTGAAGCCCAGTTCGGGGCGGTGGCGGATGGTCTGGCCGTGCACGGCGATCGCGGCCACGGGGCCGGCGGCCGCGGGGAGCAGGGCCTTGACGCACTCGGCATAGGCCAGCGCCAGGCCGTTGGCGGCCAGCGCTTCGCGCTCGAGTTCATTCGGGCTGGCCGCCTGCAGGGCCATCAGTTCGCTGCGCAGCCCGGCGGGGAAGGGGGTGAAGGCGGCGGCGATCGTGCGGATGGCGCCGCCTGCGAAGTCGGCCAGCACACCGTCGACGCCGTCGAGGCTGGTGCCGGACATCAGGCCGATGTAGAGGGATGGGGTCTCGCTCATGTTCTTTGTGCTCTATTTATATAGTGGTGTGACGCGTGGATGGCCACTGCGCGGGCAGCTTCGGTCGCCGATGCCGCAGGCGCCAGCATACCGGTTCGGCTTCCCCAAAACAAAACGCCCTCCGCGCACATGCATGCAGCGGAGGGCGTTCAGGTCCGTCGGTTCGACGATTAGCGTGCTGCCATCGCCGAGCCGCCCGGGGCCAGCAGCGAGAAGCGGTGGTTCATGTCGGCAGCGGCCATGCGGAAGCGGGTCAGTTCTGCCGGGCTCAGCGGTTGCTGGGCCAGCGACTTGAACTTGTTCGGGTCCTTGGCTTCGCCGCCGACGCGGAACTCGTAGTGCAGGTGGGCGCCGGTCGACCAGCCGGTCGAGCCGACATAGCCGATCACCTGGCCCTGGCTGACCTTGGCGCCCTTGCGCATGCCCGGAGCGATGCGGCTCATGTGGGCGTAGGCGGTGCTGTAGTTCGCCCAGTGCTTGAGGACGATCATGTTGCCGTAGCCATTGCCATTGCCCGAGAAGTCGACCGTGCCGTCGCCTGCGGCGCGGATCGGGGTGCCGGTCGCGGCCGCGTAGTCGACGCCCTTGTGCGCCTTCCACTTGCCCGAGATCGGGTGCACGCGCATCGAGAAGCCCGACGAGATGCGGGAGAACTCGAGCGGCGACTTCAGGAATGCCTTCTTCAGCGCCTTGCCGTCCAGGGTGTAGTAACCGCCCTGCTTGGTGGCCGGGTCTTCGTACCAGACCGACTGGTAGCTCACGCCGCGGTTGACGAACTCGCCGGCCAGGATGCGGCCGGTCTTGACCAGTTCGCCATCGAGCCAGAAGGTTTCGTACACCACGCTGAAGCGGTCGCCGCGCTTGAGGTCGGAACGGAAGTCGATGTTGGTCGAGAACATCTCGATGATGTCGCCGACGACCGAATCCGGAATGCTGCCGCCATCGACGTTGGAGTCGGTGGCCGAGTACAGCGAGGAGGTGATTTCGCGAGAACGCATCTCCACGCGGCGCTCGAGCTTGGCCGGTGCCTCGTTGGCGACGAACTGCTCGCCCTTGCGCGCCACGGTGATGGTCTTCGCATCGCCGTCCTTGCCTTCGGTGACGGTGGCGCGCAGCGACAGCAGCAGGCCATTCTCGTCGGTCTCGGCCTGGATGCGCTTGCCGGTCTTGAGGGACAGCAGGCGGCGGGCGAGTTTGTCGGTGCGGACGAACTTCTGGGCGTCGGCGTCGTCGACGCCAAGGCGGGTGAACAGGGAGCCGAGCGAGTCGCCGCGGCGAATGCGCTCTTCGTGGATGAACTGCTGCTCGTCTTGCTGGAGGGCTGCGATCTGGTCTGCCAGGTTCGGCAGTTCCAGGGCCTGGGCGACTTGCTTGACAGGAACGTCGGCCGGGTCCGTTGCGATCGGAGCCACGCCAACGGCGCCAAACGCGCACAGGCTGAGGAAGACGGCGCCGGCGCTGACGATACGCGCCTTGCGGGTCTTCGGCAGCAGCTGGAGCAGGCGGTTGCCAGTGATTTTATGTATAGGGTTCATGCAATCAGTTAAAATTTGCGGCTGAACTTCCAGGGATCTTGTTTCTTATCGTTTTGCAAAGTTTGCTTGCAGTAACGGAAACCGGATCGAGCATTATATCAAAGTATCTGGTCCTACAACCGTTTTAGATAATTTCCTACATAAGAGCTGTTATGACTTCCAATGCATCCTCCGGTAACGGCGCCCCGGTGAATCCGTCCGCCCCTTTGCCGTTGACCGACAAGGTGCTCGAGTCGCTCGCCATTGCAAAGCGTGGCGTCGACGAACTGCTGATCGAAAGCGAATTTGCACAAAAGCTGGCGCGCTCGGAGCAGAGCGGCAAGCCGCTGCGCATCAAGCTCGGCCTGGATCCGACCGCGCCCGACCTGCACCTCGGCCACACCGTGGTGCTGAACAAACTGCGCCAGTTGCAAGACCTCGGCCACCAGGTGATCTTCCTGATCGGCGACTTCACTTCGATGATCGGTGATCCGTCGGGCCGTAATGCGACCCGTCCGCCGCTGACGCGCGAGCAGATTGAAACCAATGCGATGACCTATTTCCGCCAGGCATCGCTGGTGCTGGATGCATCGCGCACCGAAATCCGCTACAACTCCGAATGGTGCGATCCGCTGGGGGCACGCGGCATGATCCAGCTTGCTTCCCGTTACACTGTGGCACGCATGATGGAGCGCGATGACTTCACCAAGCGTTACAAGAGTGGGACACCGATTGCGGTGCATGAGTTCCTTTACCCTTTGATGCAGGGCTACGACTCGGTCGCTTTGCAATCAGACCTTGAACTTGGGGGCACCGACCAGAAGTTCAACCTCTTGGTTGGCCGAGAGTTACAAAAAGACTATGGGCAAGAGCCACAGTGCATCTTGACGATGCCGCTGCTGGAAGGCCTGGACGGCATCGAGAAGATGTCGAAGTCGAAGAACAACTACATCGGCATCACCGAGGCGCCGAACACGATGTTCGGCAAGCTGATGAGCATCTCGGACGAGATGATGTGGAAGTACTACGACCTGCTGTCCTTCCGTTCGCTCGACGAGCTGGCAAAGCTGAAGGCCGAGGTGCGGGGCGGCGCCAACCCGCGCGATGCGAAAGTGGCGCTGGGCAAGGAAATCGTGGCGCGCTTCCACTCGGCCCAGGCGGCCGACGATGCGCTGGCCGACTTCGTCAACCGCTCCAGGGGCGGCATCCCGGACGACGTGCCGGAAGTGTCGCTGTCGGGCGCGCCGCTGGGCCTGCCGCAACTGCTCAGGCAGGCAGGCCTGTGCGCCTCGTCCTCGGAAGCGATGCGCATGGTCGACCAGGGCGGCGTGCGCATCGACGGCGAGGTGATCAGCGACAAGGCGCTGCAGCTCGGCGCCGGCAGCTTCGTGTTGCAGGTTGGCAAACGCAAGTTCGCCCGCGTGACCCTGTCCGCATGATCGGCCTGCTGCAACGGGTGGCCGAGGCCGCGGTGCGGGTCGACGGCAGGACCGTCGGCGCGATCGGCCCCGGCCTGATGGTGCTGGTGTGCGCCGAACGGGGCGACACCGAGCGCGAGGCCGAGGCGCTGCTGACCAAGCTGCTGGGCTACCGCGTGTTTTCCAACGAGGCCGGCAAGATGAACCGCAGCGTGGCCGACACCGAAGGCGGCCTGCTGCTGGTGCCCCAGTTCACCCTGGCGGCCGACACGAAATCGGGCACCCGTCCCTCGTTTTCGCCGGCCGCCGCGCCGGAAGACGGCCGGCGCCTGTTCGATCATGTCGTGCGACAGGCGCGCGCGCGTCATGGCATCGTCGAAACCGGCCAGTTCGGCGCCGACATGAAGGTGTCCCTCATCAACGACGGTCCGGTCACCTTCTGGCTGCGGATTGATCCAGTCGGGACATCGCGCTGAAACCCGTGGCGCCGGTCAACAGGTTCAGGGACTGGGAGGACGTATGAGAATCTGGAGCGATTCATTTGCCGACGGCGGGGAGATTCCGCCGGAGTGCGCGTTCGCGGTCATCGACCCGGACAATCACATCAAGCTGTCGAGCAACCGCAATCCGCATATCGCCTGGGACGACGTGCCGGACGGCGCCAAGTCGCTGGTGCTGATCGCGCACGACCCCGACGTGCCTTCCGAAGGAAGCAATGTCAACCGGGAAGGGCGGACCGTGCCGGCCTCGCTGCCGCGCGTCGACTTTTTCCATTGGGCGCTGGCCGACATACCGGTCTGCCTGAAGTCGCTGGCCGAGGGCATGTTCTCGGACATGGTCACGCCGCACGGCAAGCCGGGGCCGCTGGTGCCGTTCACGATCAAGAACGGCACCGAGCACCAGCTGCGCCATGGCGTGAACGACTATTCCGGGTGGTTCGCCAGCGATCCCGACATGGCGGGCGAGTTCTACGGCTACGACGGGCCGTGCCCGCCCTGGAACGACGAGCGGGTGCACGCCTATATCTTCACGCTGTATGCGCTCGACATCCCGCGCCTGCCGCTGGAAGGCCGGTTCACCGGCTCCGAGGCGCGGCTGGCGATCCAGGGCCATATCCTGGACGAGGCGCGGCTGTTCGGCGTGTATTCGCTGAACCCCGAGGTCGCCGCCGCACAGCTCAAGTAAGCTTTTTCAACATTCAACACTAACAACATCGCCCCGAGGTTCGGGCGTACGGAACCTCATGTTGCCGACAATATCCAGCGCGCCCGCGGGCGCCACCACGATACTCCTGATCCGCCACGGCGAAACCGCCTGGAACGCCGAACGGCGCCTGCAGGGGCATCTCGACATCGCCCTCAATGCCGAGGGCGAGCGCCAGGCGGCCGCGCTCGGCGAAGCGCTGGCCGGCGAACGGATCGACCTGGTCGTGTCGAGCGACCTGATGCGCGCGCGCCAGACGGCCGCGGCGATCCAGGGGCGAAGCGGGCAGGGCATGGCGCTGGATCCTGCACTGCGCGAGCGCTGCTACGGCGGCTTCGAGGGCTTGCTGTACAGCGAGATCGCGGCGCGCTTTCCGCGCGAGTTTGCTGAATGGCAAGCGCGCAATGTATATGCGGAACTGCCTCCCGGAACCAACCAGGGCGAGACGTTCCGCCAGTTTTATGAACGGGTGATGGGGGCGGTCATGGGGCATGCGCGCTTGCATCCAGGCAAGACGCTGGCGCTGGTGGCGCATGGCGGGGTCCTCGAATGCGCCTACCGCGCCGCGCTTGGCCTGCCGCTGGAAACGCCGCGCGACTTCAAGGTGCATAACGCGAGCATCAACCGCTTCGTGGTCGAGAAGGAAGGGCTGCGGCTGCTGAGCTGGGGCGAGGTGGACCACCTTCGGCTGGCGGCGCTGGATGATTTGCCATGACGGCTTCGGTAGGCAAGGGCCCAGGTGCGTCGCGGATTGTTAGCGTTACCTACCAGAAACGACCCAAACCATCCCTCCAGGCCCCTGCGAACTCCCTTTTTTTCACCCTGCCAATATCACACGCGCAACAACTCAACAAAATTGTGCCGATAATTTGAGCAGCGCTTGGGGTAAAATGCCAGGTTCCCGAGAAACTTCCGTGACTTTCTGCTGTGCAAATTGGTCCTCATTTACTGCGTAACAACGTCTTCGTCGCCCCCATGGCCGGGGTCACGGATCGCCCGTTCCGTCAGCTGTGCAAGCAGCTTGGCGCCGGCTATGCGGTGTCCGAGATGGCCGCGTCCAACCCGCGCCTGTGGGCCAGCGAGAAAACCTCGCGCCGCACCGACCACGCCGGCGAGATGGAGCCGAAGGCGGTCCAGATCGCGGGCGCCGATCCCAAGGACCTGGCCGATTGCGCGAAGTTCAACGTCGAGCGTGGCGCCCAGATCATCGACATCAACATGGGCTGCCCGGTCAAGAAGGTCTGCAACAGCTGGTGCGGTTCGGCCCTGCTGCAGCACGAAGACCTGGTCGAGCGCATCCTGCACGCGGTCGTGGAAGCGGTCGACGTGCCGGTGACCCTGAAGTTCCGCACCGGCTGGGATCGCGAGAATAAAAACGCGCTGCGCATCGCGCGCCTGGCCGAGCAGGCCGGCATCGCCATGCTGACCCTGCACGGCCGCACCCGCGCCGACGGCTACAAGGGCGACGCCGAATACGACACCATCCGCGCCGTCAAGGCCGCGGCCGGCATCCCGGTGGTCGCCAACGGCGACATCACCACCCCCGAAAAGGCGAAGTTCGTGCTCGACTATACGGGCGCGGACGCGATCATGGTCGGCCGCGCAGCCCAGGGCCGTCCCTGGATCTGCCGCGAGATCGACCACTACCTGCGCACCGGCATCCACCTTCCGGCCCCGGAAGTGGACGAGGTGCGCGAACTGATGAACGAACACCTGCCGGCCCATTACGCCTTCTATGGCGAATACGTCGGCGTGCGCACCGCGCGCAAGCACATCGGCTGGTATGTACAGGACTTGCCGGGCGGAGAAGCGTTCCGCCAGAGCATGAACCTGCTCGAATCGACGGCCGAGCAGCTGGCGGCGGTCGACGAATTTTTCAAATCGCAGCACAGGTACGGGGAGCGGTTACAATACCGCCCCGCGCGTCCTGCCCATGAAGCGATCGCGGCTTAGTTTTACAAAAATAAAAAGTATTCGGAGACAGCTGCGCGCAAGCGGAGCAATCATTAACCAGGATGAAGCAGCAGAAGACATGAGCAAAGAAAGTATCCAGGAAGTCGTCCAGAAGAGCCTCGAGGACTATTTCAACGATCTGGGCGAGCAGAAGCCGACCAACATCTACGACATGATGGTGCTGACCGTCGAAAAACCGGTCCTCGAAGTCGTGATGTCGCGCGCCGACGGCAACCAGTCGCACGCGGCCCAGATGCTGGGTATCAACCGGAATACTTTGCGAAAGAAACTGCAGGAGCACGGGCTGCTCTAAGAGCGCGGGTAGGTGGCCGCGCGTCCTGGCGTGGCCAAACCGGGTCCGCGCGCCCGGACGCAAGAATTTTCAACAACAGGCCACACCATGATCAAACAAGCTCTGATTTCCGTCTCCGATAAAACCGGCGTGCTCGACTTCGCACGCGCGCTCAGCGCGCTCGGCGTCAACCTGCTGTCCACCGGAGGCACCGCCAAGCTGCTGCAGGAGAACGGCCTGCCGGTGACCGAAGTCGCCGACTACACCGGTTTCCCGGAAATGCTCGACGGCCGGGTCAAGACCCTGCACCCGAAGGTACACGGCGGCATCCTGGCGCGCCGCGACCTGCCGGAACACGTCGCCAAGCTCGACGAACACGGCATTCCGCAGATCGACATGGTCGTGGTCAACCTGTACCCGTTCCAGCAGACCGTCGCCAAGCAGGAATGCTCGCTGGAAGATGCGATCGAGAACATCGACATCGGCGGCCCGACCATGCTGCGCTCGGCGGCCAAGAACCACCGCGACGTGGTCGTGATCGTCGATCCGGCCGACTACGGCGTGGTGCTGGCTGAAATGAAGGGCGCCGGCGGCGAGGGCAGCAGCCCGGTCAGCTACGAGACCAAGTTCCGCCTGGCCAAGAAAGTGTTCGCCCACACCGCCCAATACGACGGCGCGATCACCAACTACCTGACCAGCCTGGGCGAAGACCGCGCGCACGCGACCCGTTCCAGCTATCCGCAGACCCTGAACATGAGCTTCGAGAAAGTCCAGGACATGCGCTACGGCGAGAACCCGCACCAGGGCGCCGCCTTCTACCGCGACCTGTCCGCCGTCGACGGCGCACTGGCCAGCTACCGCCAGCTGCAGGGCAAGGAACTGTCGTACAACAACATCGCCGACGCCGACGCGGCCTGGGAATGCGTCAAGTCGCTGGGCGGCCTGGGCCAGCCGGCCGGCTGCGTGATCGTCAAGCACGCCAACCCGTGCGGCGTGGCGATCGGCGTGGATGCGCTCGACGCCTACTCGCGCGCCCTGCAGACCGACCCGACCTCGGCCTTTGGCGGCATCATCGCCTTCAACGTCGAGGTCGACGGCAAGGCGGCCGAAGCGCTGAGCAAACTGTTCGTCGAAGTCCTGATCGCGCCTGTGTTCACCGCGGAAGCGCGCCAGATCATGGCGGCCAAGCAGAACGTGCGCCTGCTCGAGATCCCGCTGGGCGCCGACCAGAACCCGTACGACGTGAAGCGCGTCGGCGGCGGCGTGCTGGTGCAGTCGCCGGACGCGAAGAACGTCGGCCTGGACGAACTGCGCGTGGTCACCAAAAAGCAGCCGACCCAGCAGCAGCTGCAGGACATGATGTTCGCCTGGCGCGTGGCCAAGTTCGTCAAGTCGAACGCCATCGTGTTCTGCGGTAACGGCATGACCCTGGGCGTCGGCGCCGGCCAGATGAGCCGTATCGACTCGGCCCGCATCGCCTCGATCAAGGCCCAGAACGCCGGCCTGTCGCTGGCCGGTTCGGCCGTGGCCTCGGATGCCTTCTTCCCGTTCCGCGATGGCCTGGACGTGGTGGTCGACGCCGGCGCGACCTGCGTGATCCACCCGGGCGGCTCGATGCGCGACCAGGAAGTGATCGACGCCGCCGACGAGCGCGGCGTGGTGATGCTGTACACCGGCACCCGTCACTTCCGTCATTGATGATTGTAGGGTGGGCGGGTTTCCCGCCCACGCGTTCAACCGGCGGCGTATGTTCACGAAACGGATGTTTTACCATTCGTTGAACGCGTGAGCGGCAGCGCCGCCTACCCCACACCTGTGTTTTTCCACAGTATTTTTCCCACGAACACTCCCAGCCGGTATAACATTCGATAATGATTATTCTCGGCATCGACCCGGGCCTGCGCACGACGGGGTTCGGCGTCATTGAAAAACACGGCGCGAAGCTGCGCTACATCGCTTCCGGCACCATCAAGACGGGGCTGGAGGGGGCGCTGCCGCCGCGCCTGAAGGTGATCCTGGACGGCGTCAGCGAAGTCGTCGCCACCTACGGCCCCACCTGCGCGGCCATCGAAAAAGTCTTCGTCAACGTCAATCCGCAATCGACCCTGCTGCTGGGACAGGCGCGCGGGGCGGCGATCACGGCCCTGGTCGGGGCCGATCTCGACGTGGCCGAGTACACCGCGGTGCAGGTCAAGCAGGCCGTGGTCGGCACCGGCAAGGCCGCCAAGGCCCAGGTGCAGGACATGGTGGCGCGCCTGCTCAAGCTGCCGGGCCTGCCCGGCAGCGACGCCGCCGACGCCCTCGGCGTGGCGATCTGCCATGCCCACAGCCATGACGCGCTGGCGCTGATCGGCGCCGCCGCGCCGGGCGTGCAGGGACTGCGCATGAAACGCAGCCGTCTGGTCTAGGACGAATAATAAATAGGAAACTCAGATGATCGGTCGAATCTCCGGAATCCTGCTCGACAAGACGCCGCCGCAAGTGCTGGTGGATTGCAATGGCGTCGGCTATGAAGTCGACGTGCCGATGAGCACCTTCTACAACCTGCCGCATACCGGCGAAAAGGTGGTGCTGTTCACCCACCTGACGGTGCGTGAGGATGCCCACCTGCTGTTCGGCTTCGGCTCCGCCAGCGAACGCGCGCTGTTCCGCCAGCTGATCAAGATCACCGGCATCGGCGCGCGCATCGCGCTGGCGATCCTGTCGGGCATGTCGGTGGCCGAACTGTCGCAGGCCGTCACCCTGCAGGAAACCGGTCGCCTGGTGAAGGTGCCCGGCATCGGCAAGAAGACCGCCGAGCGCCTGCTGCTCGAACTGAAGGGCAAGGTGGGGGCCGACCTCGGCACGGTGGCCGGGGTGGTCCGCGACGACGCCCAGACCGACGTGCTCAATGCCCTGGTGGCTTTGGGGTATTCTGACAAGGAAGCGCTGGCCGCGACCAAGAACATGCCGGCCGGCGCCAGCGTTTCCGATGGCATCAAGTTTGCGCTGAAGGCGCTGTCAAAAGGGTAATCGCACCCGGGGTTGAGCAATGAGTATCCAGACCGATAATTTCACCGAACAGCGCATCATCGACGCCGCGCCCGCCTCGCCGAACGAGGAGGCGATCGAGCGCGCCCTGCGTCCGAAGCACCTGGAGGAATATGTCGGTCAGGAAAAGATCCGCGACCAGCTGGAAATCTTCATCCACGCGGCGCGCAAGCGGCGCGAAGCGCTCGACCACACCCTGCTGTTCGGCCCGCCGGGCCTGGGCAAGACCACGCTCGCGCACATCATCGCGCGCGAGATGGGCGTGAACCTGCGCCAGACGTCGGGTCCGGTGCTGGAACGCCCGGGCGACCTGGCGGCGCTGCTCACCAACCTCGAGGCGAACGACGTCCTGTTCATCGACGAGATCCATCGCCTGTCGCCGGTGGTCGAGGAGATCCTGTATCCGGCGCTCGAGGACTACCAGATCGACATCATGATCGGCGAAGGCCCGGCCGCGCGCTCGGTCAAGCTCGACCTGCAGCCCTTCACCCTGGTGGGCGCGACCACCCGCGCCGGCATGCTGACCAATCCGCTGCGCGACCGTTTCGGCATCGTCGCGCGCCTGGAGTTCTACAACGTCGAAGAGCTGACCAAGATCGTGGCGCGCAGCGCCGCGCTGCTCGAAGCCCCGATCAACGAAGAGGGCGCGCGCGAAGTGGCCAAGCGCGCACGCGGCACGCCGCGTATCGCCAACCGCCTGCTGCGCCGCGTGCGCGACTATGCGGAAGTGAAGGGCAATGGCGACATCACCAAGGACATGGCCGACCGCGCACTGAAGATGCTCGACGTCGACACCGTCGGCTTCGACGTGATGGACCGCAAGCTGCTGGAAGCGGTGCTGTTTAAATTTTCCGGCGGCCCAGTGGGCATCGGCAACTTGGCGGCGGCGATCGGCGAGGCCGCCGACACCATCGAGGACGTGCTCGAACCCTACCTGATCCAGCAGGGCTACCTGCAGCGCACCCCGCGCGGCCGCATCGCCACGCCGCTCGCCTACCAGCACTTCGGGGTCGCCGCGCCGCGCATCAGCCCGACGGGCGACCTGTGGGATAACCTGCCGCTGGCCTAAGAGCGTTAGGCGCTCTAAGTCTTATCCAGGCGGCAAGGGATTCAGCTGCGGCTCGGGCATTTCGTCGCCACGCGGCGGACGGTAGCCTGGCGCGCGCAGGACCGGATAGATGAAGCTCAGGTAGAGCAGCGCCGTAAAGCACAGCAGCATGCTGCACATCGAGAGCAGGGTGGGCGAACCGCTGCGCCAGAACATCGCCACGCTGGCGGCGAAGGGCACCGCCAGCAGCACGGCCGCCAGCGAACGCAGCCGCGGCGAGCGGCGCATGCGGTGGCCGGCCATGCCGACCAGGAAGAAGCCGGACGAGGCAAGCAGCAGGCCGCAGAGGACGGCGGCCGCCTTGAAGACATTGGGCATGCTGGCGCCGGTCGGGAACAGCATGACCGGCGGGGCAACCAGGACGACGACGCCGGCCATCAGGCACAACAGACGCAGGAAAATCATTGACAACTCCTTGCTGGGGAGGAAAAGCGTGACGGCGTGCACGGTCGAGCCAAGCGAGCGTGAAGCCGGTTCGGGATCAGCGGACGATAACATAAGGTCAATATCGAGATGTCCTGAAAATGTCGTTTGTGCACTACGACTTTGCTTGAATTTGTTGACTTTTTATTAAATTCATAGAAGTCGGCAGCGCGCGCCTTGCGCTCTCCTGACAATTGTCATGCCTGCCTGATGGCAAGCGCTTCTGTCGCCGCGCCCGGCGTTTCCGCATACTGGTTCCACTCAACCGATGCGAGGAACCCATGCCTGCCACCGTCCTGAAATCCGTCCTGGCCGCCGCCGCCCTGGCCCTGAGCGGCGCCGCCGCGGCCGCCCCCACCCTGATCAAGGATGTCCGCCTGTTCGACGGCGCCAGCGCCCACGAGCGCCGCACGGTGCTGTTCGACGGCGGCCTCATCGTCGACGCCGACTACCGCGGCCAGCCGCCCCGGGGCGCGCGCGTGGTCGAGGGCGCCGGGCGCACCCTGCTGCCGGGACTGATCGATGCGCACACCCATGCCTTCCGCGACCACGACCTGCCGCTGCTGTTCGGCGTGACCACCCAGGTCGACATGTTCAGCGCCGTGCCGCTGATGCAGGAGATGAAGGGCGCCATGCAGGCCGGCCGCAATGCGCACCGCGCCGACCTGTTCTCGGCCGGGATCCTGGTCACCGCGCCGGGCGGCCACGGCACCCAGTTCGGCGTGACGATCCCGACCCTGTCCCGGCCCGAGGATGCGCAGGCCTTCGTCGATGCGCGCATCGCCGAAGGCTCGGACTTCATCAAGCTGGTGATGGAGGCGGGCGGACACGGCATGCCGGCCATGCACACCCTCGACCTGGCGACCGCGAAGGCGGTGATCGCCGCCGCCCACCGGCGCGGCAAGCTGGCGGTGGCGCACGTGAGCACCGAAGCGGACGCGCGCGCCATGCTGGAGGCGGGCGCGGACGGCCTGGTGCACCTGTTCCCCGGCGCGGCGCCTGGCAGGGAGCGGGCCGACAGCCTGGCGCGCCTGGCGAAGGACAGGGGCGCCTTCGTGATCCCGACCTTCACCGTCCTCGAAAGCATGGCCGGCACGCGCGGCGACGACCTGCTGGCCGAGCCGGGCCTCGCCGCCTTGCTCGACCGCGAAGGGCAGGCGCACTTCAAGGCGCGCTTCGGCGCCCAGCCGACACCGGTCCTGCTGGAGGCGCCGAAAGCCGTCACCGCCGCCTTGCGCCGCGCCGGCGTGCGGCTGCTGGCCGGCAGCGACGCCGGCAATTCCGGCACCCAGTACGGCATCAGCATGCACCGCGAACTGGCGGCCCTGGTCGAAGCGGGCCTGACGCCGGGCGAAGCGCTGGCCGCCGCCACCAGCGTGCCGGCCGCCGCCTTCCGCCTCGGCCGCCGCGGCTGCGTCGAGAAGGGCTGCAAGGCCGACCTGCTGCTGGTGGACGGCAATCCGCTGGCCGACATCACGGCCACGCGCCGCATCGTGGAGGTCTGGAAGGATGGCGAGAGCGCGAACGGCCTGCGCGAGGCGCGCCGCAAGAAGGTGGCGCAGCAGGCCGCCGGCGGCGTGCCCCAGGCGCTGCCGCCGGATGGCCGCGTCAGCCTGTTCAGCGAGGCGAAGCTGGGCAGCCCGTTCGGGGCCGGCTGGATGCCCTCGACCGATGCGATCGCGGGCGGCCATTCCACCACCAGCCTGGCCGCGCAGCCGGCGCTGGCCGACGGCCAGGTGCCGCTGGCGATCTCGGGCCGCATCATGTCCGGACTGTCCTACGCCTGGGCCGGCGCGGCCTTCATGACGGGGGCGCAGCCGATGCAGCCGGCCGACCTGAGCGCGGCGAAGCTGGTGCGCTTCAAGGTGCGCGGCGACGGCCGCGCCTACCGCGTCATGATGATGTCGCAGGGCGTCGCGATTCCGGGCAGTGCGCCATTCCAGGCAGGCCCGGAATGGACCGAGGTCACGGTGCCCTTCAGCGCCTTCGCCGGCATCGATCCGGCCGCGGTGACCATGATAGGATTCTATGCCGGTCCGCAGGCCGGCGACTACCGCTTCGAGATCGCCGACGTCCGGCTGCTCGAGCGCTGAATAATAAGAACCGCAGGGGACACCCGATGGACAAGATCAGGCGCGCGCTGGCATGGCCCTGGATTCCGCCCGAACTGGGCAAGCTGCCCTACCTGTGGGTGGTGAGCCTGGCCTACCTGCTGTGGAAGTACGCGTACGTCACGCCATCGCCGCTGGAAATCGCCATGCTGGCGCTGACGGTGCTGGTGTTCCTGCCGCTGTACTTCGCCAGCTTCTGGGCGCGCGGCTGGCAGGCCGGCGCCTGCATCGTCGCCAGCTGCCTGATCGGAACGCTGTGGGCGCCGCACAATGTGGGCGCGGCCACCTTCTTCATCTTCGCCTGCGCGATGTGCGCCCAGTTCGCCACGCCGAAGCGCGCCGTGCTGGCGGCGCTGGCGGTGGTCGGCGCCGGCCTGCTGGTGTCGCTGCTGATTCCCGACATGCGCACGATTTTCCTGCTGCCCCTGGTGACGGCCGGCCTGCCGGTCGGCATCTCTTGCGTCATGGACCGCCGCGTACGGCGCTCGAACGCGGCGGTCCTGCGCAAGCAGGAAGAAGTCGAACACATGGCGCGCATCGCCGAGCGCGAACGCATCTCGCGCGACATGCACGACCTGCTGGGCCACTCGCTGTCCCTGATCGCCCTCAAGGCCGAGCTGGCGCGCAAGCTGGCCGGGCGCGACGCCGAAGCCTGCGCGCGCGAGATCGCCGACATCGAGACCAGCGCGCGCGAGGCGCTGGCCGAGGTGCGCGCCGCCGTCACCGGCTACCGCCAGAGCGGGCTGGCGCAGGCGCTGGCCAGCGCGCGTTCCAGCCTGGCCGCGGCCGACGTCGCGCTGCAGGAGCGGGTCGAGCGCTTCCCGCTGGCGCCGAACGCCGAACACGTGGTGGCGCTGGCGCTGCGCGAAGCCGTGACCAACATCGTGCGCCATGCGGGCGCGCGCCGCTGCACCCTGTCGCTGGCGCTCGAGGGAGGCCACGCGGTGCTGCGGGTGGCCGACGACGGCCAGTTGCGCCATCCCGCCGGCCTCACCCAGGGCAACGGCCTGGCCGGCATGCGCGAGCGGGCCGCGGCGGTGGGCGGACGGCTGGCCCTGAACGTGCAGTCGGGCCTGGAACTCGAACTGCGCGTGCCCACCGGAGTCGCCCCATGATCCGCATCCTGATCGCCGAAGACCAGGCCCTGGTGCTGGGCGCCTTGAGCGCGCTGCTCAGGCTCGAACCCGATTT
Organism: Massilia niastensis DSM 21313; assembly: GCF_000382345.1. Classification (GTDB taxonomy): domain Bacteria; phylum Pseudomonadota; class Gammaproteobacteria; order Burkholderiales; family Burkholderiaceae_D; genus Telluria; species Telluria niastensis. Next base: position 39,972 of record NZ_KB908125.1, read on the forward strand.
CGAGGTGGTGGCCGGCGCCGCCAACGGCCGCGACGCGCTGGAACTGTGCGCACGCCTGGCGCCCGACATCGTGCTGACCGATATCGAGATGCCGCACATGACCGGCCTGGAGCTGGCGCTGCAGCTGAAGGAGCGCCGCCTGGGCGCCAGGCTGATCGTGGTGACGACCTTCGGGCGCAGCGGCTACCTGCGCCGCGCCCTCGAAGCCGGCGTGCGCGGCTACCTGCTCAAGGATGCGCCGGTCGACGCGCTGGCCGAGTCGATCCGCTGCGTGCATGCGGGAGGGCGCGCGATCGCGCCCGAGCTGGCGCTGGAAAGCTGGAGCGGCGGCGCCGATCCGCTCACGGAGCGCGAGCGCCAGGTGCTGCGGCTGGCGGGAGAAGGACGCAGCAGCGCCGACATCGCGCGCCAGGTGCACCTGTCGGAAGGGACGGTGCGTAACTATCTGTCGGAAGCGATCAGCAAGCTGGGTGCGGGCAACCGCGTCGAGGCCTACCGGACGGCGCGCGACGCCGGCTGGCTGTAGCGGCGCTGGCCGCGGGTGCGCTTGGGCGGCCCCTTGCGCGGCGCCGGCGCATGCATCAGCGGGTAGATGAAGCTCAGGTAGAGCAGGATCGTCAGGACCAGCAGGAAGGAGCAGATGCAGACCATCATGATGTTCCCGCCGTGCCAGATGACGACCGCGCTGGCGCCGAACGGGGCCATCAGCATGGTGGCCGTGAACGAGCGCAGCACCGGCGAGCGGCGCATGCGGTGGCCGGCCATGGCGACCAGGAAGAAGCCGCCGGAAGCCAGCGCCAGCCCGACCAGCGCAACATAGGGCTCGGCCTGGTCGGGAATGCCGTGCGCCGTCGAGGCCAGCAGGGCGGCGGGGAGCAGGATGCCGAATACGCCGGCGGCCAGGCTCAGCAGACGCAGCATGCGCAGCGCCCGTCCACGGAAGACGGGGCGTCCGGTATGCGTGAGGAGGTCGGGATCCATGCGTGCTGGCGTGAGGGTTTGGCTGATATGGACGATAGCATACCGCGTACCCGGCTGGTGGACGAGCACGCGCGGCCGAACGCTCAGTGTCCGACGCTCTTCGAGAACAGGTTGATGACGGCCACCCCGGCGACGATCAGCGCCAGGCCGGCGATCGCGGCGAAGTCCAGGGCCTGCTTGTAGACGGCCCAGCTGACCAGCGAGATCAGGATGATGCCCACGCCCGACCAGATCGCGTAGGCGATCCCGGTGGGCAGCACGCGCAGGCTGAAGCTCAGCAGGTAGAAGGACAGCGCGTAGCAGCCGACGGTGACGAGGCTGGGCAGGGGACGGGTGAAGCTGTCGGAGGCTTTCAGCGCGGTGGTGCCGATGACTTCGGACACGATGGCGAGGGCAAGGTAGAGGTAGGCCTGGTTCAGTGACATCGGAAGAGGGCAGGCGAGCGCGCGGCCGCCTGCCGGAAAAACCTTACGGTTCGCGCACCCAGGTCTGGGAGCGGCCGAACATCGGGGCGCCGATATAGCCGCGCACTTCGAGCTTGCTGCCGCCATCCTTCAGCGCGGCCTTGCTCTTGTAGGTCTTGCCCTTGGCCGGATCGAGGATCTCGCCGCCGGTATATTCACTGCCGTCTTTCTTGAGACCGGACAGGATGGTCATGCCGATGAGGGGCTGGTCCTTGCGCTGGCCTTCGCAGGCCGTGCACTTCGGATTCTGGTCCTGGTCCGCCGCACGGAACAGTTTTTCGATCTTGCCACTGAGAACGCCCTGATCCTCGGTCACGCGCACGAGGGCTTTCGGTTTGCCGGTCTCGTCGTCGATCGTCTTCCACAGGCCGGTGGGCGAGGCGGTTTGCGCCCACGCGCCCGGCGTCGCGAGCACGGCGGCTAGCAGGCTCATTCGCATCAGGTGTCGCATCATTGGGTCTCCATGTGGTTATTGGTAAGTGAAGTGTAGCAACAGTTTCCATGACCGGGGCTGCCGAAATCCGAGGATTTCTTCCAAAAAAGAGCGCCATTGGTGCGGCGCCGCACGGTCCGGTTGTGGCACACAGCAGTATCGTAGGCTCATGACTTGCTGAACGTGTAAGCGGACGATAACCCTTTGAAGGAGTATATGATGAAAATGACAACTATTTCGGCCGTCATGCTGGCCGTGGCAGTGATGGCGACCGGTTGCAAGAAGGCGGATGATCCATCGATGGGTCCGGCGCAGGAAGCCGGCAAGGCGGTCGACAACGCCGGCGCCGAAGTACGCCAGGAAACCCGTGAAGCCGCAGCGGCCACCGAGCAGGCGGCCGAGCGCGCCGGCCAGAACGTCGAGCAGGCAGCCGAACGTACCGGCGAGAAGATGCGTGAAGCCGGCGCCGAAGTACGCCAGGAATCGCGCGAGGCCGCAGCCGAAGTGCGCGAGGGTGCGGACAAGGCCACCGATGCAACCGGCCGCGCACTGGAGCGCGCCGGCGAAAAGATGCAGGACGGGAAGTAAGAAGTTTTTCAGTAACCGCGGAGGGGCGGCACACGGCCCCCTCACATGATTCGCTCAAGTATATGGCTGGGTCCTGCTTCGCACAGGGCCCAGCTTTTTATTTGCCTGTCCGTATTGGTTAGTGAGCCATGATGAACACGGCATATCAGTTGCTTGGCTAGCCTCCAACTCCCCCATTGCAGGAATTCGTTTCTTCCCAGCATAGAAACGATCTTCCAATATTTAAATGTGTCTCTTTAACGCACCAGTTATCCCGGCAATTTCCGACTGTTGAGAGTCCGTTGATGGGCTAATGCCGCGGTGGAACTGCTGAGTTCACACTTTTTTCCTACGGTATTTTCTCGCCTGATTCATTTGTTCCCCAACTCAAGGATTCCCGCCTCTTATTTTTCTAAAATTCACGAATTCCCGGCTGTTCTTTTTAATGAATTCACAAATCGCGGCCATTCTCTCTTCATGCGGTCACAATTTATCAGCTACTTTAAGGCGATTTTTTTGTCTCATTGTTACTAAAAATAGTGATCGTCATGTATCTATAAGCCATCTGAAGACATCTTCTGTCAAAGATCGATTGTTACAATTGGTTACTTACTTACGCGCCTGCATGCTTTAACCTCGGAAATGTGACTGAGGAAATGTCCTCGGATATATTTATTTCGATTATAAAAAAGGGTTAAACATGCGTCAGAACACTTTCACCACCGCACTGCGTTCCGCTCTCGTCCTCTCCGCTGTCATCGCCGTGCCGGCCTCGGCCGTCACCCTCAGCGTCGGTACGGGCAAGACCTATGCCACTCCATGCCAGGCCATTGCTAAAGCGAACGCGGGCGACGTGATCGAAATCGCTGCCGGCACCTATACCGGCGACGCATGCACCATCTACGACAGCAACATCACCATCCGCGGCGTCGGCGGCCGTCCGAAGATCAACGCCAACAACAAGAGCTCGCAGAGCAAGGGCACCTGGGTCATCGCCGGCAGCAACGTCACCGTCGACAACGTCGAGATGTACGGCGCCAAGTCG
>NZ_KB908126.1 GCF_000382345.1 Massilia niastensis DSM 21313
GGGCCCGGCGCATCTGCGCAAGCTTCTGTACATGCCTGCTGTTGTGGCCAGGCGCTGCAACCCACACATCAAAGCCCTGAACGACCGGCTGCTTGCCAAAGGCAAGTCCAAGATGGCGGCTATCGGTGCAGCAATGCGCAAACTGGCGCACCTGTGCTTCGGCGTTGTCCACTCCGGCAAGCCCTACGACCCAGAATTTGCGATGTAGGGCTTGACGGTGAAGACGGTATCTACGTCAGATCCGCCGCCGCCTGCCTGGCCCGCAATGCCAGCGCATACCGGTGCCTTGCCCGCAGCCGCGGGTTGGTCACCAGCCGTCCCAGGGTCTCGCCGACCACCATCACCACGCCCAGCAGCGGCAGCACCAGCATCAGTCCCACCACCCCCGCCAGCATGCCGCCGGCGAAGATCATCAGGACCGTCACCAGCGGATGGATGTGCAGGCTGCGCCCCAGGGTCAGCGGCATGAACACGAAGTCGTCGAGCAGGCGCACCAGCACGAACACCCCGATCGCGCCGTAGGCCACCAGCGGATTGGCGGGCGCATCGGTCGAGGCCACGATCACCACCAGCACGCAGCCGGCCACCGAGCCGACGAAGGGTACCCAGGCCAGCACCGCCGAGATCAGGCCCAGCAGCAGGGGCGAGGACACGCCGATGGTCCACAGGCCGAGCGCCAGCACGGCCGTGTCGAGCACGGTCAGCTTGAGCAGGCCTTCGAAGTAGCGGCGCGCGGTCTGGTCCACTTCGTGCAGCAGGTAGAGCGCGCGCTCGAAGTAGGCATTGGGCACGGCGCGCGCCAGGAAGCGCTTGAAGCGCAGCCCGTCGCGCAGGAAGAAGAAGGTCAGGAAGGGCGCCAGCAGCAGGGACGGGACCCAGGTCGCCACGCCCACCAGGATCTCGCCCAGGTGTTCCTGCGCGAAGTCGTCGGTATAGGTGCGGAAGGCGCGGTTCACGCTCGAGGTCAGGTGCATCTCGGCCAGGAGCGGGAACCGCGCTTCCAGCAGGGTCATCGTGTTGTGCACGAAGGCCACGCCGCCGTCGAGGTAGAGGCCGATGGTCTTTTCCCAGGAGTCTTCTTCCGGTCCGCCGCCCCAGGCCATGGCCGCGGTCAGGGCCAGCGCCGCGAAGGCGGCGAACAGGGCGCACACCGACAGCGCGGCGGCATGGCGGCCGAAGCCGGCGCGCACCATGCGCTGCATGGGACCCAGCAGGATGTAGTGCAGCACGGTGCCGAAGATGAAGGGCAGGGCCAGCCACAGCATCTGCTGCACCACCAGCAGCAGCAGGCAGGTGGCGGCGATGATGCCGCTCCAGACCACCGGACCGGCGCTTTCCTCGTGGATCATAGGGCTTCCAGCTGGGGACGCCCGGTGCCCATCCACTCGCGCAGGCGGTAGCCGATGTGGCGCGCCAGCGCCAGCGAGATCTTGTAGCCGATCACGGCATCGGTTTCCAGCAGGGCCAGGAAGTCGGCGCGGAAGAAGACCGCCATCTCGCACGGCTCCAGCGCACGCGCCTGGGCATTGCGCGGCGAGTTGTCGAGCAGCGCCAGGTCGCCGAAGAAGCTGCCCGGCTCCAGTTCCGCCACCACCTGGGTGCTGCCTTCGTGCGCGCGGCTGATCAGCACCCGGCCGCTCATCAGGAGGTACAGGGCCTGGCCTTCCTCGCCTTCGTCGAAGACGATCTCGTCGGTCAGGTAGCGCCGCTCGTGCATCAGGCCATCGACGATCTTCAGCTCCAGCGGCGTCAGGGTGTTGAACAGCGTCGAATTCTTCAGGCGATGCAGACGCGGCGACATCCGAGGGGGCTTGAGAAAACCGAAAATCACGATCGCTCCAGTGCGGTCAACAATGTTGTTCGTTTGATTATCCCCGATCCCATTCCGCAACGCATCAATAATGCTGGGCAGGCGCCCGGCTGTGTGGCGCATTGTCCAATCGCCTCAACTGTGCGCCCCTTGCGGATCAAAAGCGTGTAACATAATTCTTATAGGAAACAGTTATTATCTTTATATTATCTGCCGCATGAACAGTGCGCGGCCGGACCATGCTTACCCACAAGGATGGGGCAGTGATCGATACGCATACTTTTCTGCTGGCGCTCGGGATCGGCAATATCGGATTCGCCATCCTCATGGCCGGCTACATCCATGGCGCGGCGCCCAGCGCCGGCCTGCGCCTGTGGATCTGGGCCCGGCTCGGCATGGGCCTCACCCAGCTGCTGTGCTGGAGCCGGCCCCACCTGGGCCTGCCGCTGCTCGACGGCCTGGAGGGCGTGGGCTGGATCCTGGCCGTGACGCTCGAGGTGGCGGCCTACTGCGTGTTCTTCGGATTCACGCGCTGGGGCCGGGTGCTGCTGCCGATCGCCGGACTGTCGCTGGCGATCATGGTGGCCGCCGGCAGCATGGGGGCGACGCGCGCGCAGCTGAGCGCCCTGGTCGCCGGCGTGGTCGCCATCTTCGCCGGCGCGATGGCGTGGATCCTGCTGCGGCCCCGCCACGATAGCGGCGCCGGCTGGCGCGCGCCGTCGCTGCTGCAGCGGATCATCGGCGTCAACGACGGGCTGTTCGCGCTGGCGGTCGCGCTGTGGGCTGCGACCTCCCTGGCGGGCGGACGCTCGGCCCATGCCATGCAGGCCTTCGCCTACCTGACCGGCTATCTCCTGATGATCGTGAACGGCTTCGGCTTCCTGCTGCTGTGCAAGCAGAAGGACGATGCGGAGATGGTGCGCCTGGCCACCACCGATTCCCTGACCGGCCTGCCCAACCGCCACGCCTTCCTCGAGCGGGCCGAGCACGCGCGCCTGGCGGCGCAGCGCCTGCGCCAGCCGCTGGCGCTGATGATGATCGACATCGACCACTTCAAGCAGCTCAACGACCGCTGGGGCCATGCCAGCGGCGACGAGGCGCTGGGCGTGTTCGCGCGCACCGCGCGCGAGGTGATGCGCGGGCACGAGACCATCGGCCGCCTGGGCGGCGAAGAGTTCGCGATGATCCTGCCGGGCGCCGCGATCGATGCCGCGGTCCAGGCCGCGCAGCGCCTGCGGCTCGCGGTGCGCAGCGCGACCGTCATCACCAGCGGGCCGGCGTACACGATGACGGTCAGCATCGGCGTGGTCGTGCTCGATCCGAACGAAGACCTCAGTACGGCGCTGGCGCGCGCCGACCATGCGCTGTATGCGGCCAAGCGCGATGGACGCGACCGTGTCGAAGTGGGGGAGCCGCAGCTGCGCCGCGCCTGAATATTGGAAGAGGAAAGCTTAACGGAAAAAGAAAAAGGGTCCGACGAATCGGACCCTTTTCCCTTGATGCTGGCGGAGCGGACGGGGCTCGCCGACGTTCCGCCGGCCGCGGTTTCCCTTGCAAGGGAAACCCTTCTCGCCCAAATCCGTCTTCCCCTCAGGGGAAAACTCCTGCATCTCAATGTTGGCGGAGCGGACGGGGCTCGAACCCGCGACCCCCGGCGTGACAGGCCGGTATTCTAACCAACTGAACTACCGCTCCGTTATTCTTCTTATTACTGCTTCAACCTACTTGAAAAAAAAGGGTCTGACGAATCAGACCCTTTTCTCTGATGCTGGCGGAGCGGACGGGGCTCGAACCCGCGACCCCCGGCGTGACAGGCCGGTATTCTAACCAACTGAACTACCGCTCCGTTTTATTCTGATCTTGCTTCATCAACCTTCCGAATGCTTGGTGGGCGCTGAGAGGGTCGAACTCCCGACCTAATCCTTGTAAGGGATCCGCTCTACCAACTGAGCTAAGCGCCCGCTCTCTCTTTCAGAGGTTTCTACTGACGTTTGTCATCACGTCCGAAGAGGCCCGAATTATAGAGGTTAGTTTTCGGAGTACGCAAGGGGTTTTCGAAAAAAAGAAAAAATCACACCCGGCATGTGGTGTGGAGAGTGTTGTAAATACGTGCACCGCATACATTTGCTTGCTCACTGGCATACACATCACGGAAAATACCGGCTTTGCCAAGCGGGCAACCTTGAGACATCGCCAAGATGCCGGTGCCCCCAGGACGGGCCATACCGTCCGCGCTGCCGACGGCGGCGTCATAAGAAGAGAGCGGAGACACCGGTTCTTTTTTACATCGTTAGGAAAATTCCATGATGAAGATGTCGAAGATGCACAAGCGTGTCATGAGCGCGCATGGCGCAATGCTGGCCCTGACCGCTGCGATGCCGATCGCTCCGGCGATCGCCCAGTCGGCCCAGAACGCCCCCGAACTGCAAACCGTGACCGTGACGGCGCAGCGCCGCACCGAGAACATCCGCGACGTGCCGGTGTCGGTCACCGCGCTCAAGGGCGAGAAGCTGGATGTCCTGATTTCCGGTGGCGAAGACATTCGCCTGCTGGCCGGCAAGGTGCCGAGCCTGAACGTGGAATCGTCGAACGGCCGTACCTTCCCGCGTTTCTACATCCGCGGCTACGGCAACACCGACTTCAACACCTTCGCATCGCAGCCGGTCTCGCTGGTCTACGACGACGTGGTGCAGGAAAACCCGATCCTGAAAGGCTACCCGATCTTCGACCTGGCCAGCGTCGAAGTGCTGCGCGGCCCGCAGGGCACGCTGTTCGGCCGTAACACCCCGGCCGGCGTGGTCAAGTTCGAATCCGAGAAGCCGAAGCTGGGCAAGGTCGAAGGCTACTACAACGCCTCGGCAGCCTCGCACTACACCGTGAATGTCGACGGCGCCGTCAACGTGCCGCTGTCGGACAAGTGGGCGATGCGCGTGTCGGCCACCGGCCAGCACCGCGACGAATACGTCGACAACTACAGCGACCTGGCGAAGACCCGCAAGACCTCCGAAGAAGACGGCTACAACGAACACGCCGAACGCGTCCAGTTCCTGTACCAGCCGGACAAGACCTTCAGCGCGCTGCTCAACGTGCACCAGCGCCAGACCAAGGGCAGCGCCCGCCTGTTCCGCGCCAACCTGATCAAGAAGGGCAGCAACACCTTCGCCGACGGCACCGACCTCGACTCGATCGTCACGAATGGCCAGAACTTCCAGACCCTGAAGTCGAACGGCGCCAACCTGCGCCTGACCTGGGACATCGGCGCGGTCAAGCTGTTCTCGATCACCGGCTACGAGCACGTCAGCGACTACTTCAGCCGCGGCGACATCGATGGCGGCACCCCGGCCGGCCCGGGCTTCATCCCGTTCCAAGTCGAAACCAGCGACTTCATCAGCGACCTCGACCAGTACACCCAGGAATTCCGCGCCGAGTCGCAGTACGCGGGCCCGTTCAACTGGCAGGCCGGCCTGTACTTCTTCGATGAAGACGTCACCGGCGGCAACGAAAACTTCAACAGCGACACCGGCGCGCGCACCACGCGCGTGCGCTCGACCCAGAAGAACGAAGCCTGGGCCGCGTTCGCGTCGGCGACCTACAACCTGACCCCGGACTGGACGATCCGCGGCGGCGTGCGCTACACCAAGGACGAGAAGGACTTGCGGACCGTGGAAGCGACCAACATCGTGCTGGTGGGCCCGGTGGTGCCGGTATCGGAAAGCAAGGACAAGATCAACTGGGACCTGTCGGCGACCTACAAGCTGACCAAGGACATCAACATCTACGGCCGTGCCGCGACCGGTTTCCGCGCGCCGAGTATCGCCGCCGCGTCGGAATTCTCGCCGCTCTCCGTGGCCAATGCGGAAACGATCAAGTCGTTTGAACTGGGCGTGAAGGCCGACCTGTTCGACCGCCGCGCACGCTCCTCGTTCTCGATCTACGACTACACCGTCAAGGACCAGCAGCTGACCGTGGTGGGCGGCAACACGAATGTCAACCGCCTGATCAATGCCGAGAAGACCAAGGGCAAGGGCGCCGAGTTCGACTTCGAAGCGGCCATCAGCACCGCCCTGCGCGTGAGCGCCGGCGCGAGCTACAACTACACCCAGATCCGCGACGGCAACCTGTCGGTCTTCAAGTGCGCACAGTGCACCGTGACCGATCCGCTGAACGCCGCCGGCCGCGTCGTCATCGACGGCAACCCGCTGCCGCAGGCGCCGCGCTGGACCGTGAACGCGACCGCCCGCTACGGCGTGCCGTTCCGTGACGGCGAACTGTACGTGTTCACCGACTGGTCGTACCGCAGCAAGATCAACTTCTTCCTGTACGAAGCCACCGAGTTCACCGGTGCTCCGCTGACCGAAGGCGGCCTGCGCGTCGGCTACATCTTCGGCAACGGCAAGTACGAAGTGGCTGCCTTCGGCCGCAACATCACCGACCAGCGCCGCATCACCGGCGCCATCGACTTCAACAACCTGACCGGCTTCACCAACGAGCCGCGCCAGTGGGGCATGCAGTTCAAGGGCAACTTCTGATCGCCTGAAGCTCAGCAGAAAGGCCGCGCACCGCGCGGCCTTTTTTTCGTCCAGCGCCGGCTCTGCATCGGTAACTAATTGATAATGATAGGTTTTTTGCCATCCGCCGGCATGGTAACCGAAGTGTGACATGCATTATTTTGTGTCTTTAACGTTTTCCCAAAGAAACGATGTTTTTGAAAAAAAGCCGCTTCTCGGTGTGGCGAATACACCGAATCCAATAGGTTTTTTCCTGCGTCCACTCTTCCTTTCACGTTACTCTGCACCCGCCGCTTTTCAGACGGCACCGGCCATGCCGGTCATAAACGCACAGGCGACCCCATTTGCCTGACGGAAAACCAACGTAAGGAAGAACCATGAAGCGAACGCATTCCATTCGCCCGGCCATGTTGAACATCTGCGCCGCCATGTCCCTCGCAGCAGCCTCGGTCTCGGCCGTCGCCGGCGTCGGCGACGACGCGCAGTCGCAGGGCCAGCAATTCATCCTCGACACTGACCGCATCATCGTGAAGTACAAGGATTCGCAGCCAGCCGCCAAGGGCATGCTGGCGCGCGCCGCCGCCATGACGGCCGACCGCAAGGCCCGCCTCGACCGCGCAGGCCAGCAGTTCGGCATGATCATGCGCGAGAGCCACACCATTACGACCGGCGCCCAGGTGTTCAAGCTCGAGCGCAGGCAGCGCCTGCAGGACCTGCGGGCGCTGGCCGCCGAAATGAAGGCGCGCGACCCGTCGATCGAATACGCGGAACCGGATCTCATCATGACCCACATGGCGACCGCGAACGATCCGCAATACACCAACCAGTGGCACTACTTCGACGCCACCGGCGGCCTGCGCCTGCCGGCGGCCTGGGACAAGTCGACCGGCAGCGGCGTGGTCGTGGCGGTGATCGATACCGGCTACCGTCCGCACGCCGACCTGAGCGGCCAGTTCCTGCCGGGTTACGACTTCATCAGCACCACCAGCATCGCCAACGACGGCAACGGCCGCGACAGCGATGCGAGCGATCCGGGCGACGCGGTCGTGGCCGGCGAATGCGGCAACGGCCAGCCGACCAATGACCAGTCGTCGAGCTGGCACGGCACCCACGTGGCCGGCACCATCGCCGCGCGCACCAACAACAGCGTCGGCGTCGCCGGCGTGGCCTACAACGCCAGGATCGTGCCGGTGCGCGTGCTCGGCAAGTGCGGCGGCTACACCTCCGACATCGCCGACGCGATCACCTGGTCGTCGGGCGGCACCGTGTCGGGCGTGCCGGCGAACGCCAACAAGGCGCGCGTGCTGAACCTGTCGCTGGGCGGCGCCGGCACCTGCAGCGCGACCACCCAGAACGCGATCAACGGCGCCCGCTCGCGCGGCGCGGTGGTAGTGGTGGCGGCCGGTAACTCGAACACCAATGTCAGCAACTCGAATCCGGCCAACTGCTCGGGCGTGATCGCGGTCGCGGCCACCGGCAAGACCGGCGGCCGCGCCTCGTACTCGAACTACGGCACCCTGATCGACGTGGCGGCGCCGGGCGGCAGCAGCGGCTACGGCGTGCTGTCGACCCTGAACTCGGGCCAGAAAGCCCCGGCATCGGACAGCTACGCCTACTACCAGGGCACGTCGATGGCGACCCCGCACGTGGCCGGCGTGGCCGCGCTGATGCTGTCGGTGAAATCGGCCCTGACCCCGGACGAGGTGGAAAGCAAGCTGAAGTCGTCGGCGCGCGCCTTCCCGGCCACCTGCTCGGGCTGCGGCGCCGGCATCGTGGACGCGGCGGCGGCGGTCAATGCGGCCCTCGGCACCGCCACCACCCCGCCTCCGCCCGCGGGACCGACCCTGGCCGAGAGCGAGTCGAACAACTCGATGTACTCGGCTGACCGGGTGAGCACCAGTGGCACCAGCGTGACCGGCAACATCGGCGGCACCAGCGACACCGACTACTTCCGTGTCGATCTGCCAGCCGGCAAGACGCTGAGCGCGACCTTGAGCGCGGGCAGCAGCTCCGCCGACTACGACCTGTACGTGTACAACAGCGCAGGCACGACGCTGGGCCGGGGCGAGAACGACGCCGGCATGACCGACAGCGTCAGCTCGGCCAACACCGCGAGCGTGGCCTCGAGCCGCTTCGTGCGCATCGTGTACCGCAGCGGCGGCACCGGCGCGACCAACGGCAAGTACACCCTCAAGCTGGGCTGGTAAGCCGGAGTTGTTGCCGTTTACGGCAAGCTGGAAAGGCCGCGCATTGCGCGGCCTTTTTTTCGTCCGGCGCAAGCGCGTACGCTGCGAACTCATCGTCCAGGGCGCAAAAACCAGAAGTATGACAAGAACGATTGTCCGAAAATTACAGATTTTGAACAGCAGGTACGCGCTGCCGATGTAAATGTGGCAGCAAAGATTCTGTACTTTTAACGCTTTTCCGAAGAAACCATGTTTTTGCAAAAACGGGGGTTTTGGGTGTGGTGAATACAACGAATTCGATTGGAATTTTCCAACGTTCACTCTTCCTTTCGCGCTACGCTGCTCCAGCCGCTTTCAGACGGCACCGGCAATGCCGGTACACAACGACACAGGCGAGATCATCCGCCTGACGGAAACTAAACATAAGGAAGAACCATGAAGCAATCGCATTCGTATCGTCCGGTAATGTTGAAAATCTGTGCAGCAGTATCCCTCGCAGTGGCGTCGGTCTCGGCCGTCGCGGGCGTGGGCAACAGCGAGCAGCCCCGGGGCCAGCAGTTCGTCCTGGAGACTGACCGCATCATCGTGAAGTACAAGGATTCGCAGCCGGCCGCCAAGGGCATGCTGGCGCGCGCCGCCGCCATGACGGCCGACCGCAAGGGCCGCCTCGACCGCGCAGGCCAGCAGTTCGGCCTGGTCGTGAGCGAGAGCCACACCATCTCGACCGGCGCCCAGGTGTTCAAGCTGGGCCGCAAGCAGCGCCTGCAGGACGTCGAAGCGCTGGCCGCCGAAATGAAGGCGCGCGACCCGTCGATCGAATACGCGGAACCGGACCGCATCATGACCCACATGGCGACCGCGAACGATCCGCAGTACACCAACCAGTGGCACTACTTCGACGCCACCGGCGGCCTGCGCCTGCCGACGGCCTGGGACAAGTCGACCGGCAGCGGCGTGGTCGTGGCCGTGATCGATACCGGCTACCGCCCGCACACCGACCTGAGCGGCCAATTCCTGCAGGGCTATGACTTCATCAGCAGCGCCACCATCGCCAACGACGGCAACGGCCGCGACAGCGATGCGAGCGATCCGGGCGACGCGATCGTCGCCGGCGAATGCGGCGGCGGCCAGCCGGTGCAGAACCAGTCGTCCAGCTGGCACGGCACCCACGTGGCCGGCACCATCGCCGCGCGCACCAACAACAGCGTCGGCGTCGCCGGCGTCGCCTACAACGCCAGGATCGTGCCGGTGCGCGTGCTCGGCAAGTGCGGCGGCTACACCTCCGACATCGCCGACGCGATCACCTGGTCGTCGGGCGGCACCGTGTCGGGCGTGCCGGCGAACGCCAACAAGGCGCGCGTGCTGAACCTGTCGCTGGGCGGCGGCGGCACCTGCGATGCGACCACCCAGAACGCGATCAACGGCGCCCGCTCGCGCGGCGCGGTGGTGGTGGTGGCGGCCGGTAACTCGGCCACCAACGTCAGCAACTCGAGCCCGGCGAACTGCTCGGGCGTGGTCGCGGTCGCGGCCACCGGCAAGACCGGCGGCCGCGCCTCGTACTCGAACTACGGCACCCTGATCGACGTGGCGGCGCCGGGCGGCGATGGCGCCAACGGCGTGCTGTCGACCCTGAACTCGGGCACCGGCGCGCCGGCGTCGGACAACTACGCCTACTACCAGGGCACCTCGATGGCGACCCCGCACGTGGCCGGCGTGGCCGCGCTGATGCTGGCGGTGAACACCAACCTGACTCCGGACGACATCGAAGCGAAGCTGAAGTCGACCGCGCGCGCCTTCCCGGCCAGCTGCTCGGGTTGCGGCACCGGCATCGTGGACGCGACCGCGGCGGTCGATTCGGCCAGCACCGTCACGCCGCCGGGACCGACCGTGAACGAGACCGAGTCGAACAACACGACCGGCACCGCCAACCTGGTCGGCACCACGGGCACGACCGTGAACGGCGCCATGGGCAGCACCAGCGACACCGATTACTTCCGTGTCGACTTGCCGGCCGGCAAGACGCTGAGCTCGGTCCTGACCCCGGGTTCGGGTACCGCCGACTACGACCTGTACGTGTACAACAGCGCGGGCACCCAGCTGGGCAAGAGCGAGAACGGCGCCGGCGTGGCCGATACCGTCAACTCGGCCAACACCGGCAGCACCACGGCGACCCGCTATGTGCGCGTGGTGTACTACAGCGGCGGCACTGGCGCCACCAACGGCAAGTACACCCTCAAGCTGACCTGGTAAGGGTTGCCGGCAACGGCAGTGCGACATGAAACACGCGGCTCCGGCCGCGTGTTTTTTTGACGGCTAGCGCATCCCGGATCCGAGGCCGGTGCCCGGCGCGCCGTGGCGACCCGGCGTGATCAGGCCGCGCTGCGCGGCGACCACCACGGCATGGGTCCGCGCCTTCGCGTCCAGCTTCACCATCACGCCTTTCACATGGGTCTTGACCGTGCCCACGCCGATGCCGAGCCGGCGCGCGATCTGCTTGTTGCAGCAGCCTTCCGCCAGCAGTTGCAGGACATCGGACTGGCGCCCGGTCAGGGTCGAGCGGCGCAGACTGTCGGCCACGCGCGCCGCAATCGGATCGCTCAGGTAGCACTCCCCGTCCAGCAGGAGGCGCACCGCCTTCACCAGCTCCTGGGCGCTGCACGACTGCAGGAGGTAGCCGCGCACGCCGCTCGAGATCGCGGTATGGACATCCCACTCCTTCTCCAGGGGCGTGACGATCAGCACCGGAATCCTGTTGCCATGGCGGCGGGCCAGCTCGACACCGCCGGCATGGTCGGCGATCAGCACCCTGGCGTGGGAGCGCAGCCCGGGGTCGCGCGAATCGAGCGTCACGCGCCATTCGCCATGCTCGGCGAGAAAGGCATGCAGCCCTGCGCACATGGCCGGATCGGCATGGGCGATGTGGATAGGAAAGTTCTGGAATTGCATCATATCTCCTCAAAATTGCGTCCATCGGCCTGGTCCCGGCCAAACTTGTGTTGGCGGCCAGGGCCGCTCAGAGCAGGGAGATGGTGCCCACCGCGCCGTGGCGCGTCATCTTGGTGTAGGGGCACAGGCGTTCGGCGTTGCGCACCAGGCCTTCGGCCACGCGGCGCTCCACGCCGGGCAGCGCGATGCGCACGTCCGTGGTCAGCATGTACAGGCCATCCATCGGATCGCGTCCGAACGCCACCTGGACATCGACGCGCGCGGCCGGGATCTCCAGGCCGACGCGCGTCGCAAGCATGTGGAGCGCGCCATGGAAGCAGGCGCCATAGGCGGCGGCGAACAGCTGCTCCGGATTGGTGCCGCTCCCGGGTCCGCCCAGCTCTCCCGGCAGGCGCAGCTCGACCTCGAGTTGCCCGTCGTCCGAGCGCGCCACTCCCGATGCCCGCGCATGGCCGCTTTCGCCTCCGGTGACCGTGACCGTGGTGCGGTACAGTTCCTGGAACTGCTCGCCGCGGTAGCGGCTCAGCAGGATGTCGGGAGGCGGCTTGAGCGGGCTCATTGATTTACGCCTTGGCGGCCTGTTGCTGTTGCAGCCAGCTGTCGAGGCGCGTCGCGCCCAGGCGCGCGTTGGGGCCGGGCACCAGCGTGTCATCCTCCAGCAGGGCGCCGAAGTAGCGCGAGCCGGCGTCTTCCACCACTTCACGCTGGTCGCCGGTCGTGCGCAGGTATTGGCGCACCAGCTCGGTCATGGGCATGCGGTCCGGACCGGCGATCTCGACCACGCCGTTGACCGGCGCGCCGAGGGTGTAGTCGGCCATCGCCTGCGCCACGTCATCGGAGACGATCGGCTGGATGTTGGCCTTCGACAGGTGCACGGTATTGCCCTGGGCGCCAGACTGGGCGATCCCGCCGATGAATTCGAAGAACTGGGTCGAGTGCACGATGGTGTAGGGCATGCCCGACTCGCGGATCAGTTTCTCTTGCAGGATCTTGCCGCGGAAGTAACCGCTCTCGGCCAGGCGGTCGGTGCCGACCACCGACAGCGCCACGTGGTGCTTGACGCCGGCGGCGGCTTCGGCGGCCAGCAGGTTGCGGCCCGAGGCGCCGAAGAAATCGAGCACCGCCTGGTCTTCGAAGGAGGGCGAATTGGCGAGGTCGACCACGATGCTGGCGCCGGCCAGCGCCTCCGCCAGGCCTTCGCCGGTGACCGTGTTCACACCGGTCGCGGGCGAGGCGGCCAGGACTTCGTGGCCGCGCTCGCGCAGGATGGCGCAGGTTTTGCTGCCGATCAGGCCAGTGCCGCCGATGACGACGATTTTCATGATGTGTTCCCTGTTGAGTGGTCCGGGCTGCCTGTCCGCGCCTCGTCTGGCGGAATGCGCCGGACCGGGCCCGTGCTCCAGTACGTCTGGAGTGCCGCTTGCGGAAATCGCAATGGAATCAGTGTAGGCAGCGCGTCCGGCGCGCACTAGATACGCGGAGGGCTGCACATTGTTGTGCGCCGCGCACCAATCGCCGGGGCTGCGTGCGCCGGCGCGGCGCTCAGTCCAGGCCGAACCCGTCCAGGTACTGCAGGTCGAGCGCGCGCACCTGGACCGTCATGTAGTCGACGAAGACCCGGATCCGCGACGGCAGGTGGCGCCGGCTCTGGTAGCAGATGTAGTGGCCGCGGTCGTCCGGCGCATAGGGCAGCAGGCAGGCCTGCAGCCGTCCTTCGCGCAGGTGGTCGCCCACCTGGTAGCCGGCCATCTGGGCCAGGCCTTCGCCGTCCAGCACCGCGCGCAGCACCAGGTCGGCATCGTTGAAGCTGAGCGAGGCCCTGGGCAGCATGCGCTGGACCTGGCCGCCGATCTTGAACTCCCATTCGTACATGCGCCCCGAGGCGAGCCGGAAGTTGATGCAGCGGTGCAGGCCGAGTTCCTCGATGCTCTCGGGCATGCCGTGCGCGGCGACATAGTCCGGCGCGGCGCACAGCAGCATCTGCATCGGGATCAGCTGCTTGGCGATGACCTGGCTGTCGTCGAGCCGGCCATTGCGGAACGAGACGTCGATGCGGTCGGCGATGAAGTCGGTCGGCCCGTCGTCCAGCACCAGGTCGACGCCGATCTCGGGGTAGCGTTCGCGGAAGCCGCGCAGCAGCGGCGCCACCACCTTGCGTCCGAACCCGACCGTCGCACAGACGCGCAGCTGGCCGCGCGGCGGGCCGGAGCGCAGTTCCTGCATCTCCTCGACCGCCTGCACGATGCGCTCGACCCCGGGCTTGCAGTTCTCGTAGAACAGTTCGCCTTCGCCGGTCAGCGAGGTGCTGCGCGTGGTGCGCAGGAACAGGCGCGTGTCCAGCTGCGCCTCCAGCTTCTGCACGCTGCGGCTGACCGCCGAGCGTCCGATGCCGAGCCGCTCGGCCGCCTTCGCGAAACTTCCTTCGTGCACCACCGCAATGAAGGCCAGCACGCCGGCATAGGTGGTCGCGAAACTCGAAGCGAGCGCATCGCCGCGCTCGCGTGGCGCTACCCCCGCAAGCGGCGCCGGGGTGCTCCTGGGGGCGTGGGTTGCTGTAGCCTCCATGGACATCCTTTCCTGATGCGCCGCTCATCGGTGGCTTATGCCAAGTACTGGTGGCGCGATAAGTCCATAGTAGTAACGAAGCCCGTTTGCGTAAATGACAGAAATCCCGGCATTCATGCCAGAGCCCGCCAAGCCCCGATTGGTGCCTGCCATGCACCAGTGTGCAGCCTTGCGGACGTCTACCGGGAACAGGCGCCGCTTCCTACACTGGCTTCATCTTGCGATAAACGCAAATGGCGCCTCAGCCGAACTGAGGAAGGGCTTCGTGCCCGACAACAGGAGTACATGCATGACCCAGCGCATCAACTACATGGAACAGTCGCCGGAACTGTTCAAGAAGTTCCTCGATTTCAACAACGCGATCAAGCAGGGGGCGATCGAAGCATCGATCCGCCACCTGGTGGCGATCCGCGCCTCGCAGCTCAACGCCTGCGGCTTCTGCCTCGACATGCATGTCAAGCAGGCCCGCATCGACGGCGAGCGCGAACTGCGTATCCACCACCTGGCGGCCTGGCGTGAATCGACGCTGTTCGAACCGCGGGAACGCGCTGCGCTGGCCTGGACCGAAGCCCTGACCCACCTGCCCGCGCTGGGCGTGCCGGCCGACCTGTACGACCGCGTGCGCGGCCAGCTGTCGGAAAAGGAATTGTCCGACCTGAGCTTCACGGTCATGGCCATCAACGCCTGGAACCGCATCAATGTCGCCTTCACGACGGTGCCGGGCTCCTACGACGCCGCGTTCGGCCTGCAAAAGGCCAACCTGGCTTGATTCATCAACCGGCCCGCGGCGCGGGCCGCAACAGGAGAGATACCATGTCCTTCATTCGCAGCATGAGCAGCGCGGTCGCCCTGGCGGCCGGCCTGCTCGCCACCCAGCATGCCGTCGCGGCGTCGGACGCGGTCGTGGTCAAGACCCTGACGACCCAGGCGATGCCCGATATCCCGGGCAAGGAAATCCTGATGATCACGGTCGACTATGCGCCGGGCGCGGCCGACCCGGTGCACCGCCATGACGCGCATGCGGTCGTCTATGTGCTGGAAGGCTCGATCGTGATGGGCGTCAAGGGCGGCAAGGAGCACACGCTCACCGCCGGCCAGACCTTCTACGAAGGCCCGCAGGACCTGCACACGGTCGGACGCAACGCCAGCAAGACCAAGCCGGCGAAATTCGTGGTGATGATGGTCAAGGACGTCAAGAAACCCTTCTTCATTCCGGTGAAGTAAGGGCGCGGCCTCAGGCGTGCTGGCGCCGGTAGGCGCTGGGCGAGAGACCGAGGTTGCGCTGGAAGCTGGTGCGCATGCGGTCGGGATCGCCGAAGCCGCAGGCCTGCGCGATCTGCTCGAGGTTGCGGTCGGATTGCTGCAATAGCCGGCGCGCCGCGTCCAGGCGGAACTGCTCGATCGCCTTGGCCGGCGTGCGTCCGGTCTTCTGGCGGTACACGCGCGCGAAATTGCGCGGGCTCATGCACGCCTGCCTGGCCAGCCGCTCCACGCTCAGGTCCGCGCTGGCCAGGTGGTCGGCGATCCAGCGGTGCAGCCCGTCGAACTGGGCGCCGTCCCCGGCCTGCAGCGCCAGCCGGTCGCTGTGCTGCGGCTCGCTGCCGGCGCGCCGCACGTAGATGACGAGTTCCTGCGCCACCAGCATCGCGATCTCGTGGCCGTGGTCGGCCTCGACCATCGCCAGCGCCATGTCGATGCCGGTGCTGACCCCGGCGGAGGTCCAGACCGGATCGTCCCGCACATACACCGCTTCCTGCTGCACATTCACATTCGGGTAGCGGATGGCGAGCCGGTCGCACACCGCCCAGTGCGTGGTGGCCCGGTGGCCGTCGAGCCGGCCGGCCGCGGCCAGCATGAACGAGCCGGTGCACACCGAAGCGATGCGCCGGACATCGACGCCGCGCAGCCATTCGATCAGGGAGTCCGCGCCGAGCAGGGCGCTTTCGATATCGGTCGCCCCGGGCACCAGCACCGTGTCGGCCTGGAAGCCGGGATCGCACAGGCTGGCCACGGCCAGTACCGTGCCTTCGGCCGTGGTGACCGGAGCGCCGTCGACGCTGGCGGTCACCAGCGCATAGCCGGGAAGGCCGCGCTGCTCCAGGTGGCGCGAGGCGCACCAGAATACGGTCTGGGCGCCGGCCAGGTCGAGCATGCAGGTGCCCGGATAGACGGCAAACACGATGCGCCGCACCGTGTACGCTGGCGGAGTGTCATGGGCCGTCGTCATTTATCTTGTCTTTTCGTCCATCGATGCACGGCCAAAGGAATGTACGTACACCAATCATTATAGAGCTTCCCTGAAGAACTTACCTAAGGTGCATAAAGTTCCGGCGACCTCCTCAGCGGCCCTCCGGCCGCATGCTGCGGAACTGGCCCGGCGCGCAGCCGGTGCTGCGCCGGAACGCGGCGCTGAAGGCGCTTTCCGAGGCATAGCCGAGCCGGTAGGCCAGGGTGGCTACCGGCAGGCCTTCTTCCAGCAACGCCTGGCGCGCCAGGCGCATGCGCCACTGCTGCAGGTAGTGCAGGGGCGTGCTGCCGACCAGCTGGCGGAAGCGCAGGGCCAGCGCCGAACGCGACATCGCAACCTGGCCGGCCAGGTCCGCCACGGTCCAGCGCCGTGCCGGCGCGCCATGCAGCAGGCGCAACGCGGCGCCGATCTTCGGATCGGCCAGCGCCGCCAGCCAGCCCTGGGGCGCCGGGTCCTGGCTGCGCAGCGCCTGCACCAGCGCGATGCGCGCCAGGGCGCCGGTCAGCGCGTGCTGCCCGGGCGCGCAGGCGTGCGCTTCGTCGCGGTACAGCGCCAGCAGGGTGTGCAGCGCCGGGGCTGCCCTGGACGCGGCGGGCACCAGCAGTTCCGGCGGCACGACCTGCTCGAGCAGGTCGCGCTGGCACGCATCGAATTCGAAGCGGCCCGCGATGATCTCCAATCCGCCTGGCCCGCCCCAGCTGATGGCGCCGCCGGAGCAGGGCAGGGCCGCGACATGGGCGATCCCGTCCGTCGCCGGCAGCGCCGGGTCGGTGCTCGCGACATACGGACGGCCGCTGCGCATCAGGAGACAGTCGCCCGGCGCCAGGCGGTAGGGCGCGGCGTCGCCGTCGACGTGGACGTACAGGACGCCACTGCGTTGCGCGATGAACTTCAGGTAGGAATAGGCGGGAAAGCGCAGTGCCCACGGGCCGCCGGCGGCCATGCGCAGCGACGCGCCGCTGCGCACCCGGAGCACGGCCAGCACGTCGGAAAGGGGATCGGCATCGTGATCTGGACGGTCGCGCATGAAGGATGGACTGGGCAGCATGGTGGGCCGGACCGGCGGATTCTACACTTTCTTCCTCGAATTCACCGGAGACCACTTCATGCAATACCGACGACTCGGCAATACCGGCATCATCGTTTCGCGCCTGTGCCTGGGCGCCATGACCTTCGGCGGCAAGGCCACGCCACCCTACGACAAGGTGGGCGGACTGGACCTGGCCGCGAGCGGCCGCCTGGTCGACATGGCGCTCGACGCCGGCATCAACTTCATCGACACCGCCAACGTCTACGCCGACGGCGAATCGGAATCCCTGCTGGGCCAGGTGCTCGAAGGGCGCCGCGAGCAGGTGGTGTTGGCCACCAAGTTCCATGCGCCAATGGGCAAGGGGCCGAACGACGCCGGCCAGTCGCGCCTGCACATGACGCGCGCCCTCGACGCCAGCCTGCGCCGCCTGCGCACCGACCACGTCGACCTGTACCAGATCCATAACTTCGACGATCTCACGCCGATGGAAGAAACCCTGCGCGCGCTCGACGACGCGGTCCGCGCCGGCAAGATCCGCTACATCGGCTGCTCCAACCTGGCCGGCTGGCAGGTCGCCAAGGCGCTCGGCCTGTCGGCGCTGCACGACTGGTCGTCGTTCGTCTCGGTGCAGGCCTGCTATTCGCTCGCGGTGCGCGACATCGAACGCGAGATCCTGCCGCAGGTCGAGGACGCGCAGCTGGGCCTGATGGCCTGGAGCCCGCTGGCGGGCGGCCTGTTGTCGGGCAAGTACGGCCGCGACGGCAGTACTGATCCGGACGCACGGCGCCTGCACATCGCGTTCCCGCCGGTTGGGCAGGAGCATGGCCTGGCCGTCATCGATGCGGTGAAGGCGGTCGCGGCGCGGCATGGGGCGACGCCGGCCCAGGTGGCGCTGGCCTGGGTGCTGGCACAGCCGGCGGTCACGAGCGCGGTCATTGGCGCCCGCCGGCCGGAGCAGCTGCTCGACAACCTGGCGTCCCTCGAGCTGGTGCTGGATACGCAGGACCTGGCGGTGCTGGATGCCGCCAGCGCCGCGCCGCCGTCCTATCCGGCGTGGATACGGGCAATGACGAACACGCACCGCGAGGGCTTCTTGCGTTGAATTGAGCGGAGTTGGCTTGCATCAATCCGGTTTTCGGATGATACTGTATGCAATTACAGTAGTCGGCGCCCGCGAGGGGCGGCCTCGCCAGCGTGAACGCCCCGGTCCGGAAAATCATCCACTGCGATTGCGATTGTTTCTACGCATCCGTCGAGATGCGCGACGATCCGTCCCTGCGCGGCCGTCCGCTGGCCGTGGGCGGCCGTCCCGACCAGCGCGGCGTGGTCGCCACCTGCAACTACGAGGCGCGCCGCTACGGCATCCATTCGGCCATGGCCACCGCCCAGGCCATCAAGCTGTGCCCGGACCTGCTGGTGCTGCCGCCGGCGATGGAGAAATACCGCATCGCCTCGCGCCAGATCATGGACATCTACCGCGACTACACCGAGCTGGTGGAACCGCTCTCGCTCGACGAGGCCTACCTCGACGTCACCAGTTCGCCGCACTGCAAGGGCAGCGCGACCCTGATCGCCCAGGAAATCCGGCGCCGCATCTTCGAGACCGTGGGCATCACCGCCTCGGCCGGCGTGGCGCCGAACAAGTTCGTAGCGAAGATCGCCAGCGACTGGAACAAGCCGGACGGCTTGTTCCTGGTGCGCCCGAACGAGGTCGACGCCTTCGTGGCCGCGCTGCCCGTCAAGAAGCTTTATGGCGTGGGCAAGGTCACGGCGGAAAAGCTGAACCGCCTGGGCGCCCAGACCTGCGCCGACCTGCGCGGCTGGAGCATGCAGAAGCTGCAGGAGCATTTCGGCAGCTTCGGCGCCCGCCTGTACGACCTGAGCCGCGGCATCGACAACCGTGAAGTGAACACCTCGCGCGAGCGCAAGTCGATCAGCACCGAGGAAACCTATACTCCCGACGTGCCCGACCTGGCCGCCTGCCTGGCGCTGCTTCCCGATCTTTATGAACACCTGCTGGGACGCATCAAGCGCGCGGGTGCGGAAAAATTCATCAACAAGTTATTTGTGAAGATCAAGTTCAGCGACTTCCAGCAGACCACGGTCGAGTGTGTTGGCTATGCGCCACATATTCCGACCTATGCCCGCCTGATGGAAACCGGCTGGCAGCGCGCCAGCCGTCCGGTGCGCCTGCTGGGCGTCGGGGTGCGGCTGGGCGAGGCCGAGACGGTCGAGCAGCTGCGCTTGTTCGACGATGCGCTGGACAACTCGACAATAGAATAATTTTTCGACTTTCTCGCTGGCGCGGATTGCCGCTGAGCAGCGTAGAATGTCGTTCCCTTGAAATACTGAAACAAAACGGAAAACCTATGTGGTTCAAGAACCTTCAGATCTATCGCCTTCCCGCCCCTTGGGCCTTCACTCCTGAACAGATGGAAGAGGCGCTGCAATCGCAGGCCTTCGTGCCCGCCAGCAGCAATGAGCTGCTGCAGCAGGGCTGGGACTCGCCGCGCAACAATGGCAAGCTGGTCCACGTGGTCAACAAGCAGATGCTGATGATGCTGGGCACGGAAAAGAAGCTGCTGCCCTCGACGGTCATCAACCAGGTGGCCAAGGCCAAGGCGGCCGAGCTGGAAGAGCAGCAGGGCTTCCCGCCGGGTAAGAAGGCGATGAAGGAACTGAAGGAACGCGTGGCCGACGAACTGCTGCCGCGCGCATTCTCGATCCGCAGCAATGTCTGGGTCTGGATCGACCCGGTCAACGGCTGGCTGGTGGTCGATGCCGCCAGCCCGTCGAAGGCGGACGACGTGATCAAGCTGCTGCTCAAGGCGGTCGACCGCATGCCGCTGGAATCGCTGCGCGTGCAGCGTTCGCCGGTGGCCGTGATGACCGGCTGGCTGGAAGCGGACGAAGCGCCGTACGGCTTCACGATCGACCAGGACACCGAACTGCGCGCGACCGGCGAGAGCCGCGCCGCGGTGCGCTACGTCAAGCACACGCTGGAACCGGACGACATCCGCCGCCACATCGCCGCAGGCAAGCAGTGCACCCGCCTGGCGATGACCTGGAACGACCGCATCAGCTTCGTGCTGACCGAATCGCTGGCGATCAAGGGCGTCAAGCCGCTCGACGTGATCAAGGAAGGCGAATCGCCGACCTACAGCGACGACGAGCGTTTCGACAACGACATCGTGCTGATGACCGGCGAGATGGCCAAGCTGCTGACCGACGTGGTCGAAGCCCTGGGCGGCGAAGCCAAGGCGTAATGCCGGCGCGTGCGCGCTGCGCACGCGATCACCGCGGGGGCGGACCAGCCGCCACCCCAGGGGATGCTGCGGCGGCCTTACCGCCGCCTGCTCCCGCATCACTGCGCCGACGCGGCTTCCGCGCGCGTCACGCGTCCAGGAACCCTGCTTACAATTGCTGGAACACGCCGGCGGCGCGGTTCTTCTGCACATTATCCCAAGGGAAGACCTGGCCATTCATCGCGACATACACGCCGGCCGGCAGGACCTGCGCGACGCCGCAGGCGAAGCCGAGGTTGAACAGCGCGTCCGAGTTCGCGATTTCGTAAGGAATCATGGCGCCGGTCAGCACGATGGTCTGCTCCAGCCGGGCCGCGCCCAGCACGGCGGCGGTTTCGCGCATGGTGTCGGTGCCGTGGATGATCACGACCGCCTTCTCCGAAGCATCCTGGCAGGAGGCCAGCACGCGCTGGCGGTCGGCGTCCTGCATGTCGAGCGAGTCGAGCAGCGGCAGCACGTCGAGCGTGACGGGCACCGTCATGCGGCTGCGTTTGACGACCTCCGGCAGGTGGCTGTCGGCGAAGCCGAGGACGCCGTTCAGTTCGTTGTAATGTTTGTCGAAAGTGCCGCCGGTGGCGATGAGTCGCAAAGTCATGTTGGTTTATACACGCGATGAAAAAAGGTGGCTAATGATAGCCCCAAAGGGGTATGTATCGACATGTGTCTGCGCTAGAATCGGCCGGATCGGATGAGTACACTGATCGACTTCCACCTCTTCTTCTACGTTTCCCCATGAAAGCAGTCGCCCCTGGAACCGTCATTTTCCACCGCCATCGAGGCTATGGCGTGATCACCCACGTCAACTTGCTCACCGGCTGGATTTCGGCGCGTTTCGGCAGCGAATCGCGCACCCTCGACCTGAACCTGTCGAGCGACGAGGTGCAGCATGCGGATGGCGAGCCGATCCTGTTCCGCCGCGCCCCGCCGGACCGCATGCCGCATGCGCGGCTGATGGCGGTGGTGCGCGAACTGCACCAGGCGGGCTACCAGAAGCTGTACCTGTATTCGTGGCCGAAGCCATCGGGACTGCACTGGCGCTGGCACATCTTCACCGGCCCGCGCACCTGGATGCAGCGCACCTGGCGCGAAGGCTGGTATGGCTCGGGCGCGGAGTACAACAACAACCCGGTGATGGGCTGGGGCGATACGCCGGGCGCGACGACCGATGAGCTGATCCATGCGCTGGCCAGGTTCGATCCGCAGGGCCTGGCCCAGGCCCTGGGGCGCGATGAGGATCATACGGCGTGGTTCGCCCAGGCCTGCGAGGTGCTGTTGCCGGGGTACATGTACAGCCTGAACATGGAGCGGCCGGCGGGTGGGGGACTGGTCGAAGCGCCGCCGGTGCCGGTGGTGCCGGTGCGGGCAGGGCTGAAGCCGTATGCCGGGCCGGATATCGGCTGGCCGCCGGGGTGGGCGGGCTTGTGGACCGGCACCCATGTCATGCCGGCGCGCAAGATCAGCCTGAGCGGCGAGCCGGAGCCGCAGCCGCCGCGCGAGCAGTCGCTGCGCTGAAAACGTCGGCGCAAAAAGCCTACTGCTCCAAGGCATCCGGATTCAGGATATTCGTTGGCTCCCCAGCCGCAAACCGGACCACGTTCTCGAACGCCGCCCTGAAGTAAATCTCATAGCTGTCCTTCTCCACATACCCCAGGTGCGGCGTCGCCAGCACCGTCGGAATCCGCAACAGGGGCGCATCGGGAGGCAAGGGTTCGCTGCTGAACACATCCAGCGCCGCCCATCCCGGCCAACCCTGCTTCAGCGCCTCCTCGAGCGCTCCTTCCTCGACCAGTTCCGCCCGGCTGGTGTTGACGAACAAGGCATCCGGCTTCATGCGCGCCAGGTCGCCTGCCGTGACGATGCCGCGCGTCCCTTCCGCCAGCCGCAGGTGCAGGCTCAGCACGTCCGCCTGCGCGAAGAATTCCTCGCGCGATGCCGCCGCCTCGAAGCCATCGGCCACTGCCGCCTGCCTGCTGGCTTCGCTACCCCACACCAGCACGCGCATCCCGAAGGCCCTGGCATAGCCCGCCACCATGCTCCCGATCTTGCCGTAGCTCCAGAGCGCCAGGGTCCGTCCACGCAGCACCCGGCCGAGGCCGTTCAGCACCGGATTGATCGACGCCGTCTGCCACAAGCCATCCTTCAGGTTGGCGGCATACGGCACGATCCTGCGGCTGGCCGCCATGATCAGCGCCCAGGTCAGCTCGGCCGGCGCGACCGGCGAGCCGACCCCCTCGGCGATGGCGACGCCGCGCTCGGTGGCGGCCTCCACGTCGATGTGGCCGCTGACCTTGCCGGTCTGCGAAATCAGCTTCAGGTTCGGCAGCCTGGCCAGCAGGGCGCGCGAGACCACGGTACGTTCGCGGATCAGCACCAGCGCGTCGTAGGACGCCAGCCGGATCGCCAGCTGGCCCAGTCCGCGCACCGAGTTATTGAAGACCTTTACCTCGTGGCCATCCAGCAGGCTGAAGCACTCGAGGCCGCGCACCGCGTCCTGGTAATCGTCGAGAATCGCAATTTTCATGTGTGTTGTCAGAGTGTAATCATTCGATCGTAAGGAAATAACAGGATCAGGTCGAAGCTTGAATAGCCTACTACATTCGTCAAGTATTTTTCCTACTTTTTTGTAGTGTAAGAAGTCCTGTCCGGCTCCGGCAGGTGTACAATCGGCCCAGAACTTGAGGGTTTGACACGCACCCGCGCGTCTCGACCCAGCTGCACCGTTCCCAGCCTCGCCATGAGGTTGTCGACACGACCGCCGTACCGCCGATCCCCATGAGGGACTGGATGCCTGCCGACAGGCCCGGCCAGACGACGATCCTGCCGTGCCGGGACAAGAAAGAATTCTCAATTGGCATTGGAGGTACTCCCTATGAACCAGCCCGTGATGGGCGGCGTCGCCGCACTGAACGTTCCAGCTTACATCAAACACCAAAAGCTCATCAATTGGGTGGCGGACATCGCCGCCCTGACGAAGCCTGACAGCATCTACTGGTGCGACGGTTCCGAAGAAGAGTATGACCGCCTGTGCGCCCAGATGGTGGCTGCCGGCACCATGAAGAAGCTGAACCCGGCCAAGCGCCCGAACTCCTACCTGGCATGGTCCGACCCGTCGGACGTGGCGCGCGTCGAAGACCGCACCTTCATCTGCTCGGCCACCAGGGAACAGGCCGGCCCGACCAACAACTGGACCGATCCGGCCGAGATGCGCCGCACCCTGAACGGCCTGTTCGACGGCTGCATGGCCGGCCGCACGCTGTACGTGGTGCCGTTCTCGATGGGCCCGCTGGGCTCGCCGATCGCCCACATCGGCGTCGAACTGTCCGATTCGCCTTACGTCGCCGTCAACATGCGCATCATGACGCGCATGGGCAAGGCCGTGTACGACGTGCTGGGCGCCGATGGCGACTTCGTGCCCTGCGTGCACACCGTCGGCATGCCGCTGGCCGCCGGCCAGCAGGACGTCGCGTGGCCGTGCAACGCGACCAAGTACATCGTCCACTACCCGGAAACCCGCGAGATCTGGTCCTACGGCTCGGGCTACGGCGGCAACGCGCTGCTGGGCAAGAAGTGCTTCGCCCTGCGCATCGCCTCGAACATGGGCTACCAGGAAGCGCAAGCCGGCGGCACCGGCTGGCTGGCCGAGCACATGCTGATCCTGGGCGTCGAATCGCCCAAGGGCGACAAGAAATACGTGGCGGCGGCCTTCCCTTCGGCCTGCGGCAAGACCAACTTCGCGATGCTGATCCCGCCGAAGGCCTTCGACGGCTGGAAGGTGACCACCATCGGCGACGACATCGCCTGGATCAAGCCGGGCCAGGATGGCCAGCTGGTGGCGATCAACCCGGAAGCCGGCTACTTCGGCGTGGCCCCGGGCACCAACGAGAAGACCAACCCGAACTGCATGGCCTCGCTGCGCGAGAACGTCATCTTCACCAACGTGGCGCTGACCGAAGACGGCGACGTGTGGTGGGAAGGCATGACCAAGCAGGCGCCTGATCACCTGATCGACTGGCAGGGCAAGGACTGGACCCCGGCGTCCGGCACCAAGGCTGCGCACCCGAACGCGCGCTTCACCGTGGCCGCGACCCAGAACCCGGTGATCGACCCGGCCTGGGACGATCCGGCCGGCGTGCCGATCTCGGCCTTCATCTTCGGCGGCCGCCGTTCGACCACGGTGCCGCTGGTGACCGAGGCGAACAACTGGGTGGAAGGCGTGTACATGGCCGCGACCATGGGCTCGGAAACCACCGCCGCCGCCGCCGGCCAGATGGGCGTGGTGCGCCGCGATCCGTTCGCGATGCTGCCCTTCATCGGCTACAACATGAGCGACTACTTCCAGCACTGGCTCGACATGGGCAAAAAGGTAGCTGCGAACAATCCGGCCGCGCTGCCGAAGATCTTCTGCGTCAACTGGTTCCGCACCGACGAGCAGGGCAACTTCGTGTGGCCCGGCTATGGCGACAACATGCGCGTCCTGAAGTGGATCCTGGACCGTGCCGAAGGCAGCAGCGGCGGCGCCGAGCACCTGTTCGGCACCACGCCGAACTATGGCGACCTGAACTGGGAGGGCGTGGAGTTCACCGAGACGCAGTTCGTCCAGATCACCTCGATCGACAAGGACGCCTGGCGTGAAGAGCTGACGCTGCACACCGAACTGTTCGACAAGCTGGCCTACCGCCTGCCGCAGGAGCTGGTGGCGACCAAGGCCAAGCTGGAGAAGCAACTGGCTGAGTGAGGGGAGAGACCGCTGATAAAAGCGGCGTAAAAAAAGAGACAGGGGCAGTGCCGATGGCACTGCCCCTGTTTCATTTGATGGCCACCTTGCCGCTTATGCCTTCAGCAGCGGCTTCAGGTACTTGCCCGTCACGCTGGCCTTGTTCGCCGCCACGGCCTCCGGCGTGCCCGAGGCCACGATCGTGCCGCCGCCGGCGCCGCCTTCCGGCCCCAGGTCGACGATCCAGTCCGCCGTCTTGATGACGTCCAGGTTGTGCTCGATGATGGCGAGCGTGTTGCCCTGGTCGCGCAGGCGGTGGATCACCTTCAGCAGCAGGTCGATGTCGGCGAAGTGCAGGCCGGTGGTCGGTTCATCGAGGATGTACAGCGTGCGTCCCGTGTCGCGCTTGGACAGTTCGAGCGACAGCTTGACGCGCTGCGCCTCGCCGCCCGACAGCGTGGTCGCGCTCTGGCCCAGCTTGATGTAGCCCAGGCCCACGTCCAGCAGGGTCTGCAGCTTGCGCGCGATGACCGGCACCGGCTTGAAGAACTCGTGCGCGTCCTCGACCGTCATCTCCAGCACCTCGGTGATGTTCTTGCCCTTGTACTGGACTTCCAGGGTCTCGCGGTTGTAGCGCTTGCCGTGGCAGACGTCGCACGGCACGTACACGTCCGGCAGGAAGTGCATCTCGACCTTGATCACGCCGTCGCCCTGGCAGGCTTCGCAGCGGCCGCCCTTCACGTTGAACGAGAAGCGGCCGGCGCTGTAGCCGCGTTCCTTCGCGGTCGGCACCGTCGCGAACAGGTCGCGGATCGGAGTGAACACGCCGGTGTAGGTCGCCGGATTCGAGCGCGGGGTACGGCCGATCGGCGCCTGGTCGACCGAGATCACCTTGTCGAAGTGCTCCAGCCCGTGGATCGCGTCGTGCGCCGCCGGTTCGGTCTGGGAACCGTACAGGTGGCGCGACAGCGCCGGGTACAGCGTGTCGTTGATCAGGGTCGACTTGCCCGAACCGGACACGCCGGTCACGCAGGTGAGCAGGCCCACCGGCAAGGTCAGGCTGACGTTCTTGAGGTTGTTGCCGGTCGCGCCGGTGATCACCAGCTGGCGCGCGGCGTCGGCCTGGGTGCGCTTCTTCGGCACCTCGATCTTGCGGCGGCCGTCCAGGTACTGCGCGGTCAGCGAGTGCTTGTTCTTCATGATCTCCTTCAGCGAACCGGAGGCGATCACTTCACCGCCATGCACGCCGGCGCCGGGACCCATGTCGACGATGTAGTCCGCGGTGCGGATCGCATCCTCGTCGTGCTCCACCACCAGCACGCTGTTGCCGATGTCGCGCAGGTGCTTCAGGGTCGCGATCAGGCGGTCGTTGTCGCGCTGGTGCAGGCCGATCGACGGCTCGTCCAGCACATACATCACGCCGGTCAGGCCGGAACCGATCTGCGACGCCAGGCGGATACGCTGCGCCTCGCCGCCGGACAGGGTGTCCGCGCTGCGGTCGAGCGACAGGTAGTCGAGGCCGACGTTGTTCAGGAACTTCAGGCGCGACACGATTTCCTTGATGACGCGCTCGGCGATGTCCTTCTTGGCGCCCGACAGCTCCAGCGTATCGAAGAACTCGAGCGTCTCGCGCAAGGGTTTATCGGACACCTCGTAGATGGCGCGCTGCTGCGCCCCCTGGCCGATCTTCACGTAGCGCGCCTCGGTGCGCAGGCGCGCGCCATCGCAGGACGGGCACTTCTTCTCGTTGATGAACTTCGCCAGCTCTTCCTTGACCGCCATCGAGTCGGTCTCGCGGTAGCGGCGCTGCAGGTTGTTCACCACGCCTTCGAAGGTGTGCTCGCGGATCACGGTGCGGCCGCGCTCGTTCACATAGCTGAACGGAATCGAGGTCTTGCCAGAGCCAAACAGCACGGCTTCCTGCGCCGGCTTCGCCAGCTGCTCGAACGGCTTGTCGAGGTCGAACTCGTAGAAGGCCGCCAGGTTCTGCAGCATCTGGAAATAGAACTGGTTGCGGCGGTCCCAGCCCTTCACGGCGCCGGACGCCAGCGACAGGTGCGGGAAGGCCACGATCCGCTTCGGATCGAAGAACTCGATATGACCCAGGCCGTCGCACTCGGTGCAGGCGCCCATCGGGTTATTGAACGAGAACAGGCGCGGCTCGAGTTCCTGCAGCGAATAGCCGCAGACGTTACAGGCGAACTTGTTCGAGAACACCGTTTCCTTTTCGGTGTCCATCTCGTAGGCCACGGCGCGGCCATCGGCCAGGCGCAGGGCGGTCTCGAAGCTCTCGGCCAGGCGCTGCTTGATTTCCGGATTGACCTTGACGCGGTCGATCACGACGTCGATGGTGTGCTTCTCGGTCTTCTTCAGCTTCGGCAGGTCGTCGATCTCGTAGATCTTGGCCGCGTTCACGCCGCTGGCGATGCGGAAGCGCACGAAGCCCTGGGCCTGCATGGCCTGGAACAGGTCGCCGTGCTCGCCCTTGCGGTTGGCCACGACGGGCGCCAGGATCATCAGCTTGGTGCCTTCCGGCATGGCCAGCACGGTATCCACCATCTGCGACACGGTCTGCGCGGCCAGCGGCTCCTGCGGGTGGTCCGGGCAGTAGGGCGTGCCGACGCGCGCGTACAGCAGGCGCAGGTAGTCGTGGATCTCGGTGACGGTGCCGACGGTCGAGCGCGGGTTGTGCGAGGTGGCCTTCTGTTCGATCGAGATGGCCGGCGACAGGCCTTCGATCAGGTCGACGTCGGGCTTTTCCATCAGCTGGAGGAACTGGCGCGCATAGGCCGAGAGCGACTCGACGTAGCGGCGCTGGCCTTCGGCATACAGGGTGTCGAAGGCGAGGGAAGACTTGCCGGACCCCGACAGGCCGGTGATGACGATCAGCTTGTTGCGCGGCAGGTCAAGGTTGATATTCTTCAGGTTGTGCGTGCGCGCACCACGAATACGAATTTCTTCCATTAAGTTTTTGCTGGCTTTCAATTAGTTTGTAGGGCCAGCGCACGAGACTGTCGCGGTGAGCGGGCCGATCGGGGAGAACCCATAAGTGTAGCGTGTTTTTCTTAGTGCTGTACATCCATCCAGCAATTGATGGGCTGGCCGTGAATGTTTTGACATGCCGTCCAGGCAAGTCCGCGTCGGCAGCCAACTGCTGGGCCCGCTTTATGTGGGCCGTTTCCCCTGCTGTTCAATGACAAAGGGTCCAGGAACCGCAAATAAATGCGCTGGAAAATGTACTGAAGTTCACTGAACCGTGGATGAACCGCTCAATTGTAGGCGGTGTCGAAGAACCGTGGCGCGAGGGGTACGGGAGGGGGCGGGAATGGCCGGGAAGCCTCTTGACCCGGAGGGGTGGGATGGTTTGAGCGGGCTTACAAAATCCTCTTTTTAAGGAGCCCAACAGGCCCCATAATAGCAAGTTGATTCACCCCGTTCCCTGACGCTTAGTCTTGTGCAGAGTCAGGGCTCCACATACTTTGAAGGAGTAACAACATGGCATCAGTTAACAAGGTCATCATCGTCGGCAACCTCGGCCGTGACCCGGAAATCCGCTACATGCCGAGCGGCGACGCGATCGCGAACATCGCGGTGGCAACCTCGTACAAGTCGAAGGACCGCAACACCGGCGAGCAGAAAGAGCTGACCGAGTGGCACCGTATTTCCTTCTTCGGCCGCCTGGCCGAGATCGTGGGCCAGTACCTGAAGAAAGGTTCGTCGGTCTACGTCGAAGGCCGCCTGCAGACCCGCAAGTACACCGACAAGGACGGTATCGAGCGCTACGCCACCGACATCATCGCCGAGAACATGCAGATGCTGGGCGGTCGCCAGGGCATGGGCGGCAACGACCAGGGTTACGGCGGCGGCATGGACGACGACTACTCGTCGGCGCCGCAGCAGCAGCAGCGTCCGGCGCCGCGCCAGGCTCCGCCGGCGCCGGCAGCCCGTCCGCAGCCGAAACCGGCGCCGAACTTCTCGGATATGGATGACGACATTCCGTTCTAGGACAGAGCTTTAACTAGTTCTTCAATAAAAAGCCTGCACGCCATTTTGGCGGCAGGCTTTTTGTTTTTTGAGCCAACTCAGGCTCGCCGGTAAGTAGAGCAGCTCTGTGATCTCAAAATTGCATTTGAGAATTCAATGCCCATACTTTCAGTTGTCGCGCACGTCCCTACCTCTGCTTAGCGCAGCTGGCCTTTACCCGTCGCCGCCCAGTAAATCCCTCCCAGCAGATGGGTCAGGTACTGCGGATCGCGGTACATCTCGCCGTTATGCCCCAGCGTGGTCACGAACACGCGCCCCTGCTCGACCTGGTGATACCACGCGATCGGATGGTCCTTGCCCATCGGCTCGGACACCTGTCCCGGCCAGATCTTGCGCGGATCGTAGCTCGACTCGTCCACGCCCAGCACCGTGTTGATCTTCACCTTGTAGGGATTGGTGGTCACGTAGAACTCGTCGCTCCAGATCCAGCGATCCGGAATGCCGTAGGTGGCCGGAAAACCCTTGTCGACCACGGTCACCACGCCGGTCTGCACCATCGGATGCACGCCCACGGTCCGTCCTACCAGCTTCTCGTACCAGACCCAGTTGTTCGGCGGCGTGATCGCCGCACGGTGCACCACGATCGCATTGCCGCCCGCGCGCATATAGTCTTCGAACTTCTTGCGCTGCGCCGGATTCAGCTCCTCGCCCGGCGTATTCATGAACACCACCGCCGCATACTGCCGCAGGTCGCCGTCGAAGGTGTCGGTCTTGTTGGACCAGGTGAAGTCGAACGAATGCAGCTTGCCCAGCCTTTCCAGGCTCTCGCGTGCGATCGGGATGTATTCGTAGTGGTACTTGTTCGGAATGGCCAGCACCAACAGCTTGAACTGGCTGTCGGCCCAGCTGGTCGATGATGCGGACGCGGCAAGCAGGGCGGCCAACGCCAGGGTAGTACGTTTCATCAGAATCTCCTTATGGTGCAGGCACGCCTTCCGGCGCGCGATTGCCGCGCGGGACCAGCCAGCCGCCATCGGCCAGCCAGTCGCCCAGGCGGTCCGGCCAGTGCTGCAGCGAGACACGCTCGCCGCGCTGGCCCACATTGAATGCGTGGTCGGTATCGGCATACAGGTGCAGCTCGGCCGACACGCCGGCTGCGACCAGCTGCTGGTACAGCGCGACGGTCGGCGGCATGCAGCAGGTGTCGCGCGAGCCGGCCACGAGGAAGGCCGGCGGCGCGTTCTTCACGTCCTGCGCCGGCACGCCCAGCGGGCCGGGATAGACCAGTACCTGGAAGTCCGGCCTGGCGCTGAGGCGGTCGACCGCATCGCGCCTGCCGGAAGACGCAGGTTCCGGATTGTCCGCCACCAGCGACACCAGCTCGCCGCCGGCCGAGAAGCCCATCACGCCGATGCGCTGCGGGTCGACGCCATAGTCCGCCGCATGCGCGCGCACCCAGCGCACGGCGCGCCGCAGGTCGCTGGCGGCGTCGTGCTCGATCGAATAGGCCGAGCCCTGGTCGCGCGCCAGCCGGTACTTCAGCACGAAGGCGGTGACGCCGACCCGGTTCAGGTTCTTCGCCGCCAGCACGCCTTCGTTCTGGAACACGAGCATGCGGTGCCCGCCACCCGGGACCACGATCACCGCCGCGCCGTTGGCATGGCGCGGGTCGGCTTTCATGACGGTCAGGGACGGATCGTGCACATTGCTCACGTAGCTGTTCTCGATCTTTTCCGGCTCGCCGTGACGCTTCTCCGAGCCCGGCGCGCCGCCGGGCCAGAGTTGCACGCTCGGCGGCGCCGGCGGCTGCTGGGCGAGGGCGGCCGCACCAGCCAGGGCCAGCACCGCGCAGCACGCCGCATGCAGGATTCCGGATACAGGCTTCATGGCGCGCCTCCGTTCACTCGACCTGGGTCGAGTACAGCGAGTGGTGGGTCAGGATGAACAGGGTGCGCTTGTCCTGTCCGCCGAAGAGCAGCTGCAGCGGACGTTCCGGCACGTCGATGCGGCCTTTCTGCTTGCCGTCCTGGCCATAGATGAAGACCTGGCCGTTCGCCACGTACACGTCGCCGTTCGGACCCAGCGCCGCGCTCTCGCCGCCGCGGTCGGCCAGCAGCTTCAGGTCGGTGAGGCCGCCGCCCTGGTTGACGACGCCGCTGAAGGTGCGGTTCTCCGAACCGTTGGTGAACACCACGCGCTGGCCGACCGGGGCGCTCACGAAGCCGTGCGTCTGCAGCGAATCGGCCCAGCGCCAGCCCAGGTGGTCCGGCCCGCCCTGGCGCAGCACGCGGTAGGCCGGCAGCACCAGGCTGCCGTCCGGCGACACGTATTCGTTCGCCTTCGGCAGGGCGACGTCGCGCGCGAACATCTCGGCCAGGGTGGTGAACTCATAGGTGTCGAAGTTGAGCTGGTCCTTGAATTCGCCGTTCTGCCAGAAGTTGACCGGCACCGCCACGCGCGCGCCGTTGCGCGGCGCCACCGGGGTCGGCTTGATCATCGTGAATTCGGTATCGGGCGCGCCCGGCTTGAACGCGTACACGGTCGCCTGCGGGCCGTACGAGGACTTCACCATCACGTTGCCGCTGTTGTCGACCGCCAGGTTGACCGGGTCGAGCGGCGCGTCGCGCACCACCACCAGGCCTTCGTCCTTCGCCCAGCTGAAGATGCGCTTCCAGTAGCGGTCCACGAAGTACAGCTTGCCCCTGGCATCGACGGCCGCGCCGGCGATCGAGTAGAAGCCGCCTTCCAGCTTGTCGACCTTGCCCAGGGCGGGCGGCGCGCTGCGCTGCTTGCCGGTGTAGTCGAACACGGCGAACTCGCGTTCGCGGATGTCGAGCTTGTTGGTGAGGTCGCGGATCGAATTCTCGTAGGCGTACTTGCTGGCCCGCAGGTAGGTGGCGCAGCCGTTCTCGTCGCAGGTGGCGAAGCCGCTCTCGCCGTTCACGTGCACGTTGCGGAAGCGGATGTCGCTCGAATTGGTGATCAGGACCGCGGCCGGCATCGGCTTGGTCGAACGCGTCACGCGGTAGGCGTGGTAGTTCGCGAACAGCAGGTTCTTCGAGTTGCGGATCTCGAGCGAGACCGCGTCGGCGCCGTCGCGGATTTCCTCCTCGGTCTGCGGCGCCAGGAATTCCCAGTTCTCGACATTGTCCAGCACGATCTCGGCGCGGATGTGGTGCTCGGCCGAGAGTTCGTATACCTTGCCCGGGGTCCTGGTATTGGTCACGTAGAAGCCCGCCTGCGCGTAGCCGCTCGGCGACCAGATGCCGGAGAAGGTGCCGCCGCCGCCGTCGGTCACCCACACGCTCGGGTACTGGCGGTCCCAGTGCGCGGTGGTGTCGAATTTCGCGTCCTTCTTGTAGGGATCGGCGCGGCTGCCGTCGTACAGGCGGGTGCCGTGGCCGCCCTGGATGCGCACGTCGTCCACCAGCGAATGCTCGCCCGCGCGCCACAGCAGCGCCACCGCGCGGTTGTTCACTTCGCCGGTCGCCAGGCCGATGCCCGACACGATGCCCTCGCCGCCGCGCGCGCTTTCCAGCAGCGCCTTCGGACCGTCGACGCCCTGGAACTTCGGCGAGCCGTTCGGGATCAGGAGCTGGGTCAGGCCCGGATGCAGGGCCACGATCACCGTGTCCGGCTTCATGCGGATGGTGTCGTTGACCACATAGAAGCCGAGCGGCAGGTAGACCACGCGGCTGCTGTCGATGGCCTTCTGGATGGCCGCCGTGTCGTCGGTCTGGCCGTCGCCCCTGGCGCCAAACGCATGCACGTTGGCCCATTCCCTGGTCGGCGGCAGCGGGCGCAGGGCGCGCGCGGCCGTGGTCGTGGCGGGCAGGGCCGCGGTCTTGTAGTTGGTGGCGAACTGGCCCGGTTCGCCCATCTGCTCGATCTTCAGGCCGTAATTGAATTCCTTGACCTGGTAGCTGCGGCCCTTGCCCGCCAGGGTCTTGCCGCTGTCGCGGAAGCGCACGAAGGTCGGCACGTTGCGCGCGATCGCCTTCTCGAAGCCGACCTGGGTATAGACGTTGTCCTCGTTGCTGATGATGAGCGCCGCCTTGCTGACGTTCTCGAAGCGGACATCCTTGCCCCACAGCCAGTCGCCATAGCCGCGGTTGATCTCGACGCCGACCGGCGTGTTGCGGATCTCGGTATTGATCATCGTGAGGCTGGCTTCGTGCTCGCGGATCGCGGCGTCGCGCTGGCCTTCGAAAGTGGAATCCATCAGCGTGAACTGCCAGGCGGGCGAGGTCTTCTCGCTCAGGATGCCGTAGCGGCCGCCGTAGAAGCGCAGGTTGTAGGCCACGTTGCCGACCTGGTAGACGCCCGCCAGCCCGGAGCCGAGATGGAAGTCGATGTGGCTCAGGTTCGAGTGCTGGGCCGTGTGCATGCGCACCGCGGCGGCGGCCGGGTTGCCGTCCTTGATCTCGAAGTCGACGTTCGACAGGGCCGAATAGAAGGTCGAGGAGTTCGCGTTGCGCACGTCCTCGCTGAACGGCACCGCGCTCGGCACCGGCATCGGCACCTTGCCCACGCTGTACTGGTCGCCGCCGGTGAAGACCACCATGTTGGCCACACCCTTCTGGAAGCCGGGCGTGTTCGGCGCCAGCACGAACACCGGGCGGGTCGCGCCCACGCCGTACACGCGCACCGCGAGCGGGATCAGGATCGAACGGGTGATGCGGTAGCGGCCGGAGGGCAGGAACACCACGCCGCCCTGGCCCTTGTTGGCGGCCTGGTTGATGGCGTCCTGGATGGCCGCGCTGTCGTCGGCCTTGCCGTCGCCCTTGGCGCGCACCACGACCGCCTTCGGGTCCTCGGGCATGGTCTGGTAGGCGGAGACCGAGGCGGCGTTGGCCGTGGAAGCGGCCAGCGCGACGGCCAGCGCCAGCGCGTGGCGGACAGGAAGAGTCATTTTCATTGTTGGTTCCTCAACTGAAAGACAGCGGTAAAAGCAGCGACAAAAGCATCACGAACAACAGACCGAACACCCCGACCAGGGTCTCCATCAAGGTCCAGGAACGGAATGTGTCCTTCAAAGACAAACCGAAATATTCCTTGAACATCCAGAAACCGGAATCGTTCACGTGGCTGCACATCAGGCTCCCCGCGCCGATCGCCAGCACCATCAGGTTCGGATCGACGCCCGAGCTCTGCACCAGCGGCGCGACGATACCGCCGGCCGTCACGCCGGCCACCGTGGCCGACCCGAGGCAGATGCGGATCAGGGTCGCCACCGACCAGCCCAGCACCAGCGGCGGCACCGGCAGGCTGCCGAGCAGGGCGCCCAGTTCCGCGCTGACGCCCGACTCCACCAGCACCTGCTTGAGCGCGCCGGCGCCGGCGATGATCAGGAGGATGGGCGCGATCTCGCGCATGGCTTCCGCCGGTCCCTGCATCACGCTCGAGAACTTCTTGCCGCGCGCCAGGCCGAGGGTGAAGATCGCCACCACATAGGAGATCAGCATCACCACGAGCGGGTTGGACAGGACGGCCAGCACGCCGTTGAGGTCCGGGCGCGCCATGGTGAGCACCGTGGTCGCGCCCAGCAGGACCACCGGCAGCAGCGCGGTGGCGAAGCTGTTGAAGGCGCCGGGCAGTTCCGCGTCCGGCACCTGGCTTCCGTTGCGGAAGATGGCCGAGGGTTCGCCGCGGATGCGGCGCAGCGACATGGCGAACACGGGACCGGCCAGGATCAGGGTCGGGATCGCGACCACGATCCCGTACAGCAGCGTGGTTCCCATGTCGGCGTGGATGGACGCCACCAGCGCGACCGGCGAGGGATGCGGCGGCAGGAAGCCGTGCGCGATCGACAGGCCGGCCAGCAGCGGGATCGCCAGCGCCACCGCCGGCCGGCCCGATCCGGCGACCAGCGAGAAGATCAGCGGCACCAGCAGCACGAAGCCGACGTTGTAGTACAGCGGTATGCCGACCACGAAGCCGGTGATGGTCAGCGCCACCGGGATGCGCGCCGGTCCGAGCGAGTCGATCAGGCAGGTGGCGATGCGGCGCGCGGCGCCGCTGTCGGCGATCAGCTTGCCGAACACGGCGCCCAGGCAAATGATCACCACCAGGGAGCCGAGCAGGTCGCCGATGCCCTTCTCGATCGCGCCCGGGATCCTCGCGACCGGGACGCCCAGCAGCAGGGCGGCGACCAGCGCCGCCACCACGAAGGCCAGGAGCGGCTGTACCTTGCCCCAGGCGATCATGATGGTCAGCAGGCCGACTGCCAGCAGTACGGAAAGCACATTCCACACGGCTGGCTCCCGTCAGAAGCCGTAACGCAGGCCGACCCGGTAGGTGCGTCCGACCACGTCGTACAGGGCCGGGTTGATGCCGTAGCTGGCGTTGGTCTGCGGCGCCGCTTCCGGATCGCGGTCGGTGACGTTGTCGACCTTGAAGTAGAACTGCATCTGCTTCGAGAAGTTGTAGCTGCCGCCGATGTCGAGGTAGGCCGCGCCCTTCATCTTGTTGTTCAGGATGGTCGGGTGGATCAGGGTCGATACCGGGCAGTTGGTCTGGCACTCGATGAAGTCGTTGCGGTAGGTGCCGTCGCTGATCCAGCGCTCGGTCAGCGACAGGCTCCACTTGTCGTAGTCCCAGGTCTGCTGCGCCAGCACTTTCCACTTCGGCGTATTGCCCATGTTCGAGCCTGCGGAATCGACCGGGATGGTGCCGACCACGCCCGAGTCGGTGATGAAGTGCAGGTTGCGGGTGCCCAGTGCGCGGAAGGTGAAGCGGCCCGGCAGGTTCAGTTTGCCCAGGTCGGTGCGGTAGGCGGTCTCGATGTCGAAGCCCTTGGTGTGCAGCGACGCGAGGTTGAAGTTCTGGACCGTCACGTAGTTGTTGCCCGGGCTGTTCAGCACCATGGCCGAGCAGATTTCCTGGTTGCCGGCCACGCACAGGTCGACTTCCTGCTGGATCGTCAGCGCCGAGATCACGCCCTTGACCTTGATGTCGAAATAGTCCGCCGAGATGCTGAAGCCCGGCGCCCAGCTTGGCTGGCTCAGCACGATGCCGAAGGAGTTGTTGCGCGCGATCTCGGGACGCAGGGCGGTGTTGCCGACGGTGCGTTCCTGGACGCTGATGGTGTTGCCCTGGTACTGGACCACGTTGTTGACCACCACCGGCGCGGCGAACAGCTCGCTCAGGTTGGGCGCGCGCACGTCCTTCGAGGTCACGCCGCGCAGGCGCAGGCCGTCGACCGGGGTCTGCCAGGTGGCGCCCAGCTTCCAGCTGCCCACGCTGCCGGCGGTGCTGTACTTGGTCTCGCGGTCGGCCAGGTTCAGATTGGCCTCGCCCCAGGTGTCCGACTTCAGCACCGGGATGTTCAGCTCGACGTAGGCTTCGCGCACGTTATACGAGCCCTCGCCGTTGTGGTAGTTACCCGCGTACCAGTTGTTGCCCACGGTGGTGTTCAGGAGCGGATCGGCCGGGTAGTAGGCGTTGTTCTGGGAAGTGGGCGTGACGCCGTTGCCGTAGGCGTCGCCGCGCACGCGGTACTTCTCGCGGCGGTACTCGGCGCCGGTCGCCAGCGAGACCGGGCCGGCCCAGCCTTCGAAGATCTCGCCGTTGATGTTGAAGCTGCCCACGTCCTGGCTTTGCGTGGTGCGCTGGCGCGGACCCTGTTCCGGGGCGATGTAGGCCCAGGCCCTCGGATCGACCGGGTTGTTGCCGATGATGTTCAAGGGGACGCAGCCGCTGGCGGCCGCCACCGGGTTGCGGCAGACGATACGGCCGTCCGGCGTGCGCACGGCGTCGATCGCGGCGTTGTAGCGCGCGTTGAGCGTGATGTCGTGGACGTCGATGTTGGTCTTGTTCTCGCCATGCGTCACGTAGGCGTCGTACGCCCATTCCTTGCCGAAGGCCTTGAACCGGCCGTCCGCGCCGAGCACGAAGCGGCGCTGGGTGCGGGTCGGATGCACGTTGATGTTCGCCGGGAAGATCGCGTTGGCGGTGCCGTACTGGAAGCTGGTGATGTTGTTGGCCGCGCAGGCCGCCACGATCGACGCCGGCAGGAAGGGGTTGCTGCACTGGATGGTCAGGTTGGCGTTCTTGGCCGCGCCCGGATTCGGCGAGAAGTGCGATCCCACCTGGCCGAAGTTGGCGGTGAAGTAGATTTCGTTGTCCGGGTCGATGTCGAAGGACATGCGGGTGTAGGCCACCTGGCGCTTGAAGTTCATTGCCAGGTTGGTGCCCGCGCCCACGCTGCCGCTCAGGTCACCGCCGATGCAGAACGGGTTGATGCAGTTGGTGACCGCGCCGGTGCCGGTCGGCTTGCCGCCCGAGCCGTACTGGAACTGGTAGGGCACGCCGCCGTCGCCGAAGGCGATGCCCTGCAGCGGACCGTTGGTGATCAGGCCGTACTTGGAATACTGGTACTGCTGCGCGTGTTCGATGACCTGGTACTGCGGCTTGCCGTCGGTGGTCTGGCCCAGCGGGCGCACCGAGTAGGCCGGGTTCTTGTACCAGGTGCGGCCGTTCGGGCCGACTTCGCCGAAGCCCGGCGAATCGATGCCGTTCTCCTTGGTGAATTCGCCGCTCATGGTCACATGGAAGCGGTCGTCCAGGAAGGCGCGGCCCCAGGCCGCCTGCACGGTGGCGCCCTTGTCGTCGTCGTACTTGGTCTGGCCGCCCTGGACGTGGGCCTTGAAGCCCTTGAACTTCTTGTCCGTGACGAAGTTGACCACGCCGCCCACCGCATCCGAG
Organism: Massilia niastensis DSM 21313; assembly: GCF_000382345.1. Classification (GTDB taxonomy): domain Bacteria; phylum Pseudomonadota; class Gammaproteobacteria; order Burkholderiales; family Burkholderiaceae_D; genus Telluria; species Telluria niastensis. The sequence goes on from NZ_KB908126.1 coordinate 38,003, forward strand.
CCGTACGAGGCCGAGGCGCCGCCGGTCACCACGTCGACGCGCTTGACCAGCAGTTGCGGGAACTGGCTGACGTCGGTCACGCCGGTGACGTTGGCACCGACCACGCGCTGGCCGTCCAGCAGGGTCAGGGTCCGGATCGTGCCGAGGCCGCGCAGGCTCAGGGAGCTCAGGCCCTGGATGCCGCTGCTGGTGCTGTTGGTGCTGGTGGTGCGGCCGGTGCTGCCCTGCAGGGCCGGCAGTTCGGCCAGGGTGTTGAACAGGTTGGGCTTGGCGGCCTTCTCGAGGTCGGCGCTGCTCAGGCTGGTGGTCGGTGTCGGCTGCGAGAAGCCGCGCGCCACGATGCGCGAGCCCGACACCCGCACCACCGACGCTTCGCCCACCGCGGCGGGCGCTGGCGCGGCATCGGCCGCCGCTGCCACGGGCGCTTCGACGCCCTGGGTGTCGGCCGGCGCGGCGGCGCTCGTGGCGTCAAGCTGGGCCTGCTGCGCATGGGCGGCGGCGCCGATCAGGACGCAGGCGCTGGCGACGGCCAGGTTGATCAAAGTCCTCTGAACTGGGGTACGCATTGTTGTCTCCTTGGTTGTTAGGGGCGGCGCGCCGGCCTCGCTGGTGGGCGGCTACGCCATGACGCGTGAGTCGTGTTGCCTTGGGCCCGGCGGCTAGGCCTTGCCGGTGATGCTTGCGATCAGCGTGGCTGGCGCCAGTGCGATATCCAGGTCGAGGCCGGCCTCGTCGGCCCCCAGCGGTTCCAGGATGCGCAGCTGGCTGTCCAGCAGGGAGGGCGGCATGTAATGGCCGACACGCTGCTGCATGCGCTGGGCGATCAGTTCGCGCGGTCCGGCCAGGTGCACGAACTGCAGCGTGGGATCGGCTTCGCGCAGCAGGTCGCGGTAGCGCCGCTTGAGTGCCGAGCACGACAGGACCAGGCCGCGCTCCTCCGCACGGGCCTGGCGGATCTCGCTGGCGAGCGCCTGCAGCCAGCCGGCGCGGTCCTCGTCGTCCAGCGGTATGCCGGCCGACATCTTGGCCACGTTGCTTTCAGGATGGAATGCGTCCCCCTCGAGGAAGGGAACGGAGAAGGTGTGTGCCAGCGCGGTGCCGATCGTGCTCTTTCCGCATCCGCTGACGCCCATGATCACCCAGCGTCGCCGGGCATGGGGTACATCGCTTGCTGCTGCCATATGTCTCCTTGTAGATCACCGTTAGCGCTATCATTCTTTTTTCCAAGTCTTGGGCAAGCTAGAAAATTTGTAAAGCCGTGATTTATATTGCAATGCAACATTGGCAAGAGCCTGGCCGGGTTCGTTTTCCCGGGATGCATAGATGCCCGGGAGGCTTTCACTGGGCAAGGATGAGCAAATTGATAGCGCTAACGGTAGCGCTAACATTTGTGCGCTGCGACAACGCTTGTGCGGGCTGTGGTGTTTACAACACGCGGCTGCCGGATGAGCTCTTCAAGATTGCATGGCGCGGGCCGCACGCTTCCATACGGCGGTGCCGTGCACCGCAAACGCGGGCATACTGTGCTCCGGCGTTCCATGACGGAGGGCGGCATGCAACGAAGCTATCGCTGGGCAACGCAGCAGGGCGGAGGATGCGAGCACCTCGCGCTTTCCTACACGGATGAGCTGGTCATTGCCGAGGGTGTGGTGATCGGTCCCGCATCCGGCAACCTGTTCCCGGGCGAGCTGTTCGGTGTCGCTTATGTCGTGCGCTGCGATGCGCACTGGCGGGTGCGCGAGGTCGAGGTGCAGGTCGCGGGCGGCGCCAGCCTGCTGCTGGGCGCCGATGGCGAAGGACGCTGGAGCGGCGCCGACGGCGAATCCATCCCCGCGCTGGACGGCTGCATCGATGTCGACCTGTCCTGCACGCCCTTCACCAATACCTTGCCGCTACGCCGGCTGGGCGACCGGCTGCGGCAGCGGCAGGACATCCAGGTCGCCTTCATCGAGCTCCCGTCCCTTGCGCTCCGGCCGGCGCACCAGGCCTACACCTGCCTGGCGCCCGGCCGCTACCGCTTCGACAGCCCGGCCGACGCGTTTACCGCGGAGATCGAGACCGACGCCGAAGGGCTGGTGCTGCGCTATCCCGGGCTGTTCACCCGCATCCCGACCTAGTCGGCGCCAGCCCGTCAAGACCAATTTCTACAACAGCACGTCTCCCGCCGCCAAAGTACTGACGCCTACAAGCCGGATAGCGAACTCCGCGGTGCTATCCGTGTCAGTATTTCCATACAGGATACCGCCGGCGAATTTCAATTGCCCTGCCTGGGTAAAGGCCTCAGTGCTACCGATAAAACCAGTGAAGGCATTGTTCGTCGTAGTCAAGGTGTTGGCATCGATCGTGGAGAGATCGATCTTGTCCGTCCCGCTGACGAAGTCGGTAATCACATCCGCGGTGCCGGTGGTCAGCCCCATCTCCGACAAGGCATTGAAGTCGAAAATGTCACTGCCGCCCCCTCCGGTCAAGGTATCGATACCGGCGCCGCCAGTGATGATGTTATTGGCGCTATTGCCCTGGATGGTATTGGAAAGGGCATTGCCGGTGCCGTTGAGCGCGGCAGTTCCGGTGAGGACCAGCTTCTCCACATTCGCGCCCAAGATATACGTCACACTGCTTTGGACCGTGTCAGTGCCTCCATTGGCATATTCGTTCACCGTATCGCCAATGTTGTCGATGACGTAGGTGTCGTTGCCGTTGCCGCCTTCCAGATAGTCCCCCTGGGTGCCGCCCTTGAGGATATCGTTGCCGTCTTCGCCGTACAGCCGGTCCGTACCGCTTCCGCCATCGAGGGTGTCGTTTCCTTCCCTGCCGTACAAGGTATCGTCACCGCTTGAACCGCCCAGGCTGTCTGCCGAGGCGTAGCCATAACGAATGTCGTCCTCCGCGGTCGCGGCCAGCACCTTCGTTTTCACCGTTGCCACATCCCAGATGACGCCATCGGCAAACTTGATCTGCTCGACCTGGTAGCCACTGGCCGCGTCGCCACTGAAGTAGCTGTTGATCCGCAGTTCATCGGACGTCCCGGTGATGCTCAGCACCAGGTTGGAACCGTCGCGCGTCGCGCTCAGGTTCGCCGCCGTCACGCCGGTGCCGAGCTGGACCAGGTCGAGCTTGCCGGCGGCGCCGTCGTAGGAAGCGATGGTGTCCTTGCCCGAGCCCAGGCCGAACAGGTAGATGTCGTTAC
>NZ_KB908127.1 GCF_000382345.1 Massilia niastensis DSM 21313
GCCATGGGCGCCTCGCGCGCAGCGGTCGACGCGGGCTTCGTGCCGAACGACTGGCAGGTGGGCCAGACCGGCAAGATCGTCGCCCCGACCCTGTACATCGCGGTCGGCATCTCGGGCGCGATCCAGCATTTGGCCGGCATGAAGGATTCGAAGACCATCGTCGCCATCAACAAGGATCCGGAAGCGCCGATCTTCTCGGTGGCGGACTACGGCCTGGTGGGCGACCTGTTCGAGGTCGTGCCGCAACTGGTCAAGGAACTGGGCTGATCCGCGGGCGAACAATGGCTGCCGTCAGCGCCGCACATCCAGCATTCCGTCGACCAGGGCTGCGATCTGCGACCGCGACGCGGGATTGAAGTCTCCGGACAGCGAGTGCTTCATCGCCGCGGCGGCGAGTCCGAATTCGACGACCTTGTCCAGGTCCAGGGACCGCAGCAAGCCATCGAGGATGCCCGCAGCGAATGCGTCTCCGGTGCCGATCCGGTCGACGATCTGGTGCAGGCTGTAGGTGCCGGCCGAGTAGCTGCCTTCCCGTGTATGCAGGAAGGCGTCGAGATCGTGTCGCTGTACGCCGTGCTGCCGGCGCCGGGTGGCCGCAAGGTAGCCCAGCCGGGGAAACGCCGCGAAGGCCGCCGCCACCGCGTCGTCTTCGCGCCCGTCCTGTGCGAGCTCCGGCTGGCCCAGCACGAGCGCGAAGTCGCGCTCGCTGGCGAAGGCGAGGTCGGCATGGCCCAGCACTTCGCGCAGCGTAGCGGCGCCGTCGGTTCCACGCGCCTGCCAGAGCGAGGCGCGGTAGTTGCCATCGAACGAGACCCGTACGCCGAGCGCGCGCGCGGTCCGCATGGCGTCCAGCACCGCCTGGCCGGGCCGCTCGCCGACTGCCGGCGAGATGCCGGAGACGTGCAGCCAGCTGGCGCCATCCAGTAGCGCTTCCCAGTCGTAGCATGCCGGGTCGGCGTCCGCGAAGGCGGAACCGGCACGGTCGTACACGATGTCGGATGGACGCACTACCGCGCCCGGGGTCAGGAAATACAGGCCCATGCGGCCATCCCGACGCTGCACGCCCGACACATCGACGCCGTGCGTGCGCAGCGCGTCGACGGCGACCTGGCCGAGTGCATTGTCGGGAAGGACGCTGACCATCGCGCTGCGATGTCCCAGGCATGCCAGCGACACCGCGACATTCGCCTCCGCTCCGCCCGTGCACAGGTTCAATGCCGGGGATTGCTGCAGCATGCGGCCTTCGGGGGCCGACAGGCGCAGCAGCAGTTCGCCGAAACAGACGATGCGGCCGCCGGTGGCCCGGGCGTCCAGCGTTCCGCTCATGCCGCGTCTCCCGCGCATGAAGGAGCAGTGAACCTGATGAGATCAAGCATGGTTATCCTTTCCAGTGTTCGAAGCCGAGAAGATCGGGCCAGTATAGTCGAGTTGCTGCCGCGCTTCGAGTCTCTCCCTTGCCGGACATGGGTTGACTTTTGATCCCCGCTTGTGCATTCTGATTATGTTTTAAAACAGTTCTCAATCATAATCAAAGGCATTGGCTGCCGTAGTTCTGACAGGGGGAATGGGAATGAAGGGTATTGGGAATTCGCCGGTCCGCGCCACTGCGCGCGTCCTTTCGTCACGCATCGCCTGTGCCGGCGTGGCGATCGCATGCTGCCTTGCCGGTCCGGCTGGCGCCGCACCCGACACGACGAGCGGCGTGCTGCCGGATGGGACGGCATACCGCATCGACGTCCCCGACAACTGGAACGGCACGGTCCTGATCGGCCTCGATTACGCCGCGCGCGACCCCATGGCCGAGACCGATGCCAGCCGCACCAGCCGCAAGCTGCTCGAGCAGGGCTACGCGATGGCCGGCACGACGCGCGCCGTCACGGGCTGGGCGATCCACCTCGCCGCGGCGAACGCGGTGCGGACCCTGGACCTGTTCACGGCAAAATACGGCAAGCCGAAGTACGCCATCCAGTTCGGCAGCTCGCAGGGCGGCCATGCGGCCGCGGTCGGCATCCAGGCCTATCCGGAGCGCTGGAACGGGGCGGTGATCCAGTGCGGAGGCCTGTCCGGAACGGTGGGTCAGTGGCAGGCGAAGTTCGACGCGCTGTTCGTCGCCCGCACCCTGCTGGCGCCGGACGGGAAGCTGCCGATCACCGGACTGCCGAAGGATTTCAAAACCACCGCCATGCCGGCCTGGCACGCGGTGCTCGACAAGGCGCAGCAGACGCCGCAAGGGCGCGCACGGATCGCGCTGGCGGCGCGCATCGGCCAGCTGCCGGAATGGTCCGACAGCGCCATCCCGGCGCCGGCGCCGGGCGACCTCCAGGCCCGCCAGCAAGGCCTGTTCCACAGCCTGGCGGGGGCGCGCAACGTGGTCGACCAGGGGCTCAGCAGCCGCTCGCAGATCGAGGCCCTGAGCGGCGGGAACATCACCGGCAATATCGGCGTCGATTATGCCCGCCTGCTGCGCCAGGCCGACGGCGACGGCATGGTGAGGGCGCTGTACCAGGCCGCCGGACTCGACCTGGAGGCCGACCTGGCCGCGCTCGCGCGCGCGCCGCGGATCGCCGCCGACCGCTCGGCGCTGGCCTACGTCGCCTCCGGCGTATTCGATGGCCGGCTCCAGGCGCCGGTGCTGACACTCAGCGGCACCGGCGATGCGATTTCCGTCGTGGCCGCCCAGCAGTCCTACGCGGCCGCAGTCGCGACGGCCGGCAAACAGGACTTGCTGCGCCAGGTATATACGGCAAGCGCAGGGCATTGCAATTTCACGCCGGCCGAAAGCGTTGCCGCTGTCTCGGCGCTGATGCACAGGCTGGCCAGCGGATCGTGGCCGGACACGAGTGCAGCGGCGATGAACCGGGCGGCGAGCGCCGTGCAGGGAGGACCGTCGCGCTTCATCGACTTTACGCCGCCTCCTGTCCTGCGGCCCTACACGCCGTGCGATCTCGAACGCGATCTCGGCGGCGAGGCGCAGTCCGCAGGAAAGCTGACCGGAGTGCGCGTGCCAGGCTGCCTGCCTCCGCGCTCGTAACAGGTGGGATAGGCTGGCTCCGAGCTATCTATTTTCGACAAAGCTGCTATCGGCAGCGCGCCCTACCTCGGATGCGCCAGCCACCCTAAAGTTGACCCCAGGATAGTTTCCGACAGGGGCAGCGATGAAGGTGTTTTGGCGGGTTCAGCGGCGCTGGGTGGCGCCGCGGCAGGTGGGTCGATTGCTTGCGGCATGGCCGCTGGCGCTTGGCGCCGTCCCGCTCGCGCTCGCCGCCGAGGCCTGGACGCCGCGTACCGTAACCCCCATGACCGGCGGCTGGCAGTTCGTCCAGGACGACGGCCTGTCCGACGCCGCCCTGGCGTCGAACGGCGCCGGCTGGACGCGGGTCGAATTGCCGCATGCCTGGAATGCGCGCGACGCGGCCGGCATCGCGCAAGCCACGCCCGCGAGCAAGGATTACAAGCGCGGACTCGGCTGGTACCGGCTGCAGTTCGCGCATGCGCCCGGCGCGGCGAATTCCTGGCTCCGGTTCGACGGCGCCAGCATCGCCGCCGATGCCTGGCTCAACGGGCAGAAGCCGGGACGCCACCGCGGCGCCTTCGGCGCCTTCCGCTTCGACGTCAGCGGACGCCTCCTCAAGGGCCCCAATGTGCTGGTGGTGAAGGCGGACGATCGCGCCGCCGTGAGCGCCTTTGATCCGACCGCCATCGCTCCGCTGTCGGGCGACTTCAACATGTCCGGTGCCCTGTACCGCGCCGTCTCGCTGGTCGGCACGCCGGCGCGCGCGCATATCGCCCTCGATGACCTGGGCAGCTCCGGCGTCCACGTCACGACCGAACCGGCGGCCCCGGACACCTCGAACATCCGCGTGGTGCGCCGCCAGGACTGATTTCACCCCGGCCGGCGCAGGGTCGCCGGCCAGCCCATAAGAACGACTACCAGGAGACGAGATGAAAACCATTGCCACCCACGCCCGCCGACCGCGTCCGAATGCGATCGCACTTGCCGCCGCCATGCTGGCCATGGGCGCGTTCGCCGCGCCGGCATCGGCGCAACAGGATCCCGCGGCGTCGGCCAGGCCGGAAGAGGGCTTGCAGACCGTGGTGGTGACGGCCCAGAAGCGCGCCGAACCGATGCAGAAGGTGCCGGTCGCCGTCAACATGGTGGACGCGCGGGCCATCGAGAACCAGCAGATCGTCGAGTTCAGCGACCTGACGCGCGTCGCGCCCTCGATGACGCTCAACCAGAACCCGGGCAACAACACGATTTCCCTGCGCGGCATCGGCACCTTCGCCTTCAGCATCGGCATCGAATCGGCGGTCTCGGTGATCGTCGACGACGTCCCGGTGGTGCAGCAGATGCAGGCATTCTCGAACCTGAGCGACGTCGAGCGCATCGAGGTGCTGCGTGGCCCGCAGGGCACCCTGTTCGGCAAGAACTCGTCCGCCGGCGTCATCAACATCGTCACCAGGGAATCGAGCGACAGCCTGTCGGGCCATGTGCAGGCGACCGCCACCACCGACCATGAACGCAAGCTGGAAGCCTCGATCTCGGGACCGATCGGCGACGCGCTGGGCTTCCGCCTTAACGCGTACAAGGTCGAACGGGACGGCGAGATCGCGAACCTGACGACCGGCGCCGACCTCAATGGCGAAAGCGCGAAGGGCATCCGCGCACGCCTCGACTTCAAGCCGAACGGCCGCCTGCGCGGCAGGATCATTGCCGACCATGGCACCCGGCGCGTCGAGGGCCCGGTCCTGAGCCTGCTGTCGGCGCCCGCCGGGGCCCGCCTGTTCGGCCAGCCGCTGGCGCCGGCGCTCGCCGGTATCGTGCCGGGTCCCGAGAACCGCAGCGTGCGGATGGACAGCCCCGGCTTCACCGACAACAGGAATTCCAGCGCCAGCGCCAGCCTGAACTACCGGCTGGACGGCCACACACTGACCTCGGTCACCACCTACCAGGACTGGAACTACGCGTTCCTGGCCGATTTCGACGGCACCCAGATCCCCTTGCTGGCGGTGTTCTCGGGCGGCGCGGTCGCGGGCGGCATTGCGATGGGCGGTCCCTACCACTCCACGATGCTGACCCAGGAACTGCGGCTGGCCTCGAGCGGCGACGGCCGCTTCAACTACCTGGCCGGTCTCTACTACTCGGACTCCGACAACGAGCGCGGCTTCACCCGCGGCCGCACCGGCTTCCCGCTGGCCGCGCGCTGGGACGCCGATACCGGCAACCGTACCGTGGCTGCCTTTACCCAGGGCGATTACCGGTTCACCGACGCCACCCGCGTCAGCGCCGGCTTGCGCTACAACCGCGAAACCATCGATGTCGACTTCGCCAACCTGGTTCCGGGTGCGGCGGCCCGCTTCAGCGGCGAGAGCAGCGACGATGTCGTCACCGGCAAGGTGGCGCTGCAGCACGACCTGGGGAAAGCCGTCATGGCGTATGCCTCGTTCGCCACCGGCTACAAGGGCGCCGGCTACGATGTCTCGACCGGCTTCGACCAGTCCCGGATCGACCGCCCGGTGGCGCCGGAAACCTCGAAGGCCTATGAACTCGGGATCAAGAGCCGCTTCCTGCAAAACCGCGTGCAGCTCAACGCCACCGCCTTCCTGACCGACTACGAGGATTTCCAGGCGCAGTCCTCGGTCATCGATCCGGCCACCCAGCTGCTGCAGAACGCCGTCAATAACGTGGGCGCATTGCGCACCAGGGGCGTGGAGCTGGAAATCGCCGCCAGGCCGGTCAAGCCGCTGCTGCTGGAAAGCTCGCTGGCCTATGTCGACGCCAGGATCAGGTCCTACCGCGGCGCGGGCTGCTACCTGGGACAAACGCTGGCGCAAGGCTGTATCCCGCTCGGCAACGGCTTCGTGCAGGACCTGAGCGGCAAGCGCCTGTCGAACGCGCCCAGGTACAAGGCCACCCTCGGCGCGACCTGCAACTTCCCGCTGTTCGAGACCGGCTACAGCGGCGTCGCCAACCTGAATTACCAGTACCAGTCCGAGGTCAACTTCGACCTGAAGGGCAATCCGCTCCAGGTGCAGAAGGGCTATGGGGTGCTGAACGGCAGCATCGGCTTGAGCAGCCCATCGCATGCCTTCAAGCTCACCTTGTTCGTCAATAACCTGCTGGACAAGAGCTACGCCACCTTCGTCAACGATACCGCCGACCTGCATGGCGGCGCGCATGTGCTGACCCAGATGTTGCCGCGAAACTCGGAGCGGTATGCGGGCCTGCGCGTGAAGGCCGAGTTCTGAGCGTGCCGCGCTGACGAAGCTGGAAGTTCGCCACCGCATACGCTATGCTCTGTCCGGGTATCGAGAATGGTGGTGAAGCTTCATGTCAACAAAGAGTAATCCGGAAGCCCCGGCGCAGGCGCCGCAGCAGCGCGTCGCGCCCGGGCTGCCGCCGCGTTTGCGGGTGCCGGCCTCGCCCGAGGACGCGCTCGCCGCGAAGCTGGCGCGCGAGCGCAAGGATGCGCAAGTCCGCGGCGTCACGTCGGTCCAGGACATGCGCGAGGCGATCAAGCGCGTCAGCCGCGGGCTGCCGGCCATCTCCGCGGTGCCGCGCATGGGCGCGCTGGATGCCGCGGCCTTCCGCGCGCAGGCCGCGCAAGGCCTTCCTTTCCTGGTCGACGGGGTGGTCGAGCGCTGGCCGCTGTGCGCCCTGACACCGCAAACGCTGCGCGAACGCTTCAGCGACCTGCCGGTGCGCGCGCGGGTAGGCGACTACATCAACACGGCATTCGCTCCGGACCGGGCCATGCAGGACATGTCGATGATCGAGTACCTGGAGCTCGTCGCCGCCGGCACGCAAGGCCTGCCGCCCTACCTGGGCAACCTGGAACTGCGGGCATTGAACAGGTTCTGCTACTGGCCCGCGTATCTCGACAGGGCGGGGCCGCCGCGCTTCTGGCTGGGGCCCGCGGGAACGGTCACGCCGCTGCACTGCGACTACGACGACAATATCTTCGCGCAGGTGTGGGGCTCGAAGCGCATTTTCCTGGCGCCGCCTCACCAGGACGAATTCCTGTACACCCGCGAGGCGAATCCGATCCTGTTCGGCTCTCCGTTCGACCCCAAGGCCCCCGATTTCGAGAAATTCCCCCTGGCGCGGCAGGCGACGCCGATCGAATGCATCGTCCATCCCGGCGACCTGCTGTATGTGCCGGCCGGGTGGTATCACCAGGTGCGCTCGCTGAGCTTTTCCCTGTCCGCCAACCGCTGGGCCAGGGCGCTGCCGATGGCCCTGAACGGCGATCCCTCGCTGCGGCGCCCGGCCTGATTCAGGCCGCCTTCCCGGGCTGCTCCTGTGCGCCGCTGGTCTCCAGCAGGGTGAGCCGGAAGTTCTCCACCAGCGGCCGCAGGTTGACCCTGTGCCAGGCGATCCACAGCGGGGTGCGGTACCCGAACCAGGGCAATTCGTGCAGGACCACGCCGCGCGGCGCCTGGTAGCGCAGGCTCTGCTGGATCATGGCCATGCCCAGGCCGGCCGCCACCAGTCCCAGCGCCGCCTGCGGCTCGGCCGCTTCCATCGTGATCTCCGGCGTGAAGCCGGCCTTGGCGCAGGCGGCGATGAAGTCGTCGTGCTTGAGCGCATTGGCGCGGTTGACGATGCTGATCCACTTCTGTCCGTCCAGGTCGGCCGGGGCCACCTGGCGGGCGCCGGCCAGCGCATGGCCCTCGGGCACGGCCAGCAGCATCGGATCGCTCAGCACCTGCAGGCAGTCCAGCTCCGGATCGTCGCCCGCGGGCGGCTCGCAGACCAGGGCGATGTCGAGGCTGCGCTGGCGCAGGCCTTCGAGCTGCTCGGCCGAATGGTAGTTGTACAGCGCGATATGGACGGCGGGGCGCGCCGCCCGCAGCACCCGCAGCGCGGCCGGCAGCACTCCGGAATGCACCGCGTTTTCCAGGTAGCCGATGCACAGGCCGCCCTCGTCGCCCCTGCCCATCCGGCGCGCCAGCGACTCGAGCCGGTTGGCGTGGGTCAGGAAGGCGCGCGTCTCGGCCAGGAAGGTGCGGCCATCCGCCGTCAGGCGGATGCGTTGCTGGGAGCGCTCGAACAGCGCCAGGCCCAGTTTCTCTTCGAGTTGCGCGATCTGCCGGCTCAGCGGCGACTGCGAGATATGCAGGCGCTCGGCGGCGCGGCCGACGTGCTCTTCCTCGGCGACCGCGACGAAATAGTGAAGCTGGCGTATGTCCAGCATATTAGACCTCCTGGGACTCAAGTGGTTCATATTATGTCTTGGACAGACTGATCCTGGCAACCTAGACTGGCCTCATTCCCACCACGCTTCAAGACAGGAGTGATTCATGAGTCTCAAACGGCAACTTTCCCGCGCAGGTCTGCTCGGTTTTGGCACCGCCCCGCTGGGCAATATGTTCCGCAACATCCCGGAGGAGGAAGCGGCGGCGACCGTCCACGCCGCCTGGGCCCAGGGCACCCGCTATTTCGATACCGCGCCCTTCTACGGCGCCGGCCTGTCGGAAATCCGGCTGGGCCAGGCCTTGTCGGTCTATCAACGCGACGACTACGTGCTCAGCACCAAGGTCGGCCGCCTGATCCTCGACGAGACGGAAGACGCCGCCGCCCGCAACCTGGGCGAGAAGGGCGGGCTGTTCGAGTTCGGCCGCCCCAACCGGATCGTCAACGACTACTCGGCCGACGCCACCCTGCGTTCGATCGAGGACAGCCTGAAGCGCCTGGGCACCGACTACCTGGACATCGTCTGGGTCCACGACATCGCCCAGGACTTCTACGGCGACGAATGGCTGGCCCGGTTCGAATCGGCCCGCACCGGGGCCTTCCGGGTGCTGACCCGGCTGCGCGAGGAAGGCGTGATCAAGGCCTGGGGCCTGGGCGTCAACAAGGTCGAGCCGCTGGAAATCACGCTCGACCTGAGCGAAGCGCAACCGGACGGCTTCCTGCTGGCGGGGCGCTACACGCTGCTCGACCACGAGCGCGCCCTGCAGCGCCTGATGCCCGCCGCCGCGGCGCGCGGTGTCGACATCGTCGTGGGCGGTCCGTACAGCTCGGGCATCCTGGCCGGGGGCGCGCACTTCGAGTACCAGCAGGCCGCGCCGGACATCGTCGCGAAGGTCGAGCGCATCAAGGCCATCGCCCGGCGCCATCACGTGCCCGTCAAGGCCGCCGCGCTGCAGTTCGCCCTGGCCAATCCCGCCGTCGCATCGGTGATCCCCGGCGCCAGCCGGCCCGAACGCATCGCGGAAGACCATGCGGCGCTGAATACCGTCATTCCCGCCCGCTTCTGGGAAGAGATGCGCGAAGAGAAGCTGGTGGCCGCCGCGGCGCCGCTGCCGATCGACCGCTGATCCACGCCACACTTCAAGGAGAGACAGCATGGCAAACGCATTTGAGAGTATCGACATCCCCGCCACGCCGGAGCAGGTGTGGCAACTGATCGGCGGCTTCGATTCGCTGCCGGACTGGCTGCCCTACATTCCGGAGAGCGCGCTGTCCGAGGGCGGGCGGGTGCGCACCCTCGCCAACCCCAGCGGCGAAGCGATCGTCGAGCGCCTGCTGGCCTTCGACGATGCGGGGCGCAGCTACAGCTACGCGATCCTGCAGGCGCCGTTCCCGGTCACGGGCTACCGGTCGACCTTGCGGGTGCGCGATGCGGAAGGGGGCGCGCGGGTCGAATGGTCAGGGCAGTTCACGCCGCTCGGCGTCAGCGACGACGAGGCCGCGCGCCTGTTCGGCGGGATCTACCGCGACGGACTGGAAGCCTTGTCGCGCAACTTCCCGGCGCATCAGGAAGGCTAGGCCATCAGGGACGCTCCTTGCGCACGGCTTCCGTCAGGTTGTTCAGTATATCGATCGGCATGGGGAAGACGATCGTCGAGGACTTGTCCCCGGCAATCGCACCGAGCGTCTGCATGTAGCGCAGCTGCATGGCCCCGGGCTGCTGCGCCAGCACGAAGGCGGCCTGCTGCAGCTTTTCCGATGCCTGCAGCTCGCCCTCCGCATGGATCACTTTCGCGCGCCGCTCGCGCTCCGCTTCCGCCTGCCGGGCGATGGCGCGTATCATCGATTCGTCGAGGTCGACGTGCTTGATCTCGACGTTGGCGACCTTGATGCCCCAGGCGTCGGTCTGCGCGTCGAGCACCTGCTGGATATCCATGTTCAGCCGCTCGCGTTCCGCCAGCATCTCGTCGAGTTCGTGCTTGCCCAGCACGGCGCGCAGGGTGGTCTGCGCCAGCTGGCTGGTCGCCTCCATGAAGTTGGCCACCTGGATGATGGCCCGTTCCGGATCGACGACGCGGAAGTAGAGCACCGCGTTCACCTTGACCGAGACGTTGTCGCGCGAGATGACGTCCTGGGTCGGCACATCGAGCACGATGGTGCGCAGGTCGACGCGCACCATCTGCTGGAGGATCGGGATGATGATGATCAGGCCCGGTCCCTTGACGCCCCAGAAGCGGCCGAGCTGGAAGACGACGCCGCGCTCGTATTCGCGCAGGACCCGGATCGCCGAGATCACGAGCGGGATCAGGAGGATGAGGAGGCCGCCAAGGCCGACACCGATATTCAGAAACATCGCTACGCTCCTTGTGCTTTGTCCAGCGGGACCACTTCCAGGATCAGGCCCTTGCGGCCGACGATCCGGACGACTTGGGCAGGGCTGAGGGGAGCCTTGCTGACCGCCTGCCAGATCTCGCCTTCGACCCGCACCCAGGCTTCCCCCGCGTTCTTGTCCGCGACGCTCTCCACCTTGCAGACCGCGCCGATGAGCCCGGCTGCGCCGCTGGTCACGGGACGCCTGCGCGTGTTCAGGGCAAGGCGCGCGGTCCCGATCAGGATCAGGGCGCTGGCGACGGCCAGCGTGCCGACCAGCACCGGCGGGATGCCGTAGCCGGGCAATTCCGTATCGATGAGCATGAGCGCCCCGGCGACGAAGGCGACGATGCCGCCCAGCCCCAGGATCCCGAAACTGGGCAGGAAGGCCTCGGCGCCCATGAACATCAGCCCGAGCACGATCAGGGCCAGGCCCGCATAGTTCACCGGCAGCAGTTGCAGGCCATACAGGCCCAGCAGCAGGCAGATCGCGCCGATCACGCCCGGCGCCACGGCACCGGGATTCATGAACTCGAACACCAGGCCATAGATGCCGATGGTCATCAGGAGCAGGGCGACGCTGGGATTGGTGATCGCCGCCAGCACGTTGGTGCGCCAGTCCGGGATGAACTCGGCCACCACGGCGCCCTTCGTGGCCAGGCGGCGCTCCTGTCCCATGACGCTGACCGTGCGGCCGTCCATCTGGGCCAGCAGGCTGGGCAGGTCCGGGGCGACATACTCGATGACATTCTGCGCCAGCGCCTCCTCGGCGGTGAGGCTGACCGACTCGCGCACGGCGCGCTCCGCCCACTCGGCATTGCGGCCGCGCATCTGCGCCAGGCCGCGCAGGTAGGCGGCGGCGTCGTTGATCTGCTTGCGCGTCAGCGCCGGCGTCGTGTCCGGCTTGTCGGCGCCATCCTCTCCCTTTTCTCCCTTCTCGCCCTTCTTCCCGGCGCCCGGCTCGCCGCGTGGGGGCGCCTTGTCCGGATCCGGCTGCTGCGGCGCGATGCCGACCTCGACCGGCGTTGCCGCGCCCAGGTTGGTGCCCGGCGCCATGGCCGCGACGTGGCTCGCATACAGGAGATAGGTGCCGGCGCTGGCGGCGCGCGCGCCGCTGGGCGCGACATAGGTGGCGACCGGGACGGAGGAGGTCAGGATCGCCTTGATCACGCTGCGCATCGACGTGTCGAGTCCGCCGGGCGTGTCCATCTTGAGGATGACGAGCTGGTGTCCCGCCTCGGTGGAGCGGGCGATGCCGCGGGCGATATAGTCCGCACTGGCGGGGCCGATCGCGCCATCGACCGTCAGCAGGCCGACGCCGGCGGCGCCGAACGCAATGCGCGGCAGGAGTGCGATCAGCAGCAGTGCGATCGCCGCTGACACTGAAATGAGCCTTTGCAGCAACAACATTTTCTCCCCAAAGAAGAAAAGTCGAAGAACTGAACGCCGCAGGAACAGGCTTGATATCTTACACGATATCTCTTTGGTATGAATATGCTTGCGGGGCCGGGGCGGCCATGGACAGGCCGCCCTCCGCACTGCTACGCGAGCAGCATTGGCAGCGTCATGCGGCGTCGGTCGTCGTCAGGCCCTTCTTGGAGGCAGCCGCGGCAGCCTGGGACGCCACCGGCTGCGCCGGCAGGAACCAGTTCAGCACCAGGGCGCAGATGCCGCCGGTCGCCACGCCCGATTCCAGCACGTTGCGCACGGCCGCGGGCATATGGGCCAGGAATTCGGGAACCTGGGACACGCCCAGCCCCAGGGCCAGCGACACCGCGATGATCAGGAGCGCGCGCCGGTCCAGCTCGACGCTCGCGAGGATGTTGATGCCGGCCGCGGCCACCGCGCCGAACATGACCATGGCCGCGCCGCCCAGCACCGGCTCCGGCACCGCCTGGATCACGCCGGCGACGGCCGGGAACAGGCCCAGGATGACCAGGAACAGGGCGATCCACATCCCGACATGGCGGCTGGCGATGCCGGTCAGCTGGATCACGCCGTTGTTCTGGGCGAAGATCGAGCTGGGGAAGGTGTTGAAGATCCCCGCCAGCAGGGAGTTGGCGCCGTTGACCAGCACGCCGCCCTTGATGCGTTGCATCCACAGCGGGCCTTCGACAGGCTGGCGCGAGACCTTGCTGGTGGCGGTCACGTCGCCGATGGCCTCGAGCGAGGTGACCAGGTAGATCACCAGCATGGGGATGAACAGCGACCACGAGAAATCGAGGCCGAAGTGCAGCGGCATCGGCACCTGGAACCATGGCGCCTCGTGCATGCCGCTGAAATCCAGGCGTCCCAGGTAGGCCGCCAGCGCATAGCCCACCGCCAGCGCGATGACGATGGCGGCGCTGCGCATCCACACCACCGGAACGCGGTTGATGGCCACGATGATGCCCAGCACCGCGCCCGAGAGCAGGAGGTTCTCGCCGTTGGCGAAGCTGCCGTCGGCCATGGCCGAGAAGCCGCCGCCCATGCTGATCAGGCCGACCTTGATCAGGGTGAGGCCGATCATGAGCACCACGATCCCGGTGACCAGCGGCGTGATCAGGCGCTTGATGAACGGCAGGATGCGCGAGACGCCCATTTCGACGAAGGAGCCGGCGACCACGACGCCGAAGATCGACGCCATCACCGCCTCGACCGGCGTGCCTTGCTTGACCATCAAGGCGCCGCCGGCGATCAGCGGGCCGACGAAGTTGAAGCTGGTGCCCTGCACGATCAGCAGTCCGGCGCCGAAGGGCCCGAAGCGGCGGCACTGGACGAAGGTGGCGATCCCGGAAATCACCAGCGACATCGACACGATCAGGTTGGTATCCCGGGCCGACACGCCCAGCGCCTGGCAGATCAGCAGGCCCGGGGTGACGATCGGGACGATGATGGCCAGCAGGTGCTGCAGGGCTGCGAGGATGCCGATCAGGGGAGCAGGGCGGTCCTCCAGTCCCAGGATCAGTTCCGAGGTGTGGGATGCGCCTGCCGGCGGCTGGGATGGTGAAGTCATTGTCGAGCGCTGGGCAAAAGCGCGATTCTACAGCGATACGGCCCAGGGTGCGTATTTACAGGGGCGATCCCTGGCCCGGCTGCGCGAACGGCTGCTCCCGGAACTGCTTCGGCGTTACCCCCAGGCGCTTGCGGAACAGGCGGCTGAAATAGGCCGGATCCTGGAATCCGAGTTCGTAGGCGATGCTGGCGATGGGCGAGGGCGTGTAGGTCAGCTTGCGGCAGGCTTCCAGCATCAGGCGGTCCTGGCCGATATCGAAGGCGCTCTTGCCGGCGACCTTCAGGCACAGGCGGTTCAGGCGGGTCGGGGTCACGTGCAGGGCCGCCGCATACTGCCCGACCTGCCACTGCTCCCTGAAGCGGCGTTCGACCTCGGCGCGGAAGCGCGTGAACAATTCCAGCTCGCCGTGCCCGGACTGGACCGCGATCCGGTTTTCCGCCTGCACCCGCGCCAGCAGCAGCAGCACGCTGCGCGCCAGCCACTCGAGCATCATCGTATGCCCGTACTGGGGCCAGGACAGTTCGGCCAGCAGGTTGTTGAGCAGTCCTTCGATGCGCGCGCGCATCTCGGGGATGGGGCCGAGCTCGATGGCCAGCGGCCGCACGAACAGCGACGCGAACAGCTCGTTGCCATTTCCGCCGGCCGCCAGCACCACCTGCTGGTCCACCGTCAGGACGTAGCCCTGCGCCTCCTCGGAAAAATCGAAGCCGTGCACGACCGATGGATGCAGGGTGATCACGGTCGGGCCGGCGCAGTCCCAGACCTCGCCGCCGACGGTGGCGCGGACCTGGCCGGCAAGTAAAAAAAGTACCTGGAACAGGCCGTCGTGCGTGTGCATGCCGATGTGCCAGTCGTGCAGGCGGCTGCGGGTCTCGATCAGCTCGACGTGGACGAATTCCCCATTTTCCGGGCGAAGTTCCTCGCCGTAGAGGGCAAACTGGGGAACGGTGGCTGGCTTCAGGGCGGCGCTGGTGGACATGCGGAAAATCTCGGGATGTGAGCGTATGTCAAAATAGTACAAGTATTATCCGATTTCATCCATTTTTTCCTGGGCCTTCCGCGGCTACGATGTGCACATACCAACACATATCGGAGACCGCCATGCGTACCCAAGTTGCCATCATCGGCGCCGGCCCGGCCGGCCTGTTCCTGTCCCACCTCCTGCACCTGCAGGGCATCGAATCGACCGTGATCGAGATCCGCAGCCGTGCCGATATCGAAGCGACCATCCGCGCCGGCGTGCTCGAACAGGGCACCATGGACCTCCTGACCGAGACCGGCGTGGGCGAACGCATGCGCGCCGAGGGCGCCCTGCACCACGGCTTCGAACTGGCCTTCGGCGGCCGCCGCCACCGCATCGACCTGCAGGGCCTGACCGGCAAGTCCATCACCGTCTATCCCCAGCACGAAGTCATCAAGGACCTGGTCGCGGCCAGGCTGGCGGCCGGCGGCGACCTGCGCTTCGAGGTGAGCAACGTGGCGGTGGACCGGATCGACAGCAGCAATCCGATCGTGCGCTTCGACCACCAGGGCGCGAGCCACCAGATCGAGGCCGACTTCGTCGTCGGCTGCGACGGCTTCCATGGCGTGTCGCGCCCGGCGATCCCGGCCAGCCTGCGCGAGGATTACCAGCGCATCTATCCGTTCGGCTGGTTCGGCATCCTGGTGGAATCGGCGCCGTCGTCGGATGAACTGATCTACGCCCAGCACGACCGCGGCTTCGCCCTGATCAGCACCCGCACGCCGACCGTGCAGCGCCTGTACTTCCAGTGCGATCCGACCGACCATGTCGACAACTGGTCGGATGACCGCATCTGGAACGAGCTGCACACCCGCGTGGAAAACACCGACGGCTGGCGCCTCAACGAAGGCAAGATCTTCCAGAAGGGAATCATCGGCATGCGCAGCTTCGTGTCCGCGCCGATGCGCTGCGGCCGCCTGTTCCTGGCCGGCGACGCCGCCCACATCGTGCCGCCGACCGGCGCCAAGGGCATGAACCTGGCGATCAGCGACGTCAACATCCTGTCGAAGGCCCTCGGCCAGTTCTACCGCCAGGGCAGCGAGCAAGGCCTGGACACCTACTCGGACGAAGCGCTCAAGCGCGTGTGGCGCGCCGAGTACTTCTCGTGGTACATGACCAGCATGCTGCACACCTTCGCCGATGCGACCCCGTTCGAGCGCCAGATGCAGCGCGCCCAGCTTGACAACGTCGTCAACTCGCGGGCGCTGGCGACGGCGCTGGCCGAGAACTACGTCGGGGCGTTCTGACCCGGTGACCGCTCTCCCGCGGCCGGACGCCGGCCACGGGGGGCAATCCTGACGATGCGGGCGAAGGCCGCGCCGGGCGGCCCGCCCGCGTTGTAGAATGCCGTCTTCCAGGGAGACGAGCATGGCCGAGGCGGGACTGAGGATATCGAGAATTCTGCATGCGGGCTATGTGTTCGAATGCGGGGACACGCGCATCGCCTTCGATACCATCTTCGAGAACCCGTTCAGCCGCAATTGCCACGCCTTCCCGGACGTGCGCTTCGACCACGACCTGATCCGCCGCCAGCGCTTCGATGCGGTCTTCATTTCCCACTTCCACGACGACCATTGCTCGCTCGAGAGCCTGGACCTGCTGGACCGGGCCACCCCGCTGTACATCTACTGCATCTTCGACGCGCTGTTCGACATGCTGCGCCGACTCGGTTTCACCCGGGTCCATCCGCTGCGCCTGAACCAGGCGGTCGAGACCGGCCCGTTCCAGGTGATTCCGCGCGAGGCCATGGATGCGGATGTGGACTCGATGTTCCAGGTGAAGGCGGCCGGGCTGAATGTGCTGAACGTGGTCGATTCCTGGATCGACGAGGGCACGCTGGCCCAGCTGATCCGGGAGGGGCCGTGGGACATGGTGCTGTGGCCCTTCCAGACCATGCGCGAGATCGAAGTGCTGGCGCCGTCGCGCGCCGCCGCCGCCCCGCCGGCGCTGCCCGAAGAGTGGATCGAGCAGCTGCAGGCCCTCGATCCCCGCTACGTGGTGCCCAGCTCCTGCCAGTTCCTGCAGGAGCCGTGGTCCTGGTACAACCGCGCCTTCTTCCCGATCTCCTATGCCCGGTTCGCGCAGGAAACGAGGGCGGCGCTGCCGCGGGCGCAGGTGGTGCGCCTCGATCCGGGCGTGTCGGTGCTGCTCGACGCCGGCGCGCTGCGCCCGGCGCCGCCCCTGGACTGGGTGCTGCCGGTCGGCGCGCAGGATGTCGACTACGAGTACGAAGGCAATGCCACGCCGCCGTCCACGGCCGAGATCGCGCGCCACTTCGCGCCGCTGACGGCGCAGCAGCATGCGCGCGTGATGGACTACTGCCGCACGGGCCTGCTGGAAAAATACGGCGCCGTGGAAGCCGCGTCCGAGTACTTCGACGGGGTGCGCATCTGGCAGCTGTCGCTCTACGACCACGCGGGCGCGGCGACCCGTTTCCGCTACCGCCTGGAGGGCGAGCTTGCCTCCCTCGCGGACGACAGCGCGGCGCCGCTGGGCTGGACCACCGACATCCCGGCCGCGAAGCTGTATGCGGCGCTGGAGCTGGGCGAGTCGCTGACCTCGATGTACATGCGCATCAACGACACCGTGTTCGATGCCGACACCGAACGCGAGCTGGCGCAGGCCGACGTGGTCGACGACCCCCTGATCCGCTGCCTGTTCAGCGACACCTTCGGCGCCTACCAGGCGGCGCAGCTGCGCCGCCTGCTGGCGCGCTCACTTGCCGAGTAACAGCAGCGACTGCTCCCAGTCGCCTTCCCAGGCCTGCAGGAAGTCGTGCGACTTGAAGGCGCGCTTCAGGGGGCCGAGCGGCACGCGGTAGGCGTCGTGCAGCCCCAGCGCCAGGGTCACCGGGTTCCACACCGCGTTGCGCTTCGATTTGCGGGCGCTGGCCTTGACGCGCGCGCCGTCGTCGCCGAAGATGCCGATCGCCTCATCCAGCGCCTTGTCCAGGTCCATCCTGACGATGCGGGCGAAGGCTTCCAGTACTTCCGCCTTGCCGATGCCGAGTTGTGATTCGCTGGCGCCCGCGGCCTTCGCCGGCCGCTCCGCCGGCGCCGCTTGCGCCTCGTGCTTCAGTTTTCCCGCTAATCGCTCCAGGTCTTTCTTCTGGAAGCGCAGCTCGTCGAGGCGGCGGCGAAAGCCCGGCTCGGGCAGGCGCGCGACGATCTTGTAGGCGTCCTTGGTGAGCGTGATCACGACATCGTCGCTGCCGGCCGCCAGGCGGGCGATGTCGCCCTCGAAGAAGATCGGCGCCGCGTAGCCGCCATTGGCGTCGCCGAACAGCTCGGGATAGGCCGCGTCGTAGTCCAGCCAGACATACGGCGTCAGTCCGTGCTCGAGCAGGCGGGCCAGGGTCCAGGGCGCGCCGGTTTGCTGCGCCAGCCAGGCGCAGGCTTCGTCGGTGGTGGCCCGGAAGGGCAGGTCGGTGATGCTCATCGCTCTTTCTGTGAATGCTGCGGTTTGCCGTGGCAAGGGGATGCACGGCCGGGCGGCCATTGTAGTGCAAGAAGCGAGGCGCGACCGGGCGCCCGTCCGGCTCAGGGAATCAAGCGCTCGGCGCGCAGGCGGGCGAACAGGTCGAAGAATGACGCGTCGGTCGCCTGGTAGGCGCTGAAGCCGAGCCGGCGGCTGTTCGCCATGTCGGTCATCACCTCGAGCGGCCGGCCCAGGTCGAGATCCGTGTGCCAGGGCGAGGCCATGCGGTCGAGGTCAGGCTCGACCAGTCCATGACGCAGGGCGATGTCGCGCCACAGCGCGTGGTCATTCGCCATCGCAGGCGCCAGCGGCTGCATCGTCCCGCCGTATCCGCACGCCGGCACGCCGAACCATGCCGCCAGCTTCGGCCACAGCCAGCTCCAGCGGAACACGTCGCCGTTGACGATGTTGAAGGCTTCGTTGCGGGCGGCGTCGGTGTCCGCCGCCCACACCAGCTGCCTGGCCAGCATGCGCGCATCGGTGACGTCGGACAGGCCCTTCCACTGCGCCTCCGAGCCGGGGAACTGGAATGGACGTCCGGTCTCCCTGCAGATCGCCGCATAAACGGCGAGCGTGGTGCCGAGGTTCATCGCGTTGCCGACCGCCAGGCCGATGACCGTGTGGGGCCGGTGTACCGTCCAGGTGAAGCGGTCGCGCTCGGCGGCGGCATGGACCTCGTCTTCCTGGGCATAGTAGAAATTCTCCAGCGGCAGCCTGGGCTGGCTTTCGCGCAGCGGCGTGTCGGGCAGGGTGCCCGAGCTCGCGTAGGCCTCGAAGGGGCCCAGGTAATGCTTCAGGCCGGTCACCAGCGCAACGTGTCGCACGCTCTTCCGGGGCGACAGCGCGTCGAGCAGGTTGCGCACCAGCGCGGCGTTGACGCGAATGTTCCCGGCCTCGGTGTCCTGGCGCATCCAGGTGGTGATGAAGACGTGGGTCGGCGCCACCTGCGCCAGCGCGGAGGCGAGTGCGGCCGGGTCGAGCAGGTCGGCGGCGACATGCCGCACCGACGGCAAGTCCTGTGGTGGCCGGCGCGACAGGCCGACGACATCCCATCCGTTCGCCAGCAATTCACGCGCGACATGATTGCCGCCGATTCCAGTGATGCCCACTACCAGTGCCGTTCGCTTCATGTGCCGCTCCCCGATGGTATCTGGCGACCATTCTACGTTCGCGCCCGCCAGGTCTTGCGCACGCCTGCCCGTCCGGGCGCAGGCCGCTCAGGTCGGCTGCCTGGCCGCGCGACGATCCCGGCGATGAGAATCGCGAGGAATGGGCGATTCCCCGTGACAAGACATTGTGGGATGATTGAGACAGCCTGTCGATATATGCTAAGTGACTGAATCTTAGTGGTTAATCGCGAAAAACCGGAAAGCGCGGGAAAACTGTCGTGCAAACCGGCGTGCATGCCTTGCTGCGCCTGGTCCTTTGCCAGATACTGGATTGGCGACGATCTCCGACAGCCGCTTGTGCGAGGAGCCCATGGCCAACAACACGTCTTTCCAGTGCAGAACCCTGGAAGTGCCGCGTCCGGCGCCGACCAGATGTTCCCGTTGCGCAGTACGTAACCTGTGTCTGCCCATGGACATGCATGACGGCGAGGTCGATCGGCTCATGGGCATCCTGGGCTGCGCGCGGAGGGTCGCGCGCGACGAGGTGCTGTTCAGGCGCGGCGAAGCCTTTTGCACCCTGTACGCGGTGCGCTTCGGCCATCTCAAGACATCGCGGCGCGACCATCGCGGCCACTCCTATATCACCGGCTTCCACATGGCCGGCGACCTGATGGGAATGGAAGCCATCTGCACGGGCCGGCATTCGAGCACCGCGGTCGCACTGGAGGACAGCGAGGTGTGCGAAATCTCCTTCGCGCGCCTGCAAGCGGCGCTGCTGGACATGCCCGAGCTGATGCTGCATTTTCATCGCGCCATGAGCCGCGAGATCGTGCGCGACCAGTCCGCGATGGCATTCGCGGGCATGCAGGGCATCGAACGCCTGGCCAGCCTGCTGCTGGACCTCTCCGCGCGCTATGCCCGGCGCGGGCTGTCGCCGCGGCGCTTCCGCCTGCACATGTCGCGTGCCGACATCAGCGAGCACCTGGGACTGACGCTGGAAAGCGTCAGCCGCCTGCTGGCGCGCTTTCGCGACGAAGGCCTGATCGCGCTCGACAAGCGCGACGTGGAATTGCTCGACATCGGCCGGTTGCAGGCGCTGACGATGAAGACCCCGCCTGGTCGCGGGCGCGCGCCTCCGCCGGTTTCCCTGCGCACCGCCTCCTGCTAGCGCTCCGCGGCCTCCAGCCAGTCGAAGATCGCGGGCCAGATCGTCGCGTGGGCATTGCGGCCGACCAGCACGCCGACGTGCTGGAGATTCACGCCGACATCGCCCTGGTAGTGCAGCACCAGCTTGCGCTCGCTGGCCGTGGCTTCGATGAAGGGTTCGACCGATTGCACCGGGATGACCTTGCTGCGCGGGTCGACGACGCCGAGCAGCGGCGTGCGCAGGTCGCGCGGACCGATACTGCGCCCCTTGATCTCCAGCCTGCCTTGCATGAACTGGTCGTCGCGGTACAGCGACTCGATGATCTCGGCGAACAGCCGGGCCGGCAGGGGGAATTCGTCATGGGTCCAGCGTTCCACGCGCATGTGCGTCGCCAGCGCCTGCGGATCGCCCAGCGACAGGTAGCGGTCCATGATGCGCTCCCACTGGAAGGCGTGCGGCTCGGCCAGGACGCTCATCAGGCTGAGGAAGACGCCGGGCACCTGCTGGAAGCTGGCGGCGAGCTGGCGCGCGTCGGAGGTGGCCCTGACCAGCGGGGTGAAGCAGCACGACGCCGGCTCGAAATGCAGGGGCGCTTCGAGCAGCACCGTCGCGCGCAGCCGCTCCGGGTGCAGGCAGCTGTAGATCGCGGCCAGCAGGCCGCCGAGCGAATGGCCGGCGACCACCAGCTTCCCTTGCGCGCCGTCTTCCTCGATCACGCGCTGGCACACGGCCAGCAGCCGATCGCCGTAGTCGTCCAGGCCGAAGTCCTGCTCGTCGCCGCTCAAAGGCACCCATTCCGCCTGGTACACCCGGTATCCGCGCTCGAGCCAGCGCCGCACCACGCTGACCTCGGGAGCGAGGTCCCAGATGTAGGAGCGCTTGATCGGCGCCGGCACGATCAGCACCGCCGGGCCTTCGGTCTGCTCCGGTCCGTAGCGGCGCAGGTTGAGCCCGGGCTCGGCGTGGAGGATGGTCGAGGGAGTCTCTTGCGGCCCGTAGCCGGCGCGGTCCAGCATCTTCCCGCGGGCCTGGCGGCTGCGGTCCATGTTCTTCAGGGCCTGGACCCCGAACGTTCCGAAAACATTCCAATCCGTTGCTTGCATGGCGACCTCGTCTGATTCAGGTTTGCAAGACTCTACGCGAACTGCTCGTCAACACCAAGCGCGTTTCAATTGAACGGCACAGGGTTTGCGAAGCAGCAAACCCTGTGACCACCGGGATACATTGATTATGTTCCAGCCAGGAAAGGCAATGCACTGGCCAGCAATGCTTCCGGCGCCTCTTCGGGGATGTAGTGTCCGCAAGGCAGCGTCTTGCCGTCGACGCGCTCGGCCAGTGTGCGCCATTCCAGCAGCGGGTCGAAGCAGCGGTGCACCACGCCGCGTTCGCCCCACAAGACCAGCAGCGGCGTCGCCAGGCGGCGGCCGGCGTCGCGGTCGGCGCGGTCGTGGTCGAGATCGATGCCGGCGGCGGCGCGGTAGTCCTCGCAGATGCCGTGCGCGGCGCCGGGGAGGGCGAGGCAGCGCTGGTACTCGGCCAGCGCGCGCGGGTCGAAGGGCGCGAGGCCGGCGCTGCGGCTGCCCATCACGTCGCGCACATAGGCCGCCGGGTCGGCGCCGATCAGGCGTTCCGGCAGCGGCCCGGGCTGGATCAGGAAGAACCAGTGCCAGTAGGCGCGCGCGAAGGCGTCGCCGGTCTGCTCGTACATGGCGAGCGTGGGCGCGATATCCAGCAGCACGGCGCGCTCCACGGCCTCGGGATGGTCCGCCGCCAGGCGGTGCGCCACCCGCGCCCCGCGGTCATGGGCCAGGACGCCGAAGCGTGCGAAGCCCAGCTGCCGCATCACCTGCAGCGCGTCGTTCGCCATGGTGCGCTTGCTGTAGTTGCCGTGGTCGGCGGTGCCGGCCGGCTTGGAGGAATCGCCGTAGCCGCGCAGGTCGCAGGCGACGACCGTGAACCGTTCGCTGAGCGCGGGCGCCACCTTGTGCCAGATCGCGTGGGTCTGCGGATGCCCGTGCAGCAGGAGCAGCGGCGGTCCCTCGCCGCCGACGATGGCATGGATGTTCACGTCCTGGTCGACCTTGGCGGAAATGCTGCGAAAACCGGGGAAGAGCGCGTCTTGCATGGGATCCCATCCGTTCCTTGAAAGGGGCGGCCGCCTGCTTGCCTTCTCCAGGCGGTCGACCATCGCCTTGCTGTCATCATACACAATCACCGCTGCGCGGCGCTCGTCGCAGTAACATGGAGTCCCCAGGTACGAGGAAGAACAACATGGCAGTAGTCCAGATGGATTCAAGCAAGGAATGTCCGGAACGCGCACCAGGCCTCAAGGTCGGCGTTGTCGGGTTTGGGTATGCGTCGGCGACGTTTCACGCACCCCTGATCAGGGCGACGCCCGGCCTGTGCCTGGCCGCCGTCGCAAGCAGCGCGCCAGACCGGGTACGCCAGGCTGTGCCGGAGGCCGAGATCCATGCCACCCCGACCGCCATGTACGAGCGGCCGGATATCGACCTGGTCGTCATCGCCACTCCCAACGATACGCATTTTCCACTTGCCCGCGAGGCGCTCGAGGCCGGCAAGCACGTGGTGGTGGACAAGCCATTCGTCCTCGATGCGGCGCAGGCGCGGGAGCTGACCGCACTCGCCGAACGAAAGTCGCTCCGGCTATCGGTCTTCCATAACCGACGCTGGGATGGCGATTTCCTGACCGTCAGGGACTTGATTGCCGAAGGCCGGCTTGGCCGTGTGGTGCACTTCGAATCCCACTTCGACCGCTACCGGCCGGTTGTCCGGACCCGGTGGCGCGAATCGGCGGCCGCGGGCGCGGGATTGTGGTACGACCTTGGTCCGCATCTGCTTGACCAGGCCTTGCAGCTGTTTGGAAAGCCGGACGCGATCTGGCTGGACGTCGCGCAGCAGCGCGACGCAGCGCTGGCCGACGACTGGTTTCATGCCGTACTCAAATATGGCGGCATGCGGGCCATCTTGCACGCCAGCGCACTCACCGCCCAAGCGGCGCCGAGATTCACCATCCACGGCACCGAAGGCAGTTACGTCAAGCATGGCCTGGACTTGCAGGAAGCGGCGCTGCTTGCTGGAACAGTCCAGGGAGAGGGCTGGGCCGATGACCCGAGCGAAGGCTTGCTGACACTGCGCGCCGGACAGGGGCTGATCGAAGCGCGGCATCCCACCTGCTCCGGGGCCTATGGCCGCTACTATGCGGAGATGCGCGATGCGATCCTGCTGAGCCGACCCGTCCCGGTGAGCGCAGCTTCGGCCTGCGAGGTGATGGATCTCATCGAAGCCGGGACCGACAGCGCACGATGCGGGAAACAGATCGTCCTCCGGGGGTGAGCGTCCAGGCCCCGCGCATTCCCCGGTGCACTTCGATCACTTGCGCGGGTGCGGCCTCGGAAACGGGCCGCCGCTCAGCCCGAGCGCCCACTTGATGGCTTCGGTGTACATCCGGACGATCTCCGGGTCCCGGTAGGCTTCGCGGGTATGCCCGAGCGTCGATGCGAACACCCGGCCCTTGCCATATGACTTGATCCAGGCGACGGGCATGTCGTGGTCGGGCGGCAGCTCGTCTCCCTTGCCGGCCACCGGGACCGCCGATTCGTCGATGCGCAGCAGCACATCGACGTCCTGGCGCGACCAGTTGCGCACCGTGTACAACTCGTCCTGCTTGACGAAGCGGGCCGGGAAGAACGCCGTGGCCGGGAAGGCCGTGTTCTCGGTCACGAGCGGGAAGGGGTAGACCGGCTGCTCCAGCGTATTGAACGGATGGCCGACCTGTTCCGCGCCGACCATGTCGATGTAGTCGGGCCAGTCATGATTGGCGTCCAGGCCGCCGTGCATGACGACCAGTCCTTTTCCCGCGCGGACGAAGTCCAGCAAGGCTTTCTTCTGGACTGGCGACAGCTGCCAGTCGCCATCCGCGCTGGCAACCACGACGGCGTCGAAGTCGCCCAGCCCCTTGGGCTGGAAGCCTGCATTCATGGGACCGCCGCCGGCGGGAGACACGAGCGTGAAGTCGGTGCGCAGCTCCGCTTCCCACAAGCCGTTGTCCTGCCCCCAGCGATGCACGCCGGCCATGGCGGTGGAGATCGAATCATGCTGGAACTTGCGCGCCCCGCCGAGCACGAGCACGCGCCTGACGGAAGGAGACCGTGGGCCGGTCTCCAGGTTGAGGAAATAGTCCTCGATCGATTGGCCCGGGGCGGGGCCCTTGCCGGGCAGCTTCATCACCGACGGCCCCGCCCATGGTCCCTTGAATATCGCGGCGGGCGTTTCCGGAGCGGCTGCCTGCGGCGCGAGCGGCAGGGCCGGCAGGGCCAGTGCGGCAAGGACGCGGGCCGTGGCCAGGACGATCTTCATCGGGCTTTCTCCAGCAGCTGGATGCGGACGATGCTGATCTTGTTCAGCGGAAGCAAGCCCAGGCGCTGGTCGCCGTTCAGGCGCCGACCCGGTACCCAGCTTCCCCGGACAAACCGGCCTTCCTCGGTGAAATCCACCTCAGCCAGCTTGCCGTCCCTGGAGAAATCCGCAGTGAAGTCATGCCCGACCAGGAAGAACTCGCCCGGCTTGCCGGCCAGGACCAGGCCGAACGGACGGGTGTCCGAGAATGACGGGCCATGGGCGGCGTTGACGGTTTCCGCCACCGCGGTGGCGCCCTTCGGCGGAATCGGAATGCCTGCGTCGAGCAGCATCTTGGCGGTGGTCGCGGCGGTGCCGCGAACCGTGATCTCGTAGCCGGCCAGGCGTTCCGTCACGGGCCTTGCGTCGTCGAGCAGCACCGCGCGCACCCGGTCGCTCGCCTGCGCGGCGGTGATCAGCGACGACATCGAGCCCAGCGCGGCGTAGGCCTGCGACAGCTGGTTGCCCGCGAAGCCATCCTCGACGCCGAACACGGAAAAGCCCAGCGCCTTGTGGCGGCCGATGGCCCAGAAGGCGTTGCCGGTCTGGAAGCGCGCTTCCGGGATGAAGATCGGGTTGTCGGCGCGGTCGAAATTCGCCAGCGTCCCCTTGACATCGTCGATGTAGATGTCGGGCGCCAGGAAGGCGATCGGCGGCGCGGCGGCTTTCCAGATGTCCGCCACGCGCGGCACCGGCCCGCCACTGGGATAGTCGCCCGCCTCGGGCTGGCCCGGCTGGGGGCCCAGCCAGGCGTTGACATACAGGGGCAAGGGCAGGATTTGCGCGGCATCCCGTGCCACGGCGTTGATGAAGCGGCCGTAGGCCCAGGCCATGAACACTTCTTCGGCCTGCCAGTCGGTGCCGAAGACCTCGGCCCAGCTTCCCTGCTGGCGGTATTGCTGCCGGCCCCACAGCGCGGCCAGTTCGGGCCGCAGGGTGGCGCGATGGCGCGTCAGGTGGGCCATCAGCTCGGCGGGTACCTGCGCATCCCAGTGCTGCTGCGCCAGCGCGGAACGATCACGGCTGTCGCCGAGCAGGCCGATCTCGTTGTCGACCTGAAGCATGATGACGGTGTGCTCCGGGTCGGTCTTCTTCAGATGGCGCAGCAGGGCGGAGAACGCCTTGCGTTCCGCATCCTGGAGCGCGACCGAAAACGGCGACAGCACAGGATTGGGCATCGCCCCGGGGTAGGTGAAGCGTTGCGGCTTGGTCGGGCGCAGCAGGGCGCGCGGGAAACGCGCCTGGTCGGCCCGGATCCATCCCGGCGCATAGGTCGAACGCGCGTTCTTGAAGGCGCCGAACCAGATCACGACCAGGCGCAGGCCATTGGCGCGGGCGGCGGCCACCTGGCTGTCGAGCGAGCGGAAATCGAAGCCGCCTTCACTGGGCTCGACCATGTCCCAGCTGACCGTGCTGACCACCGTATTCAGGTGCATCGCCTTCAGTTTCGGCCAGATCGGGGCCATGTAGGCTTCCGAGGACGCACTGGAATTGTGCAATTCGCCGGCCAGCATCAGGAACGGCTTGCCGTCGACATGGAGCTGCCTGGTCGAGCCGGTCTCCGTGAGTCGCGGCAAGGGCGCGGCGCTCGACGGCGACGACGACACGGCCAGCGCCGCAACCAGCATGGCGATACATTTTCTGAACACTGACTTCTCCAATCGAATAGTCGCTGGGTGCGCGAAGGGCATGCGCGCCCGGGATACAAAAGACCGCGGCCCACCTTCATCAAGCCCCGCGTCTCGCAGGCTTTCCCTGCCGGGTTGACGATGGAAGCCGACTGTATTGCATTTGCGCCAAGTGGAGGAGCCGGAATTCCTGATACCCGGGGATCGGAACTGATGATTGGTATGAATCCCTTGTTCGTGACTTAATGTCTGCACATCTCGACAATGCGAACAGACCCGGTGACAGGCAGTATTCCCGAGTCCTGCGCCGACGCGTCAAAACGCGTCACCTCCACTCACGAAACTGATTATTTGAGCTTCGCGGCCCGCCTTCGCGAGCGGGAGTGAACCCGTCGACAGCGTCGGCAAAGGCGCGAAAACTCAGCCGCTTTCACTCTGAAAAGGGGCGTGAATCTTCCGCTTTCTGCGCTCCCGACATCGCCGATGTATCAGGATAGCTAATAGCAGATATCGAGATTTCGGCTTTCTCGCGGCATCCCTGTTTCAGTATGGTTACTCCCACAATAATAGTTAGGGAGACAGGAATGACATGCAAGCTCAAGACCCTGAATGTCATGCTGCTGTCGGTGGGCCTGGCGTCGCTGCCGGCCACGCTGCTGGCGCAGGAAGCCGCACCGGCTGACAGCGCACCGGAGAGCGCCAAACCGGCGGCGCGCAAGGAGAAGATGCAGGAGGTCGTGATCACCGCCTCGCGCCGTTCGGAGCGCCTGCAGGACGTGCCGCTGTCGGTCACCGCGGTCAGCGCCGAGCAACTCGGCAACAGCGGCGTCAAGAGCGTGACGGAACTGGGCAGTGCGATGTCGGGCATCAGCTTCGGCAGCAGCCCGAACGACGCGGGCTTCCGCATCCGCGGCGCCGGCCAGATGGGCGGTTTCTCGAGCGCGGCCGAGACGCCGGTCGGCGTGGTGGTGGACAACGTGGTGTTCGGCCTCGGGCCCGGCGTGGACAGCCTGGGCGACATCGAACGGGTCGAGGTGCTGAAAGGCCCGCAGGGCACCCAGTTCGGCAAGAACGCCTCGAGCGGCGTGGTGTCGATCACCACCCCGCGCCCGTCCTTCGACCGGATCAAGGGCGATACCTTCCTGTCCTATGGCAGCGACAACGAAAGCGAAGTGCGCACCACGCTCAACATTCCGCTTGGCCAGACAGTTGCGACGCGCCTGTCGGCCTATCACCGCAAGTACGACGGCTTCATCGACAACGTGAGCCGCAACGAGACCTGGGGCGGCCAGACCCAGAAGGGCTTCCGCGGCAAGCTGCTGTTCAAGCCATCAAGCAATTTCGATGCGCTGCTGATCGCCGACTATTCGAAGAACGACCAGAAAGGCCCGGGCCAGACCTGGACCCTGCGCAATCCGCCTCCCGCGATCACCTCCGGCTACCCGTTCAGGGGCGGGCCGCTGGGCGATGTGGTGCCGTCCAGTGCCGTGCTTGGCGGCGACAACCTGGTCTCGTTCGAGGATGCCCCCGGCCATGTGCGTTTCAAGCGCAGCGGCGTGTCGCTGGAACTGAATTACCAGCTGGGCGGCTACACGCTGACCTCGATCAGCGCCTACCGCACCGACAAGACCGATACCGCGTTCTCGATCGACGGCACGCCGTACGACATCTTCCGCGGCACCACCCTGACCGACAAGACGCAGACCACGCAGGAGCTGCGCGTCACTTCGCCCAAGGGCGGCGCGCTGGAATACGTCGCCGGCTACTATTACTACAGGCAGCCGACCGAAACGGAATCCTGGGCCTACCTGCGTCCGGCGCTGCCCTTCGCGCCGGTCCACGTCGCCCTCAACAACGGCATCGCCACCTCCAACACCGAATCGGTCAGCAACGCGCTGTTCGCCGACGGCAAGGTGCGCCTGACTGCGAGCGGCGATACCAAGGCGCTGTTCGGCGTGCGCGTCAACCGCGACGAAGTCGAGGCCAGCAACTTTTCGGTGAGGGATCCCAACTTCCCGGCGCCGGCCGCACCCTACACGCCGCTGGCACTGCGCACCGGCGACGTGTCCAAGACCGGCACCTCGGGCCGGCTCGGCCTCGAACACCGGCTGGACAAGGATTTCCTGGTGTACGGCACCGCGGCCACCGGCTTCCTCGGCCCGACGGTGGCATTCTCGGGCCTGACCAGCACCCGTACCGATGTCAAGCCGCAGAAGGTGCGCGACGTGACGCTGGGCTTCAAGGCGCAGTTCCTGGACCGCTGGGTCACCCTGAACGGCAGCATCTTCCACGACAAGTACACCGACCTGCAGACCGCGGTCTTCGACGGCACCGAATTCCTGACCGAGAACGCGGGCGGCGCCCGCACCCGCGGCGTCGAACTGGACCTGACCGCGCGCCTCAACAGCCAGTTGCGCCTGCGCGCCTCTGCCACCTATGCCGATGCCAAGTTCACCGACTACCTGACCGCATGCCCCGGCGCCGCCGATGCATCGATCTGCAGCGGCGCCGTCGTGGGCGGACGCCCGCTGTTCTTCCAGGCGGCAGGCGAGCAGGTGCCGGGTGCGCCGAAGCTGACCGCGGTGCTGGGCCTGGACTACAGCACCGAGATCGGCGCCGGCCTGTTCGACGCGTCGGTCAACTACAACTACCGCTCCAGGACCAGCTACCAGGTCGGCGTGCCGGCCAACTCGCAGGACGCCTACGGCGTGCTGAACCTGGCGGCGCACTACGCGGGCGCGGACGACCGCTGGCGTCTCGGCGTGTATGTCCGCAACGCCCTCGACAAGCGTTTCCATGCGGCCGTGATCGGCTTGCCGTTCGCCGCGCCGGGCGGCACCCTGAACTGGGCCACGTATGAAGGCGCCGGCCGCCACGCCGGGGTGACGCTGGAACTGCGTTACTGAGGCCGGCCCACGCCGCCACCCATGCCGATATCGGGAATGCGCATGGGTGGCGGTGGTACTGTAGAGATATGAACATCGACAATCCAAGAGGAACACCCATGCGCGCAAGCGATCGCACCCTTCGTCTCGCCATCTTACTCATGACCGCCCCCTGGCTGGCAGCATCGACAGCGCTGCCGGCATGGGCAGCCGCGCCCGATCCGGTCGCAAGCGGATTCGCCAATCCACCGCAGAGCGCGCGGCCGCGCGTCTGGTGGCACTGGATGAACGGGAACGTCACCAAGGACGGCATCCAGAAGGACCTCGAGTGGATGGCGCGTTCCGGCCTGGGCGGATTGCAGAATTTCGACGCGCAGATGATGACGCCTCTACTGGTCGAGAAGCGCCTGGTCTATATGGACCCCGAGTGGTCGGATGCCTTCAAGTTTTCGGCGCAGCTGGCCGAGCAGAAGGGCCTGGAATTCGGCATTGCCGCGTCACCGGGGTGGAGCGAGACCGGCGGCCCCTGGGTTCCGCCCAGGGACGGCATGAAAAAGCTGGTGTGGAGCACAGCGGTCGTGGACGGGGGCAAGCCGCTCACGCTGAAGTTGCCGCAAGTGCCGCGGACCACGGGGCCGTTCCAGGAGGTCTTCGTCCTGCCCGACATCATCGGAAAGCGTCCGGACCCCAGGACGCTCGCCCAGTTCGGCGAGAACATCGCCGTCTATGCCTATCCGGCGCCGGTCGAGCCTTTGCCATTACCGTCCATCCGCGTGGGAGACCAGGCCGTGGATGCGCGTGGCCTGAGCACACTGGACGAAAGCGACATCGTGGAATTCGCGCCGCCGGCGGCCGAACAGTCCGTCGTGATCGCCCTGGATTATCCCGAGCCGCACACCATACGCTCCGCCACGATCTTCTTCCCCGGTGTCACCTCGATCTTCGACAGGGCAGCCTATACGCCGACCCTGGAAGCGAGTTCGGATGGAAAAACCTGGCGCAAGGTCGCAGACCTGCCACTGTCGCTGGTGCCTGCCACCGCCGGCTTTGCGCCTGTGACCGCCGCACACTTCCGGGTCGTCGTGACCGCGAATCCTCCGGTCCTCAAGCCGACCTTCCTGCCGGTCGCCGGTGCCGACCCGGGACCGTTCGCCTCGATGGGGAAACCGAAGCCCTTGCGCCTGAGCCAGCTGACCCTGTCGGCGCAGCCGAAGGTCAACCAGTTCGAGGCCAAGGCGGGCTTCGCGACCGTCGACGACTATTACGCGCTCGACGCCGGCGTCAATCCGGGCGAAGCCGGCATCGCGCCGTCGTCCGTCATCGATTTGACGGGCAAGGTGGCGCGCGACGGCACCCTCGCCTGGACGCCGCCCCCGGGCAAGTGGAACATCGTGCGCATCGGCTATTCGCTGACCGGTACGGAAAACCATCCGGCGACGCCGGAGGCCACCGGCCTGGAAGTCGACAAGTTCGACGGCAAGGCAGTGCGCGCCTATCTCGAAACCTACCTCGGGAAATACCAGGCCGCCGTCGGCAAGGACCTGATCGGCGCCCGCGGCGTCCGCGCCATGGTGACCGACAGTACCGAGGTGGGCGCGGCCAACTGGACTCCGCGGCTGCTGGAACAGTTCAAGCGCTTGCGCGGCTATGATGCGCGGCCATGGTTGCCCGCGCTGACGGGCGTGATCATCGGCACCCGCGCCCGCACCGACGCCTTCCTCTACGACTACCGGCGCACACTGGCCGAGCTGATGGCGAGCGAGCACTATGGCACCCTGGCGAAAGTCAGCCGCGAGAAGGGCATCAAGATCTATGGCGAGGCCCTGGAAAGCGCACGCGTGACGCTGGGCGACGACATGGCGATGCGCAGCCATGCGGATGTTCCGATGGCGGCGATGTGGACCTATCGCCCGGAACACGGCCCGAATCCGACCGCGATCGCGGACATGCGGGGGGCGGCCTCGGTGTCGCACATCTACGGCCAGAACCTGGTCGCGGCCGAATCCCTGACCAGCGCGATGTCGCCCTGGGCCTTCTCGCCCGCCGACCTGCGTCCGATGATCGACATGGAATTCGCCAGTGGCGTCAACCTTCCGGTCATTCACACCTCGGTCCACCAGCCCCTGGACGATGCCCGCAAGCCCGGCCTGTCGCTGGCGATCTTTGGCCAGTACTTCAACCGCAACGAGACCTGGGCCGACATGGCGCGCCCCTGGGTGGACTATATCGCCCGCAGCGCCTACCTGCTGCAGCAGGGCCGCTTCTACGCCGACGTCGCCTATTTCTACGGCGAGGAGGCGCCCCTGGTCACCCTGTACAAGGAAGGGCAGCCCAGTGACGCGCCGCGCCGCTACGCCTACGACTTCGTCAACACCGACGTCCTGCTGAACAGGCTGTCGGTCAAGGACGGCGATCTGGTCGCGAAGAGCGGGGCGCGTTATCGCGTGCTCTATCTGGGCGGTTCGAGCCAGCGCATGACCCTGGCCACGCTGCGCCGGCTGCATGCCCTGGCCGCCGATGGCGCGACCATCGTCGGCAAGGCGCCGGTCGCTTCGCCCGGACTGGCTGACGATCCGGCGCAGTTCACCGCACTGGTCAAGCGCATGTGGAGCGGCGCTGCCGAGACCAGGGTCGGGAAGGGCAAGGTGGTGAATGGTGGCGAGGTCGAATCGGTACTGGGTGCGGTCGGCCAGGAACCCGATGCCGAATTCGCTGCGGCGGGCGACACGCCATTACTGTTCGTCCATCGCCGCCTGGGCGACGGAGACCTCTACTTCGTCACCAACAGGGGCAAGGCCCCGGTCACGACGGATGCGCGCTTCAACGTGCGCGGCAAGGCCGCGGACTTGTGGCATGCCGACACCGGGAAGATCGAGGCTGCGAGCTACCGTCGCGACGGAAACAGGACCGTGGTTCCGCTCACGCTGGCGGCGAACGAATCCGTCTTCGTGGTGTTCCGGCGGCCGGCCGCCGCGCCGGCCGTCACGGTGAAGGCGCCGACCTGGTCGAAGGTCGCGACCCTGGAGCGCGACTGGAACATCCGCTTCGAGGGACTGGCCGCGCCCGCGCCTGTCAAGAGCGATACCCTGGGATCGCTGACGAGCAGCGCCGATCCGTCGGTCAGATACTTCTCGGGAAGCGCGACCTATCGGAGCGAGTTCACCCTGCCGGCCGGCGTCGCGCCAGGCGCTTCGCTGAAGCTCGATCTCGGCCAGGTGGGCGATGTCGCGGAAGTGTCGGTCAACGGCAAGGTGGCCGGGATCGCCTGGAAGCAGCCGTATGAGGTCGATATAGGCGCGCTGGTCGCCAAGGGCGCCAACGTCGTGGAAGTGCGGGTCGCGAACCTCTGGGTCAACCGCCTGATCGGCGACGCGCAGGCCGGGATCAAGAAGGTGAGCTTCACCGCCGCGCCGACCTACTCCGCTGGTGCGCCGCTCCGGCCGTCGGGACTGATCGGGCCGGTCACGGTGCATGTTCGCAGCGATCCTTAGCATCGGCGGACGGAAAGCAGGCTTCCGCAAGGAAGCCCGCTTTCGAGGTGCAGGACCGCGCTCACTCCGCGGTGATCTTCAAGTCCCTGACGGACTTGCCCCAGCTCTGCAATTCCCGATCGGTATAGGCAGCCAGTTCCTGGGAGTTCATGTAGACCGCATACGCGCCCTGGGCCTCCGCCTTGCTCTTGAAGTCCGCCGTTTGCATGATCCTGCTGATCTCGGTAGTCAGCCTGTCGATGACGGGCTGCGGCGTTCCCTTGGGCGCATACACGGCGAACCATGAGCTGACGTCGAGCGTCCCGAAGCCCTTGATGGTCGCGGTGGTCGGCACATTGGGCAGGCTGGGCAACGGGACACTGCCTGTGACGGCAATGGCACGGAGCTTTCCGGTCTTGATATGGCCAAGCAGGGGAGGCGCGGTCGTGAAAGTCATGTCAACATTGCCGCTTAGCAAATCCGTGATGGCCGGCCCGGTGCCTTTATAGGGAACGTGGGTGATTGCAATGCCGGTGAGCCGCTTGAGCATTTCCCCGGTAACGTGCTGGAGCGAACCATTCCCCGACGATGCGTAGTTCAATTTCCCGGGATGGGCCTTCGCATAGCTGATCAATTCAGGCAGTGTCTTGATCGGGAGATCCGGGCGGACAACGATGACCTGAGGGGCAACGATGAGGTTGGCGACCGGCGAGAAATCCTT
The DNA here is from genome assembly GCF_000382345.1 of Massilia niastensis DSM 21313. Lineage (GTDB taxonomy): Bacteria > Pseudomonadota > Gammaproteobacteria > Burkholderiales > Burkholderiaceae_D > Telluria > Telluria niastensis. Next base: position 33,437 of record NZ_KB908127.1, read on the forward strand.
GATCGGGTCGAAGGATCCCTTCATCAGATGCGGGGTAATGACCTGGTACCCCGAGTACTGGACCAGCAAGGTATGCCCGTCCGGAGTTGCCCGCTTGATTGCCGACGCCGCAATGGCGCCGGAACCGCCCGGGCGGTTGTCGACGACGACCGGTTTTCCCAGGGCTTTCGAAAGCGGATCGGCAATCATGCGCGCGGCAAGGTCGGTGGTGCCGCCCGGCGCCGATGACACGATGAGTGTGACCGCCTGGGTTGGGTAGGACCCGTTCTGAGCCTGTGCGCTGCCTGCTGCAACGGCCATCCCCAGCGTGAAGAGTGTGCAGGTGTGCAGCAGTCGAAATGGTGTGGTTTTCATGGTGTCTCCTCGCTCATCCAATCATGTTGTCGTGTCTTGCGGCGCGCCGTACGAACGCACCAGCCTCACTGCCGGTACTACAGTTCCTTCTCCACCAGCTGCTCGAGTTTGCTCGCCAGGCGCGCCTGTGCGTTCTCGCTGGCCCAGGCGACGTGCGGCGTCACCAGCAGGTTCGGCACGCCGCCGGCCAGCAGCGGGTGGTCCGCCGGTGGCGGCTCCACGTCCAGCACATCGATGGCGGCGCCGGCGATGAGGCCTTCATGCAGGGCGCTCACGAGCGCCGGTGCATCGACCAGCGCGCCCCGGCCGGTGTTGATGATGACGGCGTCGCGCTTCATCCGCGCCAGCGATTCCTTCCCGATCATGCCGCGCGTGTCGGGAGTCAGGGGCACGTGCAGGGTCAGCACATCGGCGCGCGCCAGCAGTTGGTCCAGGGGCAGTTCATCGCCGCGGCAGGGCTTGCCGGGGGTCTGGGCAAAGAACACTTCCATGCCCAGTCCGCGCGCCAGCCGCGCCGCCGCCTCGCCGATCCGGCCCCGGCCAACCACGCCGAACAGGCTGCCGCCGACGTCGCGGATGCGCGGGCCGTTCCAGCAGAAGTGCTCCGATGCCGTCCAGCGCCCGTCGAGGGCCGCGCTGGCGTAGGTGACGATGTGGCGCCGCAGGGCGAACAGGGTGGCGATCACATGCTCCGCCACCGAGTCCGAGCCGTAATCGGGCACATTGGCGACCCGGATACCCAATTGCGCCGCGGTGTCCTGGTCGATGTTGTCGGTGCCGGCGGCGGCTACCGCGACCAGGCGCAGTTGTCTGGCGGCGCGCAGCTCCTCGGCGCCGAGACGGACCTTGTTGGTGATGACGACCGTCGCGTCGCGGATCCGGTCGATGACCGCTGCCTGCGCCGTCGACGAGTACGCGCTGTACTCGACCGCCGGGTTCTGGAAGCGCAAGGTAGTGGGCAGCGTGGCTGCATCCAGGAATACGACTTTCATTCAGTTCTCCTCAGTCTGGAAATGATGGTTGAATCACACGGGGCGGGACAGCTCGCGCCTGAAGGTGGCGTCGTCGAACTGCTTGTCCCACTTCGAGATGACGATGGTGGCGACCCCGTTGCCGATCACGTTGACCAGTGCGCCGCCCTCGGAAATGAAGCGGTAGACGCCGAGCACCAGCACCAGGCCGGCCACCGGGAAGCCCGGCATCGAACCCAGGGTTGCGGCCAGTACGATGAAGGCGCCGCCACTGACGCTCGCCGCGCCTTTCGAGGTCAGCAGCAGGATCAGCAGCAAGGTGACCTGCTGTCCCAGCGACAGGTAGGTGTCGGTGGCCTGGGCGATGAAGATCGCCAGCACGGTCATGTTGATGCAGCTGCCGTCCAGGTTGAAGGAGTAGCCGGCCGGGATGACCAGGCCAACGGCGGACTTGTTGCAGCCCAGCCTTTCCAGCTTGGCCATCATGCGCGGCAGCACCGACTCCGACGACGAGGTGCCCAGCACCACCAGCAGCTCTTCGCGGATATAGCGCAGGAATTTCCAGAGGCTGAAGCCGGCCAGCCTGCAGGTGGTCCCCAGGACCAGCACCACGAACAGCACCGCCGTGAGGTAGTAGGTGCCGAGCAGCTGGCCATACGCGGCCAGCGAGGACACGCCGTACTTCCCGATGGTGAAGGCGATCGCACCGAAGGCGCCGACCGGCGACAGGTACATGACGATGCGCACCATGTTGAAGAAGGTGTGCGCGGTCACGTCGATCACATTCAGCAGCGGCTTGCCGCGTTCGCCCAGCATTTGCAGGCCGAAGGCCATGATGATGGAGATGAACAGCACTTGCAGCAGGTCGCCGTCGGCGAAGGCGCCGAACACCGTCTTCGGAATGATGTGGGACAGGAAGCCCACCACGCTCTGGTCGTGCGCCGCCTTGGTGTAGGAGGAAATCGCAGAAGCGTCCAGCGTCGATGGATCGATGTGCATGCCGACGCCCGGCTTGAGCAGATTGACCATCACCAGGCCCAGGATCAGCGCCAGGGTGGTCATCACCTCGAAGTAGATGAGTGATTTCGCGCCGATGCGTCCGACTGCCTTGATGTCGCTCATGCTGGCGATGCCGTGCACCACGGTGCAGAAGATCAGCGGGGCGACCATCAGCTTGATCAGCGTCAGGAAATTGTCGCCCAGCGGCTTCATGGCCGTGGCGAGCTCCGGGGAGTAATGGCCAAGCAGGATGCCCAGGGCGACGGCGATCAGGACCTGCACGTACAGGTGCCGATACCACTTCGTGTTGCGCGCCGCCGCCGGCATGGGCATGGCGGTGTGAGTCAGTGTGTCCAAGCGATTGTCTCCTGATTTTATGATGTTGGTGTGGCGCTGGTCAGTCGATCATTTCCGAGATCTCGATGAGGTTCAGGTCAGGATCGCGGATGTAGATCGACCGGATCCTGCCGGTGGCCCCGGTGCGCTCGACCGGTCCTTCCTTGATGGGCCAGCCGCTGTCGCCCAGGTGACGAATCACCTCGTCCAGCGGCACCGAGGCGATGAAGCACAGGTCCAGCGCACCCGGTACCGGCAAGTGAGCCTTCGGCTCGAATTCGGCGCCGCGCTGGTGCAGGTTGATCTTCTGGTTGCCGAAGCGGAAAGCGATGCGGCCGGCGCCGAAGGTCTCCAGCCGCATGCCCATGACATGCGTGTAGAAATGCTTCGTCGCGTCGATGTCGGTGCAGGTCAGCACCAGGTGGTCGAGGTGGGAGATCATGGCCGCTCGTCCTCAGGCGAATGCGCGTTGTTCCGGCATGGCGGCGCCGCAGTCCGGCATCCCATGCAGGTCGAGGCGGCGTCCGGCCTTGAGCAACTGGCTGGGGACGTCGTGGCCGATCAGGCCGGGCAACTGCGCGGCGGCGGCCAGGATGCCTTGCAGGTCCACGCCGGTGTCGTAGCCCTCCAGTTCCAGCATATGGACCAGCTCCTCGGTGCAGACGTTGCCGGTGGCGCCGGGCGCATACGGGCAGCCGCCCAGCCCGCCCAGGGAAGAATCGAAGCGGTCGATCCCGGCGGCCAGGGCGGCCAGCGTGTTGGCCAGCGCCAGGCCGCGCGTATTGTGGAAGTGCAGGGTCAGTTCCAGCGCCCCGAAGCGCTCGCGGGCACGCCTGCCCAGCTGCTCGACCTGCGACGGGTAGGCCATGCCGGTGGTATCGCACAAGGTGACGCCGTGTACGCCGAGGTCGGCGAAACGCTGCATCCAGTCCAGCACCTCGGTCTCCGGGACATCCCCCTCCATCGGGCAACCCATCGCGGTCGACAGCGAGACGTTGATGGCAACCGGCGACTGCCTGACGACCTGGATCACTTCACTTAGTTGCGCAAACGACTCTTCACGGCTCATGCGCAGGTTGCGGCGGTTATGTGACTCGCTGACCGACATCACCAGGTTCACTTCGTCCACCTTGCACGACAGGGCGCGCTCGGCGCCGCGCACGTTCGGCACCAGGACGGTGTAGATGACGCCTTCCTTGCGCACGATCTGGTGCATGACGGCTTCGGCATCCTTCAGCGCCGGAATCGCCTTGGGCGAGGTGAACGAGGTCACTTCGATCTTGGCATAGCCGCACTCGCTCAGCTGGTTCACCAGGGCGATCTTGGCCGCGGTCTCGATGAAGACCGCTTCGTTCTGGAAGCCGTCACGGGTGGCGACTTCCTGGATGAATAAACGTTTCCTGCTCATGATGTTTCTCCGCTTAGATGATGCCGCGCTCGCGCCAGGCGCGGCGGGTGGTGGAGTCGATGCCGATGTTGTCCAGCACCGCGTCGGTATGTTCGCCCAGGGCGGGCGCCGGGCGCAGCACCTCGCCGGGCGTTGCGCTCAGCTTCGGAACGATGCCGGGCACCTGGACCGGCGTACCGTCGGGGAGCCGGGTGTCGAGGATCATGTCGCGCGCCTGGTAATGCGGATCGGCGGCGATATCGGCGATGTCGTAGATGCGGCCGGCGGGAATGCGCGCTTCGTTCAGCTGGTCCAGTACCTCGTCCAGCGTGCGCTGCCGCACCCAGGCGCCGATGGCCGCATCCAGCCGCTCGACGTGCTTGACCCGGCCATCGTTCTGCGCCAGTTCCGGGTCGTCGCGCAGGTCGGAGCGCTGGATGACTTCCATCAGGCGCCGGAAGATGCCGTCGCCGTTACCGGCAATCAGCGCATATTTGCCGTCCGCGCACAGGTAGGCGTTGGTCGGGGCGATGCCCGGCAGGCTGCTGCCGGCCGCCTGGCGCACCGTGCCGAACACGGAATACTCCGGCAGCAGGCTTTCCATCATGTTGAACACCGATTCATACAGCGCCACGTCGATCACCTGGCCCTGGCCGCCATGCTGGTCGCGGTGGCGCAATGCCAGCAGCACGCCGATGACGCCATGCAGGGCGGAGAGGGAGTCGCCGATCGACACCCCGGCACGCACCGGCGTGCGTCCCGGTTCGCCGCTCAGGTGGCGCAAGCCGCCCATGGCCTCGCCCACCACGCCAAAACCGGGCCGGTCGCGGTACGGACCGGTCTGTCCATAGCCGGACACGCGCAGCATCACCAGTTTCGGATTGATCTCCTGCAGCACGTCCCAACCCAGGTTCCAGGCTTCCATGGTCCCAGGGCGGAAGTTCTCGATCAGGACATCGCTTTCCTTCACCAGCGCGCGGATCACTTCCTGTCCTTCGGGTGTGCGCAGGTCCAGCGACACGGATTGCTTGTTGCGCGACTGTACCGCCCACCAGACCGAGGTGCCTTCGTGCAGCAGGCGCCATTTGCGCAGCGGGTCGCCGGTACCGGGCGGCTCGATCTTGATCACTTCGGCGCCGAACTCAGCCAGCATTTTCCCGGCAAACGGGCCTGCGATCAGCTGCCCAAGCTCGATAACCCGCACGCCTCGCAGGGGTTTCGTCATCGTTGTCTCCTCAGGTGGTTCACATTGTGGAATCGATGGTAGGTCTGGCCGGGAGCTTTGAAAATCGGTTATTCTTCAAGTACCCTTTCCATTTCGGAAAAACGATGTGGCGAGGTCGCCGCCTTCGCAGCTGATGCCGTGCGCACTCCGGGCCGGCCCGGCTTTTCAACCCCTTACCTTGTGCATGCGTGATCAATCCTGGCCGCTTCGATCTCCAGTCGCTACGTGTTTTCCTGCAAGTAGCGCTTACCGGTAGCCTGACCAAGGCTGCCGACAAATCCCACATGACCTTGTCGGCGCTGAGCAAGCGCATTGCGGAACTGGAGCGGACGGCCGACTGCAGCCTGTTCGTCCGGCATCCGCGCGGGCTGGAGCTGACGCCGGCCGGGAGGGAACTGGTGCAGCACGCGCGCGCGGTGCTCGATTCCGTCAACCGGATGGCGTACGCCATGGGCGATTTCGCCATCGGCGTGCGTGGCCATGTACGGGTCTGGGCGAATACCTCTTCCATCACCCAGTTCCTTCCGCGGGACCTGGCGGTGTTTGTCCGGGAGCAACCACTTATCCGCATCAGCCTTGAGGAAAAGTTGAGCGAGCAGGTGATCGCAGCGGTCGCCGCCGGGGAGGCGGACCTGGGTATTTTTGCCGACAATGTCCCTTCGCAGGGACTGGAAAAATACTTGTACAGACACGATCGCCTCGTGCTGCTGGTCCCCTCCGATCATCCCCTGGCCGGGGCGGCGGAGATCGGCTTCGGCGAGGCGCTGGAGTACGATTTCGTCGGCCTCAATCAAGGTAGTTCCCTCCTGCAACGATTGAACGATGCGGCTGCCGCGCTTGAAAAAGCCCTGCGCCTGCGCATACAGGTCAGCAGCTTCGACGCCATTTGCCGCATGATCGAAGCCGGGCTGGGGATCGGCGTGTTACCCGAGGGCGCCGTCCGCGCAGAAATCACCGGCCTGCGCGCCATTCGCCTGACCGACCCATGGGCCCACCGCTCGCTGTGGCTGGGAGTGAACTCGCGGGCTTCCCTCGTGCCGGAGGCGGCCAAGCTCCTGGACCACTTGCGCCAGGCGCATGCGAGTTGAGCCTTGCTCATTCGGAAAAGCTGGTGGAATAATCGGAAATTCCATTTACGCCACTTCTCCTGCATGATCGGCACTCCTTTCGGGAGGCCGCATGAGATCGTCAAGTAAGAGTGAACCACTGCCGGCGCCGGTCGCGCCGGCTTCCTCCAGGGGCAGCCAGCCCGCCAGCAGCGTCGCTGCACACCCCGGGCGCGAACGGAAGCTGCTCGAAGTGCTGTTCAGGACCGCCATCGCAGCTGCGCAGCCGGCGTTGTGCATCCCTCCGCACCTGCCCGCGCCGCCCGCCGGCCGCCTGATCGTCGTGGGAGCAGGCAAGGCTTCCGCCGAAATGGCGCGGGCAGTCGAGAACAACTGGCCGGGCAAGCTAGAAGGCCTGGTGGTGACGCGCTACGGCTATGCGGTGCCGTGCGAACGCATCGAGATCGTCGAGGCGGCGCACCCGGTCCCCGACCGGGCCGGGGAGGACGCGGCCAGGCGCATGCTCGGGCTGGTCGGCGGCCTCACGGCGGACGACACGGTGCTGTGCCTGATTTCGGGCGGCGGCTCGTCGCTGCTGCCGCTGCCGCTGCCCGGCATCAGCCTCGAGGACAAGCAGGCCGTCAACCGCGCCCTGCTGGCCTCGGGGGCCAGCATCGGCGAGATGAACTGCGTGCGGCGCCA
>NZ_KB908128.1 GCF_000382345.1 Massilia niastensis DSM 21313
CGAGGCCCAGGGACTGGCTTCGCACGGCCTGTCGCGCGTCGCCCAGTACGCCGGCCACCTGCGCTGCGGCCGCGTCAACGGCGAAGCCAGGCCGCGCGTGCAGCAGAGGAAACCGGCCGCGCTGCTGGTCGACGCTCAGGAAGGCCTGGCCTTCCCTGCCTGCGCGCTAGCGGTGCGCGAAGCGATCCGCAGCGCGGGCGAGACCGGCGCCGCCTTCGCCGGCGTCACCAACAGCCACCATTTCGGCGCCGCGGCCTACCACCTGGAGCCGGTGGCGGCGGCCGGGATGGTCGGTATCGCCTTCGGCAACTCGCCGGCCGCGATGCCGGCCTGGGGCGGCAAGCGCGCTCTGTTCGGCACCAACCCGATCGCCGCCGTGTTCCCGCGCCGCGCCGGGCCTCCCTTGGTGATCGACCTGTCGCTGTCCGAGGTCGCGCGCGGCAAGCTGATGGTGGCGGCCAAGCAGGGCAAGACGATTCCCGAGGGCTGGGCGCTCGACAAGGAAGGCAATCCGACCACCGATCCGAAGGCGGGCTTGGAAGGCATGATGCTGCCGGCGGGCGGCGTGAAAGGCGCGATGCTGGCGCTGATCGTCGAGCTGCTGTGCTGCGCCCTGACCGGCGCGGCCTACGGCTTCGAGGCCGATTCCTTCTTCACCGACGAAGGCAACCGGCCGCGCATCGGCCAGGCCTTCCTGGTGATCGACCCGGGCGCGCTGGCGGGCGGCGAGGTGTTCGACGAGCGCATCGAGACCCTGGTCTCGGCCATGCTGCTCGATCCCGACGTGCGCCTGCCGGGCCAGCGGCGCCAGATGCTCGCCCGCGACGCGGAGCGCGACGGCATCGAGGTCGCGCCGGCGCTGCTCGAGCAGCTCGCAGCGCTGGCCGGCGCCTGAGCCCGGGGCAAGCGGCGTAGCGCGATGGCATTCGGCTTCGACACCATCGCGCTGCTGGCGCTGATCATCCTCCTTGCGTACACGGTGTTCGGCCTGACCGGCTTCGGCTCCGCGATCACGGCGATGCCCTTGCTGGTCCTGCTGATCCCGCTGCGCATGGCGGTCCCGCTGATGCTGGTCTTCGACCTGGCGGCGGGGCTGCTGCTGGGCCTGAAGAACCGGCGCGTGGTCGACCGCAAGGAACTGCTGCGCCTGGTTCCCTTCATGCTGGTCGGGATGAGCATCGGCCTGTTCGCCCTGGTCAAGGCGCCCGAGCGCCTGCTGCTGCTCACCCTCGGCATCTTCATCCTCGCCTACTGCGCCTGGAGCCTGCTGCTGCGGCCCGAGGTGCGGCAGATCAGCAGCCGCTGGTCGATGCCGCTCGGAATCACCGGCGGCGTATTCACCGCCCTGTTCGGCACCGGCGGGCCGATCTACACCATCTACCTGGCGCGCCGCCTGGACGACAAGCTGGTGCTGCGCGCGACGATCAGCTCCCTCATCTTCATCAGCGGCCTGTCGCGGCTGGCGATGTTTTCCAGCGCCGGGCTGTATGGGCAGGAATCGCTGCCGATGCTGGCGGCCTTCCTGCTGCCTTGCGCGCTGGCCGGGCTCTATCTGGGCAACTACCTGCATAGCCGGCTGCCGGCGGCACGGGTCGTGCAGGCGATCTGGGCGGTGCTCATCGTGGGCGGCGCCAGCCTGGTCTTGCGCAACATCCGATAGCGCCGGCGCATTCCATCCCGCCCGACTGGAAGTCCGGCCGTCGACGGTATGGAATAGGAGAGAAGCGCCCCTGTTCGACTTTCAAGGAAAATTGCTGCCTCACCAGGAGACCGCAATGAAAGCCATGAAAATCGTTGTCATCGGCGGCACCGGATTGATCGGCGCCAAGACCGTCGCGCGTTTACAGGCTGGCGCGCATGCGGTGCTGGCGGCCGGGCCCAGCACCGGCGTGAACACCCTGACCGGCGAAGGCCTGGCGCAGGCGCTCGACGGCGCCGAGGTGGTGATCGACACGTCGAATGCGCCGTCCTTCGATCCGGATGTGGTGCGCGCATTCTTCGAGACCTCGGGCAGGAACCTGCTCGAGGCGGAACGCAAGGCGGGCGTAGGTCACCACGTGGTGCTGTCCATCGTGGGAACGGATCGGATGCCCGATAACGGCTATTTCCGTGCGAAGCTGGTCCAGGAAGACATGGTCGCCAAGGCCGGCCTTCCCTACACCATCGTGCGCTCGACCCAGTTCTTCGAATTCCTGAAAGGCATTGCGGATGCGAACACGGTCGGCAATGTCGCGAAATTCGCGGGTGGCCAGTTCCAGCCGATCGCAGCCGACGATGTCGCCGAACTGCTGGCCGCGATTGCGCTGGAAGCGCCGCGCAACGGCATCGTGGACATCGCCGGTCCCGAACGCGCGCCGTTCGACGAGATCGTACGCCGCTACCTGCAGGGGCTCGATGATGCACGCACGGTCGAACGCGATGACGCTGCCTTGTATTTCGGCGGCAAAGTCGGCGAACTGTCGCTCGTTCCCCTGTCCGACGCGCGACTTGGACGTATCGACCTGTCGACCTGGCAGAAACACTGATTCCCAACCGCTCGCGAATGAAGGTGACCACGATGAACAACCTGCTTGCCGCCCTGGTGCTCGCCACCCTGCCGTTCCAGATGAGCTGGGCCAACGCGCAGGAGCCCAAGAGTGCGAAGATCACGCTCGTCTACGAACAAAAAATTCCTGGCATGCCGAACAAGAGCCTGAAAGGGATCCTGGTCGAATATGGACCCGGCGCGGTGAATCCGGCGCATACGCATGCGAAGTCGGCCCTGATCTATGCATCGGTGCTGGAAGGATCGGTCTTGAACCAGCTCAATGGCGGTCCTGTCCGCACCTTTACCAAAGGCCAGAATTTCACCGAGATGCCGGGTGACCGCCACGATGTCAGCGCCAACGCCAGCAAGACGGAGCCTGCCAAGGTGCTGGCGGTGTTCGTGGTCGATACCGACGATACCAAGCTGACCACGCCCATCGCACCCGGGACCGGCAAGTAGTCGATTCATGGCGCCGGCATCAGCACGCCGTTCTCCTTGATACGCTCCAGGACCACGGAAGTCCGCAAGGTGGCTATGCAATCCCGCAAGGCCGCCAGACGATTGATCAGGCCGTTCAACTCGGGCAGCCCTTCGACAGCCACCTTCATCAGGTAGTCATAGCTTCCCGTCAGTTTGTACACGTCGCGGATCAGCGGCTCCTCGCGGACCAGGCGCAGGAAGGCATCGTTGGCGTCGCTCGAATGGCGGGCCAGGCCCACTTCGATGAGTCCGAGTACCGGGGTCCCGTCTCCCTTGGGAGAAAGCTGGGCATGGTAGCCGAGAATATATCCGTCCTGCTCGAGGGCGATGCGCCTGCGCGAACACTGCGAGGAAGACAGGCCGACGATGTCGGACAATTCCTGGTTGAGCAGCCGGCCATTGTCCCGCAAGAGCCTGAGTAATTCCTTGTCGTAGTCATCCAGCGAATTTGACGCCATATCTTTTCCTTTTTATTGTTTCCAGGGGGTGGTCAGCATGGAAGCAATGCTGCGTATGCCTTCCATGTAATTCCCGAGCCGGAGATTTTCATTGGCCCCATGCTGGTTGCTGTCCGCATTGATCAGCGGGACGACCAGGTAAGGGGTCTTGAGCACCGTCACCGCACCGCCCATCGGCAGCGTGGAGCCACCCATGCGATACAGGTCCGGCTCACGCTGCGTGGCTGTCCTGACGCCTGCGATCGCCCACCTGGAGAAAGGCGAATCCATCGGTTCCCGGAACCCGACTTGCGTGCTCGGATAGGCCATCATCGTCAGTTTCGCCATCCGGGGAAATGCGGCCCGTTCTTCTTCGGTCGGCGCCTCGCCCTGGACGACATGGTAGCCATGGGAAGCGACGTAGTCCTTCAGCAAGCCGAACACCCGCTCAGGCGGCGTTTCGGGAACCGTACGGACGTTGAAGCTCGCCGTCGCGACGGCCGGGATCGAGTTGACGCCCGAGGAACCGACCACGCCGGACCCTATCCACAGCACATCCAGGGAAGGATACTGCAAAGCCTCGATGACATTCGGCGCCACGCTATCCAGCCCGGCGACGCCCAGGCGCTTTTCCAGCACGCCGGCGGCGGGAACGTGGGCCTTCATCGCCTGTTGGTCGGCGTCGCTGATGTGGATGCCTTCATAGAAACCCGGAATGATCACCTTTCCCTGCTCGTCCTTCATGCCGGCGACCAGCCTGGCAAGGCGCAAGGCGGCGTTTGGCGCGATGTTGCCATACAAGCCGCTGTGCTGGTCCGTCCTGGTCCCGAACACCGTCAGGTTGAGCTGGATCGATCCCCGGTTGCCGAAGTTGATGCTCGGCTTTTCAGTGGAAGCCCTGCCGCCGTCGTAGACGACGATGCCGTCGCTTCGCAGGATGTCCTTGTGCGCTTCCATGACGGTATGCAGTGAAGGCGAGCCTTTTTCCTCCTCGGAGTCGAGCAGGACTTTCACATTCACCGCCGGGTCGATGTGCTTGCCCTTCAGGGCATCGATCGCCGCCAGGAACATCATGATGGGGCCCTTGTCATCCGAGGCCGCCCGCGCGAATACCCGCCACTCGGGATCGACCGGTCCCGTGGCCAGGAGATCGCTGGAGATGGTCTGCCAGGCGCCGTCGCCATCACGCTTGCGCAGCGTGGGCGTCCAGGGATCGGTATGCCATCCCGCAGGCGGCGCGGGCTGGGCGTCGAGGTGCATGTAGACGAGGATCGTCTTCCTGCTTTTCCGTGCCGGCCCGAATTCGGCGAACAACAGGGGGCGCCCGTTGTTGGCCAGCTGCCGGGTACGGAATCCGCGGCTGGCAAATGCCTTCTCGAGCCAGTCGACGTTGCGCTGGATATCCTGCATATGGGCGGCATCCGCCGGCATGGACAACAGCTTGAAGTACTCCGGATACGTCCTCTTCGCGGCGGACTGGACTTCTTCCTCCGACAGGATGGATTGCGCGGAGCTCAGGCCGGCGGAGCAGGCGAGGAGGATAAGTGAGGCAATGCGGGCGGCGGTGGCAGAGTTAGTCATTGGTGGCCATGGGTGCAGGTGAAAGGATGGTGGTTCCAGGTTTCTGCCAAGCGAGAACCGTGCCAATGCCGGGCGACGCCGGAAAACCGGCGAGTGAGCCAAATATACGCAAATATACCCATCAAATCGCACATCCCGTGCAAAATCTGCGCATCAAACGCACAAAACAAGTGAGCGGAATGCACCAACGCGGGGCAGCTCATGCACTGCCTGCGTCTTTCGTGAGCCCTTTCCCCTGCAGGCGATGGTTTCGTGCGCAGTGGCATACAAATTGCATAGTTCGTGCACATACCTCGTTTAACGAAAGACGTGCACGACATGGAAAGCAAAACACCACCGCCCGAGCCGGCGCTGAAACGGCAGCTCAGTAACCGGCATATCCAGCTCATCGCCCTCGGCGGCGCTGTCGGTACCGGCCTGTTCCTGGGCATCGCGCAGACGATCGAGCTTGCAGGACCCTCGGTCATCCTGGGGTACGGCCTGGCAGGGCTGATCGCCTTCTTCATCATGCGGCAGCTGGGAGAGATGGTCGTTTCCGAACCGGTAGCCGGTTCCTTTGTCCATTTCGCCAACAAGTACTGGGGCGAATTTCCCGGTTTCCTGGCGGGCTGGAATTACTGGGCGCTGTATGTCCTGGTCAGCATGGCGGAGCTCACCGCCATCGGCATCTATATCCAGTACTGGTATCCCGACATGCCGACCTGGCTCTCCGCCCTGGCCGTCTTCTTGCTGGTCAACGGGATCAACCTGCTGCATGTGAAGCTGTTCGCGGAAACCGAATTCTGGTTCTCCATCATCAAGGTCGGCGCGATCGTCAGCATGATCGCCTTCGGCAGCTACCTGCTGGCGACCGGCCAGGGCGGGCCCCAGGCCAGCGTGTCCAACCTGTGGCAACTGGGCGGCTTCTTCCCTCACGGCGTCAGCGGCCTGGTGATGGCGATGGCGGTCATCATGTTCTCGTTCGGGGGGCTGGAGCTCATCGGCATTACCGCGGCCGAAGCGGAATCGCCTGAAACCACCATCCCGCGCGCCACCAACCAGGTCGTCTATCGCATCCTGATCTTCTACATGGGCGCGCTGGCCATCCTGCTGTCGCTGTATCCCTGGAACGAAGTGCAGCGTGGCGGCAGCCCGTTCGTCCTGGTGTTCCAGTCCCTGGACAGTCCCTACATCGCCCATGTGCTCAATGCCGTCGTTCTCACCGCCGCGCTGTCGGTCTACAACAGCTGCGTGTACTGCAATAGCCGCATGATCCTCGGCCTGGCCCTGCTGGACAAGGCGCCGCGCCGGTTCGCCCGCGTCAACAAGCGGGGCGTGCCGGTCGCCGCCTTGATGCTGTCGGCCGCCGCGACCGCGATCTGCGTACTGGTCAACTACCTGGCCCCGAAACAGGCCCTGGGCATGCTGATGATGCTGGTGGTGTCCGCCCTGGTCATCAACTGGACCATGATCAGCATCACGCACCTGAAATTCCGGCGCGCCCTGCGCAGCCAAGGCGCATCGACCTCGTATCCAAGCTGGGGGTATCCGCTGACGAACTACGTGTGCCTCGCCTTCATGGCCGGCATTCTCGCCGTGATGGCCCTGTCGGCCGACTTCATGCAGGCCGTATTGCTGATTCCCTTGTGGATCGGCGCCCTGGCGCTGGCCTTTTCCCTGATTCGCCTGCGGCGCCGGTCCGAGCCGGCCGCTGACACCACCAACGACATGGCGACGACAGCATGAACACTACCGTGACAACAGAACACATCACCAAGGTCCCGCACAGCCTGCTGGAAGATTCGCTGGCCCTGGCGATGGGGACACTCGTCATCAGTTTCGGGCTGTTGCTGCTCAAGGAAGCGCACGCGGTCACCGGCGGCATCTCCGGTATCGCATTCCTGGTGCATTACGCCACCGGCATGCGCTTCGGCCTCACCCTCTTCCTGTTGAACCTGCCGTTCTACTATTTCGGATACAAGCGCATGGGGAAGGTCTTCGTGCTGAAGACCTTCTGTGCAGTGGGCCTGCTGTCCCTGTTCGTTGAACTCAACAGCTACTTCGTCAAGATCGAACGCATCGATGCGATCTATGCCGCCTTGCTGGGCAACATATTGATCGGACTGGGCTTCGTCATCCTGTTCCGCCACCGCGCCAGCCTGGGCGGCGTGAATATCCTGGCGCTCTACCTGCAGGACCGCTATGGCATCCGCGCGGGGAAATTCCAGATGGCGGTGGACACCGGCATCGTCATCGCGGCCCTGTCGATCGTGCCCCTGCCGGCGCTGCTGATATCGATCGCCGGCGCCTTCCTGATCAATCTCATCATCTCGATGAACCACAGACCGAACCGCTACCTTGCCTGAGTCACCAGGCAAGCCTTGGCACGCCCACATCATTCACCCTAGCGATCCAGAACCATGTTGAACCATATCGAGCAGTATCCCGGCGATCCCATCCTGTCCTTGATGGAGGCCTTCCAGAACGACCCGCGCGCGGACAAAGTCAACCTCAGCATCGGCATGTACTACGACGAGCACGGCGTCATTCCACAACTCGCGGCGGTCAACCGCGCCCATGCACGGCTGGACGCACGCAGGGACGCGCCGAGCCTCTACCTGCCGATGGAAGGCTTGCAGCCGTATCGCTCCGCCGTGCAGTCGCTGCTGTTCGGCGCCGACAGCCAGGCGCTGCTGGAGGGGCGGGTGGCGACCGTCCAGACGCTGGGCGGCTCCGGCGCCCTGAAAGTGGGCGCCGATTTCCTGCACCGCGTTTTTCCCGATGCCGGCGTCTGGGTCAGCGATCCGACCTGGGACAACCACATCGCCATTTTCGAAGGCGCGGGTTTCAAGACCCGGACCTATCCCTACTTCGACGCACAGACCCGGGGCGTCGATTTCCCCGGCATGCTGGACGCGCTCGACAAGCTGCCCGCACAGAGCATCGTGCTGCTGCATCCCTGCTGCCATAACCCGACCGGATCCGACCTCGGCAAGGACCAGTGGGACCAGGTGATCGAGGTGCTGCGCACGCGCGGCCTGATCGCCTTCCTCGATATCGCCTACCAGGGATTCGGCGGCGGGCTCGAGGAGGATGCCTACGCCATCCGGGCCCTGGCCTCGTCCGGCCTGAGCTTCGTGGTGGCCAATTCGTTCTCGAAGATCTTCTCGCTGTACGGCGAGCGCGTGGGCGGCCTGTCCGTGGTCTGCAAGGATGCCGAACTGGCGTCGCGCGTCCTGGGGCAGCTCAAGGCCACCGTCCGCCGCAATTATTCCAGTCCGCCGGCCCACGGTGCGCACGTGGTCACGGAGGTGCTGGACGATCCGGAACTGTGCGCGCTCTGGGGCGCCGAGGTGGAGGCCATGCGCACCCGTATCCTGGCGATGCGCCAGGCGCTGGCGCTGGAACTCGGGCAGACCATGCCGCACCGCGATTTCAGCTACCTGAGCGCACAGCGCGGCATGTTCAGCTATACGGGCCTGAGCCCGGAGCAGGTGGATTTCCTGCGCAAGGAATTCGGCATCTATCTCGTGCGGAGTGGCCGCATCTGCATGGCGGGCCTCAACGACAGCAATGTCGCGAAAGTCGCGCGCGGCCTGGCCGTCGCCATGGCCTGAACCGGCATCTCACACGAAGGAACAACAAGTGAATCTCAAACTATCGTGCATCCTGGTATGCATTGGCCTTTCCACATGCCGCGTGGCGTCTGCCGGCGAGACGGTGGCGGTCTACGGGCTGATCGACCTGGGCCTGAGCTATTTTTCGAACACGGGCACGGCAACCGGCGCGGACAAGTCGACCTTCCGGGTGGACAGCGGCATCGCCCAAAGCAGCCGCCTCGGTTTTCGGGGCAGCGAAGACCTCGGCGACGGCAATGCCATGTTCTTCAATCTCGAAACGGGCTTCAGCGCCGATACCGGCGCCCTGGGCCAGAACGGCGCCATCTTCGGCCGCCAGGCGGTCCTCGGCATCCGCAGCAAACGCTTTGGCGCGCTGAGCATCGGCCGGCAGTACGACTTCATGAGCAATCTCGGCGTTGCCTATGCCATGGGGGCGAATTCCGCGGCAGGCTCCTTCGCATGGGGCCTGCATGCCGACGCCGCCAACCGCAGCATCCTGAACAACCACATCTATGTCGGCGACCGCAGCAACAATTCGATCAGGTACCAGACCAATGACATGGGCGGGTTCAGCGCGGGGCTCATGGTCGGTCTGGGCGAAGTGGCGGGCAATGCGTCCGCGGGGCGCACCGTCAGCGGGCTCGCCGGCTATGCCAGGGGAGGCTTCAGCATGGGCGCGGCCTTCACCCATCTCCGCGATGCCGCCGACCGCGGTTCCACGCGCATCGGCGGATTCGGCGCAAGCCATGTGCTCGGCCAGGTGAAATTCTGGGGCATCGCCACCGACGTCAAGGCCACGCTGACGTCGGCACGGGCAAGGACGTTCGAAGCCGGGGCGACCTGGAGCCTGACGCCGGTCATCGACCTGAGCGGCGCTTACCAGTACCAGGTCCGCAACCTGGATGTCGGCGACGCGCAGGCGCTCGTGGCGGTGCTGGACTACAAGCTCTCCAAACGGTCCGATGTCTACCTGAGCGGCGTGTACGCCAACGACAATGGCTACGACGCGTATCCGGTCTATGGCGGCGGGGTGCAGGCTGCGGGTGGCGTCCAGACCGCGCTGCGCCTGGGCCTGCGGCATCGCTTTTAATGAAAAAGACTCCCGGTGCGGCTTCCGCCTGACCGGCGGAACACCGCACCGGGAGCTTCAACGGAAAACCAGCCTACATCGCCACCTTCGCCACGACCGGCAGCGGCGTCACGATCGCATCGCTGCCCAACTCCACCTCGTCGGCGATCTCTTCGCCATCGAGCACGCGCCGCGCCTGCTCCAGGTCCATCTCGCCTTCCCAGCGCGCCACGACGATCGTCGCCACCGCATTGCCGATCAGGTTCGTGATCGCCCGGATCTCGTTCATCAGGCGGTCGATGCCGATCACCAGCGCGATGCCCGCCACCGGGATCAGGGGCATCGACGCCAGGGTCGCGGCCAGCGCCACCAGCGCCGCACCCGCCACGCCGGCGCCGCCCTTCGAGGTCACCAGCAGGATCGCCAGCAGGCCGAGCTGCTGCCACAGGCTCAGGTCGATGTTCAGGGCCTGGGCGATGAACAGCGAGGTCATGGTGAGATAGATCGCGGCGCCGTCCAGGTTGAACGAATAGCCGGTCGGGATCACCATGCCCACCACCGAGCGCGCGATGCCCAGCTTCTCGAGCTTCTGCATCATCTGCGGCAGCACCGACTCGGTGCTGGCCGTGCCCAGCACGATGAACATCTCTTCCTTCAGGTAGCGGATCAGCTTCCACAGCGAGACGCCGGCGGCGCGCGAGATCGTCCCCAGCACCAGGACAATGAAGATGAGCGTGGTCGCGTAGTAGCAGGCGATCAGCAGCGCCAGCTGCTGCAGCGTGCCGATGCCGAATTTGCCGACCGTGAAGGCCATCGCACCGAAGGCACCGAGCGGGGCGAGCTTCATCACCAGGCCGACGATGCCGAGCAGCGCCTTGCCGAATTCATCGATGACGGCGCGCGCTTTTTCGCCACGCTCGCCGAGGATCGACAGGCTGACGCCGAACAGGATCGAGAACAGCAGTACCTGCAGCAGGTTGCCCTTGGCGAAGGCGTCCACCACCGAGGATGGGATGATCGCCGCCAGGAACTGGCCGGTCGACTGGGGTTGCGCCTTCTGGGCAATCTGGGCCACCGCGCCGTGGTCGAGCGAGGCGAGGTCGGCATTGATGCCGGCGCCGGGTTGCATGAGGTTCGCGACCACCATGCCGATGACCAGGGCGACCGTCGTGATGATTTCGAAATAGAGCAGCGCCTTGCCGCCGACGCTACCCACCTTCTTCAGGCTTTCCATCCCCGCGATCCCGCACACGATGGTGCAGAAGATGACCGGGGTGATGACCATCTTGATGCCGTTGATGAAGGCGTCGCCCAGCGGCTTGAGGTCCGTCGCGATACCGGGATAAAAGTGGCCGACCGCTACGCCGGCGACCAGCGCCACCACTACCTGGAAGTACAGACTGCGAAAAAGCGAACTTCTCATGTGCCTCCTCCTTACCGCTGCATTGATTGATGTGTTCAACAGCTGGGCCTTACGCATGCTAACCGGGTCTTGTCAACGAATCAAACAGATCATTTATATGAGTTAATCAAAAATTTTGGGGGTTTCACATATCAGAAAATCGCGGTCACTCCCCAGTTGATGGCATAGCCGCCGACCATCAGGAACAGGAACAGCACGCTCGCCAGCAGGATCGGCTTCAGGCCCGCCTGGCGGATGGCGCCGGCCTGGGTGCGCAGGCCGAGCGCGCCCATCGCCATCGCCAGCAGCACGGTATCGATCTCCACGATCCACTCCACCAGCACGGGCGGCAGCACGCCGAGCGAGTTGACGCCGCTGGCGACGATGAACAGCACCGCGAACCACGGAATCGTGATGCTGCCCTTCCCGCTGGCTGCGCCTTCCTCGTTGCCGAGGCGGCTGCTCAGGATCACCAGGAAGGGCGCGAGCATCATCACGCGCAGCATCTTCTCGATCACCGCGGCCGAGGCGGCCTGCTCGCTGACCGCCTTCCCCGCCACCACCACCTGCGCCACCTCGTGGATGGTGGAACCGACGTACAGGCCGTAGCCCAGCTCGGACAGCTGCAGGTAGGGATACAACAGCGGATAGATGAACATGCCGAGCGTGCCGAACACGACCACGGTCGCCACCGCCACCGACACCTTGTGGGCCTGGCCGCGCACCACCGGCTCGGCCGCCATCACCGCCGCCGCCCCGCAGATCGAACTGCCGGCGCCGATCAGCATCGCGGTCTGTTTGTCCAGCCCGAACACGCGGGTGCCGAGCTGGACCGCGAGCGTGAAGGTGACGGCGATGATCAGGATGTCGATCACCACGCCGGCCCAGCCGATCTCGCCGATCTGCTGGAAGGTGATGCGGAAGCCGTACAGGATGATGCCCAGGCGCAGCAGGCGCGCCTTGCTGAAGTCGACGCCGCCGCCGCAGTGCGGGGCGATGCGTCCGAATACGGTATTGCCGAGGAGGATGCCGATCAGGATGGCCAGGGTCAGCGCGCTGATGCCCATCTGCTGCACGGCCGGCAGGCCGGCGCCCCAGATGGCGGCCGCCGCGATGGCGCCGGCCAATGCCAGCCCGCTGGCGAACTGGAGCGGGGTACCCGGTGTGGTGGTCATTCTGTCTCCCCTTGTGTGTGTGAATTTGTGACTCAAGGGTAGCGCCGGGCCTAAATAAGTAAAAACGAGTTATATTTATATAATTAATCAATTCAATTGATATAGCGATGCTGCGCACCACGCTCAGGCAAATCGAAATCTTCATGGCGACCGCCCAGAAAGGCAGCGTCACCCAGGCGGCGGCCGTGGTCGGCGTCACGCAATCGGCCGCCAGCATGGCGCTGGCCGAGTTCGAGGGCCAGCTGGGGACGCGCCTGTTCGACCGCATCGGCAAGCGGCTCGCGCTGAATGAGGATGGGCGCGCGCTGTATCCCAAGGCGGTCGAAATGATCGAGCGCGCGCGCGAGATGGAAGGGCTGTTTCGCCAGCCGGGCCGCGCGGTCGACCTGCGCCTGGGCGCCAGTTCCACGATCGGCAACTACCTGCTGCCGCAGATCATCGGCAGCTTCCGCGCCGGCCGGCCCGGCAGCCGCATCGAACTCGAAGTGGGAAATACGCAACAGGTGATCAACGCAGTCCTGCATTTCGGGATCGATCTGGGCTTCGTCGAGGGCCCCTGCCTGCATCCGGACATCGAGGCGGGCTTCTGGCGCCCGGACGAACTGGCGATCTGCGCGGCGCCGGATCACCCGATCGCCCAGCCGGGCGGCGCCAGCATGGAGGCGCTGCGCCAGGCCGAGTGGATCCTGCGCGAACGCGGTTCCGGCACGCGCGAGGTGGTGGACCAGATGCTGATGAGCCAGCTGGGCGGCATCCGGGTGACGATGGAGCTGGGCGGCACCGAGGCGATCAAGCGCGCGGTCGAGAGCGGCATGGGCATTTCCTGCCTGCCGAAGATCGCCCTGATCGGCGCGGTCGAGCGCGGCAACCTGGTGAGCATCCCGACGCCCGGGCTCCAGCTCACGCGCGCCTTCCACATCCTGGTGCACAAGGACAAGTACCGCACCGAAGGCATGACCAGCCTGGTCGCCCTGTGCCAGGACATGGCTGCGAAGCTGCGCTAGGTCCTCCGCACACAGCCTACGCTGCAGCGCACAATTCAATCAGGTGATCTGTATCTATTTTGCGGCGTAATGACGCCGTATGCGCTATGATGTCTCATCACCTCATTCTTCTGGCGGCAACATGCAACAAATCTTTCGATCGGATGTAGCCCTTGGCCTTCCGCTGTACCGTGAAGTCAAGCACAAGCTCATGGAATCGCTGCGCGATGGCGAATGGAAGCCCGGCGACATCATCCCGGCCGAAAAGCGCCTGTGCGAGCGTTTCGGCGTCAGCGTCGGCACCTTGCGCAAGGCCGTCGACGAATTGACCGCCGAGAATATCCTGATCCGGCACCAGGGGCGCGGCACCTTCGTCGCCTCGCACAGCCAGGACCGCTACATGTTCGGCTTCTTCCACATCTACGCCCAGGATGGCCGCAAGGAATATCCGAAGGTGGAATTCATCAGCCTGACGCGGGACAAGGCGGATGCCGACGGCGCCGCGCGGCTCGGGGTCAAGAAGGGCGCGAAACTGTTCCGCATCATCAACCGGCTCAGCCTGGGCGGACGGGCGGTGATCATCGACGACATCCTGCTGCCGGAGCAGTTCTTCCCCAACATGACCGAAGCCCAGGTGCGCGACCGCCGCACCACGCTCTACCAGCTGTACCAGGACAGCTTCGGCATCGGCGTGCTGCGCACCGAGGAACGGCTGCAGGCCTGCGGCGCCAGCGCGGACATCGCGCGGATGCTCGGCATCCCGGAAGGCACGCCGCTGCTGCACATCATCCGCCGCGCGCTCAGCTTCCGCGACGAGGTGGTGGAACTACGCCACTCCTACGTCATCACCGACGGGCACGAATACTACGCCGGCGACGACAACCAGGGCCACGGCTGACCGGGCCGGGGCCGGATCAGTGGATGATCCGGGCCAGGAAATCGCGCGCTCGCTCCGAACGCGGGGCGTTGAAGAATGCCTCCTTCGGGCTGTCCTCGACGATGCTGCCGTGGTCCATGAACACGATACGGTCGGCCACCTTGCGCGCAAAGCCCATCTCGTGGGTGACCACCATCATGGTCATGCCTTCCTGCGCCAGCCCGACCATCACATCCAGCACTTCGCCGATCATCTCCGGGTCGAGCGCGGAAGTCGGTTCGTCGAACAGCATCGCCACCGGGTCCATCGACAGGGCGCGCGCGATCGCCACGCGCTGCTGCTGGCCGCCCGAGAGCCGGCCCGGGAACTTGTCCTTGTGCGCCAGCAGGCCGACCCGGTCGAGGTAGGCCAGTCCGCGTTCGGTGGCCTCATCCAGGCTGCGTCCCAGCACCTTGACCTGGGCCAGCGTGAGATTCTCGCGTACCGACAGGTGCGGGAACAGCTCGAAGTTCTGGAACACCATGCCGATCCGCGCGCGCAGCCGCGACAGGTCGGTCTTCGGGTCCCCCACTTCGATGCCGTCCACCCGCACGCTGCCATGCTGGAAGGGTTCCAGGCCGTTGACGGTCTTGATCAGGGTCGACTTACCCGATCCGGATGGACCGCACACCACCACCACATCGCCGCGCGCCACCTGGGTGCTGCAATCGCTCAGCACCTGGAAAGCGCCATACCACTTGCTGACTCTACTGATTTCAATCATTTGTTGTCCGTTTTGTCTACGCTTCGCCGCGCACTCTTGATCCGTGTGCAAGCATGCTTGACAGCATTATCAGTGCCTAGGATACTGCGAAACTTGCCATACCCACCAGAACGAACTGGCCGTTCTCCCTCGTAAAGCCAGCGTGTTGCCCGAATAATTTGCCTACATACGTCGCCAGCGACAGCGTCATCCGTTGCCGCCGGCTTTGCACAGGTCCACGAGACAGGAAGCTTTATGAACAATCGAAACCGTCTGACTACATATATCCTGATCGCGCTCGTGGTCGGCATCGTCGTCGGCTACCTGGCGAACGCCAATATGACGCCGGAGGGGGCCAAGTCGTTCTCCGACACGATGTCGCTGATTACCACGCTGTTCCTCCGCCTGATCAAGATGATCATCGCGCCGCTGGTGTTCTCCACCCTGGTGGTCGGCATCGCCAAGATGGGCGACGCCAAGGAAGTGGGCCGCATCGGCGTCAAGGCGCTGGGCTGGTTCGTCATCGCTTCGATCATCTCGCTGTCGCTGGGCCTGATCCTGGTGAACCTGTTCCGTCCGGGCGACGCCATGGCCCTGGCTGGCGGGCTGCCGCCGGTCGACGCCTCGTCGGGCATCACCACCTCGGGCCTGACCCTGAAGGAATTCATCACCCACCTGGTGCCGTCCTCGATCGTGGACGGCATGGCCAAGAACGAGATCCTGCAGATCGTCGTGTTCTCGCTGTTCTTCGGCACCGCGGCGGCGGCCGTGGGCGCCCGCGCCACCCCGCTGATCGATGCGGTCGACGGCGTCGCCCACATCATGCTGAAGGTGACCGGCTACGTGATGAACTTCGCGCCGATCGCCGTGTTCGCGGCCGTCGCCGGCATCATCGCCAAGAGCGGCCTGGGCGTGCTGTCCACCTACGGCATCTTCATGGCCGAGTTCTACTTCGGCATCGTCCTGCTGTGGATCGTGCTGATCCTGATCGGCATGGCCTTCCTCGGCCCGCGCGTGCTGAACCTGATCGCCGAACTGCGCGGCCCGACCCTGCTGGCCTTCTCGACCGCCTCGTCGGAAGCGGCCTTCCCGAAAACCCTGGAAGGCCTGGAGCGCTTCGGCGTCAAGAACCGCCTGGCCTCCTTCGTGCTGCCGATCGGCTATTCGTTCAACCTGGACGGCTCGATGATGTACTGCACCTTCGCGGCCGTGTTCATCGCCCAGGCCTACGGCATCGAGCTGGCGCTGTCGACCCAGCTGACCATGATGCTGGTGCTGATGCTGACCTCGAAGGGCATGGCCGGCGTGCCGCGCGCCTCGCTGGTCGTGATCGCCGCCACCCTGGCCCAGTTCAACATTCCGGAAGCCGGCCTGCTGCTCCTGCTGGGCATCGACCACTTCCTGGACATGGCCCGTTCGGCCACCAACGTGATCGGCAACGGCATCGCCACCGCGGTGGTCGCCAAGTGGGAAGGTGACCTGGGCGAACCGTCCCGGGACCCCGCCGTCGCACCGCTGCGCTAACCCGCGCCCGGATGCAACCCAAGGCCTTCCAGCGATGGAGGGCCTTTTTTATAAGCTTTCATAAGGAGCGAGACATGAAACAGCTGTATGCAGCAGGCCTGATGCTTGCCATGACCGGCGCCCACGCCGCCACCCAGACCGTCGACTGCGGCCGCCTGCTGGACGTGAAGACCGGCGCCTGGCGCGAGCGGGTCAGCATCGTGATCGAGGATGGGGTCATCAAGTCGGTCGGCCCGCTGACCCAGGCTGCCGGCAACATCGACCTGTCGCGCCACTCCTGCCTGCCGGGCCTGATCGACATGCACGTGCACCTGACCAGCGAAACCCAGCCGGTGGTCGACGCCTACCGCGACCGCCTGACGGCCGATCCGGCCGACCTGGCCTACCGCTCGGTCAGGTACGCCGAACGCACCCTGATGGCCGGTTTCACCACCGTGCGCGACCTCGGCGCGCAGGATGGCCTGAACGTCTCGCTCAAGCGCGCCATCGCCGCCGGCGCGATCCCGGGCCCGCGCATGTTCACCGCCGGAAAGTCGCTCGCCACCACCGGCGGCCACGCCGACCCGACCAACAACCTGTCGCACTTCCTGAGCGAGAAGGTCGGCACGCCCGGCCCCGAGGAAGGCGTGATCGACAGCCCCGAAGCAGGCCGCCAGGCCGTGCGCGCGCGCTACAAGGAAGGCGCGGACCTGATCAAGGTCACCGCCACCGGCGGCGTGCTGAGCCAGGCCGCCAGCGGCCAGAACTCGCAGTACACCGAGGACGAGCTGCGCGCGATCGTCAGCACCGCCAAGGACTACGGTTTCCGCGTCGCCGCCCATGCGCACGGCGCCGAAGGCCTGAAGCGCGCGCTGCGCGCCGGCGTCGACTCGATCGAACACGGCACCCTGATGGACGACGAGGCCGTGGCGCTGTTCAAGAAGAGCGGCGGCTGGTACGTGCCGACCATCTCGGCCGGCCGCTACGTCGCCGACAAGGCCAAGGACCCGAACTACTACTCGGCGCTGGTGCGCCCGAAGGCCGCCGCCATCGGCCCGCAGCTGCAGTCGACCTTTGCGCGCGCCTACAAGGCCGGCGTGAAGATCGCCTTCGGCACCGACGCCGGCGTGTTCCCGCACGGCAACAACGCCAAGGAGTTCGGCTACATGGTGGAAGCCGGCATGACGCCGATCGACGCGATCCGCGCGGCCACCGTGCACGCCGCCACCCTGCTCGACCAGCCGAAGCGCCTGGGCGCCGTCGAGGCGGGCTACGCCGCCGACATCATCGCCGTCGAGGGCGATCCGCTGCGCGACATCAGGCAGCTGGAACAGGTCAAGTTTGTCATGAAGGATGGCGTCGTTTACAAGAAGCTGTAACGCGCCCTGTTTAAGGAGAAGTCCATGCTGTTCCACAAAACCGCACGCGCGGGCGCCGCGCTGTTCGGGTTCCTGTTCCTGCTGGCGACGGCGGCCCAGGCCCAAACCCAGGCCGTCGCCAAACTGCCGAACGTGAGCATCCTCGCCACCGGCGGCACCATCGCCGGCACCGGCGCCACCAGCACCACCACGGTGGGCTATACCGCCGCCACGGTCGGCGTGCAGGCGCTGATCCAGGCGGTGCCGGAAATCGCCAGGGTCGCCAACGTCAGCGGCGAGCAGGTGTTCCAGATCGCCAGCGAAAACATGGGCAACGAGCACTGGCTGGTGCTGGCCAAGCGCATCAACGTGCTGCTGGCCCAGCCTAACGTCGACGGCATCGTGATCACCCACGGCACCGACACGCTCGAAGAAACCGCCTACTTCCTGAACCTGGTCGTCAAGAGCAGGAAGCCGGTGGTGCTGGTGGGCTCGATGCGCCCGTCGACCGCGCTGTCGGCCGACGGCCCGATCAACCTGTACAACGCGGTGCAGCTGGCGGGCAGCCAGGCGGCGATCGGCAAGGGCGTGCTAGTCGCGATGAACGACCAGATCCATGCCGCGCGCGACGTGACCAAGTCGAACACCACCACCGCGGACACCTTCCGCGCGGCGGAGCTGGGCATGGTCGGCTACATCCAGGGCGGCAAGCCGTTCTTCTACCGCGAGGTGACGCGCAAGCACACGGTCGAGACCGAGTTCGACGTTGCGAAGCTGGATGCGCTGCCGCAGGTGGACGTGGCGTATGCCTATGCGAATGTGGGCGCGGTGACGGTGAATGCGCTGGTGGGCGCCGGCGCGAAGGGCCTGGTGCACGCCGGCGTGGGCAATGGCAGCCTGCCGGCCAACACCAAGCCGGCGCTGGTGGCGGCGCGTGCAAAGGGCGTGATCATCGTGCGCTCGAGCCGCGTCGGGCAGGGCATCGTGGCGCGCAATGGCGAGGCGAATGACGACCAGCTCGACTTCGTGGTGTCGGATACGCTCAGCCCGCAGAAGGCGCGCATCCTGCTGATGCTGGCGCTGACCAGGACCAGCAGCACCAAAGAGATCCAGCGGATGTTCTACATGTACTGATCCCCGGGGTGACATCGGCCTGCGGACCGATGTCACCCTTCCCCATTCATTCCTGCTGCAGCTCCAGCGGCGGCGACGCCACTTCCTCATCCGGCCGCGCAAGCTGCCTTTCCCACATCTGGGCATACAGCCCGCGCGCCATCAGCAGCGACTGGTGGGTTCCCCGCTCCACGATCTTCCCGTGATCCAGCACGATGATCTGCTGCGCATCCGCAATCGTCGACAGCCGGTGCGCGATCACCAGGGTGGTGCGGTTCTTCGCGATCTCCTTCAGCTGCCCCTGGATCGCCTGCTCCGACTTCGAGTCCAGCGCCGACGTCGCCTCGTCGAAGATCAGGATCGCCGGATTCTTGAGCAGGGTGCGCGCGATCGCCACCCGCTGCTTCTCGCCGCCCGACAGCTTCAGGCCGCGCTCGCCCACCATGCTCTGGTAGCCATCCGGCAGGCTCTCGATGAAGTCGTGGATGGAGGCCGCGCGCGCCGCCGCCACGATGTCCTCGCGGCTCGCGCCCGGCCGGCCATAGGCGATGTTGTATTCGATGGTGTCGTTGAACAGCACCGTATCCTGCGGCACGATGCCGATCGCCGCGCGCAGCGACTGCTGGGTGACGTCGCGCAGGTCCTGGCCGTCGATGCGGATCGCCCCGCCGTTCACGTCATAGAAACGGAACAGCAGGCGCGACAGGGTCGACTTGCCCGAGCCGCTGTGGCCCACCACCGCCGTCGTGGTGCCGGCCGGGATGGTGAAATCGACATCGAACAGGATCTGGCGCTTGGTTTCGTAGCTGAATTCCACATGCGAGAACTCGACCTGGGCGCCGCGCGCCACCAGCGGCTGGGCGTGCGCGCCGTCGGCCACTTCGCGGTTCTGGTCGAGCAGCGAGAACAGGCGCTCCATGTCCGCCAGGCTCTGCTTGATCTCGCGGTAGATCACGCCCAGGAAGTTCAGCGGAATGTAGAGCTGGATCATGAAGGCGTTCACCAGCACCAGGTCGCCCAGGGTCATGGTGCCCGCGATCACGCCTTCGGTCGCGCGCCACAGGATCAGGGTGACGGCGGTGGCGATGATCAGCGACTGGCCGGTGTTGAGCACCGACAGCGAGGTCTGGGAGCGCACCGCGGCGTTCTCGAAGCTCTGCAGGCCCTGGTCGTAGCGCCGCGCCTCGTAGTCTTCGTTGCCGAAATACTTGACCGTCTCGTAGTTGAGCAGCGAATCGATGGCCTTGGTGTTGGCCTTCGAATCGAGGTCGTTCATGGTGCGCCGGAAGTGGGTGCGCCATTCGGTGACGATGACGGTGAAGGCGATATAGGCCGCCAGCGCCACCGCCGTGATGGCGCTGAACCAGATGTCGTAGTTCAGCGCCAGGTAGCCCAGCACCAGCGTGATCTCGACCAGGGTCGGCAGCACGTTGAACAGCGAATACGAGATCAGCGAATTGACGCCGCGCGTGCCGCGCTCGATGTCGCGCGTCATGCCGCCGGTCTGGCGGTTCAGGTGGAAGCGCAGCGACAGCGCATGCAGGTGGCGGAACACCTTGAGCGCAATGGTGCGCACGGCGCGCTGCGTGACGCGCGCGAACAGGAATTCGCGCAGCTCGGTGAACAGGGTGGTCGACAGGCGCAGCAGGCCGTAGGCGATCAGTGCGCCGACCGGCAACACCAGCAGGGCATGCGGATGAGCAGGATCGATGGCCAGCTGGTCGATGAGTTGCTTGAGCACCATCGGCACGCCGACGTTGGCCATCTTGGCGCCGATCAGGGCGCCGAGGGCGGCCATCACGCGCCACTTGTACACCCACAGGTAAGGGAACAGCGTGCGCAGGGTGGCCCAGTCGTTGCGGGGCACGCCCTTGAGGTCTGGCGGGGGGAGGGATGTTGCGGAAGAGCGTCGCATGGCAGGGCTTCGTGTTTTATGGTTCAATTCGGAACGATTGTAGCTTTTACCGAGAATTCAAGATGACCACGCCAGAAAACGCAGCAAGCACCACCCACACCCGACTGCCGGCAGGAAAGATGCCGGAGTTGCGCGTCATGCCGGCTCCGTCCGACGCCAACGTGTACGGCGATGTGTTCGGCGGCTGGATCATGGCCCAGGTCGACATCGCCGGCTCGCTGCCGGCCACCCGCCGCGCGAACGGCCGCGTGGCGACCATCGCCGTCAACTCCTTCGTGTTCAAGAACCCGGTGTTCGTCGGCGACCTGCTGTCCTTCTATGCCGACATCGTCAAGGTCGGCAATACCTCGATCACCGTGTGCGTCGAGGTGTATGCGGAACGCAACCGCCTGCAGACCGAGGTGGTCAAGGTCACCGAGGCGACCCTCACCTACGTCGCCACCGGCCCGGACCGCAAGCCGCGCCAGCTTCCGCCGCTCGACTCCCTGATCACGCACCGCTAAGCGCCCGGCGCCGACCCGATGGATGCGCCGCGCCGGCTGTTCCTGCTGCAGGGAGCCCGGGTGTCGGCCGCGCTGGCCGGCGCATCGCTGCTGCAAGGCGCCGCCTCGGCCGGTTCCGCCTACCCGTTCAGCCTGGGCGTGGCCTCCGGCTCGCCCCTGCCCGATTCCGTCATCCTGTGGACGCGCATCCTGGCCGATCCGCTGGGCGCCGGCACGACGCCGCCGGTGGCGCTGGCGGTGCAATGGGAAGTCGCGGAAGACGAAGGGTTTCGCCGGATCGTGACGCGCGGCGCCGCGAGCGCCCTGCCCGCGCTCGGCCATAGCGTCCACGTGGACGTGAAAGGACTGCTGCCGGAGCGCTGGTACTGGTACCGCTTCATGCTGGGCGACGCCGTCAGCTCCGTCGGCCGCACCCGCACCGCCCCTGCCCCCGGCGCCCTGCCCGCGCTGCTGAAGATGGCAGTCGCCTCCTGCCAGCACTGGGAGTTCGGCAGCTACGCGGCGCACCGCCACATCGCGGCCGCAGCGCCGGACCTGGTTGCCTTCCTGGGCGACTACATCTACGAATGGGGTCCCTACCAGCTGCAGCATCCATCCTACGCGCGGCGCGGCCCGGAGTCGCTCACCCTGGACGACTACCGCCGCCGCTACGCGCAGTACAAGAGCGATCCCGACCTGCAGGCCGCGCACCGGGCTGCGCCCTGGATCGTGACCTGGGACGACCACGAGGTGGTGAACGACTACGCCGGCGTGCGCGACGAACGCCTGTCGCGCGACTTCGAGGCGCGCCGGGCCGCGGCCTACCAGGCCTTCTACGAGCACATGCCGCTGCGCCTGCCGGTGGTGCGGCCGGGCGGCTTCGGATCGGTGCGCCTGTACCAGCGCTACGACTGGGGGCGCCTGGCGCGCATCCACGTACTGGACGACCGCCAGTACCGCTCGCCGCAGGCCTGCCCGCGCAAGGGGCGCGGCGGCTCGAACGCCTACTTTGCGCGCGAGTGCGCGTCCTTGCGCGACCCGCGGCGCACGATGCTGGGCACGGAGCAGGAAGCATGGCTGGCGGCCGGGCTGGCGTCGTCGCGGGCGCAGTGGAACCTCCTGGCGCAGCAGACCCTGGTGGCGCAGTCGAGCAGCGTGCCGGTGGCCGCGCCGGGCGATGCGCGGGTCTGGAGCGATGGCTGGGATGGCTATCCGCTGGCGCGCCGCAGGCTGCTGGAATCCCTGCTGGCCTCGGGCGCGCGCAATCCGGTCGTGCTGGGCGGGGATGTGCATACCTTCTATGCCTGCGAGTTGCGGCCGGATTTCCTGCGCCCGGCGACCGGGCGGAACCGGGTGGTGGCGACCGAGTTTTGCGGGACCTCGATCACCTCCAGCTCACGCTCGCAGGCGCGCACCCTGGAGCATGTGGCGCACAATCCGCACATGAAGTATGGGCGGAGCGACCGGCGCGGGTACATGATGATGGAAGTGACGCCGAAGGCGGTGGTGAACCGCTTCATGGGGCTGGATGACGTGCGGGATGCGCAGTCGGCGGTGAGGGTGCTGGCCTCGTTCAGGGTGAACGAGGGGAAGGCGGCGCTGGAGCGCTTGTAGAGTGGGCGGCAAAGCCGCCCACTCTACTTGCTACGCCGTCTGCTTCGGCTTCTCATCCCTCAGTTCGCGCCGCAGGATCTTGCCCACGTTGGTCTTCGGCAGCGACTCGCGGAACTCGATGAACTTCGGCCGCTTGTACCCGGTCAGCTGCTCCTTGCAGAAGGCCATCAGGTCTTCCGACTTCAGGCCCGGATCCTTGCGCACGATGTACAGCTTGACCGCCTCGCCCGAGTTCTGGTCCGGCACGCCCACGCAGGCCACTTCCAGCACCCCCGGGTGCGCGGCGACCACGCCCTCCACCTCGTTCGGGTACACGTTGAAGCCCGACACCAGGATCATGTCCTTCTTGCGGTCGACGATGCGGGTATAGCCCTTCTCGTCCATGATGCCGACGTCGCCGGTCTTGAAGAAGCCGTCCGCGGTCATGACCTTGGCCGTCTCGTCGTCGCGCTTCCAGTAGCCCGCCATCACCTGCGGGCCGCGCACCGCGATCTCGCCGGCCTGGCCGAACGGCAGCTCGTTGCCGGCGTCGTCCAGGATGCGGACCTCGGTCGACGGCAGCGGCAGCCCGATGGTGCCGGTGAAGTCGGTGATGTCGCAGCGGTTCGCGGTCACCACCGGCGAGGTCTCGGACAGGCCATAGCCCTCGACGATCGGGGTGCCGGTCAGCTTCAGCCACTTGTCGGCCACCGCCTTCTGCACCGCCATGCCGCCGCCCGGGCACACCATCAGGCCCGAGAAGTCGAGCTTGGCGAATTCCGGATTGTTCACCAGGCCGTTGTACAGCGTGTTCACGGCCGGGAAGACGTTGATGCGGTAGCCGCCCAGTTCCTTGATGAAGCCCTGGATGTCGCGCGGGTTCGGGATCAGGAGGTTCATGCCGCCGGTGCGCAGGCCCAGCAGCGCGCACACGGTCAGCGCATAGATGTGGTACAGCGGCAGCGCGCACACGAACTGCGCCTGCTCGCCCGGCTTCAGGCGGCTCAGGGTCGGGTTGAACCAGGCTTCGTTCTGCAGCACGTTGGCGATCACTTGGCGGTGCAGCAGCACGGCGCCCTTCGACA
Source organism: Massilia niastensis DSM 21313 (assembly GCF_000382345.1). Taxonomy (GTDB): domain Bacteria; phylum Pseudomonadota; class Gammaproteobacteria; order Burkholderiales; family Burkholderiaceae_D; genus Telluria; species Telluria niastensis. The sequence continues at coordinate 23,922 of NZ_KB908128.1, forward strand.
CGCCGGTGGTGCCGCCCGTGTACTGCAGGAAGGCGATGTCGTCATGGCCGGTCGTGACCGGCTTCATGCTCGCGCGCCCGCCCTCGGCCAGCATGCGCTTGAAGCCGATCGCGCCCGGCAGCGAATAGCCCGGCACCATCTTCTTCATCTTGCGCACCACCAGGTTCACGATGGTGCCCTTGAGGGCGCCCAGCAGGTCGCCCATGGTCGCCACCACCACGTGCTTCACCTCGGTCCTGGCGATCACCTGCTCGAGCGTGTGCGCGAAGTTCTCCAGCACGACGATGGCTTCGGCGCCCGAGTCGATCAGCTGGTGCTGCAGTTCGCGCGGGGTGTACAGCGGATTGACGTTGACGATCACGTAGCCGGCGCGCAGCACGGCCGCCAGCGCCACCGGATACTGCAGCACGTTCGGCATCATGATCGCCACGCGCGCGCCCGGCTTCAGGCCGCGGCCCTGCAGCCAGGCCGCCATGCGCTGCGACAGCTTGTCCAGTTCGGCGAAGCTCAGGGACTTGCCCATGCAGACATAGGCCTTGCGGTCGGCATACTTGCGGAACGCCTCCTCGAGCAAATGCGTCAGGGACCGGTACTGGGTCGGATCGATGTCCGCAGGTACCGCCGCCTCGTACGACTTGAGCCAAAATTTGTCCATCGCTGCCTTACCTTCCATGTTGTATCCAATAAAATGCGAAAAGCCGCCCGGTCTGGGGCGGCTTCTCGCCTTCCGAACCCCGTTTGCCTTACGCCGGCTGCTTCTCTTCCCTCAGCGCGCGCCGCAGGATCTTGCCGACATTCGTCTTCGGCAGTTCGTCGCGGAATTCGATGTACTTCGGTTTCTTGTAGCCGGTGAACTGCTGCTTGCAGTAGTCCATCAACTGCTCGGCAGTCAGGTTCGGGTCCTTGCGCACCACGAACACCTTCACCGCCTCGCCGGAATTCTCGTCCGGCACCCCGATCACCGCGCATTCGAGCACGCCCGGGTGCCCGGCGATCACGCCTTCCAGTTCGTTCGGATAGACATTGAAGCCCGACACCAGGATCATGTCCTTCTTGCGGTCCACGATCTTCACGTAGCCGTTTTCGTCCATCACGCCGACGTCGCCCGACTTGAAGAAGCCGTCCGGCGTCATGACCTTGGCCGTCTCGTCCGGACGGTTCCAGTAGCCCGCCATCACCTGCGGGCCGCGGATCGCGATCTCGCCGATCTGGCCCAGCGCCATCGGCTTGCCTTCGTCGTCCAGGATCGCGATGTCGGTCGACGGCACCGGCAGGCCGATGGTGCCCGAGAATTCCTTGATGTCGGCGCGGTTGCAGGTCGCCACCGGCGAGGTCTCCGACAGGCCGTAGCCTTCGATGATGCTGGTGCCGGTGACCTGCTTCCACTTGTCGTTGACCGCCTTCTGCACCGCCATGCCGCCGCCGTTCGACACCCGCAGGCCCGAGAAATCGAGCTTGGCGAAATCGGGGTGGTTGACCAGCGCGTTGTACAGCGTGTTCACCGCCGGCAGCATGTTGATGCGGTACTTCGCCAGTTCCTTGATGAAGCCCGGGATGTCGCGCGGGTTCACGATCAGCACGTTCAGCGCGCCGGTGCGCATGCCCCACATCGCGCAGGCCGTCAGCGCGAAGATGTGGTACAGCGGCAGCGCGCACACGATCACCGTCTGCTCGCCCGGGGCGATGCCGTTCATCGCCGGCCCGGACCAGGCTTCGGTCTGCAGCACGTTGGCGATCACGTTGCGGTGCGTGAGCGTGGCGCCCTTCGACACCCCGGTGGTGCCGCCGGTGTACTGCAGGAAGGCGACGTCGTCGGCCTTCAGCTGCGGCTTCGTGAACGGCATTTTCGCGCCCTGCGCCAGCGCGTCCTTGAAGCACACCATGTTCGGCAGGGCGAAGTCCGGCACCATCTTCTTCACGTTGCGCACGACGAAGTTGACCAGCATGCCCTTCAGGCCGCCCAGCATCTCGCCCATGCTCGCCACCACCACGTGGCGCAGCGGGGTCTTGCCCATCACCTGCTGCACCGTGTGGGCGAAATTCTCCAGCACGATGATCGCTTCGCTGCCCGAGTCCTTGATCTGGTGCTCGAGCTCGCGCGCGGTGTACAGCGGGTTGACGTTGACCACCGTGTAGCCGGCGCGCAGCACGGCCGCCAGCGCGATCGGATATTGCAGCACGTTCGGCATCATGATCGCCACGCGCGCACCCGGCGCCATGCCGCGGCTCTGCAGCCAGGCGGCCAGTTTCTTCGAGTAGGCATCGAGCTCCCCGTACGTCAGGAACTTGTCCATGCAGACATAGGCATTCCGCTCGGCGTACTTACGGAAGGATTCTTCCAGCAAATGCACCAGCGAGCCATATTGATCTGGATTGATCTCCGCCGGCACGCCCGCGGGATACGATTTCAGCCAAATTTTGTCCATCGATGCCTCTGTCTCGAAATAGTTATCGTTCTGGTCGAGCGTCCTGGCGGTATGCTGCTGGCGCGCAGGCGCGCGAAGCGCATGCCTTTGGGTATAGCTGATTGTGATGCTATCGGGCAGTGCTTCTGCGCGCAAGCGCTTTTGGGGCGATTGGAACGCCTCCTCTACCTCGCGCCGCCGATGCTGCGCTGCACCACCATCGGCGCCGGCGTGACGGTCGCGCCAAGGCTCTTCAGCACCCGGTGGCGGTCCGCCTTGTCGAGCCTGGCAAGCTGGTTGACGGACTTGTAGAAGCCGTTCCAGGTTCTTTCGCGGCGCAGCAAAGCGCGAAAGGCCGGCACGAAATCGTTATAGGTCGCGATCGAGGCCAGGTGGGCGTTCGACAGCGGTTCGGCAAAGAAGCGGTCGTAGCCGGCGTAGCCGCCCCAGCTGGCCTTGAGCACCTGGTAGTCGTCCTTCAGGGCGAGGAACAGGCGCGCCTTGGTGGCGCGCTTCTCGCCGGCCGGCGCCATGCTCTTGTAGGTACGGTCCAGCTCGCCACGGTACTTCAGCAGCAGCGCCAGGAAGTCCTTCTTGCGCGCCGTGTAGCGGCCATATGCCTCGCGCATGAGCGGATTGCCGAAGCGCTCCAGCCAGCCTTCCACGCCCGCCTCCTCGACCGCGCTGGCGAAGGATTCGTTGAACTGCGAATCGCCCGGCACGTAGGCGACCTGGTGCGCCAGCTCGTGGAAGATCAGGCGCGCCAGCTCGGCGTCCGGATAGTTGATGAAGGTCGATATCAGGGGGTCGCTGAACCAGCCCAGGGTCGAGTAGGCGCTCACGCCGCCGACTTCGACGTCATGTCCCTTGGTGCGCAGTTCCCTGGCGTAGGCCTGCGCGTCCGCCTTGCTGTAGTAGCCGCGGTAGTTCACGCAGCCGGCCACCGGGAAGCACCACTGCATCGGCTTGAGCGACAGCTCGGGCGTGGCCACCACGTTCCACAGCACGTAGGGACGCCCCACGTGCGTGTAGTTCGTGTAGCTGCCGTTGTCCGGCAGGCGCATCTCCTGGATCGCATAGCGGCGGATCTGGCGCGCCGTCTCGAGGCGGTGGCGCAGCTTGGCGTTGGTGTTGGGATCGGCGATCCAGTCGTCGATCGGGCGTGAGTCGCTCAGCAGTTCGAGCTGGCCCTGGGCGGCCTGGGAGTAATAGTTGAGGGTGGAGCAGCTGGACAGCATGGCCGCCGCTGCTGCGGCGACCAACAGGGGCCGGACGGCCTTGGCGAATCGGTACGGTTTCATCTCGGGTCGGGCGGTGCGGCCTGTTCGACCTGCACCAGGGTATCGTAGAAAGTGGGCGCCCTGCCCATGTCGGTCAGACGCTGACTGGTGACTTCGTTGGCGTTCTTGCCGTCCGTGGATAGTTTCTTCCACCAGACGGACAAGCCCACCACCAGCCCCGGACGCGCCTTGTCGGTCACACGTGCACGGGCGACGAACGAGCCGCGATCGTTGAAAATGCGCGCCATCCCGCCGTGCGCGATGCCGCGTGCGGCGGCATCGATCGGGTGGATGTCGAGGTGCGGCTCGCCCTCGGTTGCGCGCAGGCTCTGTACATTGACAAAGCTTGAGTTGAGGAAGTTCCGTGCCGGTGGCGAGATCATCGCCAGCGGATACTTGCGGGCCAGTTCCGGGTTGGAAGCGACCGATTCATACGGAGCGATATAGGTCGGGACCGGATCGAGCCCGTCCGCCGCCATGCTGCTCGAATAAAATTCGCACTTGCCCGACGGGGTCGGGAAGCCGCCCTCGGCGAATGGCGCCGCGGGCATGTTCAGTTTCTGCCAGCCCTTGCGCTTGAGCGATTCCCAGTCGAAGTGGATCGCGCGCGTATCCTGCGCATTGAAGGCCTGGGCGGCGATCTCGTCGTCGCTCTCCTGGAAGCAGGGGTCGTCGAAACCCATGCGCGCCGCCAGCAGGCGGAAGAATTCGGTGTTCGGCTTCGATTCGCCCACCGGTGCGATGGCCGCGTTATTCGCCATCATGTACAGGTGGCCATAGGCCAGGTGGGCATCGACGTGTTCGAGCTGGGTCGTGGCCGGCAGCAGGATGTCGGCGTAGTCGGCGCTGTCGGTGCGGAAGTGCTCGAGCACGACGGTGAACAGGTCTTCGCGCTCGAAGCCCTGCTGCACCTTGCGCGAATCCGGCGCGATCGCCAGCGGGTTCGCGTTGTACACGATCACGGCCTCGATCCGCGGGCCGAAGTCGGGCGAGGCTTGCTTGAGCAGGTCGTCGCCGATGGTGGTCATGTTGATGGTGCGCGGCTTGCGTCCGTCCAGCAGGTCCGGGCGCTGCAGCGCCGGGCGGTTGGCCGGGAACGAGGCCGAGGTCGAGAGCTGGATGCCGCCAGCCGGGTGGCGCCAGGCGCCGACCAGGGCCGGCAGGCAGGCGACGTTACGCACCGACATGCCGCCGCCGCGCACGCGCTGCAGGCCGTAGTTGACGCGGATCGCCACCGGCTCGCCCCGCTTCGCGGTCTGGCCATACAGGCGCGCCAGTTCCACCACTTCCCCGACCGTGATGCCGCAGGTCTCGGCGCTGCGTTCCGGCGTCCATTCCAGGGCGCGCGCCTTCAGTTCCTCGTAGCCGAGCGTGTATTTCTCGACGTAGTCGTGGTCGATCAGGTCTTCCTTGATCAGCACATGCATCATGCCCAGCGCCAGCGCGGCGTCGGTGCCCGGCAGCAGCGCGATATGCTGGTGGCATTTCTCGGCCGTCAGCGAGCGGTAGGGATCGATCGCGATCAGCCTGGCGCCGCGGCGCTTGGCTTCCTGCGCGCGCATCCAGAAATGCAGGTTCGAAGCAATCGGATTGCCGCCCCAGATCAGGATCAGCTTGGCGTCCTGGAATTCCTCGATGTCGGTGCCGATCGAGCCGCCGATCGTGTACTTGTAGCCGGTCGCGCCGGCCGTGGCGCAAATGGTGCGGTCGAGCAGGGAGGCGCCCAGCTTGTTGAAGAAACGCATTGCCATCGACTCGCCCTGCACCAGTCCCATGGTGCCGCAATAGCTGTACGGCAAGATGGCCTGCGGGTTGCGTGCGGCAATGTCCTTCAGGCGGGTAGCGATCTCGTCCAATGCCTGGTCCCAGGTGATGCGTTCGAATTTGCCCTCGCCCTTGCGGCCGACGCGGCGCATCGGGGTCAGCAGGCGGTCCGGGTGATAGGTGCGCTCGACATAGCGCGACACCTTGGTGCACAGCACCCCAGCCGTGGTCGGATGCTCCGGATCGCCCCGCACTTCGGTCGCCACGCCCTTGTCGACGGTGACGAGCAAGGCGCAGGTATCGGGGCAATCGTGGGGGCAGGTCGCACGGACTTGGGTAGTGGTCATCTTTTTATTAAAAAACTTCGTAAAACCAATACTTTATACGATTCCTGCGCAGCCGGGACCCCCACTGGCTAAGTCTGTTTGAGGCAGGCTACAATAGTTCAAAACGTGCAATGCAAGCATGCCAAGAGCGTGCATTGCAGGCACGCCACGACTACGGAGACCCCAATGAAATTAATGGAACCCATCCTCGCTTTCCAGACAGAATTACAGGCCATCCGGCGCGACCTGCATGCCCATCCGGAACTGAGCTATGAAGAACACCGGACCGCCGACATGGTGGCCGAGCGCCTGACGGCCTGGGGCATTCCGATCGTGCGCGGCCTCGGCCTCACCGGCGTGGTCGGCATCATCAAGAGCGGCACCTCGCAGCGCGCGATCGGCCTGCGCGCCGACATGGACGCGCTGCCGATGCAGGAACTGAACGGTTTCGACCACGCTTCGCGCCACCCGGGCAAGATGCACGCCTGCGGCCACGACGGCCACACGGCGATGCTGCTGGGCGCGGCGCACTACCTGTCGCAGCACCGCAACTTCGACGGCACCGTGTACGTGATTTTCCAGCCGGCCGAGGAAGGCGGCGGCGGCGCCCGGCGCATGATGGACGACGGCCTGTTCGAACAGTTCCCGATGGAAGCGGTATACGGCATGCACAACTGGCCGGGGATTCCCGAAGGCAGTTTCGGCGTCGTGGCAGGGCCGATGATGGCGTCCAGCAACGAGTTCCACGTGGTGGTGCGCGGCAAGGGCGCGCACGCGGCCCAGCCGCACCGCGGCATCGACCCGGTGATGGTGGCGGTGCAGATCGCCCAGGGCTGGCAGACCATCGTTTCGCGCGAAAAGAACCCGCTGGAAACGGCAGTGCTGTCGATCACCCAGATCCACGCCGGCAGCGCCACCAACATCATCCCGGACGAAGCGGTGCTGGTCGGCACCGTGCGCACCTTCACCACCGGGGTGCTCGACCTGATCGAGCGCCGCATGAACGAGATGGCGAGCGGCATCGCCGCCGGCTTCGGCGCGAGCATCGAGTTCGACTTCAAGCGCAACTATCCGCCGCTGGTGAACCATCCGGAACAGACCGCGTTCGCGGTCGAGGCCATGCGCGCCGTGGTGGGCGCGGAGCGGGTCGACGCCAATGTCGAGCCGACCATGGGCGCGGAGGATTTCGCCTTCATGCTGCAGGCCAAGCCGGGCTGCTATGTGTTCATCGGCAATGGCGAAGGCGCGCACCGTGCGGGCGGGCATGGGCTCGGCCCCTGCCAGCTGCACAATGCCAGCTATGACTTCAACGACAACCTGCTGCCGATCGGCGCCAGCTACTGGGTGCGGCTGGCGGAGATGAGTTTGCCGAAGGTTTAAGGCAGCTGATCCGGCGCGTCGCCCAGCCGCAGGCCGGGATTCTGGCGCTCCAGCGCCAGCAGCGCCGCCGCGTGGTCGGCGCTCGGCAGCTCGGCCGCGATGGATTCGTACTGCCGCGTGACCAGCTCGGTCACCGGCAGCGCCAGCCCGGCCCCCGCGGCGGCGGCCAGGATATTGTGCTGATCCTTCAGCTGGCTTTTGACCTGTCCGCCGGGGATGAAGTTCCGGTCCAGCATGCGCTGCCCGTGCACCTCGAGGATGCGGCTGCCGGCAAATCCTCCGCGGATCGCCTCGCGCACCGCAACCGGGTCGGCGCCCGCCGCCTGGGCCAGCAGCAGGGCTTCGGCCACCACGTTCAGGGTCGCGCCCACGATCAGCTGGTTGCACAGCTTGGCCACCTGGCCGCTGCCGGCCGGGCCCACCAGGCGCGGCGTGCCCAGCGCGCCCAGGAACGGCGCGGCCTGGTCGAAGTCGGCCTGGGCGCCGCCCGCCATGATCGCCAGTTGCCCGCTTTCCGCCCCGCCCACGCCGCCCGAGACGGGGGCGTCGAGGAAGCGGCAGCCGTGCGCCGCCAGCTTCGCATGGAAGGCCAGGGCCTCGTCCTGGCGGGTCGAGCTCATGTCGATCCACAGCGTGCCCGGCGCCAGCGCGGGCAGCGCCGCCTCGATCAAGCCGCCCACCACCGGTCCGGCTTCCAGGATCGAGATCACCAGCTGCGCGCCGGCCACGGCGCCGGCCAGGTCGGCATGCGGCTCGGCGCCCACGGCGCCCAGGGCCTGCGCCTTGGCGAAAGTGCGGTTCCAGGCGCGCACCGTGTGGCCGGCCTGGGCCAGCCGGGTCGCCATCGGACGGCCCATCAGGCCGATGCCCAGGAATGCGATCGTGACAGCGCTCATGATCGTTCCCTTAGAACAGGCCGAGGAACTTCTTGGCCGTATTCTTGCGCTCGGGCACGACCACGTCGGTGACATCGTGGTCGTTGAACTTGTCCAGCAGTTCCGGGAAGCCGCGGCGGCGCACCAGGTCCAGTTCTTCCTGGTACAGCGGCACGACGCAATGGAAATACACATCCTTGCCGTCCACGTTCACCGAGTGGAAGGGTTCGGGCGCGGACACCGGCGGCAGCAGGATGGCGCCGCGGAACTTCACCGCCGGGGTATACGGCTTGGCCGGGCTGCCGTTCGGCACCGTGTGGCCGAGGCCGAGCCAGGTGTCGTGCCTGTTCGGGTAATGCGCAAGATGGCGCAGCAGCGCCACCGGCCAGTACCAGCGCTCGTCCTTGACCGACTCCTCGTCGAGCTTCCAGTCCGGCGGCAGCGACATCATCAGCTCGGCATAGGCCGGGGCGCCCTCGGGCGCCTTCATGGCCTGCTTGCTCATGCCGGACGTCACCAGGCGCAGGAAGGGATAGTTCGGACCCGGTGCGATCACGTGGATGTCGACCTGGACCGGATCGCTTTCCGTCTCATGGAAGAACAGGACAGGCGCGCCGAGGTGGGCGGCAATGTGCTCGGCGACCGGGTCGTGCGGCAGCACGGCAGCCTCGGTCTGGCGCTGCATGGGGGCGGCGAGCGGATACAGCGGAGTATTGGTTGGTTCGACCATTGTTTTTTATGTCATTCAAACTGTTGCGGCGGGCGCCTATCATACCTTCGTCGCATAACAAGGTGGCCGCCAGCAGGGTATTGTTCGCACTTGTACAATATCGCATTGCACTATATTTACGCTCCTCTTTCGAAAGAAAAATATGTTCACTTTCAAGAAAACCGGCGCCTCGCTGGCGGTGCTCACCGCCGCCCTGTTCGCCCAGGCCGGCCACGCCGCTGACGGCCTGATCGATTCCGCATCGTTCGAATTCGGCACCAACCCGGAACAGAAAATGGCCCGCGTCTCGGTGACCTCGGACTGGGACAAGCGCTGGTTCGCCTCCAACGGCCGTCACCTGGGCGGCTACTGGGACGCCAACCTGGCCTTCTGGCGCCTCGAAGCCTACCGCAACGTGCCGGGCCAGAAGAAGAACATCGGCGTGATCGGCCTGACCCCGGTATTCCGCTACCAGGCCGACGACAAGCTGGGCTGGTATGCCGAAGCCGGTATCGGCGTGAGCCTGTTCTCCAAGCTGTACAAGAACGAGGACAAGGAACTGTCGACCGCCTTCCAGTTCGCCGACCACGTGGGCGTGGGCTACACCACCGCCAAGTGGGACTTCGGCCTGAAGTTCCAGCACTATTCGAACGGCAGCATCAAGAGCCCGAACGCGGGCGCGAACTGGCTCATCGCCAAGGCGGCCTACCGCTTCTAAGCCTCTCCATGGAGGCCCGCGTAGCGCTGACGCGGAGCGCGGGCCTCTGTCGATTCATGACACAATCGGGTTCCAGTCCGCCATCGCGGCGCCCTACCCACGAGGCCCGATTGACCCCAGCCAGCACCATCAAGCGCTATCTCCCGTGGCTCGTCGCCACTGCCCTGTTCATGGAGCAGCTGGACGCGACGATCGTCAATACCGCCATTCCCAGCATCGCGGCCAGCCTGGGCGTCACGCCGCTGAGCCTGAAGTCGGTCGTCACCAGCTACATCCTCGGCCTGGCGGTCGGCATTCCCGTGAGCGGCTGGATGGCCGACCGTTTCGGCACCCGGCGCGTGTTCTTCATCGCGATCTCGATCTTCACCCTGGCGTCGGTGCTGTGCGGCCTGTCGCTGAACGCGCAGATGATGACCGCCGCGCGCCTGCTGCAGGGCCTGGGCGGCGCCATGATGATGCCGGTCGGGCGGCTGGCGATCGTGCGCACCTTCCCCAAGAACGAACTGCTGGGCGCGATGAACTTCGTCATCATCCCGGCCCTGATCGGCCCCCTGCTCGGCCCGACCGTGGGCGGCCTGATCGTGCACTGGACCTCGTGGCGCGCGATCTTCTTCGTCAACGTGCCGGTCGGGCTGGTGGCGCTGTACTTCGTCTGGCGCCACATGCCAGACTACCAGGCCGACCAGCGGCGCCCGCTCGACATACCCGGCCTGATCCTGTTCAGCAGCGGCACCGCGATCCTGTCCTGGGTGCTCGAGGTGTTCGGCGAGCACACGCTCGACGGCCTGACGGCCGCCCTGCTGCTGGCGCTGTCGGCGGCGCTGCTGGGGGCCTACTACTGGCATGCCTGCCATGCGAAGCATCCGCTGCTGCGCCTCACGCTGCTGAAGGTGCGCACCTACCGGATTGCGGTGCTGGGCGGCTTCCTGACCCGGCTCGGCGTCGGCGGCCTGCCCTTCCTGCTGCCGCTGCTGTACCAGCTGGGACTGGGCCGGCCCGCATGGCAGTCGGGCCTGTTGATGATGCCTTCGGCCGCCGCCGCGATGGGCATGAAGCTGTTCGCCCCGAAGCTGCTGGCGCGCTACGGCTACCGCCAGGTGCTGCTGGTGAACACGGTCTGCATCGGCGTGACCATCGCGCTGTTTACGCTGGTGGGGGCTGCCACGCCGCTGTACGTGATCGTCGCCATCAGCCTGCTGCTGGGTTTCTTCAATTCGCTGCAGTTCTCCAGCATGAATACGCTGGCCTATGCGGACGTCGAGCCGGCCGATTCGAGCATGGCCAGCACGATCTCTTCATCGTTCCAGCAGCTGTCGATGAGCTTCGGCCTGGCGGCCGGCTCGATCGTCACCGCCTGGTTCCTGGGCGGGGTGGCGCAGACCGACCACGTGCAGGTGACCCGGGCGCTGCACCACGGCTTTGCCACCCTGGCGGCGCTGACCGTGATCTCGGCCTTCGTGTTCTGGCGCCTGCGGCGCAATGACGGCGACAGCATCAGCCGCGGGCAGGCGCAGGCGCAGGAAGCGGAACCGGTCGCGCAATAGCCGCCAGCCTGCCGCCTGTGGCTTTCATGGCGTGGCCGTGCCGGGTGAGCTCTCACCTGCGGTAGAGTTTCATTCCATTTTTGATATTTATCAAACCTTGCCGTCAACCGTCTGATTACCCTCAATGCATACAAACCTCTTGTGGTGTAGCAGACCGCCCTGATGCAGAAAAGCGCTCCCAGAGAGACGTTTTCTGGGCAGCAATCTGCTGGGATCGCGATCGCTTTTGACGGAGCTTACGATGACCCAGCAACAATGGAGCAGAAGAACATTTCTTCAGCGCTCGGCCGTGGCACTGGGCGCGCCAGCCATCCCGCTCGACCTCCTTGCCCAGACCAGCCTGCTGGTTCGTCCGGAGTGGCAAACCTTCAAGACGACGACGCAATACGATTCGCTGCTCAATGCCGTGCGGCTGATGAAGGCGAACACGAATTCCTCCAGCCCGAACAGCTGGGCCTACTGGAAGAACATCCACGTCCAGCGCTGTCCGCACAATACCGCCTACTTCCTCGCATGGCACCGCGGCTACCTGTTCTATTTCGAGCGCCAGCTGCGCACGGTCTCCGGCGACAGCAAGCTCGTTCTTCCGTACTGGGACTACTATTCCTATTCGACGCTGCCGGCCGAGTTCACCTACCCGAGCACCAATAATCCTCTCTACGTCAGCCGCCGCAACACGAATGTGCGGCAGGCCCTGACCCTGACGCCTTTCGGACCGACGTACACCAATTTCCAGCGCGGCCAGACCAATGCCTTCGAGCCGGTCATGGAAAGCGCGCCGCACAATCCGATCCACAACCTCATCGGCAACGTGATGGCCACGATGGAGTCGCCCAACGACCCCATCTTCTGGCTGCACCATGCCAACGTCGACAGGCTGTGGAACGCCTGGGTGGCCGCGGGCGGCGGCCGCAAGATGCCTGCGTCGACGAACAGCTACTGGTCGGGCAACCACACCTATACCTCGAGCCTGACGATGAAGAGGACCTCGACCTACAGCACCCGCGGCATACTGGCCTACTATTACCAGAACGAAGCCATGCCCGCCTCGCTCCCGCCGCTCGCCGCCGCCGGCAATCCCCGCATCCAGCTTGCGCAGGCGACGCCGGAAGACACGCTGCGCTCGGCGCCGCCGCTCGGCACCTTCCACATCACGGGGGCCCGCCAGACCAGCGAGACCACGTTCGCACTGGGCGGTGCGCGCAACGTCGGCCTGGACGAACGTTCGGTCAGCGTCCAGCTGCCGGTCAGCTCGGAATACGGCACCGCGCTGGCGGAAGTCGCGCGCGGCAATCGTGTGACGGTCCCGCGCAACACCAGGAAGTACCGCTCGGCGCATATCGTCCTCGAGCACCTCGAAATGACCAATATCGGGCGGGACGGGGGGTTCTATTACCAGGTCTTCCTGAATCTCCCGGCGAACCGGTCCGGCGGCCGGCCGACCAGCGTGCTGCTCGGGACCCTGGGCGCGTTCGAGATCGCCGCCGCAGCCCATCACGGCGGCCATGCGCAGGTGCGCTATCCGATCGGGGACGCCCTGGCGCGCCTCTCGGCACTCCAGGTCGGCATGCTCTCGGTGTCCTTCGTGCGCGTGGATGGGGAGAACAGCCCGCGCGGCGCCGTGATCGGTATCGGCGAGGCGCGGCTGGAGCTGTCGACCGAGGACGCGTCGCAATGATCGCTGCCGGCAGGAATCGGCGGCAGCGATCAGGCGCGCGGCGCTCCGGCTGCGGTGAATCGACGCGTTCGCGGTGTGGAAGCAGGCCGGGATCAGCGCCGCGTCAAGGCCGCGTCAAATCGGGCGCAAAGCCGATGGTGAAGCGGCTGCCGCCACCTGGACGGTCCTCGTAGGCGAAGTCCGCGTGCAGGTAGTCGCAGATGCGCCGCGCCAGCGCGAGGCCAAGGCCGGTGCCCGCCGAGCCGCGCGAAGGCACGGCGCCGCCCTTGCCGAGGGTGTCGCGCACCGCCGGCGGCAGGCCCGGGCCGGTGTCCTCGACCGTCACCCTGCCCGGCGACACGGTGACGCTGACCTCGCCGCGCTCCGTGTACTGGCAGGCGTTGCGCAGCAGGTTGCCGATGGCGGTGGCGCACAGCTCGCGCGGAGCGCAGACGCCGAAGCTGGCGCCGTCCACGAAGCGCAGCGCGACCGGCTTGTCCGCAACCAGGTAGCGGTAGCGTTCGACCTCGTCGCCGGCGATCTCGTCGACCGGCACCGGCGGCAGCGCCTTCAGTTCGGGCGCGCGGGCCAGCAGCAGCAGGACGGTGACGCATTCGGCCGCTTCGCGCGCGGCGCGGTAGATGCGCTCCGCCGGCGCGCGGATGGCCGGCGCGTGCGCCCCATCCATCAGGATCTCGGCCGCGCCCATGATGACGGTCAGGGGGCTGCGCAGCTCGTGGCTGACGTCTCCGGTGAAATAGCGCTCGCGGTCGAGGACCGCGCGCAGCTCGCTGGTGTGCCGCTCGAGCGCGCGCGCGAGGACCCCGAGTTCGTCCGCGCGCGAGGTCAGGTCGGCAGGCTGGAGCTGGGCGCCGACCGAATCGGCCAGCTGGGTGATCGGTGTGACCACGCGGGTGCCGAGGAAACGTCCCAGGATCGCGGCGAAGGCCAGGAAGCCGGCGAAGCACACCGCGTACATCGAGTACACGACCAGCTCGATCTTGTCGTAATCGCTCTCGTGATCCACCAGCACGTAGCGGCCGGCGTCGTCATGGCCGGCGAGGACGTGCAGGCGGGCGCCATCGACATCGAGGATGTGCACGCCATCGTCCAGTCCGCGCAGCGGCGCCGGGACGGCGTCGTTGCGATGGAAGCGCAGGCCTGCCGGCATGTCGACACTGAGGCCGGCCGCCTGGCGCGGCGCCGCCCAGGCCGCGGCGGCCGCCAGGCGGTTGTCGACCAGTTGTATTTCGATCCCCTCGACGGCGGCAGCGGCGATCACGGCGAAGAAGACCGATGACACCAGGCCGAACAGGAGGAAGGCGACGACGATGCGGCGCCGCAGCGATTCAGCGCGGCGCATCGGCTTGCACCAGCTTGTAGCCGACGCCCGCGACGGTCTGCAGCATGGGGAAGGCAAACGGTTTGTCGATCGCCTGGCGCAGCGCGTGGATGTGCGTGCGCAGTGCATCGCTATCGGGACGGTGGTCGCCCCAGACAGCCTGCTCGAGCGCTTCGCGCGTCACGATGCGCGGCGCGGCGGAGATGAGCGCGCGCAGGAGGACATAGCCGGTCTTGGTCAGCACGACCGGCACGCCGGCGCGCGATGCCTTCTGGGTGTCGGGATCGTAGCTCAGCTCGCCGAAGCGCATCGCCGCCTTGACGCTGTGTCCACCTGCGGAGCGGCGCACCAGCGCTTTCAGGCGCACCTCGAGTTCCACCAGCGAGAAGGGCTTGACGAGGTAGTCGTCGGCGCCGCTGTCGAAGCCGGCCACCTTGTCGGGCAGGCTGTCGCGGGCGGTGAGCATGAGTACCGGCGTGGTCTTACCCAGCTCGGTGCGCAGTTTCTGGCACAGCTCCAGGCCGTTCAGGCCGGGCAGCATGACGTCGAGGATGATGACGTCATAATCGTTCTCCGAAGCGAGCGCGAGGCCGCCATAGCCATTCCGGGCGGAATCGAGCACGTGGCCCTTCGGTTCGAAAAAGCCGTACAGGTTGGCCAGGATATCCGGGTGGTCTTCAATGATAAGGATACGCATGGCCTATTGTAGGGCTGATCGTCACGGCTCTGGTCTGGGCTCTACCTTCGAGAAGTAGATTTTGCGTTGGCCCATGGCGATATAGACGCGGTGTTGCCGCAGGAAGTCCGCCCCCAGGATCAGCATTTCGCCTGACAGGTCCAGGTTCATCAGGTGCAGGCGAAAATCCTTCACCGCCAGGTCGCCGATCGACATCTGCGGGACAGGCACGCTCCAGACAGGCTGGCTGCGCTCGTACCAGCCAGTGACCGGCTCTTCCTGCGTGGCGCCCGGCGATTCCGGCGTCAGTCCCATCCGCGCGGCGGTGAAGCGGTCGATAGTCGAGTTGGCCGAAGCCGTGGACAGGACCGCCGAGATCTCCTTGCCATTGATACGCACCTTGAACCACGGGCGCAGATCCTTGCGCAGCGGGTCGATATCGGCAGGGACCGATGCGGCGCGCGGGTCCCAATAGGCCAGCTGCGCCTTGCTGCATCCGGACGGTTTGAAGTACTTGAGATATCCGCCATCCAGGGCGATCTCCACATCGTGCCGCAACAGGTAATTGGCACCGATCTTCGCGCCGATGCCTTCATGGGGAAATTCCTCGACGACGAACCAGCTTCGCCTGAATTCGATCTTCCCGACAGCGAAATGCTCGATCAGGGAATTCAACACCTGGATGCCGCCGATATTGCTATCCGAGCTGCGCACTTTCACGCCCAATTTCTCGAGGGTTTTCCTGTCGAGCGACGTGGCCGTCTGCAGGCCGAGGTCGAGCAGCGCCGGGACGGCATGGCCGTTGATACTGGCTTCCACCAGCGGGACCATGTTGGCTGTGAATTGCAGGGGGAGCGTTCCCACTTCGCCGATATTGCAAGCCGCGGGCAGGGATTGCGCCATCGCTGCGCCAGGCAGCAGGGCGGCGAAGAGGCTGAACTGGCGCAGCAGTCGTAGGCCGGATGAAATGGGGGCGTTAAGTGGCATGTGATGCTGGTCCATGAATTCGCATTGGATGGCAGGAATCTCTGCTACAAAGCAAAAAACCCCACCAGATCACTGGTGGGGTTTTTCTTATAACTAGCCTGACGATAACCTACTTTCACACTGGTTGCAGCACTATCATCGGCGCAAAGTCGTTTCACGGTCCTGTTCGGGATGGGAAGGGGTGGGACCGACTTGCTATGGTCATCAGGCATGACTTGTACGAGTG
>NZ_KB908129.1 GCF_000382345.1 Massilia niastensis DSM 21313
GCCGAAGAAGGTGACCAGCGCGAACAGCTTGAACCACTGCCTGGCGAACAGGCCGGCCCAGGCTTCGTAGCCGAAGCCGTCGGCGGTCAGGAAGGAAACCAGCAGGACGACGGTGAAGACCGCCATCACGATCGCGGTGAGGCGCTGGGCCAGCCAGTCCTTGACGCCATAGTGGGCACCGACGACGAGGCGGCGCGGGCCGATGTTATTCTTTGCCATGATTTAGAACACTCCGAACAATTTCAGGCCGACCAGCGCGGTCAGGGCCAGGCTAACGACGAATACCCAGACGGCGGTCTTCTGCGAGGTGCCCTTGTCCAGGCCCAGGTGCATGTCCATGACCAGGTGGCGCACGCCGGCGGTGAAGTGGTGCAGGTAGGCCCAGGACAGGCCCAGCAGGATCAGCTTGACGAAGGCGTTGTCGACCATGCCGGCGAAGTGGCCGTAGGAGGTTTCGGACAACAGGCTTTCCTGCAGCAGGTACAGCAGGAAAGGCAGCATCAGGAACAGCGCGGCACCGCTGATGCGGTGCAGGATCGAGACCACCGCCGCCGGCGGTTGTCGAACTTTGAGCGTGATATCGGTAATACCGATATTGCGGAACTCCGGCCGCCCTTTTTTGCCAGCTTCTCTCACGGCTTCGGACATGTAACACCTCCCTTATGAACAACAGTTTTTAGTGAACCCTTGATTTTCGCCGATTTTGTGACGGGCGCCGCCATCCTGGAGCCAGGATGAGGCGGCGCCGCGCGGCGAACCAGGTCACGTCCGTCGCTTACCCAAAACCAACATATTTTAATCGCTAGTTGCGATCGTTGCAGCAGCCCCCTGGTCTGCCACAGCGGCACCTCCGGGTTCCGTCATAGGAAAGAGCCCGGAATGCGCCATTCAGTCCATCTCCGTTACGACAGCTCGTTCAGGTAATGATGGTGCGCGGTCGAATACAGGCCGCGCCGCAGTTCGACCGCCTTGTCGCCATAGGTGAACGAGACGCGTTCCGCGCACAGCAGCGGCGTGCCCTCGGCCACCTTCAGGAACTCGCTGGCGGCGGCATCGGCCGCGACCGCGCGGATCTTTTCGGTCGCGCGGATCATGCGCGTGCCGAACTCGGATTCGAACAGGCCGTACATCGGCCCCTTGTATTCCACCAGCCGTTCCGCCGTCAATCCCTTGAACAATTGCCCTGGCAGCCAGAGCTCCTCCAGGATGGTCGGTTCGCCGTCGAAGGACTGGACACGCTTGATGTAAACGACCGCGTCGCCCGATTTCAGTTCAAGCAGGCGCGCCACTTCGGCGGGGGCGCGCAGGCGCCGCACTTCGACGAAGCGGTTTTCGAGAGGATGGGGAAGGCCCTCGTCGGGCATCAGGCGCAGGAAGCGGAAATGGGCGCGCTCCTCGGCATGGGTGGCCACGAAGGTGCCCTTGCCCTGGCGGCGCACCACCAGGTTCTCGGCCGCCAGCTCGTCGATGGCCTTGCGCACCGTGCCCTGGCTGACCTTGAAGCGTCCCGCCAGCTCGACCTCGCTCGGCATCAGTTCGCCGGGTTTCCACTCGCCGGATTGCAGGCTCTGGGTGATCAGGGCCTTGATCTGCTGGTACAGAGGCCGGAACGAAGGCGAAGCGCCGACATCGCTGGCCGGATTGGACGGGTGGGAATTCATAGACCACGATTTCACCACAAAAGTGCAACACCGTCCAGTATAAGACAGATTAAGACATCTATCTTATATAAGACATATGATATGAATTGACAGATGGAACAACCGAGGAATACACTCGCGGTCGAAGGGTTCGGCGCGGCCATCCTATTGTACGCGCGCGACACCGATTGGATGGATGGCGCTTTTGGTATCATTGCAGTTTGCCCAAACAGGCGTATCCTCGGCTTCGACCGTTTTCATTCCCACTTTGGAGATTCATCATGGCTAAAACCCCAATGCGCGTTGCCGTCACCGGCGCAGCCGGCCAGATCGGCTATTCCTTGCTGTTCCGCATCGCCAACGGCGACATGCTGGGCAAGGACCAGCCGGTCATCCTGCAGCTGCTCGAGATCGACAACGAGAAGGCACAGAAGGCGCTCAAGGGCGTCATGATGGAGATCGACGACTGCGCATTCCCGCTGCTGGCCGGCATGACCGCCCACGCCGACCCGATGACCGCCTTCAAGGATGCCGACGTGGCCCTGCTGGTCGGCGCCCGTCCGCGCGGCCCGGGCATGGAACGCAAGGATCTGCTGGAAGCCAACGCCCAGATCTTCACCGTGCAGGGCAAGGCGCTGGACGCCGTCGCTTCGCGCGACGTGAAGGTGCTGGTGGTCGGCAACCCGGCCAACACCAATGCCTACATCGCGATGAAGTCGGCCCCGAACCTGCCGGCCAAGAACTTCACCGCCATGCTGCGCCTGGACCACAACCGCGCCCTGTCGCAGGTTGCCGCCAAGGCCGGCAAGCCGGTCAGCGCGATCGAGAAACTGACCGTGTGGGGCAACCACTCGCCGACCATGTACGCGGACTACCGCTTCGCGACCGCCGACGGCCAGTCGGTCAAGGACCTGATCAACGACGACGTCTGGAACCGCGACACCTTCCTGCCGACCGTCGGCAAGCGCGGCGCCGCCATCATCGAAGCGCGCGGCGCCTCGTCGGCAGCCTCGGCCGCCAACGCAGCGATCGACCACGTGCGTGACTGGGTGCTGGGCACCAACGGCAAGTGGACCACGATGGGTATCCCGTCGGATGGTTCCTACGGTATTCCTGAAGGCACGGTGTTCGGCTTCCCGGTGACCACCGAGAACGGCGAATACAAGATCGTCCAGGGCCTGGAAATCGACGCGTTCTCGCAAGAGCGCATCAACCTGACCCTGAAGGAACTGGAAGAAGAGCGCGCAGGCGTCTCCCACCTGCTCTGATTCATCAACGCGTGACGGGCGGCATCGCCGCCTGGCACGCCCCGCGCCGTGCCGCATCCGCGGCGCGGCCGATCCCGTTTTATCGACCGACCATGCATCCTTCCGAGGTTTTATTCCAGGGCAAACGCCAACCGCTGCTCCTCCCCGCCTGCGACCATTACGCGGGTTCCGAGAAGCTGATGCGCAAATCGATGGCCCTGCAACAAGAGCTTGGGCCCCTGTTCGACATCACCTTCGACTGCGAGGACGGCGCCGCCGCCGGCGCTGAAAGCGAACACGCCGCCCTGGTGGTGTCGCTCCTCAACAGCGACGACAACCGTTTCAACCGCATCGGCGTGCGCGTGCACGAACCGGGCAGCGTGCATTTCGAAAACGACGTCGCCACCATCGTGGGCGGCGCGGCGAAGCGCCTGGCCTACGTGATGCTGCCGAAGGTCGGCGGCGTCGCCGACGTGCAGGCCGCGATCGACCAGGTCAACCTGTACGCGTCGGCCGCCGGCCGCCCGGACCTGCCGGTGCACGTGCTGATCGAGACCCACGGCGCGCTGCGCGAGGCCTACGACATCGCCGCCCTGCCCCAGGTCGAATCGCTGTCCTTCGGCATCATGGATTTCGTCTCCGCCC
Source organism: Massilia niastensis DSM 21313 (assembly GCF_000382345.1). Taxonomy (GTDB): domain Bacteria; phylum Pseudomonadota; class Gammaproteobacteria; order Burkholderiales; family Burkholderiaceae_D; genus Telluria; species Telluria niastensis. The sequence goes on from NZ_KB908129.1 coordinate 3,533, forward strand.
ACTACGGCGCGGTGCCCGCCAGCGCCATGCGCACCCCGGGCCAGTTCACCCACCCGCTGGTGGTGCGCGCCAAGCTGGAGATGGTGGCGGCCTGCCACGCGCACGGCAAGATCCCGTCCCACAACGTCACGACCGACATCAAGGACAGCGCGGTGGTGGCCAACGACGCCCAGCGCGCCGCCGCCGAATTCGGCTTCACCCGGATGTGGAGCATCCATCCGGACCAGATCAAGCCGATCCTGAAGGCATTCACGCCGCGCCTGTCCGAGGTCAACGAAGCGACGAATATCCTGACCGATGCCATGGCCGCCGGCTGGGGCCCGATTGCCCAACATGGCCGCTTGCACGACCGTGCGAGCTACCGATATTATTGGACGGTACTGCAGCGCGCGAAGCTGGCCGGCCTTGCGCTGCCCGAGGCCGCGGCGGCAATCGTCAACCAATCGGAAACGAGTTCATAATGGCCACCCAACTGTCCACCCTCCTCGCCGCCTGCGCATTCGCGCTGGCGGCCGCCGCCGCATCTGCGCCGGCCAACGCCGCTTCCACCACGGAAAAGCATCCGAAGGCGGAAGACGTCCTGAAAGCCCAGGCCAAGGCCCGGGCGAAGAAATCCGGCAAGGCTGCCGCGGCGGCCGGCGCCGCGGGCGCGGCCGCCGCCGCCGCCGTCGCGGCCGATCCGCTGGACGTGGCGGAACCCGACATCACCGACACGATCACCACCGAGTACGATTGCGAACTCGGCAACAAGATCACGATCTACACCAACGAGAAGGACGATGCCCACATCGCCCTGCGCTGGAAGCAGCGCCTGCACCGCCTGAAACGGATCGGCACGACCACCGGCGCGCTGCGTTTCGAGAATACGCATTACGGCCTGGTCTGGATCGGCATCCCGACCAAGGGCATCCTGCTCGACTCGAAGCAGAACCGCCAGCTGGCCAACGAATGCAAGAACGCCCAACAGGCGGCGACGGTGGCGGCCGTCGTGCCCGAGGTAAAGAAAAGCTGATACGCGGCCACCGCCGACGCATCGCCCCGATGTTATTGCTATTGAAATAACAATATCCCCACTGAAGGAGAGATTATGTCTCGCAACACTCTGAACACACTGAAAGAGTTCCCGGTCGGCGCAGGCCAGACCGGCCAGTTCTACTCGCTGCCGGCCCTGGCCGACAGTCTCGGTGTGAACCTGTCGCGCCTGCCGGTGTCGATCCGTATCGTCCTCGAGTCCGTCCTGCGCAACTGCGACGGCAAGAAGGTCACCGAAGAACACGTCAAGCAGCTCGCCAACTGGGGCGCGACCGCAGAGCGCACCGATGAGATCCCGTTCGTCGTCGCCCGCGTCGTGCTGCAGGACTTCACCGGCGTGCCGCTGCTGGCCGACCTGGCCGCGATGCGCAACGTCGCCGCCAAGACCGGCGCCGATCCGAAGAAGATCGAGCCGCTGGTGCCGGTCGACCTGGTGGTCGACCACTCGGTCACCATCGACCACTTCCGCGAGCCGGGCGCGCTGGACCTGAACATGAAACTGGAATTCCAGCGCAATAACGAGCGCTACCAGTTCATGAAGTGGGGCATGCAGGCATTCGACACCTTCGGCGTCGTGCCGCCGGGCTTCGGCATTGTCCACCAGGTCAACCTGGAATACCTGGCGCGCGGCGTGATGCGTCAGGGCGACGTGTTCTACCCGGACACCCTGGTCGGCACCGACTCCCACACCACCATGATCAACGGCGTCGGCGTCGTGGGCTGGGGCGTGGGCGGCATCGAGGCGGAAGCCGGCATGCTGGGCCAGCCGGTCTACTTCCTGACCCCGGACGTGATCGGCGTCAACCTGACCGGCAAGCTGCGCGAAGGCTGCACCGCGACCGACCTGGTGCTGACCGTCACCGAAATGCTGCGCCGTGAAAAAGTCGTGGGCAAGTTCGTCGAGTTCTTCGGCGAAGGCACCCGTTCGCTGTCGACCACCGACCGCGCGACCATCGGCAACATGGCGCCGGAATACGGCGCGACCATGGGCTTCTTCCCGGTCGACGAAGCCACCGTCGACTACTTCCGCGGCACCGGCCGTACCGAAGAAGAACTGGCTGCCTTCGAGAACTACTACAAGGCCCAGGGCATGTTCGGCATCCCGCAGGAAGGCGAGATCGACTACACCCGCACGCTGCACCTGGACCTGTCGACCGTGACCCCGTCGCTGGCCGGTCCGAAGCGTCCGCAGGACCGTATCGAACTGGGCCACGTGAAGAACACCTTCACCGAGCTGTTCAGCAAGCCGACCACCGCCAACGGCTTCAACAAGAACCCGGACGACCTGGGCAAGGTCTACGAAACGACCAACGGCGTGCGCGTGAAGAACGGCGACATCCTGATCGCCGCGATCACCTCGTGCACCAACACCTCGAACCCGAGCGTGCTGCTGGCTGCCGGCCTGCTGGCCAAGAAGGCGGTCGAGCGCGGCCTGACCGTGGCGCCGCACATCAAGTCCTCGCTGGCGCCGGGATCGCGCGTCGTGACCGAGTACCTGGAGGCCGCCGGCCTGCTGAAGTACCTGGACAAGCTGGGCTTCGGCGTGACCGCCTATGGCTGCACCACCTGCATCGGCAACGCCGGCGACCTGACCCCGGAACTGAACGCAGCGATCGTCGACAACGACATCGTCGCCGCGGCTGTCCTGTCGGGCAACCGTAACTTCGAAGCGCGCATCCACCCGAACATCCGTTCGAACTTCCTGGCGTCGCCGCCGCTGGTCGTCGCCTACGCGATCGCCGGCAACATGACCCGCGACCTGATGACCGAACCGGTCGGCAAGGATACCAACGGCGTCGACGTGTACCTGGGCGACATCTGGCCGTCGTCGCAGGAAATCGGCGAGCTGATGCGCCTGGCGATGAACTCGGACGTGTACAAGAAGAACTACGCGGACGTGAAGGGCAACCCGGGCAAGCTGTGGGAAAACGTGTCGACGACCGAAGGCCAGGTCTACAACTGGCCCGAGTCGACCTACATCGCCGAGCCGCCATTCTTCTCCGACTTCGAGATGACCCCGAAGGCCACCGCGACCGGCATCACCGGCGCGCGCGCCCTGGGCGTGTTCGGCGATTCGATCACCACCGACCACATCTCGCCGGCGGGTTCGATCAAGGAAGACGGTCCGGCAGGCAAGTGGCTGAAGGATCACGGCGTCCTGAAGGCGGACTTCAACTCCTACGGCTCGCGCCGCGGCAACCACGAGATCATGATGCGCGGCACCTTCGCCAACGTGCGTATCAAGAACAAGATGATCCCGGCCAAGGCGGACGGTTCGGCGGTCGAGGGTGGCATCACCATCCACCAGCCGTCGGGCGAGCAGATGTCGATCTACGACGCCGCGATGAAGTACGTGAACGCCGGCACCCCGACCATGATCTTCGGTGGCGAGGAATACGGTACCGGTTCGTCGCGTGACTGGGCTGCGAAAGGCACCCAGCTGCTGGGCGTGAAGGCCGTGATCACCCGTTCGTTCGAGCGTATCCACCGTTCGAACCTGGTCGGCATGGGCGTGCTGCCGCTGCAATTCATCGGCAACGACAGCGTCGAGTCGCTGGGCATCACCGGCAAGGAAACCTACGACCTGAAGGGCCTGGAAGGCGAGATCAAGCCGCAACAACTGGCGACCCTGGTGATCCACCGTGAAAACGGCGAGAGCCAGGAAGTCAAGGTGCTGCTGCGCATCGACACCCCGATCGAAGTCGACTACTACAAGCATGGCGGCATCCTGCCGTTCGTGCTGCGCCAGCTGCTGGCAGCCTGATGCTGAAGGCCCGCGGCGACGCGGGCTGACGCGATGGCAAGAAGGGCCGGACCCGCAAGGGTGCCGGCCCTTTTGTCGTGCGGGCCTTGCTGAAGATTGCCGTCTCGGCCGCTTGGGCTTGGCTGGCAGAAGCGCGTATGCTATGCAATCGACCCGCGTCTACCTTGTCTGGAGCTTGATATGGCCATCACCAATCTATCTGCCGGCACAAATGTCCATGAGATCGCTGACGGCATTTATCGCATCAATACGCCTGTGAACCTCGTACCGGGTGGTTTTTCATTCAATCAATATTTGATCGTGGATGAACAGCCGCTTCTTTTTCACACAGGACCAAGAAAAATGTTCCCTTTGGTGAGAGAAGCCGTTGACAGCGTCATTCCGGTCAGCCAACTGCGCTTCATTGCCTTGTCGCATTTCGAAGCGGATGAATGTGGTTCCCTGAACGAGTGGCTGGCTGTCGCACCCCACTCCGTCCCCTTGTGCAGCAAGGTTGCAGCGATGGTGTCGGTGAATGATGTCGCGGATAGACCAGCCCATGCGATGGCTGACGGCGCCGAACTCCTGCTGGGCAATCGTTCGGTGAAATGGCTGGATGCGCCCCATTTGCCCCACGGCTGGGAAACGGGTTTTCTGATGGAGTCCCGAACCAGGACGCTGTTTTGCGGAGACCTGTTCACCCAGGGCGGCACGGGCGCGGCGGCCTTGACCACGGAGGATATTCTCGACAACAGCGAAGCGTTTCGCAAGCCCATGGATTATTTTTCGCATTCCACCAATACCAGGCAATTGATCGAACACTTGGCAGCCGAATCCCCCCTGACCTTGGCGTGCATGCATGGGAGCGCCTGGAGCGGAGATGGAGCAGCCCTGCTGCGTGCTCTCGGTGAAAGACTCGTCGGCAACGTATCGCAGCCATGGTGATTCTTCCCAGTTGAGCAGTTGCTTGTGCTCGATGGCATGCCGCACATCGCCCATGAGGGCGAACCGCCTCCCCCGGCTGGCAACCCGGTTCGGGCCGGGCTGACCGGACTACACCTCTCCCCACATCCGGAGCAGGTTGTGATAATGCCCCGTCAGCCCCACCACCGCCTCCCCGTCCCCATATTCCGCGCGCAGCTTCTGGATATTCGTATCCAGCTCGAACAGCATCCCGCGCTTCGCGTCATCCCGCACCATGCTCTGGGTCCACAGGAAGGAGGCCACGCGCTCGCCCCTGGTCACCGGCAGCACCTGGTGCACGCTCCCTGAGGGATACACGATCGCATCCCCCGCCGGCAGCTTCACCTCGTGGGTCCCGTAGGCATCCACCACCACCAGTTCCCCGCCGTCGTATTCTTCCGGCTCGCTCAGGAACACCGTGGTCGACACGTCCGCCCGCAGCGGCGGCAGGCCGCCGCGCTGGGCGCGGATGGCGCCGTCCACGTGCAGGCCGTAATGCTCGCCCCCGCCATACGAATTGAAATACGGCGCCAGGATGCGCAGCGGCAGCACCGCCGAGAAGAACAGCGGATTGGCCATCAGTGCCGCACTGACCACCTGCCCCAGCTCGTTCGCCAGCGGCGTGCCCTCGCCGAGCTGGCGGTTGCGCTTGACCTGGGCGCCCTGGCTGCCCACGCTCTCGCGGCCATCGACCCACTCGGGCGCGCCGGCCATCCGTTCGCGGATCCGCGCCACCTGCTCGCGGCTCAGCACACCTGGAATATGCAGCATCATGATGTCTTTCCTTACAACAAAAAAAACCCTCCTGGCACTGCCAGGAGGGTGAATCCGGTCGCCCGGCGGGGGGTGGTACTCGGTACTTCAGAACTTGAGGCTCAGCGTCAAGGTCTGGATGTTAAGCCGCTTCGGGTTCCGCACATCGTGACTGCTTATCAACATCGCCGCGCTTCCTGCCCGGACGATTTTCATGACGCGCCACAAATGAGAACGATTCCCATTATCTTTTTAATTGGCGTGTTTTGCAAGCAAGGATGAGTTGGATCCATCACAAAGGGTAGATGCTTGGCCTTGTGTTCATGGCATGTGGCCGAATCAACTACAATACCGGGGATAAGGGTTTATGATGCCCCCTGGACCTTCGATCCATATTTGACACCTAAAGAGAACCCATACAGCGCCATGCGTCGTCCTTCCAAAGATTCATCCCCTAAACTATCCGCCGAAAGCCAGCGCCTCGTCAGCCTCTCGCAAGCGATCATGCAGGCCGCCAGCCGCGTCGAGGAGCGGGCCTGGGAACGCCAACTGGACACGCAACTGCAAAAACTGCTCAAGACCAACCACCAGGACAGCGTCGACGGCGCGTTGAACATCCTGTTCAAGGACGATCTCGCCTCCTATGATGTACTGATGGACACCGTCGAAGCAGTCAGCGAATCGGCCACCATGGTCGAGCAGCAGGATGGCAGCGACGTCACTTGGCAGGCCCTGCTGGTAGCAGCGCCGATCCTCGCCTGGACGCGGTTCTCTATCGCAACGGGCACGATCCCGGCTGACTTGCTGTCTACCCTGTCCGCCCACTTTTCGGCCCATCTGCTGGCCGAAGGCGCCCGTATTGCGATGGCGCCGACCCTGTACTCCATCGACCAGTTGCCGCGCACCCATGCCGAGACCTATGCGCTGACGCACAAGCTGGCCGCGGCCGCGCACAAGGGCGGCACCATCAAGGCGTCGGCGCGCCCGCCCGAGACCGCGCCCTTCCTGGCCGACACCCGCTACCTGCTGGTGGCGATCGTCGCGCCCCAGAACTCGCCGCTGTTCCGCTGGCAAGAGCCGCAGCATCAGCTGCATTTCGATGAAGAACGCAACCGCGCGCTCGAACAATGGCGCGCCCAGGCCACCGCCAACGTCGCGCGCCTGCTGCCGGGCTGCGGCATCGAGCTGCTGCTGCCGGAAGCCTATTACGTGGCCTGCCGCGAGGCCGACAAGCTGATCCGCCCGATCTCGATCCGCGCGGCGGTCCATTACCTGACCAATACGCTGGGCGTGGAAGCGTCCGACCTGCGCGCCGTGATCGCCGGCTTCGGCGAGGAAGCGACGGAGACCCAGATCGACGAATACCGCGTGTCGTTCACGATGCGCCAGAGCGCGGACGTGGTCTACGGCATCGTCTGGCCGCTGTATGGCCAGGAAGACGAGAACGGCACGCCGATGGAAGGCCCGTTCGCGATCAGCCCGACGCCGCTGACGCCGATCAACGAGATCGTCGCCCACCTGAACGATGCGGGCATCGCCCACATCAAGCGGATCAACGAGCGCTACGTGGCCGAGTACTGCGACGACTGCGGCGCGCCGCTGTTCGCCGACCCGACCGGCGAGCTGGTGCATGCTGAAATGCCGGAAGACACCCCCACGGGCACCGAGCACTTCCACTGACGCCACAACCAGGCGCTCCCGGCGACGGGGGCGCGCATTCAGGGTCAGGTCTGTCATTCGGACATGGACGCACGACCCTTGCGAAATCTCAGAACGGTTTTAAGTATGCTGAGACTTTTTTCCTCTTCCGTCATGGTCCATGATGCGCGGGTTGCGGTGACAAATGTGAACCGAGCATTGACGAGTTTGGGATAAACAAGCCAGCATTTTGTGATAGAACAAAGGTGCTCGCTCGGTGTCCGAATGTCAGATCTGACCCTGAATCCTTATGATCGAACTTCACATTCGCCCGGAACTGCCCGCCGACATCGCCGCGATCGACGCGGTCGAGCGCGCGGCCTTCGCCAGCCATCCGCACAGCAACCAGACCGAGCACCTGATCGTCGAGCGCCTGCGCGGGCGCGGCCGGCTGACGCTGTCCCTGGCCGCGCTGGAAGGGAGCGGACGGCTGGTCGGGCACATTGCCTTCTCTCCGGTGACGATAGACGGCCAGGACCACGGCTGGTATGGGCTCGGACCGCTGGCCGTGCTGCCGCAGGCCCAGGGCCGCGGCGTCGGGACCGCGCTGGTGGAAGCGGGACTGGCCTGCCTGCGCCGGCGCGGCGCGCGCGGCTGCGTGCTGGTGGGCGAGCCGGGCTATTACGGCCGCTTCGGCTTCGCGCCGCTGGCGTCGCTGCGCTACCCCGGCCTGCCGCCCGAGTATTTCCTGTCGCTGGCGTTCGCCGAACCGGCGCCGGCAGGCGTGGTCGCCTACGACGAAGCCTTCGCCTGAGTGTCTTCCCTGCCGGCGGCGGGCAAGGCGCCGCCGAAGCGTTCCGCCAGGCCGAGCTCCTGAAAACGCCGCAGCACGAAATCGACGAAGACCCGTGTCTTCGCCGGCAATAGCCTCCGGCTCGGGTAGTAGATCGCCAGCGGCAAGGCCTGCGCATACCAGCCGGGCAGCAACTGCTCCAGTTCCCCGCGCTCCAGGAAAGGCAGCGCATGCGGCAGCGGCAACAGGGCGATGCCCAGCCCCGCGGACGCGGCGCCGGCCATCGCTTCCGGGTCGTCGCACACGGCCACGGTCCGGAAGTCGACGGCCGCCTCTCCGCCCTCATCGTTGCGCAGGGTCCACGTATACAGCCTGCCGGTGCGGATCGAGCGCCGCCCGATGCCGTCGTGCTCCGGCAGTTCGCCCGGCTCCCGGGGCCGGCCGCAACGCGCCAGGTAGGCGGGCGAAGCCGTAGCCACGATGCGTACGCGCGCCAGTTCGCGCGCGACCAGCCCCTCGCCGAGCTCGATCCCGCCGCCGATCGCCGCGTCGAAGCCCTCCCCGATCAGGTCCACCTGGCGATTCTCGAAATGCAGGTCGGGAACGATGTCCGGATACTGGCGCCGGAACGCGTCCAGCATGGGCACGAAATAGGTGCGCCCGACCGCCGGCGCCATCGAGACCTTGAGGGTCCCGGACGGCCCCACTGCGCCCGCGCGGGCGGCGTCCACGGCGGCCGCGATCCGCTGCCAGGGTTCGGCCACCTCGCGCAGGAACTGCCGCCCCTCGTCGGTCAGGTGCAGCTGGCGCGTGGTGCGCTGGAACAGGCGCACGCCGAGCTGGCGCTCGAGGCTGGCCACGTTCTTGCTGACCGCGGCCGGGGTCAGGCCCAGCCGCCGTGCGGCGGCCGAGAAACCGCCCTCCTCGGCGCTGTAGATGAAGGAGGCGAGATGGCTGATGGATGCGAGCATGGCCCGATTTTATACCTGTGGTTGAAAGTCATTCGACCTTTTGCAGGCTAGTTCGCAACCCCGGGGCCGCCGATACTGACTGCTCCCAAACACGTTTCTTCAGGAGTCCATCATGAACGCAGCAATCCAGGGCAAAGTGGCATTCGTTACCGGCGGTTCGCGCGGCATCGGCGCGGCCATTTCGAAGCGGCTCGCCGCGCAAGGCGCCATCGTCGCCTTCACTTACCAGCAATCCAGCGGCGCCGCCGAGGCGCTGGTGCGCGAGATCGAAAGCGCCGGCGGCAAGGCCCTTGCCATCCGCAGCGACGCCGGCGACCCGGCGGACCTGACGCGCGTCATCGACGGGGTGGCGGAACAGTTCGGCCGGCTGGACATCCTGGTCAACAATGCGGGTGTCCTGCTGCTGGGCCCGATCGACGAGTTCGGCATCGAGGACTTCGACAAGACCGTCGCGGTCAACGTGCGCGCGCCCTTCGTTGCCGCCAAGGCCGCGGTGCGCCACATGAAGGAAGGCGGACGCATCATCAACATCTCGAGCGTCAACGCGCTGCGCATGCCCTTTGCGGGCGGCGCGGTCTACGCGATGAGCAAGTCTGCGCTGAGTGCGCTTGCGAAAGGCATGGCGCGCGACCTCGGACCGCGCGGGATCACGGTGAACAATGTCCTGCCCGGTCCGGTGGACACCGACATGAATCCGGAAAATACCGAGTTCGGCGCGACCATGCATGCCTTCATGGCCCTGCCGCGGCACGGTCGCCCGGAAGAAGTGGCCTCGATGGTGGCCTACCTGGCCGGCCCGGAATCGTCCTTCGTGACCGGGGCCGACCTGCTCGTCGACGGCGGCTTCGGCGCCTGACGAACACCACGGGCCGCGCAGCGGCCCGTGGCAAGCCGGCATCAGAACCGGATGTTGGCGGTCAGGCTGGCCGAGCGCGGCGCACCCGGGGTGTAGCGGTAGCCGCTCTTGTTGATGGCAGCCACGTATTCCTCGTCGGCGAGGTTGTACACGTTCAGGCGCAGATCGACGTTGTCGTTGATCTTGTAGCTGGCCATCGCATCGAACACCCAGTACGCATCGGCGTAGGCCGGGGTGCCGATCGCGCCGTCGGTGCCGCGCGCCAGCTTGCCGCTGTAGCGGGCGCCGCCGCCGAGCTTGAAGCTGCTGTTCACGTCATACGTGGTCCACAGCGTGAACGAGGACTTCGGCGTGTAGGTCAGGCTGTTCTCGCCCGCGGCGGTGACCAGGCGGCCGGCTTCGACGCTGGTGTCCATGTACAGGTAGCCTGCGCTGACCAGCCAGTGCGGGGCCAGCTCGCCGATGGCGCCGAGCTCGACGCCCTGCACGCGCTTGCGGCCGGTCTGGTACCACTGCAGGTCGACCGGATCCTGTTCCACCTCGTTCTTCACTTCGGTGCGGAACAGCGCGGCGCTCAGCGACAGCTTTTGCTTGAGCAGGTCGAGCTTGCCGCCGATTTCGGTCGTGGTGGTCTTCTGCGGCTCGTAGATCGGGTTCTGGGCGCTGTTGGCGTTGCCCGACACGGTGAAGCTCGAACCCGGCGGCAGCTTCGAGCTGGCCACCATCGCATACACGCTGCTGTTCGCGGTCGGCTTGTACAGGGCCGAGAACTTGCCGTTGTACACGGTGTCACCGACATCGAACTTGGTCGGCACCAGCACGTTGTTGGTCAGGGTCACGACGTTGTAGTCGCCGCTGTAATGGTCGGCGCGCACGCCGCCGTTGAAGATCCAGCGATCGCCGACCTTGATCGTATCGAACACGTACAGGCTCTGGGTGTCGATCTCGCCCTGGGCGAAGGCGCCGGTGCGGCGCAGCGCCAGGCCGGTGACCGGGTCGGCCGGGTCCGGGTTATACAGGTTGGCGGCCGGCATCGTGCCCAGGCCGGTCAGGCCGTAGGTGAGCTGGCGCTCGTTCACCAGTTCCAGGCCGGTGACCAGGGTGTGCGACAGCGCGCCGGTCTCGAACTGCGAGGTCAGGACGGTCTGGTTGGTCAGGATCTTGTTTTCCTGGTCCTTGACGGTACGGGTGCTGCGCGCCACGGTCCAGGTCGACGGGTCGGTCGGGACCGGGGTGCGCAGATTGGCCGCGTTCGCCAGCCAGGCGGTCAGCAGATAATCCTGCTTGGTGCGGCCGTAGCGGCTGATGTTGTGCAGCTTCAGCTTGGGCGAGAAGTCATGCTCGATGCGGACGGTGGCCATGTCGGCCTTGATGTCGTCGTAGTCGTCGTTCGAACCATAGAAATTCTTCGGATCGACCGGCTTGGCCGCGCTGATGAACGGACGGGTCGGGTCCGGGCTGGTATAGCCGGGCAGGCCCACGGTCGAGACGCCGCCGTCAGGGATATTGTTCTGCTTCACGTGCAGGTAATCGAGGTGGACGCGGGTCGCGCCGTTCAGGCCGAAACCCAGGCTCGGGGCGACCGCCCAGCGCTTGTTGCGCACCACGTCGCGCGCCGGGTTGTCCGAATCCTGGGCCATCACGTTCAGGCGCAGGGCGATGCCGCGCTCGGCGTTCAGGACGGTGTTGGCGTCGGCGCTGACGCGCTTCTGCGATGCGCTGCCGCCGGTGATCGCGGCGGAGACGGCGTCGGCCATGAAGGCCTTCTTGGTCACCAGGTTGACCGAGCCGGTCGGCGAACCGCGGCCGCTGTCGGTGCCCGCCGGGCCCTTGACGACGTCGATCTGTTCCAGGTTGAAGGTGTCGCGCGAGACCGAGCCGATATCGCGTACGCCGTCGACGAAGATGCTGCCCGAGGTATCGAAGCCGCGCATGAAGATCGCGTCGCCGGTATTCGTGTTGCCGTTTTCGCCGAGGAAGAAGGCGCCCACACCCGGGGTGTTGCGCAGCGCTTCGGTCAGGGTCAGCGCGCCCTGCTGCTCGAACAATTCCCTCTTGATGACCTGGACCGTCTGCGCGGTGTCGACCAGCTTCTCGGTGTACTTCGGCGACGAGGCGTGTTCGGCACGGAAAGCATTCTCAGCCTTGCCAGCCACTTCCACCGTCGCTACGGGTTTGTCCGACATTGCCGGCGCAACGGCGGCTTCGTTTGCCTGCGCCGCCAGCGGCAGCAGGACGGCGGCCAGGGCCGTGCTCATCGCTTGGGCAGGAAGGTGGCGATGCTTGCGGCTAGTGATTGCTTTCATGCGATTTTTCTCTCTTTCGAATATGTCAGAACTGAAATGCTGCATTGATACAACTATTCTAAGGAAAAGGTAAAGATATGTAAACGAGAATTGTTCTTATTCGCATTCGTATTCTAATGGTGTATCCTGAAGGAGGAGCTTGAGCTCAGGCATAAGCATGAGCGGAACTCCCCAATGAAGCGCCCTGGATAGTTTCCACATGGCATTTTTTTTCCGTAAAGCGTTACAATCAGCGATTGACGTCAATACGCACGGGCACGCCGCATGAAAAACTGGATCCATCGCTTGTTGGGCGCTCAGGACAGCGCCGCTTCCGAAGAGCAAGCTCCCGACGCGTCCGGCGAGCCGTCCAGCGAAGCGCTCCAGGACCTGGACGCCGCCTACTACCGCTGGCTGACCAGGTCGGCCGCCATCGCCGCGCCCGGCGACACCAAGGCCCTGCTGCTCGAGCAGATGCGCGGCCTGGCGCGCAATCCCGGCGTAGCGGCCGAACTCGTGCCGCGCGTGCCGGAACTGATCCCGCGGCTGCTGCGCGGCCTGCGCAGCGACGAGGTATCGGCCGCCGAACTGTCGCGCCAGGTGGCGGAGGATGTGGTGCTGGTGGCCGAAGTGCTGCGCGAGGCGAACAGCGCGTACTACAACCCGATCACGCCGGTGAAGACCCTCGAGGCCGCGATCATGATGCTGGGCCAGAACGGCATGCGCATCCTGCTGGCGCGCATAGCCTTCCGGCCGGTCATCAGCATGCAGGCGGAGGGTTTCGCGCGCCAGGTGGCCCCGCACCTGTGGAACCAGTCCGAGAAATGTGCGCTGGCGGCCAGCCTGCTGGCGCCGGGCCAGAGCAATGGCGTGTTCGAGGCCTACCTGGCGGGACTGATGCAGAACGTCGGCCGGATCGTGGCGTTCCGGCTCACCGATCGCCACTGCCCGGACGGCAAGGTGCCGGGTTCGCGCGAGTTCGGCCTGCAGCTGCTCGCCCTCAGCAGGCAGCTCTCGGCGGTGATCGCGCGCCACTGGGAATTCCCGGACAAGGTGGTGGAGGCCATCGCCCGGGCCGGCGAACCGGACGGAACCGGCCTGGGCCAGGCGCTCGCGCGGGGCGACCACCTGGCCAAGCTGCGCCTGCTGATCGACGCGGGGGTGCTGGGCAAGGACGATGCCCTGGTCGCCGGGCTCGACAACTTCGAGCGCCGCTGCCTGGGCAAGCTGGAGACGGTCGGCGCCTGAGGGGCGCTAGCGGTCGGCGTAGTAGCGCGCCAGCTGCGCGATCTCGCTGTCGGTCAGCCCGTGCGCCGCGTTGCGCATCTGGCGGTTGATGTCGTTGGCGCGCCGGCCGGCGCGGAAGGCGAGGAGCTGGTCGCGCAGGTAGGTCTCGGACAGGCCTTCCAGCACCGGCGTGGCCGGCCGCACCGCATGCGGGCTGTGGCAGGATGAGCAGGCGCCGATGCTGCGCATCGGATCGCCGTTGCGCACCAGGCGCGGCGTGCCCTCCTCCGACGGCTCGATCGCCGAAATCCGTTCGCGCTCGAGCGAGGCGTAATAGGCGGACAGGTCGCGCATGTCCTGGTCGCTCAGTTCCAGCACCAGCGGCTGCATGATCGCGCTCGGCCGGTGGCCGGAGGCGAAATCGCGCAGCTGCTTGTAGGTCGCCGACGCCGGCTGCCCGGCCAGGTGCGGCGTACCGGCCGGACTGGTGCCGCGCGCGCCGTGGCACATGGTGCAGCTCATCGCCAGGGTGGCGCCATTGCCGATCGATGCCTGGCCGGCCTCCCCCATCATGGTGGCGTTCACGATGACGCTGGTCGGGAACTTCTGCTCCGGCGTCGGCAGGCCGGCGCTCCGGTAGGGAGCGGGCGCCCCGGCGGCGCTGCAGATCGCGTCCCACAGGCTTTCCATGGCGGCGCGCGCATGGGCGCGCGGCACCCACACGAAGCCCACCATGGCCGCGCCGAAGGCGATCGCCACCACGATCGCCACGCTCCAGGTGAACCAGCGATTACGGAACGAAAAGATCTTGTCGTCGCTCATGGCTGCGCTCCTACCGGAACCGCCGGCACCGAGGTCTGCTCGAGCCCGATGAGCTGGGCGATCGGATAGCCGTAGTTCACCACCGACAGCCCGATCATCAGGGCCAGCCACAGGGCATAGCCGTTCAGCGCCGCCGGCATCCTTCCGCCCGCATGCACTTCCTGGCTGAAGCGGAACTCGGGCAGGCTGATGTGCTCGGCGCGATGCCCGCGCAGCAGAATCAAGAGGAACAGCAGGCCCGACACGACCAGCAGCAGGCCGCCCATGAAGGTGATGATGACGGTGATCGCCTGCGGCGCCAGTTCCGGATTGCTGTAGTCGAAATAGGCCATCCGGCGCGGCATGCCGAGGATGCCGACCACGTGCCACGGGAAGGTCAGCACGATCATGCCGACGAACCAGAGCCACAGCTGCCAGCGCATCATCTTCCCGGCCACCAGGCGCTTGCCGGTCAGGTGCGGCCACAGGTCATAGGCCAGGGCGAAGTACATGATGACGATCGCCCCGCCGAAGATCAGGTGGAAGTGGCCGGTGATCCATTGCGTGTTGTGGATGGCGAAATCGAGCTGGTAGCTCATGTTGATCAGGCCGCCCGCACCGCCGAAGCCCAGCAGGATGAAGGAGAACGCGACCGCCAGCATCATCGGGTTATGCCAGGGCAGCTTCCTGAGCCAGCCAAAGGGGCCGCTGCCGCCGCGCAGCCGCCCGGCGATCTCGACCGAGGCCGTGATCGTGAAGATCGTCAGCAGGGTCGGCACCGACACCATGGCGGTGAAGACCGCGTGCAGGAACTTGACGCCGGAACCGACCTGCGGATCCTGGAACAGGTGGTGCACGCCGATCGGCATCGAGAACACCAGGAACAGCACGAAGGACATGCGCGCCATCTTGTCGCTGTAGAGCCGTCCGCCGATGGCGCGCGGCACCAGCGTATAGAACGCGATATACGCCGGCATCAGCCAGAAATACACGATCGCATGCAGGGTCCAGGAAAAGAACACCCGCGCCAGCCCGGCATCGATGGTCGACTTGAAGCCGAGCGCGACCGGCAGGATCTGGAACAGGATCTCGATCGAGGCGCCGAGCGAGGTCCAGGCCCACAGGTAGGCGCCGGCCAGGTTGGCGAACATCGGCAGCGGCACGGTGGCGCCCGGCTTGGCCGCCTTCCACACCTTCAGGTTGACCACCATCAGGGCCACCCAGATCCAGGAACCGACCACCACCAGCACCACGCCGATGTAGTAGAAAGGATTGCCGATCAGGGGCGGATAGAAGGTGTACAGCACCGTGGCCAGGCCCATCGAGACCGGGATCATGGCCGTGACGGTGCCCAGCACCACCAGGAAGAAACCGGTCCAGGCCCAGCGCCGTCCGACCAGGCGCTGCCTGAGCGAGAGTTCGACGATCGCGTAGCCGAAGCCCATCGCGACCAGGGTCGGGAACACATAGCCCATGGCCGTGCCATGCGCCGTCACCGCGCGGTAGTAGAGCTCGGGATTGCCGATCCAGTCGCGCAGCGGACTGCGGATGTACATCTGCCATTCGCCCAGCAGGAGCGCGACGAAGAAGGCCGCGAACGCGACCCAGAAATGGGCCAGCACCAGCCGCCTGGAATCATTGCTGAACACAGCTCACCCTCCTTCCGCCGGCCGCCTGCCGCATGAATTCCTCCTTGTCGATGATCTTGATGCGCGCCCACATCGCGGCATGCCCGACGCCGCAGTATTCGTGGCAGGGCATGGCGTGCTCGCCGGTCTTCTCGAACCTGGTGTGGAAGTTCGAGACATAGCCGGGAACCAGCATCACGTTGACATTGCTCTGTCCGACCGAGAAGCCGTGCACCACGTCGGCGGCGGTGCCGCGGATCTGGATCGGGGTGTCCACCGGCACCGCGATGCAGGACGGCGTGAACGAATACTGGTTGGCCACCAGGCGCAAGGTCACCGTGCCGTCGGCTTCGGCGACCGCGCCCAGGTTGTGCTCGACGAACTCGCCGGCCAGGTGCAGGGTGCCGGGGTCGATGGTCTCGGTGCGCACCGGCGGCATGGCGGCCCAGTGCACGCTCATGTAGACGACCATCCCGACCAGGAAGGCGATGATGGCCCCGACCAGGAGCGCCCAGCGCGACTCGGCCGCATGGGCGACGGCGCCGCTGTCGGCGGCATGGCGTGAGTTGGCCATCAGTCCCCTCCCCGCGCGAGGTAGACGAAGACATAGAAGGCCAGCCAGATCGCCATGACGATGGCGACCGCAAGCCCGGCCACGGCGAAGGCGCCGCTCGGTCCCTGTGCGACGATGGCGTCGACCCGTTGCTGGTCGCTGCTGGCGTCGCTCTCGGCCGGTTCGAGAATCATGATTACTCCTTGTTTCAACTTATTGTCGACTTGTTTCTTGACTACTCGACGGTCGCCGAGCGCAGTTCGTTCACTTCGCGGACCGTCACCGGCGCGCCGCGGTTGCCCCAGGCGGTACGGATATAGGTGACCACGGCGGCGAGGTCGTGGTCCGACATCGAATGCGCGAACGGCGGCATGCCATACGGCATGGGATTGCGGCGGGTGCCCGGCGGATAGCCGCCGTTGAGCACCATGCGGATCGGATTGACCGCGGACGTCATGGTGATCGACTGGTTGTTCGCCAGCGGCGGGTAGTGCGGCAGCTTGCCGCGCCCCTGCTCGCCATGGCAGCTCGCGCACTGCGCCATGTAGACGCGCCGTCCCTGCGAGTGCTGCTGGGTGACGTCGGCGCGCGCCGGCGCCTTGCCCGGATCGACATTCACCGGCAGGTCGGACGGCAGGCTCTTCAGGTACACGGCCATCGCGCGCACGTCGGCGTCGTTCATGTACTGCAGGCTGTTGAAGGTCACCTCGGCCATCGGCCCGTAGACCGTGCCGCGGTTCGACACGCCCTTCTGCAGCAGGTCGACGATGTCCTGGATCTCCCAGGTGCCGAGCCCGGCTTCCTTGTTCGAGTTGAGCGCCGGCGCATACCAGTTCTGCATCGGGATCAGCCCGCCCTGGAAGGCGCGCTCCTCGGACGAGCCGCCCAGCATGTTGATCGGCGTATGGCACATCGCGCAGTGGCCGAGGCCTTCGACCAGGTAGGCGCCGCGATTCCATTCGGCCGACTTGCTGCGGTCCGGCACGAACTCGCCTTCCTTGAAGTACAGCGTGCGCCAGCCGATCAGCAGCGCGCGGTTGTTGTATGGGAAGCGCAGGTCGTGCTCGCGCGTCTGCAGGCGCACCGGCGGCACCGAGCGCAGGTAGGCGAAGATGGCGTCGTTGTCGGCGCGGCTCACCTTGGTGTAGCTGGCGAAGGGCATCGCCGGATACAGCAGCTCGCCCTTGCGCGAGCGTCCGGTGCGCATCATGCGGTGGAAATCGTCCGCGCTCCACTTGCCGATCCCGGTCTCGGGATCGGGGGTGATGTTGGGCGCGTACAGGGTGCCGAACGGGGTCGGCATGGCCCGGTTGCCGGAGAAGATCTTCTGGCCGGGAACGGTGTGGCAGGCGATGCAGTCGCCGGCCTGGGCCAGGTACTTGCCCCGTTCGATCAGGGCCTGTTGCGCGCCTTGCTGCGCCGCCGGCTTTGCCGGTGGCTGCTGCGCCATGGCCGGGGCCTGCGCCGTTGCCAGCAGCAAGGCCGGGACCAGGCAGCGTGCGAACCTGCCGAAGTTTCTTGCGTAACTCATCAACATGACTCCTACTTCGGCTGGGACTGACTGCCGCAAGGCATCGGCAGCTGGACGCCGCTCGGCTTGGCGGGGCGCGCATTGGACACCGGCAGCGAGGCCAGGTAGGCCGACACGGCCGCCACCTCGGGTTCGCTGAGGCTGGCTGCGATCACCTGCATGCAATCGGGCGCGATCGCGGTGCGCGTGCCGTAGCGCCAGGCGCCGAGCTGGGCGCTGACGTAATCGGCGCGCAGTCCGAGCAGTCCCGGGACGCCGGGTTCGCGCCCGGCCAGGTCGACGCCATGGCAGGTAGTGCAGGCGGGGATGCGCCTGGCCGCCACGCCCTGGGTCGCGATCTGCTGCCCCTGGCCGACCAGCTGGGCGGACGGCTTCGCCCCCGCCTGCGCCAGGGGCGGCGGATTCTGGGCGGCGAAGTATTCCGCCATCTTGAACAGGTAGGAATCGGGGAGATAGGCCAGCAGGTAGTTCATCGGCACATACTTGCGCCGGCCATCGCGGAAGGCCACCAGCTGGTGGTACAGGTAGCCGGCCGGCTTGCCCGCCAGCCGCGGAAAATAGACGTTCTCGACACCCCGCCCGGCATCGCCATGGCACCCGACACAGGCGGCGACGCGCGCCTCCATCGTGTCCGGGATCCGGTCGGAGACCGATTGACCCTGTGCCGTCGCGGCGCCGGAACACGCGAGCAGGGTCAACAGGATTGACCTCTGGACTAGCTTCACTATGACCCCTCAAGAATATTTACCAGTTGCAACTGCTAAGAATCTCTCAGGTGTGGTTAGATTACCATCTGCCAGATGGCGCGCCTCCCGCTGCAAAAGGGATAGATCGGGGCTTGGCCCAACGATATCGTCTAGGCCAAGAGGCATGGGAGGGGCGTCAGCCCCCTTTCAAGCTGCACGGAGGACGATCGAAGAGAGGATGCGGGCGCAGCATCGGCGCCACACGAACTGGAGGAATTCTTGCAGGACCCGGGCGCACGGCCCGGGCCCTGTGCCAGGGAGTGCTTACTTGCGGATGGCGGCGATCACGCGCCTGGCGAATTCGGCCGAATTGCCGGCATGCCAGCGCCACACGATCACGAGCTCATGGTCGGGCGACACGACGATCGTGTTCGACCCCGCCCCCTGCGCGGCAAAGGCATTGGCGGGCAGTCCCGGCAAGTTCTTGCCCCTGGTGTTGAGCCACCACAGGTAGCCGTAGTCCGGGCCGTGCGCGCTCGGGGTGAGCGCCGCCTTGACGTAGGACGGCGCCAGGATCTGGCGCCCGTCCCAGGCGCCGCCGCGCAGCCACAGGTAGCCGAAGCGCGCCAGGTCCCAGCTGTCGATCCACATCCCGCCGCCCCAGCGCGTACCGCCGCTGACCGAGGGCGCCTGCCTGCCGTTCAGTTCCACGTAGCTGTTATGGTAGGGAACCCATTTCCAGCTGTTCGAGGCGCCGATCGGGTCCATCACCTGTTCCTGGAACACGTCCGGCACCGGCTGGTTGAACACGCGCAGCAGCGACAGCGCGAAGCGGTTGATGCGCACGTCGTTGTATTCGTAGAAGCTGCCCGGGCCCTTCAGGGTGCGCGGCTTGCGTTCGCCGGCGCCGAATTCGGCCTTGCCGACGAAGTCGCCGTTCTTGCCCCACATGCTGCCTTCCCACTCGGATTCCTGCTGCAGGTGGTGCTTCCAGGTCACGGCGGCATTCTGCGCCGAGGCATAGCCGCCGTCGGTCACGCGCTTGCCGACCAGCTCCTCGACGCTCTTGATGCGGCCTTCGCGCAGCGCCACCCCGGCCACGGTCGCGAGCATGCTCTTGGCCACCGAATAGGTCGGATCGACGAAGCGGGTATCGCCGAACTCGGCCACCACATAGCCCTTGTAGATCACCAGGCCGTTGGTGCGCGCGCGCTTGCTCGGCAGCGAACCCAGGCGCGCGCCGAAGGTCGCTTCCTGGTCGGAGAAATCGATGGCGCGCCCGGTCTCGCGCGACTGCGCGTACTGCACCGCGGCCGCAAGCAGGGCCGGGTCGAGCCCGAGCTGTTCAGGCGTCTTGCGGGCCCACTCGCCCGCGGGAGGAAAATACGCCGCACTGGCGGCGGCTTTGGTATCGGCGGCCATGGCGGCGCCGGCCGGCAGCAGCAAGGCCAGGCCCAGGGCCAGGGCCTGCCGGCGCGAAGTGTTCGTCATCAAGGATTGGTCCACCGGGAATAAGGGGTGCGGCTCAGGCTCGAGTTGTAGTAGCGCTGGTCGCCCGTGACTTCCTGGCCGACCCAGGCCGGCTTGTCGAAGACCGTGTCCTCGGCCGGGAGTTCGATCTCGGCCACCGCCAGGCCGGCGTTCTCGCCGAGGAATTCATCGACTTCCCAGACGAAGCCCGCGTGCGCGATGCGGCGCCGGGTCTTTTCGATCAGCGGGCGTTCGCACAGCCGGTCGAGCAGTTCGGCCGCCTCCGCCAGCGGAATCGGGTATTCCCATTCGCCGCGGGTCGCGCCCACGCTCTTGCCCTTGATGGTGAGGACGCCTTGCGCGCCCTCGATGCGCACGCGCACGGTGCGCATCGGGTCGGTGCACAGGTAGCCCTGGCGCAGCAGCACGGGCTCGCCGAGCGCGCGCCAGTCGTCGCCCGTCAGCAGGAACTTGCGCTCGATCTCGACGCCCATGGATTAGTCCAGCGACTGCAGGATCGGCTGCAGGATCGCCGCGCCGAGCGCCGCGCTGCGCGCACCGTTCCAGCCGGTGTGCGGATCGGGCAGGTCGGCGTTGTCCTTGAACGGCATTTCCAGGGTCAGGGACAGGCACTTGAAGGTGTGGCCGATGTACTTCGACGCCAGGGTCAGCAGTTCGTCGTTGTACTTGCTGGCGGCGTAGCCGTAGACGTTCTGGAAGTCCGGGCTGGCGGCCATGTACTGCTCGACGAAGGCCTTCTGGCGCGCCATGCGTTCCGGCGTGAAGTCTTCCAGCATCTCGTTGCCGGCCACGAAGTTGTACGGCAGCGCTTCGTCGCCGTGGATGTCGAAGAACATGTCGACGCCGGTTTCGTGGATCTTGTTCTTCACGCACAGCACTTCCGGACTGCGTTCCAGGCTCGGGGTCATCCACTCGCGGTTCAGGTTGGCGCCGGCCGCATTGGTGCGCAGGTTGCCGCGCACCGAGCCGTCCGGGTTCATGTTCGGGACGATGTAGAACACCGCGCGCTGCAGCAGCTTGCGCGAGACCGGGTTGGCGTCGTCGAGCAGCGCATCCATCATGCCTTCGACATACCACTCGGCCATCGTTTCGCCCGGATGCTGGCGCGCGATCACCCAGATCTTCTTCTCCGCCGCCGGGTTGCCGATCACCACCAGGTTCATGTCGCGGCCGTCGACCGTCGAGCCGATGTCGTGCACGCGCGCGATCGGGTTTTCCGCGACTTCGCCCAGCAGGCGCAGGTGGCGCTCCCAGGTGTAGGGTTCGAAGTAGGCGTAGTAGACGCTGTCGAGCTCAGGGGTATGGTTGACGGTCATGACCTGGCCGTCGAACGTGGTCGGCACGCGGAACCAGTTCTCGGTGTCGTAGCTCGCGGCCACCTGGTAGTCCTCGAAGCCCTTCGGGTAGGTGGCCTGGCCGGCGTTCAGGAAACGGATCGTGCAGGCCTGGCCGCGCGCGCCCTGCAGGCGGAAGTGGAACCACTGGTGGATGTCGGCGTGCGAATCCTTGCGCAGGTTCAGGTCGATCTGCTTGGGACCGTCGGCGCGGACGACGTCGATGGCGCCGGAGTCGAACATCTGGCTGATTTTGATGGGCATGGGGATCCTTTCGTGGCCGGTTCACAAAGTTAAGCATCATACCGGAGCGGCGAAGCGGCGGAGCGCCGAGCGCCCCTGCCGTCCGGCGCCGCACCTGGGGTCTTACTGGGCGTCGAGGTCGATCAGGTCTTTGGTGTACATCATCATGACCTGGCGCATCAGCTCGACGTTGCTGCGGTCGAGGACGACCGTCAGGTCGGGCTTGCGGTCGGTAACGAAGGTCATGCGGATCGCGCCCGGCAGCTCCTTGCAGTTCACGTATTGCGCGCGCGGGACGTAGGGGCTTTCCCAGTCCTGCTGGGTGATCGGCGGCGCCGGCGGCGGCGCCTGCAGCTGGGGGTCGCGGTTGGCCGGCAGGTGCTTGAGCAGCCAGAACACGATCGATGCCGGGACGAGGATGCACACGTCGCTGGCGCCCTGGGTGGAAAACTTGGTCAGCAACAGGTTGCCGACCCGGTCGCAGGACATGGACAGGCTTTTGACTTGACGGATAACCGCTGGTTTCACGACGATGGTCCTTGGGGAAGGTTGAAAAAGACGCGGCGATTCTACCGCATCCCATCCGCGTTTTGTGTGATGTTGGAAACAAAACGGGGAGCCCTTGCGGCTCCCCGTGGTATTCGGTCGGTTGCTCTCCTGCGTTGGCCGCAGAAATGGTTGCAGCGCGGATTACTCTTTCGAGCCGCCGCGGCTGCTGGTCTTGGAGGAGCTGCGCGAAGCGCTGCCGGTGCCGGCACTGGCCGACTGGCGATTACCGTGGCTCATGCTGCCTGCACGGCGTGCTTCTTCCGAAGTGAATTCGTGTGCCGTTCCTTTTGCGTGCGCTGCCTTGCCGCCCTGGCTGGCAATTTCGCGCTGGCGTGCCGGGTCCATCGATGCGAAACCGCGATTACGGGTACCGGTGCCGGTGCTTTGGCTGCTGGCGCCTTGATTTCCGCCTTGTTTGCTACCTTGGTTGCTTGAGGCCATGA
The DNA here is from genome assembly GCF_000382345.1 of Massilia niastensis DSM 21313. Taxonomy (GTDB): domain Bacteria; phylum Pseudomonadota; class Gammaproteobacteria; order Burkholderiales; family Burkholderiaceae_D; genus Telluria; species Telluria niastensis. The sequence goes on from NZ_KB908129.1 coordinate 26,053, forward strand.
TGTCCTTCTCCCTGTTCGCTTTTAGAACCGCCGCGTCCTGCGGCAGGCTTGAACCTCACCCACGACCAAGCGCCGATGAGCGGTGTTCGAAGTCATCTTAGGCACGCATGATGGATGAGGGTATAGGACGTTTTCAGATGACTTTGTAGGACTTCACGCGACAGAAAATGCAAAAATAGAAATCTACTTCCGGTCGACAATAAAATGGCCAGAAACCGTCCTACACGGCACCCCTACGTCTTCCTATACTGTGTTCATCAGGCTACAAGCATCATGGCAATATCGGGCGGCGTTCATGTCGCCCCATCACGATTCCAAAGGAGGCCAAGATGGATGCGAACCAACGCAGCGAAGCGAACAACCAGACCAACAACGGCGCGAACGAAAAGGGTACTCCGGGCTCGAAGGGGAACACGACCAGCGGGCCGATGGATCATACCCATCCGCAGGGCGCGTCCCGGCAGCAGGCTCCGCAACTGGCGGGAAGCGAGGAACTGCCCGGCGGCTCGATGCAAAGCCAGCAGACCGGCGGATCCGGCGCGCAGCAAGGCATCAGCGACAGCCACCAGCGGCAGATGGAAATGCACTCGGAGGCCTGGGGCCTGCTCGAACAGCCTTTCAGCCGCAAGCACCGCAACGATGAGTTCGCCACCGACGTCGTGCATCACCCGGCCAACCGCCAGGCCGCGCACGGGATGAATCCGCAGAATCCGGCGCATCCGGAGCTGCAGGGCGGCGGGTACGGCAACCGCCAGGCAGCGGCGGGCGGCATCGATCCGAGCGACGACGCGGTGGGAGCGTCGTATGGCGCGTCGCACTCGACGCATGAGCCGTCGGAAGGGAGTTCCCCAGGCAACCCGTCGCGCGCCACCGGCATGCCCATGACCTGGCCGGAAGATCCGAACCGGTCATTCCAGTCGGGGAGCGGCCATCCGCCGCAACCGGGCGCCGGCCAGTCGCGGCAGTCGGGTGCGGGCCAGTCGCAGCAGAGCACCGACCGCTCGGGCTCGCAAACCGGCAACGAAGGACGCGAGCTCGGCGCCGAAGAGATCCACCAGTCGAACGACGTGGCGGGCGGCCTGCCGCGCAGCCCGGGCAACAGCGGACCGCGCACCGAAGACCAGGGCTATCGTCCGGGCGGAAGCATGCAGCAGGACCCGGCGATACACGAGTCGAACGACGCGGCCGGCGGCTACCCGCGCAGCCCGGGTGGCGCCAACAAACTGGCGGGAGACAAGAAGATGGACGACGATACCGGATTCTCGCGCAAGTAAGAGCGCGTTTGGCGCCAGGTCTTCCCCGCTAGTCGAAGCAAGCCGGATCTCCGCCAGCGCGGGGATCCGGTCTTGATCCACCTCCAATCCGCACCCGCCGCCCGAAACCCGGCCGTTCGCGCGCACTCGAATGCACAGGACACCTCCACGGGGATCGTCATGCGAGCAAACGATGGTGCACTGATGGCTGTTTCCGCCGCGCTGACGCAGCGTGCCGCGATGGAGAAGGCACGCTGCCGTCTCGGCATCGACACCGGGCGCTTCGTCGTGCTGCAGCTTGGCCGGATGGCGCCGCACAAGGGTATCGACACGGTCATCCGCGGCCTGGCGATGCTGCGCGAACGCCACGGTGTCGATGCCGAACTCATCGTGGCCAGCAGCGACCTGCGCGATCCCTCGCGGCGCGGCGGCCCGGAACTGGCAAGGCTGCGCGCCGTTGCGGCCGACCTGGGCGTCACGCCGCACGTGCGCTTCAGCGGCCAGCCTGCACGCGCCGCGCTGGGCGACTACTACGGGGCTGCCGACGCCATCGCCAGCATGCCATGGCGCACACGGCTGGGCATCACGACGACCGAGGCAATGGCCTGCGGCAGGCCGGTGGTCGGCAGCGACGCGTATGCCGTGCGGGACGGTGTCACCGGCTACCTCATCCCCTCGCGCGATGCCGAGGCGCTGGCGGAGCGGCTGGCGCGGCTGCATCGCCATCCCGCGCTGGCGCTGGCGATGGGCAAGGCCGGCCGCGCCATCCTTGCGCCCGGAGCGATGAGATGAAGGCGGTCTTCCTGGACAAAGGCGATGGGCTGGTGGAGCACCACCCCTTGAATGCCGAGCCGCGCCGCATCCGCCTGGCCGGCGGCGCCGGCATCGCGCTGCGCCTGCTGGCCAGCCTCGACTACCGCCTGTTCGTCGTGAGCAACCAGTCCGGCATCGCCCATGGCTGCTTCGGCGAAGACGCGATGCCGCCGATCGCCGACCGGCTGGCCGACCTGCTGTTCCGCGAACACCTTTCGCTGGAAGGCTTCTACTATTGCCCCCCACCATCCGCTCGGCTGCATCGAGGCCCATGCCAGACCCTGCCCCTGCCGCAAACCCTCCCCCGGCCTGCTGCTGCGCGCGGCGCACGAGCACGGGATCGACCTGCGCGCGTCCTGGATGATCGGCGACGCCCTGCATGACGTCGAGGCCGGGAACCGGGCCGGGTGCCGCACCCTGCTCATCGACAATGGCAAGGAGACCGAGTGGCGTCTCGGACCGCGTCGGCTGCCGACGCGGATCGCGCCCGACCTCTACGCGGCGGCCGTGCTGATCGCCCGGCAGGGCGACCGGCGCTGAATCCGTGCAGCATTTTTGCGACGGAAACGAGGCTGAAACGCCAAAACGAAAAAGGCCAAGCGTAAGCTTGGCCTAAATCATTGATTCCAAATGGTCGGGGCGAGAGGATTCGAACCTCCGACCCCCTGCACCCCATGCAGGTACGCTACCAGGCTGCGCTACGCCCCGACTAGCCAGCAATTATATCAGAGCCAGAAAATAACTTGAGTATTTGTAATAAGATTTTAATCATGCGTTCGCATTCCTTTCCGAACAAGGCACTGATGCCCACCTGGGCAGGCCTGGCGCCCCGTCCCGCCGGCGCCCCGGTATGCCTCGTGACTTATTTCCAGTCCCCGCGCAGCGCCAGCACCTGCTGCTGCAGGTATTCCGGCGTCGCCGTCTCCGGCGCCACCGGTTGCCCGACCGCCAGCGCCAGCTTCGAGCGCACGCCGCGGGCGAAGCGGCGCTCGAACAGGTTGGTCTTGTCGCGCGTGAACATGCTGCCCCACAAGCCGCGCAAGGCCATCGGGATCACGGGCACCTTGCTGCGCTCGACGATCTTGGCGATGCCGCCGCGGAATTCGTTGATCTCCCCGGTCGAGGTCAGCCTCCCTTCCGGAAAGATGCAGACCAGCTCGCCGTCATGCAGGGCGTGCGCGATATCCACGAAGGCCTTTTCCATCAGCCACGGATCTTCCTTGGCGGGCGCGATCGGAATCGCCTTGGCGGCGCGGAAGATCCAGCCCAGGAAAGGCGTCCTGAAGATGCGGTGGTCCATCACGAAGCGGATCGGGCGCGGGCTGGCGGCGCCGATCACCAGCGCATCGACGTAGCTGACGTGATTGCAGACCAGCACCGCCGGACCTTCCTCGGGAATGCGCCCGGCATCCACGGTGCGCACGCGGTGGCTGGTGTGGATCAGCATCCAGGCCAGGAAGCGCATCAGGAATTCCGGCACCAGCGAGAAGATGTACACGGCCACGAGGGCATTCAGCAGGGCCGTCGCCAGGAACAGCTCGGGAATCGTGAAGCCCTGCCCCAGCAGCAGGATGGCGACGCCGGCCGAGGCCACCATGAACAGCGCGTTCAGGATGTTCATGCCGGCGATCGTGCGCGACACGTGCTTCGGGTCGCAGCGGGTCTGGATCAGGGCGAACAGGGGCACGATGTAGAAGCCGCCGAACACGCCGATCAGGACCAGGTCGGCCAGGATGCGCCACACGCCCGGCTGGGCCAGCAGCCCGAAGGCGTCCACCGCCCCCGTGCCGACGAAGGCCGCACCCGCAAAGGCGGAGCCGGCGAAATACAGGTCGATGCCGAACAGCGACAGGCCGATCGAGCCGAAGGGCACCAGGCCGATCTCGACCTTGTGGCCCGACAGGCGCTCGCACAGCAGCGATCCAAGGCCGATCCCGAGCGAGAACACGGTCAGCAGCAGCACGAACACGCTGTGGTCGCCATGCAGGTAATCCTTGGCGAACACCGGGAACTGGGCCAGGATCAGGGCGCCGTAGAACCAGAACCAGGAATTGCCCAGCATCGACAGGAACACGGTGCGGTTCTGGCGCGAGAACGACAGGTTGCGCCACGACTCGGCAAAGGGATTGCGGCTGATCTTCAGCTCCGGCGCCGGCGCCGGCGAGGCCGGAATGCGCCAGCTGGCCGCCAGCCCCAGCAGCGCGCAGGCCAGGGTGCCGCCCACCACCAGCTCGATTCCCCACGGCTTGTGCGCCACCAGCAGCGCCCCCGCCACTTCGCCCAGCAGGATGCCGACGAAAGTGCCCATCTCGATCACGCCATTGCCGCCGACCAGTTCTTCCGGCTTGAGCTGCTGCGGCAGGTAGGCGTACTTGACCGGCCCGAACAGCGTGGAATGCAGGCCCATGCCGACCACGGCCGCCACCAGCAGCCACAGCGTGTGGGTCATCCAGCCGATGCCGGCCACCAGCATGATGCCGATCTCGAGCAGCTTCACGAAACGCGCCAGCCGGCCCTTGTCGACCTTGTCCGCGATCTGGCCGGCCGTCGCCGAGAACAGCACGAAGGGCAGGATGAACAGGCCGGGAATCAGGTTGTTCAGCAGCGAAGGGTTGAGCGTGGTCCACGACAGCGCGTCGTAGGTCAGGACGACCAGCAAGGCGGTCTTGAACAGGTTGTCGTTGAAGGCGCCCAGGAACTGGGTCCAGAAAAACGGGCCGAAACGGCGCTGCTTCAGCAGGGAAAACTGGTTCGGTTGGCTCATGCGAATGGCGTGCGTGACTAGGAGTCCGTACTGTACAACGGCAGACCCCGGTCAACCAACGGGGTTTCTCATAAACATGCTTGCGTCGTCAAAAATGATACCGCCGGGCGCAGGTGCCGATACACCGGGCGCAAGCACGAAGACCGGCGCGCCGCAAGTCCGCCGGCCAAACCGGGCGCGGCGTCCGCCCCTCCCTTGAAGCGTATCAACCCGGTCCCGATCCGGCGCCGTTGCGCAGCGCAGCGCAGGTAGAATCCGCGGATGACTTCTTCCAACTTCCACGTCTGCTACGCCAGCGTCGCCAGTGCGCTGTTCGAGCACATCGAGCAGGACCTCCTGCTCCTGACCACCGCCCTCCTCGACGACGACGAGGGGGCGCCGCGCACCGAAGCCTGTGCGCCCGCCCTGCTGCCCCAATGGAACCTGCCCTCGTAGGCTGCGGCGCAAAAAAATACGGACATCGCGGCACAGCCACGATGTCCGTATCGTTTCCCGGCTACGGGAAGACGGTCAGCTCAGCGTTTCCAGGCGGATGCGGGTCACCTTGCCGATCACCGCCGGCAGGGTCTCGATCCTGGCGATGGCCGCGTCGATGTGCTTTTCGCGGGTCTGGTGGGTCAGCATGATGATGTCGATGTCGGTCTCGTCGCCCGGCTCCTTCTGCAGCACGGCGTCGATCGAGATGCCGGTGTCGGCCAGGATGCGGGTCAGGTCGGCCATCACGCCCAGCTGGTCCTTCACGTGCACGCGCAGGTAGTAGCTGGTGGTGATCTCGGCCATCGGCACGATCGCCACGTCGGTCATCTCGTTCGGCTGGAATGCCAGGTGCGGCACGCGGCAGTACGGGTCGACCGTCGCCAGGCGGGTCACGTCGACCAGGTCGGCGATGACGGCCGAGGCGGTCGGCTCCGAGCCGGCGCCCCGTCCGTAGTACATCGAGGAACCGACCGCGTCGGCCTGCACCAGCACCGCATTCATCGGGCCTTCGACGTTGGCGATCAGGCGCGCCGCCGGAATCAGGGTCGGATGCACGCGCAGCTCGATGCCCTCGCCCGTCTCGTTCTGGACGCGGCGCGTGATGCCGAGCAGCTTGATGCGGTAGCCGAGCTCTTCCGCATAGCGGATGTCGGCGGCCTGCAGCTGGCTGATGCCCTCGATGTAGGCCTTGTCGAACTGCACCGGGATGCCGAAGGCGATCGCCGACATGATCGTCAGCTTGTGCGCCGCGTCCACGCCTTCGATGTCGAAGGTCGGGTCGGCTTCGGCATAGCCCAGTTCCTGCGCCTGCTTGAGCACGGTCGCGAAGTCCAGGCCCTTCTCGCGCATTTCGGTCAGGATGAAGTTGGTGGTGCCGTTGATGATGCCGGCCACCGATTCGATTCGGTTCGCGGTCAGGCCTTCGCGCAGCGCCTTGATGATCGGCACGCCGCCGGCGACGGCCGCCTCGAAGGCCACCGTGACGCCCTTCTCCTGGGCCGCCGCGAAGATTTCATTGCCGTGCAGCGCCAGCAGCGCCTTGTTGGCGGTGACCACATGCTTGCCGTTGGCAATCGCCTTGAGCACCAGCTCGCGCGGCAGCTCGTAGCCGCCGATCAGCTCGACAACGATGTCGATGTCCGGATGGTTGACCACCGCGAACGGGTCGGCCACCACCTCAACCTGGTTGCCGGTCAGTTCGCGTGCACGTTCAATATTGCGCGCCGCGACCATCGCAATTTCAATACCGCGGCCGGCGCGGCGGCGGATCTCTTCCTGGTTGCGCTGGAGAACGTTAAAGGTGCCGGCACCGACGGTGCCGATACCCAGGAGGCCAACTTTGATGGGTTTCATAATTCTTGTTTCTCGTTGATGTCTAGGCGCGCCCGTGGCGCCGCCGGTAGCCGTCGAGGAAGCGCGCGATGCGTCCGCAGGCGTCGGTCAGGTCGTCGGAATTAGGCAGGAACACAAGCCGGAAATGGTCCGGAGCAATCCAGTTGAAGCCGGTGCCTTGCACCAGCAGCACTTTTTCCTCGGCCAGCAGCTCGCAGATGAACTGCTGGTCGTCCGTGATCGGGTACATCTTCGGATCGAGGCGCGGGAACATGTACAGCGCCGCTTTTGGCTTGACGCAGGACACACCCGGTATATCGGTAAGCAGTTGGTGCGCGAGATCGCGCTGTTTCAGCAGGCGGCCGCCCGGTCCGACCAGGTCGGCGATGCTCTGGTAGCCGCCGAGCGCGGTCTGGATCGCGAACTGGCCCGGCGTATTGGAGCACAGGCGCATCGAGGCCAGCATGTTCAGGCCCTCGATATAGTCCTTCGCGTGGCGCTTTTCGCCGGACACCACCATCCAGCCGGCGCGGTAGCCGCAGGAACGGTAGTTCTTCGACAAGCCGTTGAGGGTCACGAACAGCACGTCGTCGGCCAGCGAGGCCAGCGACACGTGCTCGGCGCCGTCGTACAGGGTCTTGTCGTAGATTTCGTCGGCGTAGACGATCAGCTGGTGCTGGCGCGCCAGTTCGATAATCTCGAGCAACACTTCGCGCGAATACAGGGCGCCGGTCGGGTTGTTCGGATTGATGACGACGATCGCGCGCGTATTCGGCGTGATCTTCCTGCGCATGTCCTCGATGTCGGGCATCCAGCCGGCCTGCTCGTCGCAGACATAGTGGACCGGCGCGCCGCCGGCCAGGCTGACGGCCGCGGTCCACAGCGGGTAGTCGGGCGCCGGCACCAGCACTTCGTCGCCGTTGTTGAGCAGGCCCTGCATCGCCATCACGATCAGTTCCGAGGCCCCGTTGCCGAGGTAGATGTCGTCGATCCTGACGTTGGCGATGCCCTTCGACTGCGTGTAGTGCATCACCGCCTTGCGCGGCGCGAACAGGCCCTTGGAGTCGGTATAGCCGGCCGCACCCTGCATGTTGCGGATCATGTCCTGCACGATCTCGTCGGGCGGGTCGAAGCCGAACACGGCCAGGTTGCCGATATTGAGCTTGATGATCTTCTGCCCGTCGTCCTCCATCTGGCGCGCTTTTTCAAGTGCCGGACCGCGGATCTCGTAGCAGACGTCGTCGAGCTTGTTCGATTTGAGAATCGGTCGCAAAATATCCCCTGAAAGAAAGCCGCTTTGTTGCAGTGCGAAAAATACCCATTCTGCCGAAAGCGACCGATTTAAGCAACCTTGCCGGTCCCGGTTACAATGGATGCTTAGGCGGCGAACCACGTATTCGCCAGAATTCGCCCATCCGGCCGCCAGCGGCCACACGCACAGCCAGACGATGAAGCTTCATTCCGATAGCACTCAACAATACCAGACCGTGACCGGCTACGATGCCCGCGGTGTCGAAATCAACGCCCAGCGCTTCGAGTACAGCCTGACCGTCATGCCCGAGGTGCCGCCGCGCCCCTGGAACGTGGCGCGCTTCGAAGACCTGACCACGGCCCACTTCGAGGACATCGCGAAGGACGCGCCCGACGTCGTGGTGCTGGGCACCGGTGAGCGCCAGCGCTTCGTCCACCCGCGCCTGGTCGCCAGCCTGGCGGCGCTGCGCATCGGCGTCGAATGCATGGACAGCCACGCCGCCTGCCGTACTTACAACATCCTGATGGGCGAAGGCCGCAAGGTCACGCTGGCCCTGATCATCGACGCTTCCGGCGCCTGATCCAGGACCTGCCGCGGCCGCCGCGCGCTCTGCTCTTAAAAAAAAGCAACTTTCCGCCACCTGGATATTGTTGACTTGGCCATTCGGGACTAGCTGAGGCGGCAGCGGCGCATTATCATGGCGACTCCCGCTCCCTGCACCGATTGCCAGGGAGGATGAACGCGCAGCGCGCCGCGCTGCCACTGCCAGGAGAACCCCGTGGCCGAGAGCCCAACCGCCGCACCCGTCGCCAATTTTTCCGCCCCGATGACCAATGGCCTGACCTTCGAGCTGTCCGGCCGTCCGGCCAGGTATACCGTCCTGTACTTCTACCCCAAGGACAACACCCCAGGTTGCACCACAGAAAGTATCTCCTTCCGCGAAGCGCATCCGGAATTCCAGGGCCTCGGCGCCGAGATCTACGGCATCAGCCGCGATTCGCTGCGCTCGCACGAGAACTTCAAGTCCAAGCTCGGCCTGCCGTTCGAGCTCATCTCCGATCCGGATGAGCTTGTATGCACCCAGTTCAATGTCATGAAGATGAAGAATATGTATGGCAAGCAGGTGCGGGGGGTCGAGCGCAGTACGTTTGTCATTGACGCTCACGGCAAATTGGTGAAAGAATGGCGTGGCGTGAAAGTCAACGATCACGTGGCCGAAGTGCTGGAATTTTTGAAGAGCCAGCCCTGAAGACGGATGGCTCCAGTTCATCAACCTGCTGGATAGCTAACGCCTATTTTGAGTCAACCCGCTTCACATCAGCATCATTCCAATCTGGCTGCCAGCCGGACCGGGACTCACCCGGGTCCGGCCCGCATTGCAACAGTTCCCCAACCAGCATCATTCCGTGCGGCTGCGCGCCCTTGTGGCTCGCGCACGCCCCGGCCTTCCAGACCTTTTTTAGATTGAGAACCTGATGCCACTGCCAAAAATGCCCACCAAGCCAGCCACCATGCTGCTGGCCAAGGATTACCCGAAGGCCGAACCCGGCAAGTCGCCGGTTCGCCCCGCGTCGGCCAAGACCGACGCCGATCTCGAAGACCTGATCAGCGGCCAGGCCGTGCCTGCGCCGAAAGCGCGCGCGCGCAAGGCCAAGGCCGCTGAAGCAGCCGTCGCCGCAGCACCCGCCGCCGCGCCTGCCGCGCTCGCGGTCCCGGAACCCGCTCCCGCGCGGGGAGAAAAATCGCGCTCCGCGCCGGCCACCGTGGCCAAGCTGCGCGAAACCGATGCGGACCAGCCGCATCCGGCCAAGCACAAGCCGGTCGAAGTCAACGTCAAGTCGTCCACCAGCCGCAAGGCCGACAAGAGCGGCACCACCAAGGTATTCGTCCTCGACACCAATGTGCTGATGCACGACCCGACCTCGCTGTTCCGCTTCGAGGAGCACGATGTCTACCTGCCGATGATGACCCTGGAAGAACTCGACAACCACAAGAAGGGGATGTCGGAAGTCGCGCGCAACGCGCGCCAGGTCTCGCGCACCCTCGACGCCCTGATCGCGAACATCGACGACGATGCGATCGAAGCCGGCATCCCGCTGGCCAAGCTGGGCAACAAGGACGCCAAGGGCCGCCTGTACTTCCAGACCAAGCTGAATGGCGCCGCCCTGCCGGAAGGCCTCCCTTCCGGCAAGGCCGACAACCAGATCCTGGGCGTGGTGCGCGCACTCGAAGACCAGACCCCGGGCCGTGCGATCGTGCTGGTGTCGAAGGACATCAACATGCGCATCAAGGCGCGTGCACTGGGTCTGCCGGCCGAGGACTACTTCAACGACCACGTGCTGGAAGACACCGACCTGCTGTACTCGGGCATCATCCAGCTGCCGGACGACTTCTGGGACCGGCACGGCAAGGACATCGAATCGTGGCAGGAAAACCGCAACGGCTATTCCTCGACCTTCTACCGCGTCACCGGCCCGGTGGTCCCGACCCTGCTGGTGAACCAGTTCGTCTACCTGGAGCCGAAGGACGGCGAGTCGCCCTTCTACGCCCAGGTCAAGCAGATCAACGGCAAGACCGCCGTGCTGCAGACCCTGCGCGACTACAGCCACCAGAAGAACAACGTGTGGGGCATCACCGCGCGCAACCGCGAACAGAATTTCGCGCTGAACCTGCTGATGAATCCGGAGTGCGACTTCGTTACCCTGCTCGGCCAGGCGGGCACCGGCAAGACCCTGCTGGCGCTGGCCGCGGGCCTGGCCCAGGTGCTCGAGACCAAGCTGTATAACGAGATCATCGTCACCCGTGTGACGGTGCCGGTCGGCGAGGACATCGGCTTCCTGCCGGGCACCGAGGAAGAAAAGATGTCGCCGTGGATGGGCGCCTTCGACGACAACCTCGAAGTGCTGAACAAGTCCGACAGCGACGCCGGCGACTGGGGCCGCGCCGCGACCCAGGACCTGATCCGCTCGCGCATCAAGATCAAGTCGCTCAACTTCATGCGCGGCCGCACCTTCGTGAACAAGTTCCTGATCATCGACGAGGCGCAGAACCTGACGCCGAAGCAGATGAAGACCCTGGTCACGCGCGCCGGCCCGGGCACCAAGATCCTGTGCCTCGGTAACATCGCCCAGATCGACACGCCTTACCTGACCGAAGGCTCGAGCGGCCTGACCTATGTGGTCGACCGCTTCAAGGGCTGGGGCCACAGCGGCCACGTGACCCTGGCGCGCGGCGAACGCTCGCGCCTGGCCGACCACGCCAGCGACGTCCTGTGATCTTCCTGCGGCCTGCCCTTGCGGCAGGCGCAGTCCGAATGCCCGCCACCCGGCGGGCATTTTTTTTGGCGCTGTCACCTTCGCATATGGAAGAGACCGATCGCGGCCCTGAGCAATTGTTCCGCTGAACTGATGCGCCCGCCATCCAGCGCCCATTGCCAGCCGAGATAGTTGGGCAGGTAGCGCGACGCGACGCCGTGGAAGCGCGCCAGCCAC
>NZ_KB908130.1 GCF_000382345.1 Massilia niastensis DSM 21313
AACGGCTACATCAACGAGTATCCGGTCGGCCGCCTGTGGCGCGACGCCAAGCTGTACGAGATCGGCGCCGGCACCAGCGAGATCCGCCGCATGCTGATCGGCCGCGAGCTGTTCGGCGAGACGATGTAAGTCGGGCTGCCAGCATCGTTGCCGCGAGCGCGGCAGCGATGCGATGCCCTACAATGTGCGCTGAACCGCACCACGCGCGAGACGAACGATGACACAAGTTGCGTTCCCTAAACTGCTGTCTTCCCAGATCGCATTCGACATCGCGCGCACCATCCTCGATGGCTTCGACAAGCATTACCGCCTGTTCCGCCAGGCCAGCCAGCAGGCCAAGCGCCATTTCGAGACGGCCAACTGGAACACCGCCCAGCAGGCGGCGCGCGAGCGCATCGGTTACTACGACAAGCGCGTGCTCGAATGCGTGCACGTGCTGGAGGACGAGTACACCCCCGAGGAACTGACCGACCTCGTCTGGCGCGAAACCAAGCTGCACTACATCGGCCTGCTGTCCGGCCACAAGCGGCCCGAACTGGCCGAGACCTTCTTCAATTCGGTCAGCTGCCACATCCTGCACCGCACCTACTATCACAACGACTACATCTTCGTGCGCCCGGTGGTCTCGACCGAGTACCTGGAAACCGAAGAACTGCTGCCGACCTACCGCGTCTACTACCCGGCAAGCGACAGCCTGCGCTTCGCCCTCAAGCGCATCGTGACCAATTTCCAGCTCGACGTACCGTTCGCCGACCTCGACCGCGACATCGGCTTCGTCGAGGCGCGCATGAGCGTCGTGTTCGGGCTCGACAAGCGCGAGTCGAACCAGCAGCTGCACGTGCTGTCGAGCCTGTTTTTCCGCAACAAGGGCGCCTACATCGTGGGGCGCGCGATCAATGGCGCGCGCGAATACCCGTTCGTGATCCCGGTCCTGTACGACCGCCGCGGCCAGCTGGTGCTCGACACCGTGCTGACCGACCAGGAACAGGTCGCGGTCCTGTTTTCGTTCACCCGCGCGTACTTCCTGGTAGACATGGAAGTGCCGTCCGCGTTCGTGCAATTCCTGCGCAGCCTGATGCCGCACAAGCCGCGCAGCGAGATCTACACCATCCTGGGCCTGCAAAAGCAGGGCAAGACGCTGTTCTACCGCGACTTCCTGCAGCACCTGAAGCACAGTTCCGACCAGTTCCGCATCGCGCCCGGTATCCCGGGCCTGGTGATGCTGGTGTTCGAACTGCCGTCCTTCCCCTATGTGTTCAAGGTCATCAAGGACTTCTATCCGCCGCCCAAGGACACCACGCGCGCCCAGGTCAAGGAAAAGTACCTGCTGGTGAAGTACCACGACCGCGTCGGGCGCATGGCCGACACGCTCGAGTACTCGGACGTGGCCTTCCCGCTGGCCCGCTTCTCGGACGGGCTGCTGGACGAACTGCGGAAATCCGTCCCTTCGCTGGTCGAGATCGAGGGCGAACGCATCATCCTCCGGCACCTGTACATCGAGCGCCGCATGGTGCCGCTGAACATGTTCCTGACGAATGCCGAGCGCCAGGGCAAGGAAGACCTGGTCGAGCATGCCGTGATCGAATACGGCAATGCGATCAAGGACCTGATGGCCGCCAATATCTTCCCTGGCGACATGCTGTACAAGAACTTCGGCGTCACCCGCCACGGCCGCGTCGTGTTCTACGACTACGATGAAATCGAGTACCTGACCGACTGCCAGTTCCGCGACATTCCCCAGGCGCGCAACGAGGAAGACGAGATGGCCTCGGAGCCCTGGTACCCGATCGGCAGGCATGACGTGTTTCCGGAGCAGTTCGGCCGTTTCCTGCTCGGCAATGCAAAGATTCGGCAGTATTTCATGCAATACCATGCGGAGCTGTTGACGCGTGACTATTGGCAGTCCCACAAGGACCGCATCCTGGAAGGCGTCGTCGAAGACGTGTTCCCTTACCCCCAGCAGATCCGTTTCTGCAACCAGGCAAACCCCACCATGGCGAGTCATTCGCCATCCTCGTCCTATCTGATAAGGAATTTACACAATGAATGATCCAGTCGTTATCGTCGGCGCCGCTCGTACCCCGATGGGCGCCTTCCAAGGCGATTTTTCCTCGAAAACGGCGAGCGATCTCGGCGCAGTGGCGATCAAGGCGGCGGTGGAACGCGCCGGCGTCGCCCCGGAAAGCGTCGAGCACGTCTATTTCGGCAACTGCCTGATGGCCGGCCAGGGCCAGGCCCCGGCGCGCCAGGCGCTGATCAAGGCCGGCCTGCCGCTGTCGACCGGCGCCGTGACCCTGTCGAAGATGTGCGGCTCGGCGATGCAGAGCGCCATCTTCGCCCATGACACCCTGCTGGCCGGCAGCGCCGACATCGTCGTCGCGGGCGGCATGGAATCGATGACCAACGCCCCCTACCTGATCCCGAAGGCGCGCGGCGGCTACCGCATCGGCCACGCGCCGATGTTCGACCACATGATGCTCGACGGCCTGGAAGACGCCTACTCGCGCAACGAGAAGACCGGCGAAGGCCGCTCGATGGGCACCTTCGCCGAAGAGTGCGTGGCCACCTACCAGTTCACCCGCGAAGAGCAGGACGCCTTCGCGATCGAATCGGTCAAGCGCGCCCAGGCCGCCAACAACGAAGGCTGGTTCAGCTGGGAAGTGGCGCCGGTGTCGGTCGCCACCCGCACCGGCGAACTGGTGATCGAGAAGGACGAAGGTCCGCTGAAGGCCAAGGTCGACAAGATCCCGTCGCTCAAGCCGGCCTTCAAGAAGGACGGCACCGTGACCGCCGCCTCGTCGTCGTCGATCAACGACGGCGCCGCCGCGCTGGTCATGATGCGCGAATCGAAGGCGAAGGAACTGGGCCTGACCCCGATCGCCCGCGTGCTCGGCCACGCCACCCACGCGCAGGAACCGAACCTGTTCACCACCGCCCCGATCGGCGCGATGCAGAAGCTGTTCAAGAAGACCGGCTGGACTGCTGCCGACGTCGACCTGTTCGAGATCAACGAAGCCTTCGCAGCGGTGCCGATGGCGGCCATGCGCGACCTCGGCATCCCGCACAACAAGGTCAACATCCACGGCGGCGCCTGCGCGCTGGGCCACCCGATCGGCGCCTCGGGCGCGCGCATCATCGTGACCCTGCTGGGCGCGCTCAAGCGCACCGGCGGCAAGCGCGGCGTGGCCTCGCTGTGCATCGGCGGCGGCGAAGCGACCGCGATGGCGATCGAGCTGGTGTAATACGCTTGCCGGCGACCGTGCCGGCATTCTAGGGTGGGCGGACAAGCTGCCCACCCTACACGACAAGGAGCCTCTTATGCCCACCGTTCTGATTCTCGGCGCATCGCGCGGCATCGGCCACGAGATGGTGCGCCAGTACCGCGCCGACGGCTGGCGCGTGATCGCCACCGCCCGCAAGCAGGAAGACTGCGCCGCCCTCGCGCAGATGGGCGCGGAGTCGCACCAGCTCGACGTGACCGAGGCCGATTCGATCGCGGCCCTGGGCTGGAGGCTCGACGATGAAAAGATCGATGCCGCCTGGCTGGTCGCCGGCGTGTACGGCCCGGGCCACTCGGGCTTTCCTACCGGGCCGGAATTCGACGCCGTCATGCACACCAACGTGCTGGCCGCGATGCGCCTGATCCCGGTCGTGGCGCCGCTGGTGGCGAGCGCCCACGGCAAGCTGGCCGTGCTGTCCTCGCGCATGGGCTCGATCGGCACGCGCTCCGCCACCGAAGGCACGCTGTACCGCGCCAGCAAGGCCGCGCTGAATTCGGTGCTGGCCGACGCCGCCATCACCTGGGGCCCGCACGGCGCCACCTGCGTGGCCTTCCATCCGGGCTGGGTGCAGCCCGACATGGGCGGCAGCGGGGCCACCCTGACACCCGAACACAGCGTGGCCAGCCTGCGCGCCACGCTCGCCGGCCTGGACGCTTCGTCCAACGGCGCCTTCCTGAACCATGACGGCACGCCGATTCCCTGGTAGCCGGTTTGATTCAATCATTAGATAAATAGACGAGACACGATGATCCTGAACGAAGAACACCAGATGATCCGCGACGCCCTGCGCAGCTACGCGCAGGAGCGCCTGGCCCCGAACGCCGCGCGCTGGGACCGCGACCACTACTTTCCCAAGGACGAACTGAAGGAGCTGGCGCAGCTGGGCGCCTTCGGCGTCGCGGTGCCGGAGCAGTACGGCGGCGCGGGCCTGGACTACGTGGCGCTGGCGCTGGTGCTCGAAGAGATCGCGGCCGGCGACGGCGGCACCTCGACCATCATCTCGGTGAACAACTGCCCGGTGTGCAGCATCGCCATGATGTATGCGAACGAGGAACAGAAGCAGCGCTGGCTGCGCCCGCTGGCCCAGGGCGAGCTGCTGGGCGCCTTCGCCCTCACCGAGCCGCACACCGGCAGCGACGCCTCGGCCCTGCGCACCACCGCGGTCCGCGACGGCGACGAGTACGTCCTCAACGGCACCAAGCAGTTCATCACCAGCGGCAAGTACGGCGACGTGGCGATCGTCATGGCCGTCACCGACAAGGCGGCCGGCAAGAAGGGCATCAGCGCCTTCTGGGTGCCGACCACCACCCCCGGCTACATCGTCGCCGGCATCGAGCACAAGATGGGCCAGCATTCGTCGGACACCGCGCAGATCGTGTTCGAGAACTGCCGCATCCCGGCCGCGAACCTGATCGGCGAAGAAGGCATGGGCTACAAGATCGCCCTGTCGGGACTGGAAGGCGGCCGCATCGGCATCGCCTCGCAGTCGGTCGGCATGGCGCGCGCCGCCTATGAGGCCGCGCTGGCCTATGCGAAGGAGCGCGAGAGCTTCGGCAAGCCGATCTTCGAGCACCAGTCGGTCCAGTTCCGCCTGGCCGAGATGGCGATGAAGATCGAGGCGGCGCGCCAGCTGATCTGGCATGCGGCGGCGATGAAGGATGCCGGCCTGCCCTGCCTGAAGGAAGCCGCGATGGCCAAGCTGTTCGCCTCCGAGATGGCCGAACGCGTGGTGTCCGACGCCATGCAGGTGTTCGGCGGCTACGGCTACGTGGCCGACTTCCCGGTCGAGCGCATCTACCGCGACGTGCGCGTGTGCCAGATCTACGAAGGCACCAGCGACATCCAGAAGATCCTGATCGCACGGGCGCTGTGATGGACATCCGCGCCGTCGCCATCGCCGACCTGGATGCCCTGTTCGCCTACCTGGGCGACCAGCTGGACGAAAACGGCAGGAACGGCATGCCGCTGTTCCAGCCGATGTCGCGTGCGGTCACGGGCGTTCCGGACGCGATGCGCGCCAGGTTCACGGCAGGGCTGGCCACCAAACTTGGTGAGCCCGGCTGGCGGCGCGCCTGGATCGCGGTCGACGCCGGCGGCGCGATCGCCGGCCACGTCGACCTGCGCGGCCGCGCGGACCCGGAGTCGGCGCACCGCGCCATCCTGGGCATGGGCGTGCATCGCGACCACCGGCGCGCCGGCCTGGGCGCCAGGCTGGTGGAAGCCGCCGTCGCATGGGCGCGCGAGACGCCGCCCTTGGCCTGGATCGACCTGGACGTCCTGTCGGCCAACCATGCCGCGCGTGCGCTCTACGCGCGCACCGGCTTCGTCCAGACCGGCGAGATCGAGGACCTGTACCGCATCGACGGCGAATCGCACGGCTCGGTCATGATGAGCCGCCGGTTGTAGGGTGGACGGCTTTGCCGTCCACGCGGAGATCGTTAGCGGCTCCGCTCCCGTGCGCGATGATCGTGCTGCCAACTATCAACGCGTGGACGGCGAGCCGTCCACCCTACGCTGCAGCGCCACCGAATACGGATGCAGCGTGGCCTGCATCACGCCGGCCTGCACGGCCGGATCTTCCTGCATGAACTTGCGCGCGGCCGCTTCGTTCTCGGCCTCGAAGATCACCAGGCCGAAGGTCTTGTCGAGCGCTTCGGAGGTGCGCCCGGCCAGGATCACCTGCCCCTTGTCGGTAGCCTGCTTCAGGCGCTCGAAATGCTTCGAGGTCGCCTGCTTGTCCTTCTCGCTCCATTTCGCTTCGTCCTGCAGGTGCGGCGCCACGCGCAGCATGTAGAGGAACTGCTGGCGCTTGCCGGGCGCCGTGTGTTCCTGCGCCTGCGCCAGCGGCGCGGCGAGCAGCGCGCCCAGGACGGCGTTCAGCAGGCATGTGGTCAGCAGCTTCATGGGTTTCTCCTTATTATGATCGAGCAAGTATGCCACGAAGGCTCAGCTCACGGCCGCTTCGAGCAGGGTGACGGTCTGGCTTTCGGTGTCGAGGGTGGCCCTGATCCCCATCGGCAGGGTGAACTGGTTGCGGATATGGCCGATCGAGTAGCCCGTCACGGTCGGAATCGTCAGCGGCTTGAGGTGCAGGTCGAGCGTCTGGTCGAGCGTGAGCGAGATCTCCTCGTGCTCCGGTCCGCAGTTGTCGCAGATGCCGACCATCACGGCGGCGGCCTTCGAGAACCCGGAGGCCAGGTCGAGCTGGGTCATCCAGCGGTCGATCCGGTAGGGCGCCTCGTTGACCTCTTCCAGGAACAGGATGCTGCCGTGGATATCGGCGGCATACGGGGTGCCGGCCAGCGCGCTCACCAGGGACAAATTCCCGCCCATCAGCGGGCCGGTCGCCACGCCCGAGGTCACGGTGCGGATGCCGTAGTGCGGCTCGCTCAGCGCGCGCTTCGCGTTGTCCGGGGACATCGGGATCGTGTAGCTGGACTGCGGTTCGGTCAGCACCGCCATCATGTGCTCGCGCGAATAGTCCGACATCGTGGACGAGGCCACCGGGCCGTGGAAAGTCACCAGGCCGACCTTCTTATACATGGCCAAGTGCAGGGCCGTGATGTCCGAATAGCCGAGCAGGACCTTCGGGTTCCTGCGGATCAGCTCATAGTCGAGGTGGGCCAGCAGCGAGATGCAGCCGGAGCCGCCGCGGATCGGCCAGATGGCCTTGACCTCGGGGTCGGCGAACATCGCGTGCAGGTCGGCCAGGCGCTGCTGCACCGAGCCGCCGTAGTTGCCGTACACGGCGCGCAGGTAGGCGCCGGTCCTGACCCGGAAGCCGAGCGCTTCGATGTTGCGGACCGCCTTCTCGATCGCGCGGTCGGTGGTGTAGCCGCCCGGCGCGATCAGGCCGACGACGTCGCCCTGGCGCAGGCGTGGGGGTTTGATGAGCTGTTTCATGGGACGGGAGGGCGAACGGCGCCGTGCCGCTGCGGCGACGCCCGGAAAGGTGGCGGATAAGGCGGCTGCGGCGAATGCGCCGAAGCCGCGCCTGCTGATGATCATGGTCGGCGTACGTAGGATGCGTGGAAGCGGCGACGAATCACCGCTCCACCAATGAAAAACGGCCCGTGCCGGGAGGCCGCATGGTGCCTCCCGAGCGACGGGCCGTCAAGTCCGGCAAATCAGAAGAACTTGTAGTTCGCCAGCAGGGTGAACGAACGGCCGCGCGGATCGGCCACGCGCGGCTCCCACGAGCTGCCGGCGCCGGTGTTGCTGTCGTAGGTGATCGCGAACGGCGGATCCTCGTCGAACATGTTCTTCACGCCGGCGGTCAGGGTCAGGTTCTTGAAGCCGGTGTAGTTCACGCTCAGGTTGAAGATCGAGTACTCGTCCACCTTCGGGTTCCAGTTCGCAGGACGCACCAGGCCGTTGGCCACACCCGGCAGCACCTGGTCGTCATAGCCCGAACGGTAGATGTTCTGCAGCATGCCGCTCCAGTCGCCGTACTTGTAGGTCACGTAGGCGCTGTGCTTCCACTTCAGGCCCAGGTCGCCGGTGAAGATGAAGCGGCCCACTTCGCTCTCGCCGAACGGCGCGTTCACGGTGGCGCGCGACTTCTTCTCCAGCAGGCGCGAACCGTCGAGGCCGACGCTCCACACGGCGCCGGTGTTGAACTTGCCGTTGAAGCGGGCGCCCACCTCGACGCCGCGGGTGATGCGCTCGCCGGCGTTGATCCAGCGCTGGTCGATCGCGACCAGCTGGCCGGACGGGTTGCGCAGGAACGAGTCCTGGAACAGGTTGTAGTTCGCGACCATCGTGGCGGTGTTGAACGAGTCGATCGTGTTTTCCTTGCGGATCTCCCACAGGTCGGCATTCATCGAGAAGAAGTTCGCCGGCTCGAACACGAAGCCGATGCTGCCCTGCTTCGCGGTTTCCGGGCCCAGCTCCGCCTTGCCGCCGGTGAGGGTCTCGGGATTGATCGATTCGCAGCCCGGCCTGGTGCTGTCCGCACGGCCGCCCGGGCAGGTGGCCGGGTCGGCCAGGTCCTTGCCCGCGTACGGCGAGATGGTGACGCCGTTGAACAGCTGGTTGAACGACGGTGCGCGGAAGCTTTCGTTGTACGAACCGCGGAACATCAGCGAGGCCAGCGGCTGGTAGCGGAACGAGACCTTCGGATTGAAGGTGCCGCCGAAGCCGGTGTAATGGTCCTTGCGGCCGGCCAGGGTGACTTCCAGGGTCTTGGTCACCGGGATCAGGATCTCGGCGTACACCGCCTTGATGTCGCGATGGATCTTGTCGAGCGCGTTGACGTCGTCGAAGGGCGCGTTCAGGATCGCGCGGCGGTTGGCGATGTCGCGGGCGTCGCCGTTGAACTTGTACTCTTCGCGGCGCAGGTCGGTGCCCACCGCGGCCAGCACGGGACCGGCCGGCAGCTTGAAGATCTCGCCCGAGATCGCGGCGTCGAACTGGGTCATGCTGCTCTTGCCGCCATACAGGGTGACGCCGGCGGCCGAGGTGGCGTTGATCGCGGCGATCGCTTCCGGGGTCTGGGCCTGGCCCGGCAGCAGGAACGGATTGATGAGGCCCGAACCCAGCGCGGCCGCCAGCGGCGCGGTGTAGTTGTAGCCGCGGCCGAGGACCGAGTCGGACTCGCTGAAGGCGTGCGACAGGCCGACGCGGTAGTCGAAGCTGCGGCCGGCGATGCTCAGGGGACCGTCGGCGCCGACCAGCGCGCGGGCGGCCTTGGTGGTGGTCTCGATCTCGCGGTTGCCGCACTCCATGCAGCGCCAGCGGTAGGCGATCGGCAGGCCGTAGTTGGCCGAAATGCTCGGGAATACCTTGACCAGGGCGTTGTAGACGTCGTTGTAGGCGGCGCCGGTGCTCGGATAGAAGGAGCTCGGGCCGAAGGTCGAAGCCGACGGCGAGACCTGGTTCGGCGAGAAGCTCTTCGCGACTTCGACGCGCGAGCCGACCAGTTCGGCGAACAGCTGGTGCTGGCCGGCGTTGAAGGTGGCGCGCGCCAAGGCGTTGCTGTTCTTGACCGGTTGCTGCAGCACGGCGGCGCGGCCGGTATCCCAGGCGCAGCCAAAGGCCGCCGAGGCGGTATCCCACAGCTTCTCGTCGTACGGGCCCATGCCGTCGATGCTGGTGCAGCCCGCGCCGCCCGGCAGGTCGAGCAGGCTGATGCCGTTGTAGCCGATGGTGCCGCCCGGGAGGGTCGGACCGGTGCCGGTGCGCGACAGCAGGGTCGGCGCCAGGGTGGTGGCGAAGATGTTGGCGCTCGGCGCGCCGCGGGTGTCGACCGAGACGCCGCGGTCCGGCTGGAAGGTGTTGACGAAGTCGCGCTGGTTGCCGCGCAGCGCCTTGTTCTCGCTGTGCGCGGCGGTCACCAGCACGTTCCAGCCCTGGGTATCGAGGTCGCCCCAGCCGCCGGTCAGCGACGCGCGGCCGATCTCGCCGCCCGATTCCTGGGCCACGTCGATGAAGGACTGGGCTTCCAGGCCCTTGTAGTTCTTGCGCAGGATGAAGTTGATCACGCCGCCGATCGCGTCGGTGCCGTAGACCGCGGAAGCGCCGTCCTTCAGCACCTCGACGCGCTCGACCGCCGCCATCGGGATCGAGTTCAGGTCGACCGCCGAACCCTTCATGCCGTGGGTCGCGATACGGCGGCCGTTCAGCAACACCAGGGTCGAGTCGGCGCCCTGGCCGCGCAGGTTGGCGGACGAGGCGCCGTTGTTGCCGCGCTGGGCGCCCGAGGTCACGTCGGCGTTCGACGCCAGGTTATCGGAACCGGTGCCGTTCACGTTCAGGGTCGCGATCAGCTGTTCGGCAGTCACGATGCCCTGGTCTTCCAGCTGTTTGCGCGAAATGATTTCCACCGGCAGCGCGCCTTCCTTGGCGATGCGCTTGATGCTGGAACCGGTGATCTCCACCCGCTGCATCGGCCCCTCTACCTGCACCTGCTGCGCCACCGCGGGACCCACGGCACCCATCAGGGCAATCAAATGTGCCAGCTTCTTTAATTTCACGCGTTTCTCCTAAACGTTTTCCTTGGCCGTGATCGACCCGTTGCCGGGTGCTATGCGTAATTTCTTAGCATTACACTATTTTTCATTTCAGGGTACGCCGGCTGTTTTGGCGTTATCCAATGAAATTACCGGCGGCAAGTATAACTAAGGGGAATGTTTTGTTTAGGAAAATGTTACACGAACTATCTTTCTCCTCTGGCGGAGCGTGCCCTTTCCGCAACATCGATGTCGAGATAACGCCAGGTCGTGAATTCGACCGGGTGACGTTTGTAGTTTTTCAACCACGGATGACGCAGGTCGCCCGACAAGACATGGGTCAGCGGCACCCACGGGTTGTAGGCGTGGATCAGCTGGTTCATCTCGAAATACAGCTGTTGCCGCGCCGGTCCGTCGCCGAGCCGGCGCGCCTGTTCGTAGCGTTCGTTATAGGCCGGCAGGTTGAAGCGCGAATAGTTGGCGCGGCCCGCGTTCGGTCCGTACAGCAGCTGGTAGAAGTTGTCGCCGTCGGGGAAGTCGGCGATCCAGTTACTTTCGAACATCTGGACCGTGCCCAGGCGCGAGGCCTTGATGATCTCGGTCTTCTTGTCCGACTTGAACACCACGCGCAAGCCGATGGCATTCAGGCATTTCCGCCACAGCTCATCGCGCAGGCGGCCGCTGACGGTCGCTTCGCTGTGCATGGTCAGGGTCAGCGGCCGGTTGTCGGGCGTGCGGCGGAAGCCGTCCGCATCGCGCCGGGTGTAGCCATGGCGGTCCAGCAGCGCATTCGCCAGCGCCGGATCGTAGGGGACCGGGCTGCGGTAGGCCGGATCGTAGCCGCGCACGTTCGGCGGCAGCGGCGACTCGGCCTTGATGGCGAAGCCTTTCTTCAGCAGCGCGATGTCCTCGGCATTGTTGTAGGCCAGCGAGATGGCACGCCGCAGCGCCACCTTGTCCTTGCCGTAGCCGCCCACCACCGGATCGTTCATGTTCATCCACATGTAGTAGGTCTGCAGCACTGGAAAGCGCGACAGCACGATGCCGCGCGCGGCCAGCTCGTCCTTCAGGCGGCCGTCGCGGACCACCATGTCGGTCATCGATTCCGGGATCTGCTCCAGGTAGTCGTATTCGGCATTCAGGAAGCCCAGCATGCGGCCCTGGAATTCCTCGGCGATCTTCACCTCCACGCGGTCCACGCGCGGCAGGCGCTTGCCCTCGAGCGCGGCGGCGAGCGCCCGGTCTTCCGGATTGTCGCCGGGGCTGGCGTGGAACACCGCGCTCGACTCCGGGTTCGCCAGCAGCACGATGCGGTCGCTGCGCTTCCACTCGCCGATCATGAAGGGCCCGGTGCCGACCGGATGGTTGCCGGCCTGGCCCGGATAGGCCTCGATCACTTCGCGCGCCACCACCCCGGTCGCCGGCGTGGCGAGATAGAACAGGAAGTTGTTGTCGGGCGCCGCCAGCTTGATGCGCAATGTGTAGCGGTCGAGCGCCTGCAGGCCCTCGACCGGCACGTCGTGGCCGAAGCGCTTGCGCAGGGCGGCGTCGCCGACGATCTTCCCTTCGAACATATGGGCCCAGGGCGACTTGATCGCCGGGTCGTACAGGCGCTTGATGCTGTAGACATAGTCCTGCGCCGTCACCTCGCGCTTGACGCCCTTGAAGGCCGGGTCGGGCGTGAAATGGATGCCCGGGCGGATGCGGAAGGTGTAGCTCAGGCCATCGGCGCTGACTTCCGGCATCGCGGCCGCGCTGTTCGGGCGCAGCGTCGCGGGGCGCGCCAGGTAGTCGTAGCGCAGCAGCGGATCGAACAGGTTTTCCAGCAGTGACAAAGTGGCATTGTCGGACGCGGCGGCCGGATCCAGCCCGGTCTCGCTGGTGGACAGGAACATGCGCAGCACCTTCTGCCCGGCGGGAGCAGAGGCCGGCTGCGCCGCGGCGGCGCCGGTGGCGAACAACAGGGGAAACAGCAGGGCGGCGGCGGTATGGCGAATCGGCAGCATGGTGAAGGGGTCCTCTCGAGCGATGCGTATCATATGCGCGCCTTGACGCCGCAGGCAACCGGCACTGTCGGCTCATAACTTTTTCACATGGCGCGGCTGCATTCTTTCATCCGTGCAGCTTGCTCTGCGCCTATACTCTCCGCTGCACAATCGAGCGGTACCTCAGCGGCGAATCTTTCATGGCACTCAATTACATCTGGACTGGTTTCTTCCTCGTCGGCTTCCTCGCGGCCCTGATTCAATGGCTGTTCCTGGGCGACACGGAGATCTTCAAACGCATCGTCGACGGCACCTTCGAATCGGCCAAGATGGCGGTGATGGACATCGCCCTGCCGCTGGCCGGCGTGATGACGCTCTGGCTGGGCATCATGAACATCGGCGAGAAGGCGGGCGCGATCAATGCGCTGGCGCGCTTCATCGCGCCCTTCTTCTCGCGCATCTTCCCCGAAGTGCCGAAGGACCACCCGGCCACCGGCCACATGGTGATGAACTTCTCCGCCAACCTGCTGGGGCTGGACAACGCGGCGACGCCGTTCGGCCTGAAGGCGATGGAAAGCCTGCAGACCCTGAACCCGAACAAGGACGAGGCCACCAACGCCCAGATCATGTTCCTGGTGCTGCACACCTCGGGCCTGACCCTGATCCCGCTGGCGATCATGGCGCAGCGCGCGATCCTGGGCGCGGCCAATCCCGCGGACATCTTCATCCCCTGCCTGATCGCGACCTATGTCGCGACCATCACCGGCATCATCGTGGTCGGCATCCGCCAGCGCATCAACCTGTTCGACAAGGTGCTGTTCGGCTGGATGGGCGGCATCACCGCGGCCATCGTCGCGATGATCTACTACTTCACCAACCACCTGGACAAGGCCGAGATCGAACTGGTGTCCAAGGTGTCGAGCAACTTCGTGCTGTTCTCGATCATCGTGGTCTTCATGGTCGGCGCACTGCGCAAGAAGGTCAATGTCTACGAGGCCTTCATCGAGGGCGCCAAGGGCGGCATCCAGACCTCGCTCAACATCATCCCCTACCTGGTCGGCATGCTGGTGGCGATCGGCGTGGTGCGCAACGCCGGCATCCTCGGCTTCGTGGTCCAGGGCTTCGAATGGGTGTTCGTCCAGCTCGGCGTCACCACCGAATTCATCCCGGCGCTGCCGACCGCGCTGATGAAGCCCCTGTCGGGCAGCGGCTCGCGCGCGCTGATGATCGACGCCATGAACACCTACGGCGTGGACTCCTTCGTCGGACGCCTGGCCTGCATCTTCCAGGGCTCGGCCGACACCACCTTCTACATCGTGGCGCTGTACTTCGGCTCGGTGGGCATCCGCAAGACCCGCTATGCGATCTCCTGCGGCCTGATCGCCGACCTGGCCGGCATCATCACCGCGATCTGCGTCGCCTATCTCTTCTTCGGTTAAGGACTGCCATGCTCCGACGTCTCGCCCTCGCCAGCGCCCTGTTCGCCGCCTTCGGCTTCGCCCACGCCCAGCTGCCCGAACCGGTGGCGCAGGCGCTGGCGCAGAACGGCATTCCGGAAGACGCCCTCGGCGTCCTGGTTCTCAAGGGCGACAGCGTGATGCTGTCGCACCATGCGGAGCGGCCGATGCAGCCGGCGTCGACGATGAAGCTGGTGACCACGATGATCGGGCTGGAGCGCCTCGGTCCCGTGTTCCGAGGCCGCACCGAGCTGCGCACCACGGGCGAGATCGAGAATGGCGTGCTGCGCGGGAACCTGATCCTGAAGGGCGGCGCCGATGCCGACCTGTCGGGCGAGGTGCTGGAAAACATGCTGCGCGCCCTGCGCTACCAGGGCATCGCCCGCATCGAGGGCGACCTGGTGCTGGACCGCCAGCTGTTCCAGCCGGCGCGCCTCGATGCCGGCCTGGCGCCGTTCGACGAGTCGCCCGAAGCCTATTACAACGTGATTCCCGACGCCCTGCTGGTCAACAAGAACATGGTGCAGGTCGACCTGCGCTCGACCGGCAAACGCCTGAAGCTGCAGATGCAGCCGGAGCTCGACCGCGTCTCCATCGGTTCGGACATGACCCTGGTCGACGCCGACTGCGCGAAGTGGGAAGACGGCTGGAAGCTGCCGGAGGCGAGGCGCCAGAAGGATGGGCGGATCCGCATCGTCCTGCACGGCAGCTTCCCGAAGAACTGCGCGCGCAGCACCAGCATCAACGTGCTGGACCGCGACGACTACGTCGACCGCCTGCTGCGCCTGAAGTGGAAGCAGCTGGGCGGGAAACTGAGCGGCAGGACGGTCGAAGGCGTCACCCCGCCGGCATCGACCCTGCTGGCCGAGCACACCTCGCGCAGCCTGCCGGAGCTGGTCCGCGACATCAACAAGCCGTCCGACAATGCGCTGGCGCGCACCCTGTTCCTCAGCCTGGGCAGCCTGCAGCCGGATCCGGCCAGCGGCAGCGTGGCGCTGCCGGCGAGCGGCGACACCACCTTCGCGCGCGCCGACGCCGCGGTGCGCGAATGGATGCGCGGCCACCGCATCGACGACACCGGCTTCGTGATCGAGAACGGTTCCGGCCTGTCGCGCACGGAACGCATCAGCCCCCGGCAAATGGGCTATCTGCTGCAGGCCGGCCTGCGCAGCGCCTGGGCGCCCGAGTTCCAGGCCAGCATGCCGATCGTCGCGATGGACGGCACCATGCGCCGCCGCCTGCACGACAGCCCGGCCGCCGGCCGCGCGCGCCTGAAGACCGGCACCCTGCGCAACGTCACCGCCCTGGCCGGCTATGTGCCGGACGCGAACGGCGCCCAGACCGTGTTCGTCGCCATGGTCAACAGCGAACAGGCCGGCAACGGCCGCGGACGGGCCGTGCTCGACGCCCTGGTCGACTGGGTGGCGCGTTCCGGCGCCCCGCAGCAGCAGGCGGCGCAGGCGGCCCCCTGAGCCGGTCCGCAAGCAAGGAAGCCGGCATCAGCCGGCTTCTTCATGCGTGGCGAATCCGATACAGCCTCATCCCTCCAGCAAGCCCTTCAGCCGGCCGAGCGCCTCACCCCAGGCCTTGCGGTAGCCGTCCGCCTCCGCGCGCGTTTGCAGGCGGTCGATCGTCACGATCACCGTGCATTTTTCCGCCGTAGGCTGGAACTTCACCTCGACCGGCGTCGGTATGTCCAGCTCCGGGTCTTCCCAGGTCATGCGCACGTTCTTGCCCGGCGACGCCTTCTTGATCGTGGCGGCGTTGCCATCGGCATTGGTCCAGCGTCCGCCGGGAGCGACCTCGATCTGGTTGCCGGGGCCGAACCAGCGGTCCAGTTGCGCCGGCTCGGTAAAGGCGGCGTAGCAGGCGGACGCATCCGACTTGATGCTCTTGGTGGCGCAGATCGTGTAGCCCTTGGGCTTGCCGTCCTTTTCCAGCTGGCCGCGCGCGACCTCGTATTCGTTGGTGATCGTGCCGACCCACCACGGGTCGACCTTCAGCTCGCCGTACATCCAGTCGCCGATGCCGCGGCGGCCCAGCGCCACGCCGCCCTTCCCGTCGATGCGCTGGAACCAGCCGGCGAGCGTATCGCCGGTGGCCTGCTGTACTCCCGCGTCGCTGATCTCGTGATCCGATTGGCGTACGATTTTCATTTTTCTCCTCCTGGTGACGTCCCTGGCCCGACATCGCAGGCCAGGTCTGCTGTGTTATTTAGACAATATTTTAATCAAAAATAACTTTCACAAAGTTACCATGCGTTAGATTTGAGTACGAGCAATGCTGGCAGAATAATGTTGTGAGAGACGCATGCGCCGACTCCTGGCGCCAACCAACCCCGAAGAGGATACAGCTCCCTGTCATATCAGAGATAGTACCCGGCATTCCGATACCCACTGGTTAAACCGCCGCCCTGTGCCGCTCGCGCGGGCGAGCCTACCTCTTCCTTCATGACCATCCATCCACTTACCGGTGAGTTCGCCAGGGACGCTACGGAATCCGCGTTCCTCGCGCACCAGCTGGCCCGCACGCGTTCCCTGCTGGGTTTCACCCTGCTCTTCTGTACCGTTTTCTACCTGAGTTTCTTCGTCACCGACGTGGCGGTCCTGGGATTCGACCTGGCGGCGGCGGAGACTTTCCCGGCACGCCTGCTGGTCGCCGCGACGGCCGGCAGCTGCGCCTGGCTGGCCTACCGCCGTCCGCTGTCGGTGAGGGCGACCCGGCTGGCGGCAAGCATCGCGGAAACGGTGGCGCTGGCCGGCTTCATGCACATCGCGGTGCACCGTCCGGCCGAATTCCACTGGCATGCGATGTCGCTGGCGATCATGCTGGTCGTGGTCTACCTCTACATCCCGAACCGGCTCGTGTATGCGCTGGCGCTGGCGGCCACCGCCACCGCCGTGTTCTTCGTGCTGGTGCTGCAGGTGGCGCCGATGCCCTTCCCCGACATGCTGACCATGGGCCTGCTGCTGGTGCTGGTGAACACCTTCGGCCTGCTGGCGGCGCGCCGCTACAACCACGTGCTGCGCGAGGAATTCCGCCTGCAGTCGGACCTGAAGCAGGCCGCCCAGCGCGACCACCTGACCGGCTGCTACAACCGGCGCTACCTGCATGACCACCTGATGTGCGCGGAACTGGCGCGGGCGCGGCGCTTCGGCCACAAGCTGACGGTCGTGTTGTGCGATATCGACCACTTCAAGCGCATCAACGACACCCACGGGCACACCCATGGGGACGCGGTGATCAGGGCGTTCGCGGCCCTGCTGCTGCAGCTGACGCGCGAACAGCTCGATGCGGTGGTGCGCTATGGCGGCGAGGAGTTCCTGCTGATCCTGCCCGAGACCGACCTGGATGGCGGCGAGCAGCTGGCCGAACGGCTGCGCGCCAGGTTTGCCGCCATGGCGCTGCCCGTGGAAGGCGGCCGCACGGTGCTGCAGGCGACCGCCAGTTTCGGCGTCGCCACCTTCGACTTCGGCAACCCGCATGTGCGCTACACGCTGCCGGACCTGATCTCGGCCGCCGACAAGCTGATGTACGCGGCCAAGCGCAAGGGCAGGAACTGCGTCGAGTCGATCGAACTGATGTAGGACGAACGGCGCCGCCGGCCGCCGTTCAGAGCACGCGGCGGAAGCTGCGGCGCACCAGGTCGCGGTCGCCGCAGTCGAAATGCCACCACTCGGTATTGATGCCGACGAAGCCGGCCTGCAGCATGGCCTCGCGCAGCAGGCGGCGGTTGGCCACCTGTTCCTCGTTCAGCTGGCCGGCCACCAGGAAGCCTTCTTCCAGCGCCGGGTGCGACAGGTTGGTCATGTCGTCGAAGCCGGTGCCCATGTCCAGCTCGCGCCCCGAAGCGTCGAGCAGGGTGATGTCCAGCGCCATGCCGTAGGAATGGATCGAGCCGCGCACCGGATTGGCCAGGTACATCTGCAGGCCGGTGCCCTCCAGCGCATCCCACAACTGCTGCTGCACGCGCTGCGGGCGCAGGGCGTCCAGCACCAGCGGGGTGAGGTCGGGGCGGCGCGCGGCCAGCCAGGCGACCACCCGTTCGAGGGCGCTTGCCGCTTCGACATGCAGCCAGGCGCAGTCGAACGGCGAGTACAGGTCGCGTCCGACGAAGTTGTTGTCCGTGGCGTAGCGCAGGTCGATCTCGATACCGGCGATACTGGTCAGGTGGCGAAATTCAGGACTGCCGGCGATCTCTTCGCTGGCCACGGTGAGGCTCATTGACTTCCTTTTTCCAGACGGGCGCGCGCGGTCGCGCCGATACAGTTGGCCAGCTCCCGCGCCCCGTGCGACAAGGGGGAATGGCTGGCGGTCAGCAGGTACAGGTGGACGGGAATCGCCGGCGCCCACGGGCGGCACTGGACCTTGTTCGGCGCGGCCGAAGCGGCGGTGAACGGGTCGAGCACGGCGGTGCCGGCGCCCGCCTCGACCAGCGCACGGGCGATCTGGTAGGTCTGCACCACGGTGGGGAACACCGGCTGCACGCCCTGGGCCTCGCAGGCGGCGACCACCATCTCGCCCAGCGGGTCGCGGTCGGCCAGGCCGATCAGTTCGCCGGTCAGGCCGTCGGCCGAGATCGGCCGGGCGCATTCTTCCTCGCTCCAGGTGCCGGCGGGGGCGACCACGGTCAGCATGCCGTGCGCGATCGGCTCGGCCACGATGCCGGGATGGCGCGGGTCCTGCAGCGAGAGGGCCAGGTCGGCCTCGCCCAGGCGCAGCGCGTTGACGATTTCACTGGTGTGGTGCGTGGCGAGTTCGCAACGGGTCTGGGCGAAGTCGCGGCGCCAGACGGTCATGGCTTCCGGCAGCACGCTGGTCGCGATGGTCGGGGTCGACACCAGGCGCACGGTTTCGACCGCGCGGCCCTTGAGGCTGGCGGCCAGGCGGCGGATGCCCTGCAGGTCGCGGTTGAGCTTTTCGGTTTCCGCGAACAGGCGGTGCGCCTCCGGCTTCGGGTAGAGCTTGCCGCGTACGCGCTCGAACAGCGGCATGCCCAGCTGCAGTTCGGCGTGCTGGAGCACTTTCGTCACCGCGGGCTGGGAAATGTGGAGTACCTGCGCGGCACCACTGATGGTGCCGACTTGCATGATGGCGTGGAACACTTCGATATGACGCAAACGCATCGCTTATCCTTCTGTAAAGTCTTCGCGTGCAAGACGCGAATTTTTGGAAGGATACAGCGAAACTTGACGCACGGCGATGCTCAAATTGTATTCACCGGCGCCGGGCTGGGCGCAGGAGGAAGCGGCGCCGGTACGGTGAGCGGAGCCGGGGCCGGCGCCGGCGCTGGCGCCGGTGCAGGGCTCGGAGCTGGCGCCGGGGCCGGCACTGGCGTCGCCGGAGCGGCCGGGACCGGGGCCGTTTCCGGCACCACGGGAGCCGGTGCGACCGGCGCCGGCGGCATCGGCGCGACCGGGGCGGTCAGCGGCGCCGGGGTCGGCTGGGCCGGCACCGCCTGCGCCGGCGCCACCGGCAGCGGCGCAGTCGCCGGCGTGGTCAGGACTTCCAGCAGCGAGGCGGTCTCGGCGTCCGGATTGCCGGCATAGTCGGCCGGGCGGTATTTCATCTGGAACGCGGCCAGCACGGTGCGGGTCTGCTCGTCCAGCATGGCGGTCTGCTGGATCGCATAGCCATGGATGGCCAGCTTGCGCTGGAACCAGGCGACGTCCGGCAGCAGCGCCTCGAAGGCCGGGCGCACGGCGGCCACGCGGGTGGCGTCCGGCCAGACGCCCAGGCCTTCCCGGGCCAGGCGCTGCCACGGGAACAGCGGACCCGGATCCTGCTTGCGCAGCGGCGCGATGTCGCTGTGGCCGATGATGTTTTCCGGCGCCACGCCATGGCGCTGCACGATCTCCTTCAGCAGCGGCACCAGGGCGTCGATCTGCGACTGCGGGAACGGCGCGTAGACGCGGCCCTGCGGCGTGTCCTTCCAGCCGGCATTGACGATCTCGATGCCGATCGAGCTGTTGTTGAGCTGGGTGAAATTCTTCCAGCTCGAGTTGCCGGCATGGTAAGCGGCGCGGTTCTCGTCCACCAGCGCGTAGATGGTCGGCTGCGGATCGTCGGTGAGCAGGTAGTGAGCGCTCACCTGCTGTTCCGTGAGGATCTTCAGCGAAGCCGGCTTGTCGGCCACGGTGTAGTGCAGGACCACGAAGCGCACCCGGCTCGACTGGCCTTTGGCGGTATAGCTCGTGTCGTAGCGCGGGCCGGTGGCGCAGCCGGCCAGCAGGGCGATGGTGAGGGCGGCGATCAGGGTTTTCATCGGCGGTTCCTGTCAGATGGGTTGTTCGGAGCGGAGCTCAGCGCGGTCCGGCGGCCAGGCGGGCGGCGGCGTGGTGGGCGCGCAGGCCGGTCTGGCTGAGCGCGGTCCCGGGCGGCAGGTCGGCGCGCATGGTCTCGACGATCACGGGGTGCAGCTCGAAGGCGCGGCCGGCCAGCGCCACCGGGCGCGGTCCGAAGCGCCGGATGAGCGCCAGCGCCAGGCGGGCCAGTTCGTGCCCCGCTTCGCGCAGGATAGCAGCGGCGGCGGGATCGCGCTCCGCGCTGGCGGCCACGGCGAGCGCCAGCTTGCCGACCTCGCCGCGCTCGCGGTGGTAGATGAACTGGCGCGAGTCCGCCCAGTCGCTGCCGCCCACGTGCTGGAAGACGGCATGGGCCATCGGCGAGGATTGCCAGCGGCCGGGTTCCTCGTCCTCGTTGCGCCAGATGTGGCGCAGCGCTTCGCGCGCGATCCAGAAGCCGCCGCCGCCGTCGTCGAGCACGACGCCGCGTCCGCCGGCGCGGTGGAAGCCGTTGCCGGCGTCGATGAAGGCGCCGATCGAGCCGGTGCCGGCGTAGACCAGGTAGCCTTCGCCGGGCCTGAAGCTGGCGAGGTAGGCGATCTCGATGTCGTTGCACAGCGTGACCGCGGAAGGCTGGACGCCCAGCAGTTCGCCGAGCCAGCGCTGCAGCAGCTCGCCGTCGCCGCCGAAGCCGGTCAGGCCGGCGCGCACGTGCACCGGGCGGCCATGCGCGAGCACCGCGCCGGCCAGTTCGGCGAAGGTGGCGCGCACGGTCTCGCGCCCGGAGGCATTCGCCATCTGCAGCGCGGACAGGCCGGCCACGGTCCCTTCGGCCACGATGCTGCCGCCCGCTGCGGCAAGGGCCCAGCGGGTCTGGGTGCCGCCGGCGTCGATGCCGAGGCCCAGGCCGTCCTGTTGTTGTTCTTCAGTGCGCATAAGGGGCCAGTTTACGTCCTCGCGCCGCCAGCGGACGAATGAATGCTGGCGGCAACTACATGAGGCAAAGTTATGAGACCTTCATTATGACTTGGGCCAGACCCGCACGCGCGCACCCTCGTTGCCGAGGCGGTCGACCGCGCTGACGTAGACCGTGTTGGCCGCGCCCAGCTTGTCGTCGTCCGGAATCGACCAGTCCACGCGCGAGGCCGGCGCCACCGCGAAGCGCCACTCGCTGCCGTGGCGCGCCCAGATCGCATACAGGGCGTTGGCCCGGCCCGCCTTGAGCTTGAGCTCGACGGCGTTCTTGCGCCTGCCCGCCTCGACCTTCGGCACGCCCGGGCGCTCGCCGCCCAGCCAGGTGGTGGCCGGCACCAGCGCCTGGCCGGTGTAGCTGGTCGCGCGCAGCTGGTCGCTGATGCCCTTGCGGTTCTGCATCAGGGCCGCCATGCTGAAGTGGACATGGCCGGTCGCCAGCGGACGCGCGCGCGTCACGCCGATCTGCTGCACGATCTCGTCCGGCGCGTACTCCTTGGTCGGCGCCGGCGCTCCGATCCTGCTGGTGAACAGGCCAGGCCACATGTGGCGGCCCTTGGTGTTCTGCCCGATCCAGTAGTCGAGCAGCACGTCGTAGGCCTGGGACTTCTGCGAGATCGGCCAGTACAGCTGGGGCGTGAAGTAGTCGAGCCAGCCATTCTGCAGCCACAGCTCGGCGTCCGCGTACAGCTTGTCGTACTGCGAGAAGCCGTTGATGCCGGGCGGGCGGCGGTCCGGGCGGCCCAGGCCGAACGGGCTGATGCCGAAGCGCACCCAGCTCTTCTCGCGGTGGATGCCCTGGTACATCCGCTCGATCAGGCGGTTCACGTTATCGCGGCGCCAGGAAGCGCGATCGAGCTTGCCGCCGCCCGCCAGGTAGCGGTCCCAGGCCGGCTGGTCGGGGAAATCGAGTTCGGCCTTGGCGACCTTGCCGTCCAGCGCGGCGGCGTTGCCCGCCATCTCGGGCGTGGCTTCGATCGGATACGGATAGAAGTAGTCGTCGATGTGCACGCCGTCGATGTCGTAGCGGCGCACCACGTCCAGCACCACGTCCAGGGTCTGCTGCGACGCGGCTTCCTCGGCCGGGTCCATCCACATGAACTTGCCGTAGCGCTTGACCGCGGCCGGCTTGCTGTTGGTGATGTGGTTCGGCGCGGCCGGCGAGCGGGCGCCGTCGTGGCGCGCGCGGTAGGGGTTGAACCAGGCGTGCAGCTCCAGGCCGCGCGCGTGCGCCTCGGTGACCCAGAACTTGAGCGGGTCGTACCACGGGCTCGGGGCCTTGCCCTGGGCGCCGGTCAGGTATTCCGACCACGGCTCGATCTGCGACGGATAGATCGAGTCGGCCGACGGCCGCACCTGCAGCACGATCGCGTTCAGGTTCAGGGACTTGGCGCGGTCGAGGATCGCCAGCGCCTCGGCCTGCTGCTGGGCGGCGCTCAGGTTCTGCCTGCTTGGCCAGTCGATGTTGGCCACGGTCGACACCCAGGCGGCGCGGAATTCGCGCGGCGCCGGCGGCGGCATGTCGCCAGCGCTGACGACGCCCGAGGCGCGCGGGGCGGCCGGTTGCGTGGTGCAGGCGCTCATCAGGCCGCCAAGGGACAGGGCGCCGGTGATGCCGGCGAGCGTGAAAGCGCGTTTTTTCAGGTCAGGCTGCAACTCAGCTCCTTACTTTCTTGTCATCAGACTTTGACGAACCAGCGCCTGCGCCACATGATCCAGGCGATCCCGAACATGCAGGCGTTGAAGGCGATGGCGTATAACAGGGACGTGTTCACGGGACCGAGCGGCAAGGCCGCGATCGGCGCATAGATCGCCCGGCCAAGCGACAGCTGGCTGCCGTCGGGCTGGGCCAGCTTGATAAAGCCGAGCATCTTGGCCACGAAACCGGAAAACGCGAAGATGAACAGCGCGTTCATCCCATAGATTACAAAAGGTTTGCTCCAGGCGGCCACACGCTCGCGCAGCGCCGCATGCGGATTGGCGTCGAGCAGCCACAGGAAGGCGGCGAAGGCGAGCGCCGCCCAGCCGGTCATCAGCAGGCAGTACGAGGGCGTCCACAGGCTCTTGTTGATCGGCATGAGGAGCGCGTCCAGGGTGGAACCCAGCGCCAGGCAGGCCAGGCCGCCCAGCAGCAGCCAGATGGTCTGCTCGGCGCGCGGGATCCGCGCCAGCAGCAGGCGTCCGGCCAGCACCCCGAACAGCTGGCTGCACAGGGCCGGCAGGGTGCTCAGCAGGCCTTCCGGGTCCCAGGTCTTCGCCTGCACCCACAGGTGGCCGTCCAGCAGCGCGCGGTCGATCCAGGCGCCGACGTCCTTGCCCGGCTCCAGCACGCCGGCGCCGATGCCCGGCACCGGCACGGCCAGCATCAGCACGCTGTACAGGGTGAGCAGCAGCGCGATCGCCGCCAGCTGGCCGCGCCAGCCCAGGTAGACCACGAGCGGCGCGGCCAGCATGGTGCACAGCGCGATGCGCTGCAGGACGCCGGGAATGCGCACCGCATCGAAGTCGAAGCGCGGGATCAGGTTGAGCAGGAAGCCGATCAGGAAGATCAGGGCGGCGCGTTTGGCCAGCTTGAGCAGCAGGCGCGGCCTGTCGGCGCCGCCGGCCGCCAGCCGTCCCAGCGACAGCGCCATCGCGACGCCGCCGATGAACAGGAAGAACGGGAAGATGGTGTCGGTGAAGGTCCAGCCGTGCCACTTCGCGTGCGCCAGTTGCGGATACAGCTTGCCCCAGTCGCCAGGATTATTCACCAGCACCATGGCGGCGATGGTGAAGCCGCGGAAGGCGTCCAGCGAAGTCAGGCGCACGGGTGCATCGGTCATTCCTTCTAGGTCTCCTGTTGCGGGCTGGGCCCGTCGTCGTTGTCGCTGTTGCCGGCCGGCGCAGGCGCCGCCGCGGCCTTACTTCTTCCCGAACTCGGGATCGATCTTCACCAGCGCCGCCATGAGGAAGGCCGGGATGGTGGCCAGGCAGGTCCAGATGAAGAAGTCCTTGTAGCCCAGGTATTCCTGCAGGTCGCCGCTCCACATGCCCGGCACCATCATCCCGAGCGCCATCAGGCCGGTGCAGATCGCGTAGTGCGCGGTCTTGTGCTCGCCGTCGGCCACCATGATCATGTACATCATCATGGCGGTGAAGCCGAAGCCGTAGCCGAACTGCTCGATCGCCAGGAAGATCGACACCGTCACCAGGTCGGTCGGCTGCGCCTGCGACAGGTAGACGAAGACCAGGTCCGGCAGGTGCACGGCGAACACCATCAGCCACAGGCAGCGCTTCAGGCCCAGGCGCGAGATCAGCCAGCCGCCGGCCAGGCCGCCGCAGGTCAGGGCGATGATGCCGACGGTGCCGTAGGCGATGCCGTACTGCGCGGTGGTGAGACCCAGGCCGCCTTCGCTGACCGGATCCTTCAGGAAGGGCGCCACCAGCTTGAGCAGCTGCGCCTCGCCCAGGCGGAAGGTCAGGATGAAGCCGAGGATCATCCAGATGTCGCGCTTTTTGAAGAAGGCGGCGAAGGTGCCGAAGAAGTCGCGCAGCGGATTGCTGCTGCCCTTGACCGCATGGTCCTCCTCCGGCACCGGCAGCACGAACTGGTGCCAGGCGAAGGCGGCGAAGAACATCCCGGCCAGCACGAAGAACACCACCGACCAGGCCTGGTGCACGTCGCCCAGGGTCACGGCCAGGTAGCCCGCCAGGACCACCAGCGGCCCTTGTCCGACCAGCGTGGCCAGGCGGTAGAAGGTGCTGCGCACGCCCACGAAGGCGGCCTGCTGCTGCTGGCGCAGGCCGAGCATGTAGAAGCCGTCGGCCGAGATGTCATGGGTGGCGGAGCTGAACGCCATGAGCCACATCACCGCCAGGCTGACGACGAAGAAGGCGGGCAGGTGCAGCACCGTGCCGACCGCCACCAGCGAGGCGGCCACCGCCAGCTGCAGCAGCACGGTCCAGCGGCGCTTGGTGCCGAACATGTCGACGATGGGCGACCACAGCGGCTTGATCACCCACGGCAGGTACAGCAGGCTCGTATAGAAGGCGATATCGGAATTCGAGATCCCCATGTCCTTGTACATGATGACCGACAGGCTCATCACGACCACATAGGGAATGGCCTGGGCAAAGTACAGGGAAGGCACCCACAGCCACGGGCTGTTCGCTTGCGATTTTTGCATCGATTCTTTCGTGCGTCAGGCAGGTCCGGGGCTGGAGGCGGCCCGCGCTTACGCGAGGGCGCCGCGCACGCTGCCGTGCGCCGCTTCCAGCAGCGCCTGCGCCTGCTCGACACTGGTTTGTCTGGACAAGGCCACGATCGCGGTCTTGACATGGAAACCACACTGCTCAAGCACTGCGCGCGCGGCATCCTCGTCGGCGCCGGTGGCGAAGGTGGTGAGGCGGATCGCACGCCGTACCAGCTTGGCGTTGGTAGCCTTCAAGTCTACCATCAGGTTGCCGTGGACCTTGTTCAAACGCACCATCAAGGCGCTGGAGAAGGTGTTCAGCGCGATCTTCTGCGAGGTGCCCGCCTTCAGGCGGGTGCTGCCCGAGATGACTTCCGGGCCGGTGTCCAGGGTGACGCCGATCTCGGCCTCGTTGGCCACGGGAGCATCGGTATTGTTGGCGAAGCCCACCGTCAGCGCTCCGGCCGCGCGCGCGACCTGGATCGCGCCCAGCACATACGGGGTGCCGCCCGAGGCCGCGACCGCCAGCACCACGTCGTTCGGTCCCACGTTCACGCTGCGCAGGTCGGCCCCGCCCTGGTCGAAGTCGTCTTCCGCGCCCTCGACCGCGACGAACATCGCATCGCTGCCGCCGGCCAGCAGGGCCACGGCGCGGCCGTGCGGCCAGGAGAAGGTCGGGTACAGTTCGACGCTGTCGAGCACCCCCAGGCGGCCCGAGGTGCCGGCGCCGACGTAGATCAGGCGTCCGCCCGCTTCCACCCGCGGCAGCGCGGCGGTGACGGCGGCGGCGATGCGCGGCGCGGCGGCGCGCACCGCTTCGACCGCGAGGAACTGGTCTTCGATGAAGACATTCACCAGTTCCGTGGTCGGGTACTGGTCGAGGGCCGCGTGGGCCTGGGACGGGGTTTCGGTTTTGAGCATCGCCGTTTCAAGTGCGGAGTAATCGATAAAACCAGTGTAATACCAATTGCACAAGCAGAGCCCATGAAAGGATCGGCCGCCGTTATACCTAAAGGTTATTGCGCTCCCACCCCACGTTCAAGCGGGTCGTTTTAGTTCTGCCACGAAATCGTATTGGTCGCTGCGGCAGTAGGAATGGGTCAGCTCGACCGGCTCTCCCGACTCCAGGTAGCCCACCCGCGTAATGAACAGCACCGCCTGCCCCTCCGGCACCTCCAGCCGCGCCGCCAGGTCGGCCGGCGCATTCATCGCGCGGATGTGCTGCAGCGCGCGCACCGGCATGTGCCCGGTCTTGGCCAGGTGGGCGTACAGCGAACCGTGCACGCCCTCGGGACGCGGCAGCACGGTGGCCGGGATCACGCTGACCTCGTAGGCCATGGGCATGCCGTCGGCCAGGCGCAGGCGCTCCAGGCGCGCCACCCGGGTGTTCGGCGACAGGCCCAGCGACAGCTGCTCGTCGGCGTCGGCCAGCACCACCTCGCGCCGCAGCCAGTGCGAGCCGGGCTGGTAGCCGCGCTGCTGCAGCTGTTCCGAGAAGCTCGACAGGTTCGACAGCGGCTGCTCGATGCGCGGCGCGATGTAGTTGCCCGAGCCGCGCCGCCGCACCACCAGCCCCTGGTCGACCAGCTGGTCGATCGCCTTGCGCGCGGTGACGCGCGAGACGTCCAGCTGTTCCGACAGGGTGCGCTCGGAAGGCAGCGCCTGGTCGGCCTGGTAGCGGCCCTCGCGCACGTCCTGCGCAAGCTTGCGCGCCAGCTGCATGTACAGCGGCGAATTGTCGTCCTGGTTGACCTGGAATCCGGTGCTTGGGCTAGTCATGGGCATGAAACGAGTGGGTGCCGCGCCAGTGTACTGGCTGTGCCGGGCGCCGTTAGCGCTCGCACCATGAAAAAATCTGGCGCAGGCATGCAACAGGGTTATGAGCATACCACTTGATGCCAATACAAAACGGTTATGCCCGTGTGACGGCTATTCATTTGGCAAGGATTCCACGCAGTCCGTATGCTCAGCAGCATGAAGAAAGAATAACAACGGGGAGACAGGATGAATCATGGCAGGCGATCCTTGCTGGGAATGGTGATGCTGGGTGCGATGGAACCGCTGTTCGCGGCGCCGCCCGCTGCGCAGGCGCAGGGGTTGGCACCAGCGGCGCGCCGGGCGCTGGACGCCGAGCTGGCCGCCATCGCCGGCGATCCGGCCATGCAGCTGGCCAGCCTGTCGGTGCTGGCGATCCGCGCCGGCCAGCCGGTCTACGAAGGGGCCTTCGGCCGCCGCGCGATCGGCAACGGCGCCTTCCCCGACCGCCCGGCCACCCCGGCGACCCTGTACCGGATCGCCTCGATCTCGAAGATGATGACGGCCCTGGGCCTGATGCGCCTGGTCGAAGAAGGCCGGGTCGACCTCGAGGCCGATGTCTCGGACTACCTCGGCTTCACCCTGCGCAACCCGCATTTCCCGGAGCAGCCGGTCAGCTTGCGCACCCTGCTCACCCACACCTCGTCGCTGCGCGACGAGGGCGGCTATTCGTGGCCGGCGTCGACCGCGCTGAAGGACATCCTGGTGCCGGGCGCGCCGCTGTACGGCGAAGGCCGCATGTGGTCGGGCAGGGCCGCGCCGGGCGCGTATTTCACCTACTGTAACCTGGGCTGGGGCGTGATCGGCACCCTCATGGAGCGCGTCAGCGGCGAACGCTTCGACCGCCTGATGCGGCGCCTGCTGCTGCAGCCGCTGGGCATCGAGGCCGGCTACAACCCGTCCGAACTGGCGCCGGCGGCGCTGGCCAACCTGGCCACCCTGTACCGCAAGCGCGGCACCGACACCGAGACCTGGAACGCGGCGGGCCCCTGGATCGCCCAGGTCGACGACTACAGCGCCCGTCCGCCGGCGCCGCCGCCGGGCCTGGCGGACTATGTCCCGGGGACGAATGCCACCCCGTTCAGCCCGACCGGCGGCCTGCGCATCGCCGCGCGCGACATGGGCGTCGTGATGCGCATGCTGATGCAGGGCGGGGTCCACGAAGGCAAGCGCCTGTTCCAGCGCGCCACGCTGGAGCGCATGTTCGCGCGCCAGTGGACCCACGATGGAACCGGCAACAACGGCGACTCGCTGCGCGGCTTCTTCAATGCCTGGGGCCTGGGCAACGCCCACTTCCCCGAGCGTCCCGGCATGGCCCTGGTCGAAGGCGGCGGCTTCGAGGCGGCCGGCCACCTGGGCGACGCCTACGGGCTGCGCTCGGTGTTCGCGGCCGACCTCGCGCAAGGCAACGGCATGGTGCTGCTGGCGGGCGGCAGCTCGGCCGATCCGGAACAGCACAAGGGCCGCCATTCGGCCATGGCGCGCTTCGAGGAGCGCATCCTGAGCGCGCTGTACCGGCGCGCCATCCTCGGCCAACAAAGCTGATCAGGCAGGCAAATGTGCGCCAAGTTACATATATTCGGGTTATGAGGTCTCGTCCTGTTTTCATTGGTTCTCGGGGGCCCCACAGCCTAAGCTCAATCCTCATATTCAAGAAAAAGAGTTTGGAATGCAGCAAATAATCGTCATCGGCGGCGGCGTCGTCGGCCTCACCTCAGCCTGGTGGCTGGCGGAGGCGGGCTACAAGGTCAGCCTGCTGGAACGTGCGCCCGAGGTGGGCAGCGGCGCCAGCTACGGCAACGGCGGGCAGCTCAGCTACCGCTACGTCTCGCCGCTGGCCGACGAAGGCGTTCCGCTCAAGGCGGTCCAGTGGCTGTTCCAGGAAAACGGGCCGCTGCGCTTCCGTCCCGAAGCCGACCTGCGCCAGTACCGCTGGCTGGCCAGCTTCCTGGCCCACTGCCGCGCCGACATCAACCGCCGCACCACGGCCAAGCTGCTGGAACTGGGCGAACTGTCGCGCAACGCGATGAAGCAGCTCGAAGTCAGCATCCCGCTCGAGGAATTCAACTGGCGCGACGCCGGCAAGCTGGTGGTGTATCGCTCGCGCGACATCTTCGAGAAGGCGGCCGCCAGGGCCGGCGCCGGCCAGGTCTGGTCGCCCGCCGACTGCGCCGCGCGCGAACCCGCGCTGGCGGCGGCCGAGCACCTGCTGGCCGGCGGCATCTACAACGGCGGCGAAGCGGTGGCCGACTGCCACGCCTTCTGCCTGGCCCTGGCCGGGCGCCTGCGCGCCCATCCGAACTTCCAGGGCTTCGTCCATGGCGAGGCCAGGGGCCTGCGCGCCGAGAATGGTCGCATCACCGGCATCGAGACGGACAATGGACTGCTGCAGGCCGATTCCTATGTGCTGGCGGCCGGCATCCAGAGCCGCACCCTGTCCGACACCGTCGGCATCCACCTGCCGCTGTACCCGCTCAAGGGCTACAGCCTGAGCGCGCCGATCCGCCTCGACGACGTCGCGCCGGAGATCAGCGTCACCGACTTCGAGCGCAAGGTGCTGTACGCGCGCATCGGCGACAGGCTGCGCGTGGCGGCCATGGTCGACCTGGTGGGCGAAGACCTGCGCCACGACCCGAAGCGGGTGGATTCCCTGACGCGCCAGGTGCGCGAGACCATGCCGCGCGCCGCCGATTACTCGCAGGTATCGGTATGGGCCGGCCTGCGCCCGGCCACGCCGAGCAGCGCCCCGATCATCGGCGCCAGCCCGTACCGCAACTTGTGGCTGAACGTCGGCCAGGGTCCGCTTGGCTTCACCTTCGCCTGCGGCAGCGCGAGCCTGCTGGCCGACCTGGTGCAGGGCAAGGCGCCACCGTTTGCCCTGGATGGGTTGACGCTGGCAAATTAAATCACCGTTTTAAGATGTGGCATTCAGGGTCAGGTCTGTCATTCGGACATGGACACACAAGCCTTGCGAAATCTCAGAACGGTTTTAACTAAGTATGTTGGGACTTTTTCCTCTTTCCGACATGGTCCGTAATGCGCGGATTGCGGTGACGAATGTGAGCCGAGCATGGACGAGTTTGGAATAAACAAACCAGCATTGTGAGATAGAGCAAAGGTGCTCACTCGGTGTCCGAATGACAGACCTGACCCTGAATCGGAAAAATCAATTCAATACCGCCCCGGACTGGGCCGGGACGGTGCGGCACAGCGCTGACTAACGCTGGGAATCCAGCACTTCCTTGTTGTTCGCCACGTCCTGCGCCTTCGCATAGCTTTCGATGAGCAGCTGGTAGGGCGGGAAGATCCTGGTGTAGATGTTGGCCCATTCCATCGCATCCGCGCGGTTCCAGGAACCCTGCAGCTCGGACGCCACGGCGGCCGTGTCCATGGGCACGACACCGGCCTGCACCACCCGCGCCAGCGTGATCTCCTGCGCCATCTTGCTATAGGTGCCCGAGGCATCCACCACGGCGAATACCTGGTAGCCCTCGTGGACGGCGCTGATGCTGGGGAAAGCCATGCAC
The DNA here is from genome assembly GCF_000382345.1 of Massilia niastensis DSM 21313. GTDB lineage: Bacteria > Pseudomonadota > Gammaproteobacteria > Burkholderiales > Burkholderiaceae_D > Telluria > Telluria niastensis. The sequence goes on from NZ_KB908130.1 coordinate 30,444, forward strand.
ACGCTGGTAATGGTGCCGGCGATGATGAGTTGCTTCTTGCCGGTTTCCCTGACGGCGGCCACGAAGTCCGGGTTATCCCACGCATTGATCTCGCCCTTGCGCGCCACATAGCGGGCGTGCGGGGCGTTTTCATGGATCTCGGGGATCAGGGGGCCGTTCGGGCCTTGCGGCACCGAGGCGGTGGTGATGACAGGCAGCTTGGCCAGGGTCGCCATCCTGGCCAGCGCGGCGGCGCGCTGGCGCAGCTCGGGCATGGGCATGTCGCCGATGGTCTGGAACAGGCCGCTCTGGTGATCGATCAGCAGCATGGCCGCATTGGCCGGGTCGATGGTGGGCTTGCGATCGTTGAAATTGGCAGGTGCGCTCATGATTGAATCCCTTGATGAATTGGACTGCTTCGGGTTGTCGGCTTTGGCCTATTTCTTGGCCGTCATGGTGTCGTAGCTGGACATCAGGTTGCGGTAGTCCGGGATATGGTTGGAGAACAGCGTCGCCAGGCCTTCGACGTCGTTGCGCCAGTCGCGGTGCAATTCGCAGGCCGCGCCGAACCAGGTCATCAGTTGCGCGCCCGCCTGCGACATGCGGTCCCAGGCCGAGTGCCGGGTCACCTCGTTGAAGGTGCCGGAGGCATCGGTCACGACGAACACCTCGAACCCTTCCTCCAGCGCGGAGAGGGCGGGAAAGGCCACGCAGACTTCGGTCACGACACCGGCGATGAGCAGCTGCTTCTTTCCGGTGGCCTTGACCGCCTTGACGAAGTCTTCGTTGTCCCAGGCATTGATGTTGCCGGGCCGGGCGATGTAGGGCGCGTCAGGAAACATTTCTTTCAGTTCAGGCACCAGCGGCCCGTTCGGTCCGGTTTCGAAGCTGGTGGTCAGGATGGTCGGCAGCTTGAAATACCTGGCCAGGTCGGCCAGCGCGAGCACGTTGTTCTTGAATTTGTCGGGTTCGATATCGCGCACCAGCGACAGCAGCCCCGCCTGGTGGTCGACCATCAGCACGGCGGCATTGTTCTTGTCCAGGCGGACATAGGGTTTATTCATGGAAAGTCTCCTTGAAATGGGGCGGCCCGGGGCCGCCGGATTGACTGTGCGGGTGTCATGCGCACCCGCGCAGCGCAAGGCCTTGCTCAGCGGGCGATGTCGCCAAAGCGTCCGCTGTTGAAATCGGTGATGGCCTGGACGATCTCGTCCTGGGTATTCATGACGAAGGGGCCATGGCCCACGATCGGTTCGTCGATCGGTTCGCCGCTCAGCAGCAGCAGGACGGCGTCCTCGTCGGCTTCGAGCGCCAGCCCGCTGCCTTGGGGATCCAGCAACACCATCTGCGCCTCGCGGGCGAGCGTCTGGCCGTCCACCCTGACCGCCCCGTGCAGCACCACGATGGCCGTGTTCCAGCCGGCGTTGGCGGGCAGCTCGACCCTGGCGCCGGCGTCCAGGCGCAGGTCCCAGACGTTCATCGGCGAAAACGTGCGCGCCGGCCCGGCATGGCCGGCGTAAGCGCCGGCGATGACGCGCACCGTCCCCACGCCGCCAGGCAGGGGCACGGCGGGAATGGCATCGCTCAGGATCGCCTGGTAGCCCGATGGGGACATCTTGTCCCTGGCCGGCAGGTTGACCCACAGCTGCACCATGTCCAGCGTGCCGCCCGAGCGCGTGAAGGATTCCGAATGGAACTCTTCATGCAGGATGCCCGAGGCGGCCGTCATCCATTGCACGTCACCGGGACCGATCACGCCGCTGCGGCCGGTCGAGTCGCGGTGGGCGACTTCCCCCTTGTAGACGATGGTGACGGTCTCGAAGCCGCGGTGCGGATGCTGTCCGACCCCGCGCTGTCCATTGGCTGGCAGGAATTCCGCAGGTCCGGCCCGGTCCAGCAGCAGGAAGGGACTGAGGGTCTTGCCATGGCTCTGGTACGAGAACAGCGAACGCACCGGAAATCCGTCGCCGACCCAGTGCGGGCGGGGAGCGCTATAGACACCAATGACCTTCTTCATGACTTCTCCAAAGCAGTGGGCGTGGAGACAGTATGGATACAGGACACTGAGCCCGGTAGGCGTATTATTTGACGTCAGAGTCCTATTTCGTGAACGATCTCGATGCAGCAAGACCTCAACGACCTGTATTACTACGTGCAAGTGGTGGAGCACGGCGGCTTCGCCCAGGCCGGCCGCGCGCTCGGCATGCCGAAGTCCAAGCTCAGCCGCCGGCTTGCGATGCTGGAGGGGCGCCTGGGCGTGCGCCTGATCCAGCGTTCGACCCGCAGCTTCGCGGTGACCGAGCTGGGACAGGCCTATTACGGCCGCTGCAAGGCCATGCTGGTCGAAGCCGAAGCGGCCCAGGCGGTCATCGAATCGACCCAGGCCGAGCCCTGCGGCATCGTGCGGCTATCCTGCCCGATCGCCCTGCTGCACGCCCATGTCAGGGGCATGCTGGTGGACTTCGCCCTGCACTACCCCAGCGTCAGCATCCAGTTGTCGGGCATGAACCGTGCGGTGGATGTGGTGGCCGAAGGGCTGGACGTGGCGATCAGGGTCCGGCCCTTGCCCCTGGATAACAGCGACCTGGCGATGCGGGTGCTGGGCTATGCCGCGCAATACCTGGTCGCCAGTCCCATCCTGCTGGAGCGCTACGGCATGCCGCAGTCCCCTGCCGACCTGCTCGCATGGCCGAGCCTGGGCTTTGGTCCGCCGATGGAAGGACAGGCGTGGACCCTGCTGGGGCCGGAGGGTGCGCAGGCGGTGCAGCACCACACGCCGCGCTTCGTCACCACCGACATGCTGACCCTGGGGCAGGCGGCCGTTGCCGGGATCGGCGTGGTGCAGCTGCCGGCGATGATGGTGCGCGAGGAACTGGCGGACGGCCGCCTGGTGAGGGTGCTCCCGGACTGGGCGCCGCGCCGGGAAATCATCCACGCCATTTTTCCATCGCGGCGCGGATTGCTGCCCTCGGTGCGTGCCCTGATCGATTTCCTGGCCGAGCGGTTCGGACCGATCGAAGAAGACTGATCGCGTGGCGCATCGCTCGGACCCGGGCGAAATCGCGGATAATTGCCGCCATGTCCATCCGCCCGACTTCCTCCCCCTGCCCGTGCGGCGGTTCCTCGTTCGACAACTGCTGCGGCCCCTACATTTCCGGCACGGCAATACCGCCCACGGCCGAGGCACTGATGCGTTCGCGCTACACTGCCTTCACGCTGAAGGACGAACCCTACCTGCGCGCCACCTGGCACCCCAGCACCCGGCCCTCGGAGCCGATCATCGATGAGAAGGAGCCGATCCGCTGGCTCGGACTCGACATAAAATCTGATTTACGTTTACGTAAACGTAAAGTAGACTTGTCTCACACTCCAGAGTGCGACACCGTCGAATTCGTCGCCCGCTTCAAGACTGGCGGACGCGCGCACCGGCTGCACGAGCTCAGCCGCTTCGTGCGCGAGCCGGATTCCGACAGCGGCGCCCTGCGCTGGTTCTACCTGGATGGAAGTTTTCCCGAGAAAAAATAACAGCAGAGACAGCAGAGGACGGCAATGCCCCAGATCGAGAGCAAACTCAACCCGCGCGGCGAGGATTTCAAGGCCAACGCCGCGGCCATGCAAGCCGTGGTGGACGACCTGCGCGCCAGGGTCGCCCAGATGGCCAGGGGCGGCGGCGACGCCGCCTGCGCCAGGCACGTCGCACGCGGCAAGCTGCTGCCGCGCGACCGCGTCCAGATGCTGCTCGACCCGGGCACGCCCTTCCTCGAGTTCTCCCAGCTGGCCGCCTACGCCATGTACGACAATGCCGCCCCGGCGGCCGGCATCATCACCGGCATCGGCCGCGTCGCCGGCCAGGAATGCGTGATCGTCTGTAACGACGCCACCGTCAAGGGCGGCACCTACTACCCGATGACGGTGAAAAAACACCTGCGCGCCCAGGAGATCGCCGAGCAGAACCGCCTGCCCTGCATTTATCTCGTCGACTCGGGCGGCGCCAACCTGCCGAACCAGGACGACGTGTTCCCCGACCGCGACCACTTCGGCCGCATCTTCTACAACCAGGCCAATCTCTCGGCCCAGGGCATCCCGCAGATCGCCGTCGTGATGGGTTCCTGCACCGCGGGCGGCGCCTACGTGCCGGCCATGAGCGACGAATCGATCATCGTCAAGGAACAGGGCACCATCTTCCTGGGCGGCCCGCCCCTGGTGAAGGCCGCGACCGGCGAAGTCGTGACCGCCGAGGACCTGGGCGGCGGCGATGTCCACACCCGCCTGTCGGGCGTGGCCGACCACCTGGCCCAGGACGACCTGCACGCGCTGTCGCTGGCGCGCACCATCGTCTCGAACCTGAACCGGACAAAACCGGTGCAAGGCGCGCTGCGCGACAGCGTCGAGCCGAAATACGCACCCGAGGAACTGTACGGCGTGATTCCGGTCGATACGAGGAAACCCTTCGATGTGCGCGAAGTGATCGCGCGCGTGGTCGACGGTAGCGAATTCGACGAATTCAAGGCGCGCTACGGCACCACGCTGGTGTGCGGCTTCGCCCACATCTTCGGCATGAAGGTCGGCATCATCGCCAACAACGGCATCCTGTTCTCGGAGTCGGCCCTGAAGGGCGCCCACTTCATCGAACTGTGCTGCCAGCGCAAGATCCCGCTGGTCTTCCTGCAGAACATCACCGGCTTCATGGTCGGGCGCAAGTACGAAAACGAGGGCATCGCCCGCAACGGCGCCAAGATGGTGACCGCGGTCGCCACCGCCGCGGTGCCGAAGTTCACCGTGATCATCGGCGGCTCGTTCGGGGCCGGCAACTACGGCATGTGCGGCCGCGCCTTCTCGCCGCGCTTCCTGTGGATGTGGCCGAACGCGCGCATCTCGGTGATGGGCGGCGACCAGGCGGCCTCGGTGCTGGCCACGGTCAAGCGCGACGGCATCGAAGCGAAAGGTGGCCAGTGGTCGGCGGACGAGGAAGCCGCCTTCAGGCAGCCGATCAAGGACCAGTACGAGCACCAGGGCCACCCCTACTATGCGTCGGCGCGCCTGTGGGACGATGGCGTGATCGATCCGGCCGACACCCGCATGGTGCTGGGCCTGGGACTGTCGGCGGCGCTCAACAGGCCGATCGAAGACACGAAGTTCGGCGTGTTCCGCATGTAA
>NZ_KB908131.1 GCF_000382345.1 Massilia niastensis DSM 21313
ACTTGTCTTCCGAGGTCCATTCCTCGGCATTTTTCCCACTACCTGGCACCGCTGTTCCTTGATTACGAAGTTGACGGCGCCAAGTATAAAGGGTCTGCTCCGTGATCCCGCTCTCGCGGGCCAGCTCCGACACCGGCCTGTTCTGCGGCGGCATCATCTGCCGCAACAGCGCTTCTTTCCGTTCTGCTGAATACTGCTTCACACGATCTCTCTTGCCCGTCCCCGATATCGTTTTACTTCATCAGGTGACGCGACAACTATTCTGACACCGGGGGCGAGCGCATCTATCTGATCCCAGTGGCCGACTTCCCACTCACATCTACATCTGGCCATCTACACGCACACTACTAAAGTATGAGCAGTATGCACATTCATCATTAGCAGCAATGTTTGGGCTTTGAGAAGAAATTCTGGGTCGGCTATGAACCTGCCCGGGCGTCCGCTTCCACGCCTAAGCGGAAGTTGACTGCTAGCGAGGGTTCCGTCGCATTAACGGAGCCGTTGACGGGATCGGGTAGACTGTGGCGCCGAACACTCGACTATTCGACATGCTCAGCTTCAAACAGATGCGTTTCCCGGTCAACGTCATCCTGATCTGTATCCGCTGGTATGCGGTTTACCCGCTGAGCTACCGACACATCGAAGAGATGATGCAAAAGCGTGGTGTCTCGGTCGATCATTCCACGACCAACCGCTGGGCGATCCGTTTCTTGCCAATGATTGAAAAGCTGTCCCGCCAGTACAAGCGCAAGGTGGGTAGCAGTTGGCGGATGGATGAGACCTACGTCAAGGTCAAGGGGACCTGGAAATATCTCTACCGTGCTGTCGACAAGCAGGGCAAGACTGTCGAATTTCTTCTGAAGGAACAGCGTGACATGGCCGCAGCCAGGCGCTTTTTCGACAAGGCCATGGCCCGGAACGGCGTACCGGACAAGGTGGCGATGGACAAGAGCGGCGCTAACAAAGGCTGCCATTGATGAGATCAATGGCAGCAGGAGTGTTCCGATCGCTGTACGCCAGGTGACATACCTCAACAACATCATCGAACAGGATCATCGCGCGATCAAGCGCGTGATGAGGCCGATGCTCAACTTCAAGTCATTCAAGTCTGCCAGCAGTGTGCTCGCCGGCGTCGAACTCATGCACATGATCCGCAAGGAGCAGTTCGCGATTGACAGCGTCGGCACGATATCGTTCGCCGAACAATTCTATACGCTGGCACGACAGGTCCGTCCTGCATGAGGCGTCCTCGTCCCTGATGAGGGAAGCTCGACTTCGGCCTGCCAATGCAACAGAACCAGATAATCCGCTTCGGTTACGGGAACCAGGCCGTCCACCCTTGCCTGTTCCAATTCGGCCAGGACCCGGATGCGGGTTTGATCGTTTGCTGCGAGGTCATTGGTAGAGGCACAGCCGGACACCAGGGTAACAAGCACTGCAGCGACACAGAATTTCGTATTCATATCGTTCACTAATTTTCAGAAGCTTAGAGGGACAGATCGGCCAATGGCTTGATCCACAGCTTTATTTTATCACTGAATAATACATTAATGAATTAAATCGAGGCAGTCCGTGGCGGACTACCATGGCGCACGCGTGAAGGGCGACACCGGTCGCCTTGGCTGCCCTCATCCTCGGGGAGTGGATCGATCAGTTATCGATACCCGGAAGGTATTAACAAGATACCAAAGCGGTGTTGGACGCTGTTACGCATTCTTACTATCCTGCATTAATAAGGCGAAAAAATAGCTTTGCCTGACCGAAACCCATTTTCCTGCCTTCCCACCGCATCACCGATTTATCCCAGCATGCAGCGCAGACTGCCGCCCCGACCATTCGGATCAATAAGAAAGCCACTCATGAGACTATCCTTCCGCACAAAACTCTTCCTGCCTTTAATGATCAGTTGGCTCTGCCTGCTGTCGGTCGTCACGGTCAATGCATTGCGCGACCGTACCCTCCGCATGGACGAGCGCAAGACGCAGATTGCCAACGCCGGCGATATGGCCATCTCGATCGTGAAGGAATACGCGGCCATGGCCAGTGCCGGCAAGCTCCCTGAAGCGGATGCGAAACAACAGGCGCTGGAGCGCATCAAGGCCTTGCGCTATGGGGAAACGGGTTATCTGCTGGTGATCGATTCCCAGCGGATGCTCATGCATCCGATCGCGGCGAACCTCGTCGGCAGGAGCGTTGGCGACATCAGGGATGCCGAAGGCCGTCAGATGTGCCTGGACGCCCTGAACGTCGCCAAGGAAGCGGGCAATGGCTATACCTACTTCTTGTGGAACAAGCCGGGAGCGGCGGCGCCCGAGCAGAAAATCTCCTACAACGTCTATTACCGACCGTGGGACTGGACGGTCATGACCGGCCTCTACACCGGTGACGTGGACGCGGCGTTTCGCACATCGGTGCTCGAATCCTTGGGCGTGCTCGTGATTGCTGGCCTGGCGCTTTCGGTCCTCGTGGCGGCGATCGTGCGCAACATCGAGCGCTCACTCGGGGGCGCTCCCGAACATGCGGTTGCGCTTGCCCGCCGTATCGCGCAGGGCGACCTAGGGTGCGCCATCGAGATCCGGCCAGGCGACAGCACCAGCCTCATGGTCGCCATGAAGGCCATGCGCGACGCCCTTGCCGGCATCGTCGGCCGGGTGCGGGAAGGTACAGCGACGATCGCCAGCGCATCCTGCCAGATCGCCGCCGGAAATATCGACCTGTCGTCCCGCACCGAGGAGCGTGCCGCGACGCTGGAAGAGACCGCGTCCTCGCTGGAAGAACTCACGTCGACGGTGCAGCAGAGCGCCGATCATGCGCTCCAGGCCAATGCGCTGGCGCGCTCGGCATCGGAGGTGGCGCTGCGCGGGGGCGAGGTCGTGTCGCACGTCGTGGACACGATGGCCTCGATCAATGCGTCGTCGAAGAAGGTCGTCGACATCATCGATGTGATCGACGGCATCGCATTCCAGACCAATATCCTGGCCTTGAACGCGGCGGTCGAAGCAGCGCGTGCCGGCGAGCAGGGCAGGGGTTTCGCCGTGGTCGCCGCCGAAGTGCGCAACCTCGCCCACCGTTCGGCCGCCGCCGCCAGGGAAATCAAGTCCCTGATCGACGACTCGGTCGAGCAAGCGGATGCCGGCGCCATGCTCGTCAACCAGGCTGGCGCCACGATGAAGGACATCCTCGACAGCGTTGAGCGGGTGACGGCGATGATAGGCGAGATCACGGTGGCGGCACAGGAGCAGACCGTCGGCATCGAGCAGATCAACCAGGCCATGAGCCAGATGGATCAAGTCACCCAGCAAGACGCGGCGCTGGTCGAGGAGGTCGCAGCGACGTCCGAATCGATGCAGCACCAGGCTGCGGAACTCGCGGGAGTCGTCAGCATGTTCAAGCTCGCGGATGGCGGCACACTGCCTGCGGCCCAGGCGTCGGCATCGGTTCCGACCAAGCGCACCGGATGGCAAGTCCGGGTCGGCCCTCTGCTGCGTTAGACCACACGCTAGGGCCCTGTCTGCCGGCGGCACGATGCGCCGGCTCGCTCGCAATCCGCCCTGCCGGTTGCTCGGCCCTATGCTTGCGCAGAAACCCACAGCCTATCCAGGCATCTATAGTCAACCCGCCCAGGTGCTGGGCACCTGTCATCACCACGACAGCAGTGATACCCATCGGCGACCACATCAAACCAGCTCGACCAAGCCACTTAGTCCCGGCGTGCATAGCACGCTAGGAGCGAACGCTGACCGCTCCCTCCGCGTCCCGTTCTGAAAGCAGAGGCTATGTGATCACATCATCCTTGGCCAGGATGATGGCAGCGGCATCTACACCAAGGTGCAGCAAAGCACGGTGCGAACGTTCGATCGGTGTTGCAGACGCATCCCGCCTGGAAATGTATCCAGTCACGATAAGCTTTACAACACGTGCTTGACGTGGCTGATCCCGAGTTCGTCGTAGATTTCGTAGATCACTTCAAGCATGTTAACCAGTTCGGGCGTACGGTCCATCTGGCGCACGCTGAAGATGATCGGCGAGACCGCCCCCGGATCGTCGAGCGTTTTGTAGACCACATCGGTCCTGACCATGCCCTGCAGGCTCTTGGGCACGATCGCCACGCCCTGGCCGGCGCCGACCAGGCCGATGGCGATCTGCAGCTCGCGCACTTCGATCACCTTTTGCGGGAACAGCATCCGTTCGCGGAAGATCGCCAGCACCTGGTCGGCGAAGCTGGGACGCGGCTGCTTCGGGTAGACCAGCAGGGCTTCCTGCGTCACGTCCGACAGCCTGATCGGACCTTCAGTCTTCGATAACCGGTGGCCGGCGGGAAGGGCCACGATTAGCGGCTCCTCGCGCAGCACAACGCGCCTGACGGCAGGGTCCTCGATCTTCAGGCGGCCGAAACCAACGTCGATGCGACCCTCTTTCAGCGCCTGGATCTGCTCGATCGTGGCCAGTTCGTGGAAGCTGATGTCCAGCGTCTGGTAGCGTTCGCGGAAGCGCCGCACGATCTCCGGAAGCAGGCCATACAGCGTGGAAGCGACGAAGCCGATCGCGAACTTGCGGTCGATCTTGCCGACGCGCTGGGTCATCGCTTTCAGGTCGGCCGCTTTGTCCAGCAATTCCTGCGCATGCGCATGGAAGAACTTGCCCGCCTCGGTCAGGCGCAGCGGGCGCGATCCCTTTTCGATCAACACCACACCGAGTTCTTCTTCGAGCTGCTGGATCTGCCGGCTCAGGGGCGGTTGCGCGATGTTCAGGCGCTCGGCCGCCCGGGTGAAATTTTTCTCATCGGCGACGGTGACGAAATAGCGCAGATGGCGCAACTCCATAATACCTCCTGGGTATGGAACTGATACTAAATCGGTGTTGGACTGCGTGGTTTTTCGCGGATATCGTAATCACACATAACCGATTATATGGATTGAATATGATTCGCGAAATCGAAACGACGCTGGTGGATGTGCCGACGATCCGACCGCACAAGCTGTCCGTGGCAACCATGAACACCCAGACGCTGGTCCTGGTCCGGATCCGCTGCGATGACGGCATCGAAGGCTGGGGCGAGGCTACCACCATCGGCGGTCTTGCTTACGGCGAGGAAAGCCCGGAAAGCATCAAGGCGAATATCGACACCCATATCGCCCCGCTGCTCGAGGGCATGGACGCGGGCCGTGTCGCCGTCGCGATGGCGAAACTCCGGAAGTCCGTCCAGGGCAACCGCTTCGCCAAGTGCGCGATCGAGACCGCGCTCCTGGACGCCCAGGGCCAGCGCCTCGGCGTGCCGGTCAGCGAACTGCTCGGCGGACGGGTGCGCGACGCGCTGCCCTGCGCCTGGACCCTGGCCAGCGGCGATACGGCGAAGGACATCGCGGAAGCCGAAACCATGCTGGACAAGCGCCGCCACCGCATCTTCAAGCTCAAGATCGGCGCCCGCAGCGTGAAGGAAGACGTCGACCACGTGCTGGCGATCAAGCGCGCACTGGGCGAGCGCGCCAGCGTGCGGGTGGACGTCAACCAGGCCTGGTCCGAGCTCGACGCTGTGCGCGGCATCGCCGCGCTGGAAGCCGGCGGCATCGACCTGATCGAACAGCCGGTACGGGCCGACAACCGTGCCGCGCTGCGCCGCCTGGCCGCGCGCTTCGATGTGGCGGTGATGGCCGACGAAGCCCTGCATGGTCCTGTGGACGCCTTCAACATCGCCCGCATCGACGGCGCCGACGTGTACGCGGTGAAGATCGCCCAGAGCGGCGGCCTGTTCCCGGCGCAGCAGGTGGCCGCCGTGGCCCAGCTGGCGGGCATCGGCCTGTATGGCGGAACCATGCTGGAGGGCGGCATCGGCACCGCGGCCAGCGCCCACCTGTGCTCGACCTGGTCCGAGCTGGCCTGGGATACCGAACTGTTCGGCCCTTTGCTGCTGACCGAGGAAGTGCTGGAAGAGCCGCTGGTCTACCAGGACTTTGCGCTGCAGGTGCCGACTGGCCCCGGCCTGGGCGTGCGTATCGATACCGACAAGCTGCAGCGCATGCGCCGCAAGTAAGCAACGACACAAGGAGACCAGCCATGTTGTTTCACGTCACGATGGAAGTCCAGCTTCCCGCCACCATGCCGCGCGAGCAGGCCGACCTGCTCAAGGCCGACGAAAAAGCCCTGGCGCAGCGCCTGCAGGAAGAGGGCAAGTGGCGCCACCTGTGGCGCATCGCCGGACAGTACGCCAACGTCAGCATCTTCGACGTAGCCGACAACGAGGAGCTGCACGCGCTGCTGATGTCGCTGCCACTCTTTCCCTATATGCAAATTGCAGTCACGCCGCTTTGCCGGCACCCGTCCTCTATCCGCGCCGACGACCGTTGAGCGGATCCACCCAGACCAACAAGGAGACAAGCATGACTCACCAAGAAATCGACCAACTCGTAAAAACCTGGATCGTCGACTCGGCAATCCGCCCGGCTAATCCACGTGTGCAGGCAATTGTCCTGCGCCTTGTCAGCGACCTGTGCAAGGCGATGGAAGACCTGGACATCCAGCCGAGCGAATTCTGGACCGGCCTCGATTACCTGACCAATGCCGGCAAGGCGAACGAACTGGGCCTGCTGACCCCGGGCCTGGGCCTGGAGCGCTTCATGGACATCCGCGCCGATGAAGCCGAAGCACGCGCCGGCATCACCGGCGGCACCCCGCGCACCATCGAGGGCCCGCTGTATGTGGCCGGTGCGCCCGAATCGAAGGGCTTTGCCCGCCTGGACGACGGCACCGAGAGCGAGCAGGGCGAAGTCCTGTTCATGCAGGGCACCGTGTTCGATGCGCAGGGCAAGCCCCTGCCGGGCGCCAAGGTCGAGGTCTGGCACGCCAACCTGCTGGGGAACTATTCGTTCTTCGACCAGACCCAGTCGCCGTTCAACCTGCGCCGCACCATCATCACCGACGCCGCCGGCCGCTATCAGTTCCAGACGATCATGCCGAAGGGCTACGGCTGTCCTCCGGGCGGAAGCACCGCCAAGCTGCTCGACCTGCTGGGCCGCCACGGCCAGCGTCCGGCCCACATCCACTTTTTTGTGAGCGCCGAAGGCCAGCGCAAGCTGACCACCCAGATCAACATCGACGGTGACGAGTACCTGTGGGACGACTTCGCTTTCGCCAGCCGCGAAGGCCTGGTGCCGGCCATCGTCCGTGTGAGTGACCCAGCCGCTCTCGACGCCAAGGGCCTGGCCAAGCCGTTCGCCTCGATCGACTTCGATTTCCACCTGCACCAGGACGTCGCCGCAGCGCCGAGCGCCGAAGTCGAACGTCCGCGCGCCGCCGCCTAAAGGAGCCTGCCATGATCCCGATCCATCCCGTACCCGCCCGGCCGGACATCAAGCTCGATGAGCTACTGGTCGAAGACCAGGCCAGCGGCGACCACCGTCTGCACCGCAGCGCCTTCACCGACGAGGCCCTGTTCGAACTCGAGATGAAGCATATCTTCGAGGGCAACTGGATCTACCTGGCCCATGAAAGCCAGATCCCGAACAACAACGACTATTACACGACGCACATGGGCCGCACCCCGGTGTTCATCGCCCGTAACCGCCAGGGCGAGCTGAATGCCTTCGTCAACGCCTGCAGCCACCGCGGCGCCCAGCTGTGCCGCCACAAGCGCGGCAACAAGGCGACCTACACCTGCCCGTTCCACGGCTGGACCTTCAACAACAGCGGCAAGCTGCTGAAGGTGAAGGATCCGGAAGACGCCGGCTATCCGGAGTGCTTCAACAAGGAAGGCTCGCACGACCTGAAGAAGGTGGCGCGCTTCGCCAACTACAAGGGCTTCCTGTTCGGCAGCCTGAACCCGGATGTGCTGCCGGTCGAGGAATTCCTGGGCGAGGCCGGCAAGATCATCGACATGATCGTCAACCAGTCGCCGGACGGCCTGGAAGTGCTGCGCGGTTCCTCGACCTATACCTTCGAGGGCAACTGGAAGCTGCAGGCCGAGAACGGCGCCGACGGCTACCACGTCTCGGCGGTGCACTGGAACTACGCGGCCACGACCAGCCGCCGCAAGGAACAGGAAGCCCAGCGCGAGGACAAGATCCGTGCGATGGACGCCGGCAAGTGGGGCCGCCAGGGCGGCGGTTTCTACGCCTTCGAGCACGGCCACATGCTGCTGTGGACCCAGTGGGCCAATCCGGAAGACCGGCCCAACTATCCGCGCCACGCCGAGTACGCCGCGCAGTTCGGCAAGCCGACCGCGGACTGGATGGTGGGCCGCTCGCGCAACCTGTGCCTGTATCCGAACGTCTACCTGATGGACCAGTTCGGATCGCAGATCCGCCTGCTGCGCCCGATCTCGGTGGACAAGACCGAGGTGACGATCTACTGCATCGCGCCGAAGGGCGAATCGGACGAGGCGCGCGCGCGCCGCATCCGCCAGTACGAGGACTTCTTCAACGTCAGCGGCATGGCCACGCCCGACGACCTGGAGGAATTCCGCGCCTGCCAGCAGGGCTATGCGGGCACCGGTGCCGGCTGGAACGACATGTGCCGTGGTGCGACCCACTGGATCCAGGGTCCGGACGAGGCCGCGAAGGAAATCGGCCTGGCGCCGGTGCTGAGCGGCGTGCGTACCGAGGACGAGGGCCTGTACACGGTGCAGCACCGCTACTGGCTGGATGTGATGCAGAAGGCACTGGCCGCACAAGGAGAAAAAGAATGAGCACCATCGACATTCAGGATATTGCCGCCTTCGTCTACCGCGAGGCCCGCCTGCTGGACGACGAAGCCTGGGACGAGTGGCTCGAATGCTATCACCCGGACGCCCAGTTCTGGATGCCGTCCTGGGACGACGACGGCAAGCTGGTGACGGATCCGCAGCGCGAAATCTCGCTGATCTATTACCCGAACCGTGCAGGCCTGGAAGACCGCGTGTTCCGCATCAAGACCGAGCGCTCGAGCGCCACGATCCCGGACACGCGCACCAGCCACAACATCGCCAACCTCGAAGTCGAAAGCCGGGAGGGACAGGTGGTCACGGTGCGCTTCAACTGGCACACGCTGAGCCACCGCTACAAGACGGATTTCAGCTATTTCGGCATGTCGCGCTACGTGATCGATTTCGCGGGCGAGCAACCGAAGATTCTCAATAAATACGTGGTCCTGAAGAACGATTACATCCATCAGGTAATCGACGTGTATCACATCTAAACGCCTGACAAGGCCAGGAGACAGACGATGAGCCATCACATCGCCTTGCAGTTCGAAGACGGGATTACCCGCTTCATTGCGTGCAACGACAACGAAAAGCTGGCGGACGCAGCTTACCGCCAACGGATCAACATCCCGCTCGACTGCCGCGACGGTGCCTGCGGCACCTGCCGCGCGCATTGCGAATCGGGCAGCTACGACATGCCCGAGTCCAGCTACATCGAGGATGCGCTCGAGCCGGAAGATGCGGCCAAGGGCTTTGTGTTGACCTGCCAGATGAAGCCGACCTCGAACTGCGTCGTCAAGATCCTGGCGACTTCCGAAGCCTGCAAGTCGGGCGCACACAGCTACCACGGCCGCATCGCCGCGGTCGAGCAACTGTCCGACTCGACCATTCGCTTCGCGATCGACACGGGAGACGAAGCGACGCCGGGCTTCCTGCCGGGCCAGTACGTCAACATCGGCATCCCGGGCACGGAGCTGACCCGGTCGTATTCGTTCAGCTCCGCCCCGGGCAGCACGCGCGCCGAGTTCGTGGTCCGCAACGTGCCCGGCGGCCGCATGAGCGGCTACCTGACGGCGACCGTGAAGGCGGGCGACGAGATCACCTTCCTCGGGCCGTTCGGCAGCTTCTACCTGCGCCCGCTCCAGCGCCCGGTCCTGTTCCTGGCCGGCGGCACCGGCATCGCGCCTTTCCTGTCGATGCTGTCGGTATTGGCCGAAAAGGGTTTCACGCAGCCGGTGCGGATGGTGTACGCGGTGACCAACGACTTCGACCTGGTCGGGATCGAAGAACTCGACCGCATCGCCGCCGCCCATCCGCTGTTCTCCTACGTGACTTGCGTCGTTGCGCCGGAAAGCACCCATCCACGCAAGGGTTATGCCACTGCGCACGTCGAGCCGACCTGGATGAATGACGGCGATGTCGACATTTACCTGTGCGGTCCGCCGCCGATGGTGGACGCGGTGCGCCACTGGCTGGACGGAGCCGGTATTACTCCCGCCAACTTCTACTTCGAGAAATTCTCGCCCAGCAGTGGAGCATGAACATGACGAACCGTGAACGATTTCGCGACAAGGTAATGATCGTTACCGGGGCCGCGCAAGGCATCGGCCGCGGCGTGGCACTGGCGGCAGCCCGGGAGGGCGCCCAGCTGGTGCTGGCCGACCGCTCCGACCTGGTGGATCAGGTGGCGGCTGAAGCACACGAGCTGCAAGCGCTGGTCAGCGTGGCCAAGGTCGACCTCGAGACCTATGCCGGCGCGCGCCGGCTGGTGGAAGTGGCCCTGCAGGATTTCGGCCGGGTCGACATCCTGGTCAACAACGTGGGCGGCACCATCTGGGCCAAGCCCTATGAAGCCTACGAGGAAGAGCAGATCGAAGCGGAGATCCGGCGCTCGCTGTTCCCGACCCTGTGGTGCTGCCGCGCGGTGCTGCCGGCGATGCTGGAGCGGCGTCGCGGCGCGATCGTCAACGTGTCGTCGATCGCCACCCGCGGCATCTACCGGATCCCGTATTCGGCGGCCAAGGGTGGCGTGAATGCGCTGACGGCCAGCCTGGCGCTGGAACATGCGCAGGAGGGCATCCGCGTCAACGCGGTGGCCACCGGCGGCACCGAGGCGCCGCCGCGGGCCATCCCACGCAATCCGAAGCCGCTCAGCGAGCAGGAGCAGGTCTGGTACCAGGGCATCGTCGACCAGACCATCGCGTCCAGCCCGATGCACCGCTACGGCACGATCGACGAGCAGGTCGGCGCGATCCTGTTCCTGGCCTCGGATGAAGCGTCGTACATCACCGGCAGCGTGCTGCCGGTCGGTGGCGGCGACCAGGGGTAATCATGGCGACCGCGACGATCAACGGAACACTGCTGCATTACCGCTGCCAGGGCAACCGCGCCAAGTCCACGGTCGTGCTGTCGAATTCGCTCGGCACCGACATGGGTATGTGGGAAGACCTGGCCTACCGGCTGGCGCGGCACTTCCACGTGCTGCGCTACGACACCCGCGGCCATGGCGCCTCGGCCAGCCCTGCCGGTCCTTACACGCTCGACCTGCTGGGAGGCGACGTGCTGGCGCTGCTCGATATTCTCGATATCGAGCGCGCCCACTTCGTCGGGCTGTCGATGGGCGGCGCGATCGGCCAGTGGCTGGGCGTGCATGCGCCGGGCCGGCTGGACCGGCTGGTGCTGGCGAATACCGCCGCCCGGATCGGCACGCCTGAAGGCTGGCGCGCGCGCGCCGCGGCCGTGCGCGCCGCGGGGATGGACGAGATCGCGGCCGGCTCTCCGGGACGCTGGTTCACGACCGGCTTCGTGCGGGCGCAGGCGGACCTGGTGGGCGCCATGCAGGCAAACCTGCGCGGGACCGATCCGGAGGGTTATGCGGCTTGCTGCGACGCGCTGGCCGAAGCAGACCTGCGCAACGCGATCGTCCGTATCCGGAAGCCGACCCTGGTGATTGCCGGAGCGTTTGACCCGGTGACAACTGTGGAGGACGCGCGTTTCATGCAGGATGCGATTCCCGGCGCCAGGCTTGCTACCGTGCCGGCCTCGCACCTGTCGAACATCGAAGCCCCTGAACTGTTCGCAGAAACAGTCGAGGCTTTCCTGTTGGGCTGAGCCCAGCAGGACCGGGCCAGCGCCAGGCGCAGGCCCGCACTTGATAACAACCGCAGGGGAGACACCATGCAGGAACCATCTCACGCGCAGCGCGAGGGTGGCCAGTTGCGCCAGGAACATCGGCCGCAGCCCGGCGACTCCGCGGCCGGCGCCAATATACCGCCCGCCATGCCGCCCATGCCCAAGCCGGCGGGCTCGGACTGGTCTGCTTCCGCGGTCACGGCCGGCTTCCTGGCTGTGCTGGTGTCCTTCACTGGACCGCTCGCGATCTTTTACCAGGCGGCCCAGGCGGCCCAGGTCGACAACGCCATGTTCGCGTCATGGGTGTGGGGCATCTCGATCGGCGCGGCTATTTCGGGAATCGTCCTGAGCTGGTATCTCCGCACGCCGGTGATCACCGCCTGGTCGGCGCCGGGCACCGCGCTCCTGATCACCCTGTTTCCGGGACTATCGCTCCATGAGGCCGTGGGCGCCTATATCACTGCGGCCGCCGTGTTGCTGGCAATCGGCCTGTCGGGAAGCTTCGAACGGGTCATGTCCTGGGTTCCCAAGGGCGTCGCGAGCGGAATGATGGCAGGGATCCTGCTGCCGTTCGGCCTGGAGGCCTTCAGGTCCACCAGTACCTTGCCGCTGCTGGCGTTCGGCATGATCGGAGCCTATCTGGTCTTCAAGCGCGCCGCGCCGCGCTATAGCGTCATGCTGCTGCTGGTTGCGGGCGTCCTGATCGCCGTGTTCACCGGCGCGACCAGGTTCTCCGGCATCGAGCTGGAACTCGTCACGCCACAGTTCATCGCTCCGGCCTGGTCCTGGGGCAGCACCTTCAGCCTGGCGCTGCCGCTGGTGCTGGTCACGCTCACGGGGCAGTACCTGCCGGGGATTGCGGTGCTGAAGACCTCGGGCTACCAGGCCAGCGTGCGGCCGATCATGAGCGTCAACAGCATCGTGTCGCTGGCGGTCGCCGTTACCGGCGGCATCACCATCGCGATCGCCGCCATCACTGCCGCCATGTGCACCGGGCGCGACGCCCACGAGGATCCGCGCCGGCGCTACATTGCCGGCTTGTCCAATGGCCTGTTCTATCTTGCCGCCGGCCTGTTTGGTGGCTCGATCGTCATGCTGTTCAGTGCACTTCCCCGCGAGCTGGTGGTGACCCTGGCCGGACTGGCCCTGCTGGGCCCCATTACCGCCAACCTGGCCGGCGTCATCGTCGCCGAGGATCACCGCGAGGCGTCCATCATCACCTTCCTGGCCACCGCATCGGGCATGAGCTTCCTCGGCCTGGGTTCGGCGTTCTGGGGAATCGTCATCGGCATGGTCGCCTGCCGCGTACTGCACGGCGGCCCGAAGGGAGAACAGGTCCAGAAGAAGTAAACAGCATGTGTAACACCATTTCAAAACCAAGGAGACAACATCATGCGACACATCGACGTACATAAACTGGCCGACACAGCCAAGTTCAACAGCTTCCACACCTCGCTGCTGCTCTGGTGCGGGATCATCATCATCTGCGACGGTTACGACCTCGCGGTGGCGGGCATCGCGCTGCCCTCCATCATGAAGGAAATGGGCGTCACGGCCCAGAACGCTGGTTTCATGGTCAGCTCCGCACTGTTCGGGATGATGTTCGGCGCGATTTCCCTCGGCACCCTGGCGGACCGCATTGGTCGGCGCTGGGCGATCGTGATCTGCCTTGCCCTGTTCAGCGTGTTCACGGCGGCGGCCGGGATGACGAATGATCCGTATGTGTTCAGCGTGTTGCGCTTCCTCGCGGGCCTCGGAATTGGCGGCGTGATGCCGAACGTGGTGGCTCAGATGACGGAATATTCGCCGAAGAAGATCCGTGCGACCATGGTCACCCTGATGTTCAGCGGCTATGCGGTCGGCGGGATGCTGGCGGCCGTCCTCGGAAAGGGCCTGATCGAGCAGTACGGTTGGCAATCGGTGTTCCTGGCGGCAGGCGTGCCGGTGATCCTGATTCCTTTCATCCTGAAGTCGATGCCGGAATCGATGCCTTTCCTGATCAAGCAGAACCGCCTGGACGAGCTGAAATCGGTATTGACTCGCATGGAACCGAGCTATCGCGCGACGTCCGAGGATAACTTCCAGATCCCGGTCACCGAGCGCGCCGAGGGCGCCCCGATCGGCAAACTGTTCCAGGAAGGCCGTGGCTTCAGCACCATCATGTTCTGGATCGCCTTCTTCATGTGCCTGTTCATGGTATATGCGCTCAGCTCCTGGCTGGCGAAGCTGATGGCCAGCGCCGGCTACAGCCTGGGATCGGCGCTGACCTTCGTGCTGGTGCTGAATTTCGGCGCTGTGATCGGCGCGGTGGGCGGTGGCTGGCTGGCAGACCGCTTCCATATCAAGTACGTGCTGGTCGGGATGTATGCGCTGGCGGCGGTGTCGATTACGTTGCTGGGCTACAAGGTGTCGACCCCGGTGCTGTTCCTCCTGGTCGGCCTGGCCGGCGCCTCCACCATCGGTACCCAGATCGTGACCTATGCCTATGCGGGCCAGTTCTATCCGAGCACGGTGCGCTCCACCGGTATCGGCTGGGCCTCCGGCGTCGGCCGCAGCGGCGCGATCCTGGCGCCGATCGTGATTGGCACCCTGGTTGGGATGGCGCTGCCCTTGCAGCAGAACTTCCTGGCGATCTCGATTCCGGCCGTCATCGCGACCATTGCCGTGTCCCTGATCCGGCATGAGCGCTCGGCCTCCGCCAAAGAGGTCGCTGTCCAGCGCGCCGCTGGTCAGGCTTAATCAGCAATAGAAGCAAGACGGGTCGCTGCACCAGCGGCGGCCCGACCGGCGGCAGCCGGGCATTCCCATGATCCTTTGGGACCACACATATATTTTTATAACAAGCAGGAGATATCATGAAATCAGTTCACGGCGTGATGGCGCTGGCATGCGGCCTTGCCGCGTCCTCGGCATGCGCACAGAGTTCGGTGCAAATCTATGGCCTGGTCGACAGCGGCCTTGCCCATATTACGAATGCCGATGCAGCGGGCAACTCGGTCACCAAGGTGCCGTCGCTGACCAGTTCCCTGCCTTCGCGGATCGGCTTCCGCGGCACCGAGGATCTCGGCAACGGCCTGCAAGCCTTCTTCGTGCTCGAGAACGGCCTGTCGCTGGATAACGGCACCGCGGGGCAGGGCGGCCGCCTGTTCGGCCGCGCCGCCCACGTCGGCCTGAAGGGCGCATGGGGCACGCTCACCGTCGGTCGCCAGGTCAACATGACCTTCATGTCCTCGATCAAGTCCGACGTGATGGGACCGCACCTGTTTTCCATCAGCAGCATCGACCTGTACATCCCGAATGCCCGCAGCGACAACGCGATCGGCTACATGGGTAACTTCAACGGCTTCACCGTCGGCGCTACCTACAGTGTCGGCCGCGATGCCTCGTCGGCCGGCGGCCCGGCCGCGACCAACTGCCCGGGCGAGGTGCCCGGCAATTCCAAGGCATGCCGCCAGTACACCGCCCTGGTCGGGTATGAGTCGAAGGGGTGGGGCCTGAACGCGACCTACGACAGGATGAACGGGAACACCGGAGCCGGCGGAGGCCTGACCAGCAGCGACAACACTGACATCCGCACCACCGTGAATGGCTACCTGATGCTGGGCGCGACCAAGATCGGTGCGGGCGCGATGGACCGCGAGATCAATGCCGCGGCCGGGCGGACTGAGTCGGTGTTGTATTACCTCGGCGCCAGCCGGCCGTTCGGGGCGTTCACGCTCGATGCCCAGGTCGCCAAGCGCAACGCGAAGAATTCCGACGATGACGTGACCCTGTACGTGGCACGCCTGAGCTATGCGCTGTCCAAACGCACCGCGATTCATGCCTCGGTCGGCCGAATGGACAACGACGGCGCCTCGGCGGTCGCCCTGGACGCGGGCGGCACGGTAGCGCCGGGAGTGTCGCAAAATGGCGTACTGCTCGGCGTACGCCATAGCTTCTGACGAGATGTTAAACGGTGGCGGCGGGGGCCGCACACAGCCAAAGGTGAACCATGATTGATTGAAGCTAGGAATCGCTCGTGAGCGCCGTCGCCGATGTGCAAGACGGCACGACCGTCATGATCGGCGGCTTCGGCAACGCGGGCATGCCGTCGGCGCTGATCGACGCGCTGATCGAGCAGGGCGCGCGCGACTCACGATCGTCAACAACAACGCCGGCAACGGCGACACTGGGCTGGCGGCCTTGCTTGCGGCAAAGCGCGTGCGCAAGATCATCTGCGTCTTCCCGCGCCAGGCCGATTTGCACCATTTCGACGCCCTGTACCGCGCCGGCGAGATCGAGTTGGAACTGACCTCGATGACGCGTACACCACGCGACCTGGCGTTTGAAACAGCGGATAGGAAGCGTGTTTCATTTGTGATTTCAATAACTTATGCCACCTTGTCGCGAGCTAAAGCTGCGAGCAGACAGATTTACTTGCCAATGCTCTGTGTAGACAAATTTACTTTCTTTTGAGTGTGGGGAAATTCATCTGCAAAAGGTATGCGCAAGGGGAGACGCCTCCAGAATCTGCAAACAAATTTGCTTCTCTCAACGAGCCTCAAGGCTCCCCTGCGCCACGTAGCCGCAAAAAAGTTGGTCGTCCGGAGCCCTTCAGGCCAAGAAGGCAGAAAATTTGTCTCTCCATTCACCCTCGATGGCTACTGACCGCATGCTATCGAGTGAAATCAGGACGATTTTCAAGAAGAAACGAACCCGTTCCTGCTCGCCACAGCGGGCAGTGATCGCCAGCGTCATCGAAGACTTCCCTAATTCCTGCACCTCCAGGGAAAATTCCAATACGTCCCCATACGTGCTGGGGCTGATGAATTCACACTCCAGACGGACGGCGGGAACGCTCAAGCGCAAGCGCTCCTGCAAGTGGTGAAAGCTGACTCCAAGCCCTTCACTGAACCAATCTTCGACCATCTCGTTGCAGAGTTCAGCGTAACGGGGATAAAAAACGATTCCGGCTGGATCGCAATGCGAAAAACGAACGACTTTTTTCTTAGTAAATTTCATGTTCACGAACTTTCTTTTCAATCTGAACGGTTAAGAATGATGTTGGCACGCCAGCAGGGTTAACAGCTGACAGGGACGCCCACGTCGAACGGGGCAGACCGCTGGACATACTTTGTCGCTTGGCCACTGCTTACCGCACGGCCATTTCAGCTACCAGCCGCCGCAGGCCAGCCATTGATCGACGAGTTCCAACTTGTCGACGCCGAAAAAGGGCTCGCCGTCCACCACGATGAAAGGAGAGCCAAACACCCCTTTGGCGATCGCCGTATCGACGCTCGTGCGCAAGCTCGCGCTTGCGTCCGGATTTTCGAGAGCGTCCCGTACCCTCGACTCCGGTAACTGCGCCGCGTGGCCGGCGGCAATAAGCTCCTCAGGATCATCGAGCCGGCGGTTCGACTCCCAGTACGCGCGCAGCACGCTACGAGCGAATGCCTGCGCCTCCTCCTGGGAGGTTTGCGCGATCCAGTTAAACACGCGCGCTGCCGGCAGCGGATTCATGGGCGCGGCATCAAGCGACCGCCCCAAGGTCACTCCATGCCGGCGGCAGTAACGCGCCGCCTCGGTCCGGATATAGTCGGCCTTTAGCGGAATTTCCATCAGTGGCTTCGATCCCATAACCTTCATCACGGACACGCCCAGCAGGATGGGACGCCAGGTTAGGGTAGCGCCATGCCGCCGGGCCAGCTCATCGATGCGCAAGCTAGCGAAATACCCAAATGGGGAAATGAAGTCGAAGTAAAAATCGATGTGCACGGTTTCCCTCTCGTTTAAGTTGACGCGCCGTCTGACCCCTCGGGGCCGATTTGCACCAGCACAGGCAGGCCCTCGAGTGCGGCGCGTGCTTCGGCCATCGTTGCGGGTAGTGCCGGCTCCGCAAATCGTACGGTAACCTCAACTGTATTTGACTGTGCGTTGCAGCCTACTTCGAGCGGTGCATGGGCGTGTACCGTCGCAAGCAGTTCTTCCACCTTTGCCTTGGCGGCAAGGTTGCGCAGCGTTGGCTTGTAGATTTTTCCCACAGGCGTCGTCGGCAGCCGGTCTAGAATGATCACGCGCTTTGGCAGCGCGGGCCGCTCGGGGATGTGCGAGATTGCAGCGGCCAGCAGCGATGCACTGGAGGCGTGCGCGCCGGGTTTCAGTGTCACGAAAATCACCGGTAGTTCGCCAGCGTAGCTGTCGGGCTCCCCGACGGCGGCGCAGGTCTCGACCTGGGGGAGCTTCAGAAAGGCTTCTTCGATGACACCGGGTTCGATGTTGTGCCCGCTGCGGATGATCAGGTCCTTTGAGCGGCCCGTCAGGTACACGTATCCATCTTCCGCGACATAGCCGAGGTCTCCAGAGATGAGCCAGTTGTCTGGCGTAAAGGTACCCGTATTGCGCTTTGGGTCCAGGTAGCTGTCGCTCACGTGCGGACCACGAATGGCAAGGATCCCCATGTCACCAGGAGCGCAATGCGTGTCCACTCCCTCGTCGACAGATGCGTCGAGCGGAACCGCGACGATCCTGGAGTAGGGCAGCCGCAGGCCGACGGAGCCAGGATGCCGAGGTGCACCCAGGGGTTCGATCGAGACGATCCCGGAGCATTCGGTCATGCCGAAAATATTTCGGACTGGGATACCGTGCTCCTGCTCGAACCGGACCGCAAGCTCCGTCGGCAGGGCGGAGCCTCCGCTGAGCGCCGCCGTCACGCAGTCAGCTTGACCGGGCTCCTTTGGCACCGACAGCAGCGCCGACAGGACGGTCGGAACGCAGCCGAGGTGGGTGATGCGATGGGTGTCCGCCAGCGTCCATATCCTGCGCACGAATGCCTGGTTGCGCATGCCCGTTAGGGTCGGAAGGTAGAGCGCGGCGCCGGCGGCCAGGGGCCCAAGGCCATACACAAAGCTGCCCGCTACGTGGAATAACGGAAAACCGTTTAGGATGCAGTCGCCGCGTCGCATTCCGTAGTACATCGCCGCGTACCAGCTGGTGTGCACTTCGTTGCGGTGGCGATGACGCAGGATCTTGGGCATGCCCGTCGTGCCACCCGTGTGGAACAGCGCAGCCAGGCTGTCGCGGTCCAGGGCGGGATCCCAGTCCAGGTCACCGCTGCTGTCATGTACCTGCGCCTGGAACGATCCCGGGCAGGGCTGCGCTTCGTCCGGGTCGATTTCCAGCACGTGCTCGACGCATCCGGCAAGGTCGACAGCCTTGCGCACCTCCGCGTTGATCGGCAGCACACCTGAGGGCCCGAGCGTGACGACGATCCGGGTGCCGGTGGTCTTGAGTAGCAGGGCAATGTGCTCGGCGCTGAGCAGGTAGTTGATGGGGAAGGCGCAACCGGCGAGCTGCGCGCCCCACAGGGCAACGTGGGCGGAGGGAATGTGCGGAACGAATAGCGCGACCGGTTCCCCATGCTTCAGTCCAAGGGAGCGGTACAGGTTGGCCGCCTGCCTAACCTGGCGCCACAGCGTGCTGAATGACCATTCAAGGGGAGGAGCGTCGCTGTCGGCATCGACCAGGAAGCGCAGCGCGGGCGCGTCTCCATAAGTGGCGGCCGCAGCTTCCAGCAACGAGCTTGTGGTCGGGAACGGCACGGCGTCCTCGTAGGGGCGTCTCTCGGCCGCGGCGATGTCGGCCAGGTTGGTAAAGGCGAAGCGGTTCGCCGGGTCTATGAGATTGTTTCTAGATGTGGACGGCATGCGGGCACCATTCGAATATTGGAAAGTATCGGAGGCTTACGGTACGTATTTCCAGGTGCCCTTCTCGATGCGCACCATCACTCGCGAGCGCTGATCCAGGCCTTGGTGGTTAGTCGGGCTCATGTTGACGATTCCGTGCGAGACTGGCAGGTTCTCGATGTTCTCGAGGCCATCGCGCAAGGCCGCACGAAACTCTTTGGTGCCCGGTTTCGCCTTCGCTACCGCGCCCTTCGCGGCCTCCTGCATCAGCAAGGAAGCATCCCAGGCGTGGGCGCCGAAGGTCGACAAACTGTCCTTGCCATAACTGGCCGAATACTTGTTGATGTAGGCGAGCGCCGACTTCTTGACTGGGTTGGCGTCGGGCAGCTGGGCTGCCACCAGCATCGGTCCTACCGGGAGGAAGGTGCCCTCGCAGTCGACGCCGCAGACGCGCAGGAAATCGCTGTTGGCCACGCCGTGTGTCTGGTAGATCTTGCCTTTGTAGCCGCGATCGCGCAAGGCTTTCTGGGGCAGCGCAGCCGGCGTGCCGGCGCCGACGATCAGGATCGCGTCCGGGTTGGCAGACATGAGTTTCAATACCTGCCCGGTAACCGAGGTATCGGTACGGGCGAAGCGCTCGTTGGCGACGAGCTTGATCTTTCGTACCGGCGCCAGCTTGAGGGTTTCGCCATACCAGCCTTCTCCGTAGGCGTCGCTGAAGCTGATGAAACCCATCGTCTTAACGCCATTGTCGGACATATGCTGCGTGATCGCCGCCATCATCTGGCCGTCGTGCTGGGGCGTCTTGAACACCCAACGGCGCTTGGCATCCATCGGCTCGACGATGCGCGCGGCGCCGGCGATAGAGATCATCGGGGTTTCTGTCTCGGCTGCTACTTCGAGCATGGCGAGCGAGGGAGGCGAGATTGAGGAACCGATCAGGAGATCTACCTTGTCTTCTGAGATCAGCTTACGTGCATTCTTGACCGCCTGGGTTGCGTCGGAAGCGTCGTCGAGCACAATGTATTGCACCTTCTGGCCCGCGATTTCCTTGGGGAAGAGGGCGACAGTATTTTTTTCCGGGATACCGAGTGACGCTGCCGGTCCGGTAGTCGAGATCGAGACTCCGACCTTGATCTGTGCGTGAACGTTCACGGCAGCGAGCGTGGCAAAGATAAGAATGCTGCTGCGGGCAACCGTGGTGCGGAACTTGATGTTCATGGTGGTCTCCTTTGTTGTAATAAAAATGGTCGCCGCATTGACTGGCCGGCGTTTGGTAATGTGAATCTAGTCGGGGGCTGGCACCTGCTGCGCGGCCTGCACCATTGCACGCTGCATCGCCAATTCCAGATGCACCCAGCGCGAGAAGGCGTCACTGCCGTCC
The DNA here is from genome assembly GCF_000382345.1 of Massilia niastensis DSM 21313. Lineage (GTDB taxonomy): Bacteria > Pseudomonadota > Gammaproteobacteria > Burkholderiales > Burkholderiaceae_D > Telluria > Telluria niastensis. The sequence goes on from NZ_KB908131.1 coordinate 20,852, forward strand.
GCGAACCGGCTGTCGCCTAGGGCGTCAACGCGTGCCCAGGCCCAGGCCATCAGTGTCAGCGCGGTGACGCGCAGAAAGTCGCCTGCCACCGCATACAGCCTTTGCACGGAACCCTCGTCAGCCGCCGCGATCAAATGCGCGAGTTCCCGCCAACCATCGATGGCGCTTGAGACACGACGGGCCGCCGGTGATAAAGATGGGCCGGATTCGGCGGCCATTCGGTCCAGGACAGAAGTCAGTCCGTGGCCGCTATCGCTAACAACCTTTCGGAATAGGAGGTCGATGGCCTGAATTTCGTTAGTGCTCTCGTAGATCATGGCGATCCTTCCATCGCGTACCATCTGCTCGATTCCCATTCACGCAGGTAACCATGGCCACCGAACACTGCAGGCAATCGCTGACGGCATGAAAAGCCTGTTCGGTCCAGGCCGCCTTGAGCCCTGGATCCATCGTCCAGCCGTGGTTTGCAGCGCTCAGCCATTCGTAGAGAGTCATCGCCAGCACCGCCGGCAGCCCTTGTCCGCCATCTTCCTCGGCGCAAGCGAGGCCAGGCCAGCCGGCCTGCCAGAACGCCAGGTAGGCGTCGCGCGCGCCCGGCGGCGTGGTGACCTTTTCCGCTCCGAACGAACACCCCTCTTCATCGCCAATCCGGCTTAAAAGGGCCACCACCCCGCCGGCAAACTTGGCAGCTTCTTCCAGCACCTGTATGACCAGCTCGGGGTCGGCCGTCGCGGCATCCAGCGGCAGTGCTTTGACTATTTCGCTGCCCTTCAGCACATCGAGCAGGATGAATCCGGCGTTGGATGGCGCCGGGTGGTAATGGATCATCGAAATCCTTTTGCGAGGGCAGGCATGACGGCCGTTTAACAACTATAGTATATACGTGATAGCAAAAACTTCAAGGAATGTGGGCAATCGGGCACATTTAGATAAACTATAGTTGATATTTGAGCGGGGGCTGGGTATAGTCTTTTCAGTGGCAACGGAAAAAACGATAACGCCGCGCTGACAACCATAGGAGACGACATGAGCACCAAAGTGGGCTTCACCTTCACGATCGGACTGTGTATGAGCGCCCTAGCATCGGCGCCCGCACTGGCCGATATCAATGTCGGGATTTCGGTGTGCGCCACCGGCCCCGGCGCCTCACTCGGCATCCCGGAAAAGAATACTGTCGCGCTCCTGCCGACGACTGTCGCCGGCGAAAAAGTAAATTACATCCTGCTGGACGATGCAACCGATGCAACGCAGGCGACGAAAAACGCACGCAAGCTCGTCACCGAGAACAAGGTCGACCTGATCATCGGATCGTCCTCGGTTCCGCCGACGCTCGCAATCGCGGAAGTCGCTCACGAGACGCGTACGCCACTCCTGGCGATGTCCCCCATCGAGCTGGCGGGCGAGAAAAACCGCTGGGTATTCCGCACGCCACAGCACAACTCCATCATGGCCAAGGCGCTGGTCGAACACATGGTGGCCAACCGGGTGAAGACCATCGGTTTCATCGGCTTTGCCGACGGCTACGGTGAGGGCTGGCTGCGCGAGATCACCCGTGCGGCAGAGGGCGCGCGCATCAAAGTAAATGTGGTAGAACGCTTTAATCGTACCGATACCAGCGTCAGCGGACAGGTGCTGAAGGTGGTCGCAGCGCGGCCGGATGTCGTACTGATCGCGGCCTCCGGCACGCCTTCCGCCTTGCCGCAACTGGGTCTGATCGAGCGGGGCTACAAGGGGCAGATATACCAAACCCACGGCACGGCGACCCGTGAGTTCATCCGCGTCGGCGGCAAAGCAGTTGAAGGTACGATCCTCCCGGTCGGCCCGGTCGTGGTGGCGGCGCAGCTCCCGGACAGTCACCCGTCGAAAAGGCCTGGCGTGGAGTACACCCGCCTGTATGAGGCGAAATATGGCGCGGGGTCAATGTCGTCGTTTGGCGCTTACGCCTACGACGCCTACCAGATCTTCGCAGCCGCAGTGCCCGCCGCGATGAAGAAAGCCAAACCCGGTACGCCGGAATTCAGGGAAGCCCTGCGCGAGGCGATCGAGACTGGACGCGACGTAGCAGGCGCGCAAGGCGTCTTCAACATGTCGCCAGACGACCATTACGGCCACGATGCCCGTTCGCGCGCGCTGGTGCGCATCGAAAAGGGCAACTGGAAACTGATCGACGTCCGCTGAGCGAGCCACTGCCATGAACGAGCCGATGAACGCACCCACCCTGTTTGCCACACCAGTTGCAACCGTTACACGACGCGCCGACGGGGCAATCTTCGTCGATTCGCCGACGCCACTCGAGCCCGCTCGCCGCTGCATCGGCGAATACCTCGAACTGTGGGCGCAGACAGCGCCCGAGCGCGACTTCCTGGTCGAACGCGCACCCGGGGGCAACTGGACCGCTATCACCTACAGCCAGACTCGCGACAAGGTGTACCGGATCGCAACCTGGCTGCTGACCCATGCCGCCGACCGCAGCCGACCGCTCGTCGTGTTGTCGGATAACAGCATTGAACATGGCTTGCTCATGCTGGCTTGCATGCATATCGGAATGCCGTATTCCGGCATTTCACCGGCATATTCGCTGGTCTCCAAGGATCACGCGAAAATCAAGACGCTCATTGCGCGCCTTGAACCGGCCGTACTGTATGTCGCCGACCCCGGCCCGTACACTGCCGCTCTGAACGCGATCGAGGGCCTGCACGATGCGCTGCTGGTCGTCGGTAGTGCCGGACAAGAGCGGCCTGGGGCGACCCGGTTCCTCGACCTGCTGGCGCACGTCGACGAGCAGCAGGTACGCTCGGCCTTTGAAGTAATCGGTCCCGATACAGTCGCCAAGATCCTGTTTACATCAGGTTCGACCAGTTCGCCCAAAGGCGTGATCAACACGCAGCGCATGCTCACCGCAAGCCAGCAGGCCAAGGCACAGGTTTGGCCATTCCTGGCAGAGACGCCGCCGGTACTGCTGGACTGGCTGCCCTGGAACCATACATTCGGCGGCAATCACAACTTCAACTTGATCCTGGCGCATGGCGGGACGCTGTACCTCGATTCGGGCAAGCCTGTGCCCGGGTTGTTCGATGCCAGCCTGGCGAACCTGCGCGACGTAGCCCCGACCCTGTACCTGAACGTGCCTCGCGCTTTCGACATGCTGATCCCTGTCTTGCGCAGCGACGACGCTTTGCGCAAGAAGTTCTTCTCGCGCCTGCAGGTTGTGTTCTTCGCGGCGGCCGCCTTGCCCCAACACCTGTGGGAGGCGATGGCCAAGATCTCGCGCCAGGAGCTCGGCTACGCAGTGCCGATGGTGACCGCATGGGGTTCCACTGAAACCTCGCCGTTGTCTACCGACTGCCATTACCAGGCAGACCGGGCGGGCGTGATCGGCGTGCCGGTGCCAGGCGTGAGCCTGAAGCTGGTACCCAACGGCGACAAGCTGGAAGTGCGCGTCAGGGGGCCGAACGTAATGCCGGGCTACTTCAAGCAACCCGAACTGTCGGCCGCCGCCTTCGACGAGGATGGCTACTACCGGATCGGCGACGCAGTGCGCCTGGTGGACGAGGCGGCGCCCGAGAAGGGCCTGCAGTTCGATGGCCGCGTGACGGAAGACTTCAAACTGACGAGCGGTACCTGGGTCAGCGTCGGCTCGTTGCGCCTGGCGTCTATCGAAAAGATGGCGCCGCTTGCCCAGGACGTGGTCGTAACCGGGCATGACCGCGACGAGATCTGCCTACTTGTGTTCCCGAACTTGGCTGCCTGCCGCCAGGTGGCGGGCCTGCCGGCCGACGCACCGGTTGCCGAAGCGCTGGCCCATCCGCGTGTGCGCGAACACGTGCGCAGCGCGTTGGCGGCCGCCAAGCGCGATGCCACCGGGTCGTCGACTTGTCCGGTACGCGCCATCCTCATGGAGCAGCCAGCCTCGGTGGATGCGCAGGAAATCACCGACAAGGGCTATGTGAACCAAAGCGCCGTGCTGAAGAACCGGGCCGACCTGGTGGATCGCCTGTACGCGCGCGACGGCGATCCATCCGTGATCAGTGTGTAGTGCCGGTGTTTCCAATGGGACCGGATGGGCGCAGTAGCAAGGATTTACAATGTGCGCTTTTTTCGGACATTGATCATGGCAGCGGATAAACAAGCGATCACGGCGTCAAGCAGCGCGGCGCGCACCCGGAGGACAAGCAGCACGGCATCGATCGACGGACCGGCCCGCCCACCGGTCCATGAACTGACAGCCAAGGGCAGTGCGCCCGAGACGGCCGAACTGTCAGTGCAGCTGGGGCAGCGAGTCCGGGCGGCGCGAGCTGCGCGCGCCATGACAATGAAGCAGCTTGCCGCAGAGTCCGGCATCTCGTTGCCCTACCTGTCGCGGGTAGAAAAAGGCGATGGCAACATTTCGATCGCCGTGCTGTACCGGCTGGCGACGGCGCTGAATCTGCCGATCGAAAATCTGCTCTCTGACAGCGAGCGCTACGGTAGCAACTATGTACTGATCGTCGAGCTTCTCAAGCGCCAGCCGCCTGAACAGCTTGCCGAAATACGGAGCTTGCTCAACGAATATGTTGGCGGGCGAAAAGCGGGTGGGGCGCCGCCGCGCAGACTGGCGCTGATCGGTTTGCGCGGTGCAGGCAAATCGACGCTAGGCCCGCTCATCGCCGCGCAACTAGGCGTGCCGTTCGTGGAGCTGAACCGGGAGATAGAGCGGGAGGCGGGCATCAGTCTGAACGAGATCTTCTGGATCTCTGGTCAGGCAGGTTTCCGCAAGCTGGAGCGCCTCTGCCTTGAGCGCGTCATCGCCACCTATCCGGAGGTGGTGCTGGCAACAGGCGGAGGAATTGTGGCCGAACCTGCAACCTATGAACTGCTGCAGCACTCGTTCTACAACGTCTGGCTGAAGGCGCGACCCGAGGAGCATTTCGAACGGGTCACGGCGCAGCACGACGTGCGCATTGCCAGTCCCCAGCTTCGGCAGGACGCGATGGAAAACATCTCGGGGACGCTGGAAGCAAGGGAAGGGCTGTACCAACTCGCGCACCTAACGGTGTCGACGTCGGACAAGAGCATAGAGCAACTAACGAAGGAAATAGTCGCCCTGGTCGGGGGATAGCAGGCTGCTTGACACGCCCCTGAGAGGGGCAGTCATACCGCGCGGTCCCCGACCAGTTTTAAAAATGAACTTGGAAAAAGGAGGGCCACGGGGGCGACGCCGATCGGCGGCGTAATGCGCAAGCGCGCATTGTGTCAGGCCAGCGTCGTCGCGCCAGCGGGGCAGCGGTATGGATTTTTCAATTTTCGCCATTCTGACCCAGGATGGGGTGGCAAGCGGCGCGGTGTATGTGTTGCTGGCCCTGGCGCTTGTCTTGGTGTTCTCGATCACGCGGGTCATCTTCATCCCCTTGGGTGAATTCGTCGCCTTTGGCGCGCTAACCATGGCCTCCCTCCAGGCTGGCACGTCGCCCGGCAGTGCTTTGTTGCTGCTCGTGCTAGGCGTGGCTACCTTCCTGCGGGATATATATGGCATTCTGCGCAGCCCGGCAGGTCAGGTCAATCGGGGACGCGCGCTATCGATGTCCTTTGTCAAGTTCGTGCTGCTTCCCGCCATCGTAGTGGGCGTTGCCCGCTCGGTTGAGGGCACTATCATGCCGACCCTGCTGCAGCTGCTGCTCACCTTTGTCATCGTCGTCCCGATGGGGCCGATGCTCTACCGCCTTGCCTTTCAGTCGCTGGCGGAAAGCTCAGTGCTGGTGCTCCTGATCGTAGCCGTTGCAGTGCACCTTGTCATGCTCGGGGTCGGCCTCGTGATGTTCGGAGCCGAGGGCTCGCGCACCGAACCGTTTTCGTCCGCTGTGTTTAGCATGGGTACCTTGACGGTGTCCGGGCAAAGCATCGTCGTGATCGTCGCCGCGCTGCTACTGATCGGCGCGCTGTACCTGTACTTCGATCGCACGCTGTCGGGCAAGGCTTTGCGCGCCACAGCGGTGAACCGCCGTGGTGCGCAACTGGTCGGCATCGGCACGACGGCGGCCGGGCGGCTCGCGTTCATGCTCGCTTCCCTCATCGGCACGCTGTGCGGTGTGCTGATCGCGCCCATCACCACGGTCTATTACGACAGCGGTTTCCTGATGGCGCTAAAGGGTTTTGTGGGCGCCATCATCGGCGGTTTGGCCAGCTATCCGCTGGCGGCGCTCGGGTCGCTGCTGGTCGGCCTGCTGGAAGCCTACTCGTCGTTCTACGCCAGTGCCCTGAAGGAGGTCATCGTGTTTACCCTGATTATTCCCGTGCTGTTGTGGCGCTCGATCCGCCATCCGCACGTCGAGGAGGGCGAAGCATGACGCGCCATCCCCTCATCATCCTGGCGCTGGCCGCCGGAGTCTTTGGCCTGCTTCCACTGCCCGCCTACTGGGTCACGCTTGGCAACTACATCGGCCTGTATTCGATCGTGGCGCTCGGCCTGGTGCTGCTGACCGGTGTCGGCGGTCTGACCTCCTTCGGCCAGGCGGCCTTCGTTGGACTCGGTGCTTATGCAACAGCGTACCTGTCGACAGCGTACGGCCTGTCGCCGTGGCTCGGTCTGGCCTGCGGCCTGGTCGTCACGGCGGTCTCCGCCCTGCTCATCGGGGTGATGATGCTGCGTCTGTCTGGGCACTACCTCCCGCTCGGTACCATCGCCTGGGGCTTGTCGCTGTACTACCTGTTCGGCAACCTCGAGTTTCTCGGGAAGTACGATGGCATTACGGGCATCCCGCCGCTCAGCGTGTTCGAAATTAGCCTTGGTTCTGGTCGAAGCATGTACTTCCTGATCTGGTTAGTGGTACTGGTCGCCGTCGTCCTGCTGCGCAACCTGCTCAATTCCCGGTCCGGACGCGCGATCCGTGCACTCAAGGGCGGCGGCCTAATGGCCGAGGCAATGGGCGCCAATACGGCGGCGATGAAGATCCGTATCTTCGTGATCGCGGCGCTTCTTGCCTGCGTGTCCGGATGGCTGTATGCGCACCTACAGCGTGCCGTCAACCCGTCGCCGTTTGGCCTCAATTCCGGTATCGAATACCTATTCATGGCCGTGATCGGCGGCGCAGGCTACCTCTGGGGAGCGATCCTGGGCGCGGCCGTGCTCACCATCCTCAAGGATCAGTTGCAGAGCTACCTGCCGGGCCTGCTCGGCTCGAGCGGCAACTTCGAGATTATCGTCTTTGGTGTGCTGATGGTGGTGCTGCTGCAACGTGCCCGCAACGGGATCTGGCCCTTTATCGCAGCCTACCTGCCCGTGCAACCCGAGGCGCTTGCGCCCAAGAGCGCCGCCCCATTGCCGTTGCGAGCGAAGGCGCCGGCCGGTTATCCGCTGCTGGTCGTCGACAAGGCACGCAAGCAGTTCGGTGGGCTAGTTGCCGTCAACGACATGTCATTCACGGTGCACAGTGGCGAGATCGTCGGGCTGATCGGCCCGAACGGGGCTGGCAAGTCGACCATGTTCAACCTGGCGACGGGTGTGCTGCCGGTCACTAGTGGCGAAATTCGTTTTCGCACTGGCGAGTCGCTGGCGCGCATCGACGGGCTGCCATCGCGGGAGATCGTGAAGCTCGGTGTCGGGCGCACGTTCCAGCACGTGCACCTGCTACCTGATATGACTGTGCTCGAGAACGTGGCGATCGGCGCCCACCTGCGCGGCCGATGTGGTGTGTTCGCCAGCGCCCTTGGGTTGGATCGGGGGGAGGAAGAGGCGCTTCTTTTCGAGGCCCGTCGCCAACTGGAACGGGTTGGACTCGACCAGTTGTTGTATGAGAAGGCCGGCAATCTGGCGCTCGGCCAGCAGCGCATCCTGGAGATCGCGCGCGCCTTGTGCTGCGACCCGGCGCTGTTGCTACTCGACGAACCGGCGGCGGGTCTGCGCTACAAGGAAAAGCAGGCACTCGCGTCGCTGCTGCACAAACTGAAAGGCGAGGGCATGAGCATCCTGGTGGTCGAACACGACATGGATTTTGTGATGAACCTGACTGATCGCCTGATCGTCATGGAATTCGGTACAAAGATTGCGGAAGGGGTGCCGGCGCAGGTGCAGCAGGATCCCGCCGTGTTGGAAGCCTACCTCGGGGGGATCGACTGATCATGAAGACACCTGTTCTCGAAATTAATAACCTACACGTTACCTATGGCAAGGTCGAGGCACTGCACGGCGCGAGCATCGCCGTCGGCGCCGGTCAGATTGTGACCGTGATCGGCCCGAATGGCGCCGGCAAGTCGACCATGTTGAACGCCATTGCAGGCGCCCTGGCGACCAACGCCTCCACCACTGGCGCCGTGCTGCTGCGCGGTGTCGATGTCAGTACATGGCCGGTGGAGCAGCGGGTAGCCCATGGCATGAGCCTGGTGCCTGAAAGCCGCGACCTGTTTACCACGATGAGCGTCGAAGACAACCTGCTGCTGGGCAGCTACACGCGCTACAAGCGTCGCGACCGGAAATATGCCGAGGAGCTGGAAGTCGTCTACGACCTGTTTCCACGCCTGCGCGAGCGGCGCCTGCAGGCTGCGGGGACGATGTCCGGTGGGGAGCGCCAGATGGTGGCGTTGGGGCGCGCCCTGATGGCCAAGCCAGCCTTGCTGATGCTCGATGAACCAAGCCTCGGTCTTGCGCCGCTCATCGTCAAGGAGATCTTCCACATCATCGTGCGCCTGAAGGAAACCGGGGTCGCGATTTTGCTGGTCGAGCAGAACGCACGTGCCGCGCTGCAGGCCGCCGACTACGCTTATGTGCTCGAGACCGGCGAGGTCGTGATGGAAGGGCCGGCGAGCGACATGGCGAACGATCCGAGGGTCATCGATACCTATCTCGGCCTGAACAAGAAGACTGCATGAGGACCACCATGGAAGCGAATAACGACATCAAATGCGTAGGCGTCGTCGGGACCGGTGTTATCGGTGCCAGCTGGACAGCCTACTTCCTCGCGCGCGGCTTCGACGTCTCGTCCACCGATCCAATGCCGGGGGCTGAAGCGAAACTGCGCGAGGCCGTATGCCGACACTGGCCGAGCATGGAAAAAATGGGTCTGGCCGAAGGAGCCTCGCTAGAGCGGTTGCGCTTCTCTGCCAACCTGGCCGAAGCCCTGGCCGGCGTCGACTTCGTCCAGGAAAACGGCCCGGAGCGGGAAGACCTGAAGGTCGCACTGTTTCGCGACATGGATGCACTGTTACCGGAACAGGTGATCTTGGCGTCGAGTTCTTCCGGTCTCCTGATGAGCTTGGTGCAGGGAGCTTGCACTCACCCTGAACGCGTCATCCTGGGCCACCCTTTCAATCCCCCGCACATGATCCCTCTGGTCGAGGTGATCGGCGGTGCACTGACATCAAGCGAGACGATTGAACGCACCATGGCCTTCTATTCGGCGATCGGCAAGCGCCCGATCCATGCGCTCAAGGAGGTCAAGGGTCATATCGCCAACCGCCTGCAGGCAGCCTTGTGGCGCGAAGCCTTTTACCTAGTCGATCAGGGTGTAGCCACCGTCGCCGATATCGATACAGCGATCGCCTATGGGCCGGGCCTGCGGTGGGCACTGATTGGCCCCTTCCTGAACCTGCACTTGTCGGGCGGAGAAGGTGGAATCGGCCACGTGCTCGACCATCTTGGCCCGCCGATTGAAAGCTGGTGGGCGGACCTTGGCACCCCAGCGATTACCGAGGAACTGAAACAGAAGATCTGCGCGGGTGTCGACGAGCTCCTGACGGGCCGTGACCAGGCGCTGCTGGCGCCAACGCGCGATGCACTGCTTCTCGGATTAGTCGAAGCAAAGGCCGGAACCACACTGCCTTAGCAACCATACGTACCACCGGGACCCGTGTCGCGGTACCGGCAACATTGAAAGGACTCAGCATGCAAACGCCAAAAATCATCGTCACGATCGCCCCCACCGGCGGCATGGCGAGCAAGCAGCAAAATCCACATCTGCCTACGCAGCCGGACGAGATCGCTCGCGATACCTACGATTGCTATAACGCGGGGGCCAGCGTCGTCGCGGTCCACGCACGGCGGCCTGACGATGGCGCCACCTGCGACCCGGCGATTTACCGCGACATCAATGAGCGCATCCGGGCCAAGTGCGACATCATCATCAACAACTCGACCGGTGGCGGCGTCAACGGCGACATGGTGCGCCAGGGACCAAACGGTTATTGGGAAATCATGTGGGACGAGCGCCTGAAGGGACTGGAGGCGGGCGCGGAGATGTGCACGCTTGACGCCACGACGATCAACGCGACCTTCGAAGGCCGTGAAATCCTGATGAATACGCCGCCATCGCGCTGCCTGGAACTGGCAACGAAGATGAAGGAGCTCGGAATCAAACCGGAATGGGAGGTGTTCAGCCCGACCCATATCCTGCAGGACGTGGCTACCCTGATCGGCAGCGGCCTGGACGAGCCACCGTATTTCATCAACCTGGTGCTCGGTGCACACCGCGGGTTCCAGAATGCCATGCCTTATACGCCACGTATCCTGCAAAGCATGGTCGATCTGCTGCCGAAGGACTGCATTTTCGGCGTTAGCGGCATCGGCCCGGCCCAACTGCATTCGGGTGTGAATGCCTTGCTGCTCGGAGGCCACGCCCGTACCGGTCTCGAGGACAACCTGTACTACTCCCATGGCGAACTCGCAACCAACGTGCGACTGATGGAGCGCTTGGTGCGCATCATCCGCGACCTCGGCATGGAACCAGCGACGCCGGCCGAGGCACGCGCGATCATGGGCCTGCCGCGCCGCCAGCCGGCATTTTCTAACGTGCGCTAGTCATTTCACAGGAAATCTCATGAGTTACACCAATACCCCCGACATGCTGTCGATCGAATACCGCGGTCCGATTGCACTACTGTCGCTTAATCGTCCGGCCAAACGCAACGCAATCAACGACGACACCATCCGCGCGTTGCGCGATTTTTTCAGTGACCTTACGCCAGACGTGAAGGTCGTCGTACTCCAGGGGATCGGCGAGCATTTCTGTGCAGGACTCGACTTGTCCGAAGTAAGGGGACGCAACGCCGGCGAGGCGATGTTTCACTCGCGCAGATGGCATGAGGCGTTCGAGCGTATCCAGTTCGGCCCAGTGCCAGTGATTACTGTGCTCAAGGGTGCCGTCATCGGCGGCGGCCTGGAAATTGCCGCCGCCACCCAGATCCGGATCGCTGAGGATTCGGCGTTCTATGCCCTCCCGGAGGGCCAGCGGGGTCTGTTTCTCGGAGGCGGTGGTTCGGTCAGGATTCCTCGCCTCATCGGCGTGCATCGCGTGACAGACATGATGCTGACCGGACGTGTGCTCAATGCCGCGGAGGGCCATCAGGCTGGTATTTCTCAATATCTTGTCGGGCAGGGCGAAGGCTTCGACAAGGCACTGGAATTGGCCGCGAAGATAGCGGGAAATGCGCCGCTGACCAACTACGGAGTCATGCATGTCCTGCCGCGTATCGCCGATCAGTCGATACAGGACGGCTTGATGACTGAAGCATTAATCGCCGCCGTCGCGCAGAGCGATCCGGCAACGCAGCAGCGTCTGTCCGCCTTCGTGGATGGCCGGACAAACAAGGTTAAACCCCCGCAGGAAGGCTGAAACTGATTTGCGAGAGACGGCGGCATAAAAAAGCATCTTGGGCTGCTGGTCCGAAAATTGATACCCGACCATCGATTACATAACAACGTGGAGACTAAAATGAAAAAACAGAGTATGACGGCGCTTGCTCTCGCCGTCGCAGTGTTCACTTCCAGCGCAGCGGCGCAAAGTTCGGTTACCGTTTACGGGTTACTTGATACTGGCATGCTACACACCACCAACGCCAATGCCGCTGGCGACTCAGTGACGAAGATGCCGTCGCTGACCGGCGCATTCCCCTCACGCTTGGGTTTCCGTGGGACCGAAGATCTAGGAAATGGTCTGCACGCCTTTTTCGTGCTGGAGAACGGTTTGGGGCCTGACACCGGAACGGCGGGGCAGGGCGGGCGGCTGTTCGGGCGGGCGGCAAATGTGGGCATAAGGGGCGCGTTCGGCACAATTACGCTCGGACGCCAGGTCAACATGACCTATGTGTCGATCCTTAAATCGGATGTGCTTGGCCCAAACATTTTTGGCACAGCGAGTCTCGATCCCTACCTGCCGAATTCGCGCTCCGATAACGCCATCGGCTACCTCGGAATTTTTTCGGGCTTCACGATTGGCGCGACCTATAGTTTCGGACGCGACGCTTCAGCTGCCGGCGGCCCGGCTGCCACGAATTGCGCCGGTGAAGTACCAGGAAACTCCAAGGCCTGCCGCCAGGTAACTGCGCTCCTCGGCTACGACAGCACCAGGTTCGGTGTTAACGTCACTTACGACGTCCTGAACGGTAATGCCGGTGCCGCAGGCGGTCTCACCTCCAGCGAGAATGACGACAAGCGCATTGGCGTAAATGGTTACTTCATGCTGGGCGCGACGAAAGTAGGTGGAGGCATCATCAACCGCGAGACCCGTGCGGCGACAGGCTCGGTAGAGTCGAACCTGCTTTACCTCGGCGTGAGCAAGCCGATGTCCCCGCAGATTACCCTCGACGCGGAAGTGGTGCACCGCGATCAAAAAAACAGCAATGACGACGCCACGTTAGTGGCCATCCGTGCGACTTATGCCTTATCAAAACGGACAGCCCTCCATGCGTCTATTGGGCATATCCGTAACGAAGGGCTATCCGCCGCCGCTCTGGATGCCGGGGGCACGGTCGGCGTAGGCATGAACCAGAACGGCATTCTGGCAGGGTTGAGACACAACTTCTGATCGTTGCAGGCATTGCAGCGCAGCGGTGAATCTATCCCCGGGTCCGATCCTCTCGGGCCAGGCCCGGTGACTCTACGTCCAGAATGGAGAAATGATGAAACGACATAACAAAAACGGTCTGGCCTGTGCGCGCGCAGCGCGCGCGAAGTTGATCCAGGCATGTGTTCTGATACCGATCGCGCTGGCACTGGCGGGATGCGGCGGGAACGAGGACGAGGAGGTGCCGGTGATCGCGCCTGCGTCTCCGGTGCAGACGTTTAGTGCACTGTGCGCCGGACTCGTGGGAAAGACGATCGGCACCGGCAAGTTGACGGCGGCTTCCGTCGCTGCGGCCACCGCCACCGCTCCGGAATCCTGCAGCGCGAGCGGTGAGATTGTCTCGTCCGCCGCGTCTACGACCAGGTTCACGCTTACCCTTCCCAACCCACAGAGCTGGAATAAAAAACTTATCCACCTTGGAGGCGGGGCCTACAACGGAACAATTCCCGCTGCCGACCCGGAGGTGACGAAGCGCGGATACGCCATTGTGGCCAGCGATTCCGGCCACCAGGGAAACCCATTATCCTTCGACTTCGCACTGAACAATCCTGCCGGTTTCGATAACTTCGCGTTCGCTTCGGTACCCAAGGTATACGATGCGGCCCTGGCAGGCGTTCGCCTCGCGTACGACGCGAGTCCGGAACGCAAATATTTCTTCGGTGCGTCAACCGGTGGGCGCGAGGCCTTGCAACAAGCGATGCGCAACCCGAGCAATTACGATGGCATCATTGCACTGGAACCCGTCGTCGACTATTCGGCGGTTAACCAGAAGGGCATCGAAGTTCAGAAGCGGATCGCAGCAGGAGGAGGCGCAGGGTGGCTGAGTCCCGCAAAAGTGTCTCTCGTGGAGAGCGCCCGCCTGGCAGCGTGCGACAGCGGCGACGGACTCGCAGACGGTATCATCTCTGACGCGGAGCACTGCGCGTTCAATCCAGTTGCGTTGCGTTGTGCAAGCGGTACGGACAGCGGAGCCGCTTGCTTGTCCGACGCCCAGCTTGCCACGGTTCAGGTGATGACCAGTAACGGGCGTCTCGCGGTCCCGACTGCGAACGGCGTGACGACTGCCTTTCAGTTCGGCGTCGGTGCCGAGGCCGATCCGTCGGGGTGGACCACCTGGAACTTCGGTACTGCCCCGAGCCCGATCACTGGGATGCTGGGCGTGTTCGCGACCGGGTGGGCAAGGTTTGCTGTCCTAAACGACGCAAACGCGGACATCCTTACCCATGACCCAGCAGCGTTCGCGCCGCAGTGGCTGGCGTCGTCGATCAAATCGAACGCCAATAATCCGGACATGCATTTGTTTGCTGCGCGTGGCGGCAAGCTGTTGTTGTGGCATGGCTGGAGCGACCACTTGGTCCAGCCTCGCGGCAGTATCGACCTCTACAACCGGACGGTACAGGCAATGGGGGACGAGAGCGTCAACTTGTTTATGCGGTTTTATATGTCGCCGGGAGTGACCCACAGCTTCACTGGCCCCGGCGCAAGCAGTACGGATTTCCTGACCGTACTTGAGGCATGGGTCGAGAGAGGCACTACACCGCCAGAAGCCCTCGTGTCGACCAAACGCGCAGCCGACGGTTCCACCGTCTTGACCCGTCCGACCTGCCGTTATCCAGCCTGGCCACGATACAATGGCTCGGGCGACAAGAATTTGGCGGCTAGCTTCACCTGCATTAGAACGTAGTGTGGTCGCGGGCACGGGCGGCATCAGGCAGCTCGCTTTCCTTGAGCACGATCTCGACGGCGCACGTGAGGATTCCATCGGCATCTCTAGGGAAGCGCTGATTTAATCGATATTTTTCTCGTGGCCGGAGCTGTGCTGTCGACGCTGGCTTGACGAGCAGCGAAGCGAG